>NZ_JAKNYM010000001.1 GCF_022865105.1 Sphingomicrobium astaxanthinifaciens
AATATCGAGTTCGGCAGCCGCAAGGAGGTCGATGCCGCCTTCATCGACATCGTCCAGGTCCAGGGCAACAAGCCCGCGTCAATGTGGATCAGCCTGATCGACGGATCTGATGGCGCCGTCACGACAGACAATCAAAGCCGTGACTTCGCCAACGGCCTCGGAGTGGGCGATAAGATAGATATAGCCAAGATCACGATTATCCGCGGCACGACCGAAATCAATGTCGCGCTGATCAAAGATGCCGAGGGCTATAGGGTCACCGGGGTCCAGCAGGGCGACCGGATTGAATTCGAGGCGGTCGACGGCAAAGTCTTCGATCAAGTCCTGGTCCTTGGGCGCACTGGCAAATTCGACATAGGCGCATTCGGCACGCTGGAGCCGCCTTTGATCCCCGACCTCGTCCTCGACTTTGCCGCCAAGGCGACCGATGGCGACCTCGACAGCGCGATCGCGAGCTGGTCGGTCGGGATCGACGGTACGGGCATCTTCGACGACGGCGTGGTCGCGGGCATCGCCGCCCCGCTCGTCGCGAGCAGTTCGAGCTCGATGCTGGCGAGCGAGCAGCCGCTCGCGCCCGAGATGCACATTCTCGGCGAGGACTGGGTCGACCAGGATCTCATTCTCGTCTGAACATGCCCCCGTTCAGGCGAGAGCCGGGGCGGCTACACCGAGTGACCCTCCTAGGGTGCCGCCCCGGCACGTCGTGCCCGGTCCATGGCGACCTTGGGCGAGCCGCCCCGCCCTCCCCCGAACGGGCTAGGTGATCGGCCCTAGGTGATATTGTCTAGGGCCGAGTGCTTAGGAGATCTCGGTGGCCCGCTCGGGGCGCTCGCGAGATTGATTTTTGTTAATATTTTGTTTACTCCAAACAGGCTCGGTGGCGTCTTTGGCCAGGTGCGCGGTAGGCATCCGGCGAGCGGTGGACGAAATGCCAGCAACAGGTCATGGCAACAGGAAAAGGGGGCCGACCGTGAATGCCTTCGCCGATCCGCAATATGAGCCCAACTGGCACCTCACCGATCGTGAGAGCCGGATCCTCGAACTGGTCGCCCTCGGCAAGTCGTCGAAGGAAGTGGCCAAGATCCTCGCCATCTCGCCCTCGACGGTCGATACCCATCTCGAGAACGCCAAGCTCAAGCTGTGCGCGCACAATCGTGCCAGCCTGATCGCCCGCGCGATCGCTGCCGGGCTCGTCAAGTTCGACGACCGCGGGGCGATCGTCGAGCACCCGGCCCCCGACGAACCGGGCGCGGAACAGGGTCATGCGTCTTGAGCGCCTTGCCGGCGCGCCGCTCGCGGCACCGGCGGGAGCGGGGCTGAGGGAAACCCTCCGGGCCGGGCGTCGCTACTGGCAATATGCAGCGCTGTTCAGTGCCGCCTTCAACCTGCTCTTCCTCGTCCCCATGCTCTACCTCCTCCAGGTCTATGACCGCGTGGTGCCGACCCGCGGCGCGCTGACGCTGGCCTTCCTCACGATCGTCCTCGTGCTGGCGCTCGGCACGATGGCGGTGCTCGATTACGCCCGCGGGCGGATCCTCGTGCGCGCCAGCGCCCGGCTCGACCGCGACCTCGCCGCGCCGCTTTTGCGCAGCGCGATCGAGACGCGCTCGGACCGCGACGGCGGGTCGCGGCGGTTGCTGCGCGAGTTCGACACGCTGCGGCAGGCGCTGAGCGGCCCGGCGATGCTGGCGCTGTTCGACGCGCCCTGGACCCCGCTCTACATCCTCGTATGCTTCCTCATCCATCCCGCCGTGGGCGCGCTCGCGACATTCGGCGCGCTGGTGCTGGTGCTACTGGCCTGGCGCAACGACCGGCGCACCCGCGCCCCGCTCGAGCGCGCCAATGCCGCCGCGGCCGCGACCTATGCCAGCCAGGACCAGTCGCTGCTCCAGCGCGGCACCGTGCGCGCGCTCGGCATGCGCGAGGCGATGGTCGATCGCCACCTCGAGGAACGCGTCGCGATGCTCGGCGAGCAATCGCGCGCGAGCATGGAGGGCAGCGGCACGACCGCCTTCGCCAAGTTCCTCCGCCTCCTCCTCCAGTCGCTCGCGCTCGGGCTTGGCGCCTGGCTCGCGATCAACGACCAGGTCACCCCGGGGGCGATCTTCGCCTCGATGTTTCTCGTCGGACGGGCGCTCATGCCGATCGACCGGCTGGTCGGCAGCTGGAAGCAGCTGGTGGCCGCGCGCGATGCCTATCACCTGATCGATCGCAGCCTCGTGGCGGCCGGCGCGCCGCTGGTCCACACCGCGCTGCCCGACCCGGTCGGGCGGCTCGCGCTCGAGAAGATCACCGTTTACGCCAGCGGCGGGGCCGAGGAGCGCCCCATCCTCGACAAGGTCGGGTTCAAGCTCGGCGCGGGCGAGGCGGTCGCGCTGATCGGGCCGAGCGGTGCGGGCAAGACGACCCTGCTCTCGGTGGTTGCGGGCGCGCTCGAACCCGACGAGGGCACGGTCCGCTTCGACGGGGCCGAACGCGCCGATTGGGACAGCGAGCAGCTGGCGCGCTTCATCGGCTTCATGCCCCAGCATCCCACGCTGTTCGCGGGCAGCGTGCGCGACAATATCGCCCGCTTCTCAAGCCGGCAGGGCGCGGCCGAGATCGATGCCAAGGTCGTCGCCGCGGCGCAGAAGGCGGGCGCGCACGAGCTGATCCTCGCGCTCCCCGGTGGCTATGACCATGCGCTCGGGCTGGGGGGCAGCGGGCTGTCGATGGGGCAGGCCCAGCGGATCGCGCTGGCGCGCGCGCTCTACGACGACCCGCGCTATCTCCTGCTCGACGAGCCCAACGCGCATCTCGATGCCGAGGGCGACCTGCAACTGATCGAGGCGCTCGACGCGGCCAAGTCGGCGGGCACCACGCTGCTCATCGCGGTGCATCGCCTGAGCGTGCTGCCGGTGGTCGACCGGATCATCCTCCTGCGCGCGGGCCGGGTCGAGCTCGACGGGCCGCAGGAAGAGGTGCTCGCGCGCATCGGCAAGCCCCGCGCGCGGGTCCAGCGGCACCCCGTCCGGGCGGAGGAAGTCGGATGAGCCACCCCGTCGTCCCCGCCGACAAGGGCAAGCTGCCGATCCCCGGCGGCGCGGTCGCCCCGCGCCCCGAGACCGACGACAATCCGCGCGGCGACATCCGCGTCGGCCTCATCGCGCTGCTCCTCTTCTTCGGGCTGTTCCTCGGCTGGGCCGCCTTCGCGCGGCTCGATGCCGCCGCCTATGCCACCGGCGAACTCGTCGTCTCGGGCCAGCGCAAGCCGGTCCAGCATCGCGACGGCGGGGTGGTCAGCGCGCTCTACGTCACCGAGGGCCAGGACGTGCGCAAGGGCGACATCCTCGTCCGCCTCAACGCCGCCGAAGTCGCCGCGACCGAGCGCTCGCTTACCGCGCAGGAAATCGGGCTGCTCGCCCAGCGCGCGCGGCTGGTCGCCGAACAGGCGGGCGCGAGCGACCTCGTCGCGCCCGCCGAATTCGCCCGGCTCGCGCCCGAGGACCGGCCGATCGCCGCTGCCGCGCTCCAGCTCCAGCGCGCGCAGCTGCGCACGCGCGCCTCGATGCTGGCGAGCACGCAGGCGGTGCTTGGCCAGCAGGCGGCGCAGGCGGTGCAGGAGGCCGAGGGCGCGCGGCGGCAGATGCAGGCGGCGAGCGAACAGCAGCGCCTGCTCGACGAGGAACTGGCCGCGCTCGCGCCCGTCGCCGAGAAGGGGTTCGTCTCGAAGAACCGGCTGCGCGCGCTCGAACGCGCCCGCGCCGACCTCGTCGGCCAAGGCGGTGCCTATGCCGCCAGCGCGGCGCGCTCGAGCGCGGCGGTGGCGCAGGGGCAGATGCAGGCGGCGCAGGCGCTGAGCGCGCATTACGACCGCGTCGCCGAGGAATTGCGCGACGTCGAGGCCGCGCTTCGCGATGTCCAGCCCAAGGCGCGCGCCGCGCGCGAACGGCTCGCCCGCACCGAGATCCGCGCCCCCGTCAGCGGCACCGTGGTCGGGCTCGCGCTCGCCGGCCCCAGCGAGGTCATCCAGCCGGGGCAGAAACTGATGGACGTGGTCCCGCGCGCCGCGCCGCTGGTGATCGAGGCGCAGGTCGATCCCGCCGATGCCGACGACCTGTCGGTCGGCCAGGACACGCAGGTGCGTTTCTCCGCGCTCCAGGACCGCACCCTCCCCGCGCTGCGCGGCGAGGTCACCAAGCTATCGGCCGACCGGCTCGAGGACGAGCGCAGCGGCGCCGCCTTCTTCCGCGCCGAGGTCACCGTCCCCGCCGACCAGATCGCGCTCATCCGCGAACGGCGCGGGGCCGATTTCGAGCTTCGCCCCGGCATGCCCGTCGAGGTGCTCGTGCCGCTGCGTAAGCGCACCGCGCTCGAATATTTCTTCGAGCCGCTGCAGGGCGCGTTCTGGAAGTCGTTCCGCGAGCATTGAGCCCGCTCAGTCCGCCTCGCCCCGCAGCCGGTCGAGAAACTCGGTCGCCCAATGGTGCACGTCATAGGCGTTGAGCGCGGAAAAGAGCGCCTGCCAGCGCTCCTTGCGCTCCTCCCAGCCCATCCGCAGCGCCTGGTCGAGTTTCTGCGCGATGTCGATCTGGCTGTGCGGGTTGATGATCAGCGCGCCCTCCTCCATCTGCGCGGCCGCGCCGGTGAAGCGCGAGAGCAGGAGCACGCCCGGATCGTCGGGGTCCTGCGCGGCGACATATTCCTTGGCGACGAGGTTCATCCCGTCGCGCAGGCTGGTCACCAGCCCGACATGCGCGGCGCGAAAGATGCCCGCCAGCTCGGTGCGGTCATAGCCCTTGTTGACGTAGCGGATCGGGACCCAGTCGACCCGCGCATGTTCGCCGTTGATCCGCCCCGAGAGCTTGTCGAGCTGGTCGCGGATCTCGGCATAGGCGGGCACCTCCCCGCGCGAGGGGGGCGCGATCTGGAGCAGCGAGACCTTGCTGTGCCATTCCTCGCGCTCGAGCAGCTTGCGATAGCCGTTGAAGCGCTCGATCAGCCCCTTCGAATAGTCGAGCCGGTCGACCCCGACGATGATCCGCCCGGTGACATTGTCGCGGGTGCGCGTGAAGCTCGCCCGCGCCTCGGGGCCGGTCGCCAGCTCGGCGAAGCCGGTGGCATCGATGCCGATCGGGAAGGTCGCGCAGCGCAGCGTCCTGTCGCCCACGGTGAGCCATTCGCCGTCGACCTTTCCGCCCAGCTCGCGCTCGCAATAATGCAGGAAGCTCTCGCGCCATTCGTCGGCCTGGAAACCGATCAGGTCATAGGCGAGCATGGTCCGCACCAGCCGGTCGTGAAAGGGCAGCGCGACCATCAGCCGATGCGGCGGCCACGGGGTATGGAGGAAGAAGCCGATCCGGTTGGCCACCCCCTCGGCGCGCAGGTCGGCGGCCATCGGCAGGAAATGGTAATCGTGGATCCAGACGAGATCGCCGGGGTCGATCATCGGCGCCAGCGTTTGCGCCATCTTCCGGTTGACCGCCTCGTAGCGCTTGCCGAATTCGCGGTCGAAATCGGCAAGGTCGATGCGATAGTGCAGCACCGGCCACAAGGTGCGGTTGGCATAGCCGTTGTAATATTCCTCGACGTCCCTTTCATCGAGGTCGACGGTGGCGGTGGCGACCCCGCCGTGGCGCCGATAGTCGACCGCCCCCGAAAAGGACGGCGCCGACTTGCCCGACCAGCCGAACCAGATCCCTCCCGAACGCTTGAGCGCCGAGGCAAGCGCGACCGCGAGCCCGCCCTGCGCGCCGTCATTCTCGCGCCCGCGGGGCACGTTGACGCGGTTCGAGACGACGATCAGCCGGCTCAACGCACGCTACTCCACGGGCGCGAGAGCAGCCCCGCACAGTTGATCAGCCCGACCAGCGAATAGGTCTGCGGATAATTGCCCCACAGCTCGCCCGTCTTGACGTCGGTGTCTTCGGACAGGAGGCAGGCCGGGGTGAGCCGCTCGAGGGTGGCCTCGAACAGGTCGCGCGCCTCGGCGTCGCGCCCGACCCGGTGGAGCGCCTCGATCAGCCAGAAGGTGCAGAAGTTGAAGGCGGTCTCGGGCAGCCCGAAATCGTCCTCGCTGGCATAGCGCAGCATCTGGTCGCCGTGCCGCAGCCCCTCCTCGACCGCCTCGAGGGTCGCGCGAAAGCGCGGGTCGTCGGCGGGCAGGAAGCGCATGTCGACCAGCTGGAGCAGGCTCGCATCGAGCTCGTCGCCGTCGAAGATGGCGGAAAACCGCCCCTTGTCCTCGTTCCACGCGCGCTCCTCGATGACCGCGCGAATCTGCCGCGCATGGTCGGTCCAGTAACGCTGGCGGTCGGAAAGGCCGAGCCGCTCGGCGATATTGGCGAGCCGGTCGCACGCCGCCCAGCACATCACGCTCGAATAGGTGTGCACCGAGGCGCGGGTGCGAAACTCCCACAGCCCGGCATCGGGGCGATCGAACTTCTCGACCGCCATCTCGCCGATCGCCTCGAGCTGGTGGAAGTCGTTCTCGTCGCCGCTGCGGAACAGGCGCTGGTCGAAGAAGGCCTGCGCGTTGGACAGCACGATCTGGCCATAGGCGTCGTGCTGGGCCTGCGTGAAGGCGGCATTGCCGATGCGCACCGGCCCCATGCCGCGATACCCCGCGAGCGCCTCGGCGATGCCCTCGTCGAGGCGCGAATTGCCCGCCACCCCGTAGAGCGGCTGGATCTCCTCCCCCTCGGCCCCGTCGACGAGGTCGCGCAAATAGTAGAGATAGCCCTCGAGCACGTCGAGCGCGCCGAGCCGGTTGAGCGCCTGCACCGTATAATAGGCATCACGGATCCAGCAGTAGCGATAGTCCCAGTTGCGCTGCGAGCCCGGGGCCTCGGGGATCGAGGTGGTCAGCGCGGCGACGATCGCCCCCGTTTCCTCGTGCTGGCACAGCTTGAGCGCGATGGCGCAGCGAATGACGATATCCTGCCAGTCGAGCGGGATGGCGAGCCCGCGCACCCAGCGCATCCAGTGCCGCTTGGTCTTGTCCATCATCCGCGCCACGGTGGGCCCGATCGCGCCCGAGAAGCTCTCGTCGGCGCCAAGGAAGAAGGCGAGGTCGCGCTCGACCCGGAAGGGGCGCCCGTCGAGCACGCGCCCGACCGGCGCGTCGGTCGACACCCGCAGCGGGGCGGGCGCGGTGAGATAGCGCACATGGTTCGACCCCCGCGTGCGGTCGGCATCCTCGGCACCCCAATGGGTCGCGGGGTTGAGCCGCACCGACAGCCGCGGCCCGCCCGTGACGGGCCGGACGATGCGCGCGAAGGCGACCGGGCGGTAGGGGCGTCCCGACTGCATGAAGCGCGGGCAGAAGTCGTAGACGTCGACCGCGCCCCCGTCGGCGTCGGTCAGCCGGGTGACGAGGATCGGGCTGTTGCCGTCGTAGCGAGGTTCGGCCGAGACCTGCTTTTCGAGCACGAACCGCCACTCGCCCCGCGGCATGCCGGGGCGCCCCTCCCCCTTGGGCTCGAGCAGGGAACAGAACAGCGGGTCGCCGTCGACCTGCGGCTGGCACCCCCAGACCATCCCCGCGGCATCGTCGACCAGCGCGCTGACTTGGCAATTGCCGATCGGCCAGAGGTTGAGATTATGCTGCCTCATCCGAGCCACTCCCATACCGCATCGACGTCGGCGAGGCGATGCCGCGCGCGGGTCGCGGCGCGCGCGCCGACGAGGATGCCCTGCCCGCCGAGCGCCTGCGCGGCGGCAAAGCCATGTTCGTCGGTCAGGTCGTCCCCGACCATCACCGGGGTGCCCGCCGAAAAGGGCGCGCGGCGCATCAGGCGGACCAGCGCATCGCCCTTGTCGCCGCCCGGGGCGCGCAACTCGGCGACCATGTCGCCCAGCTGGACATCGAGCGCATAGCGCTGCGCGAGCGCGCGCACCTCGAGCGCGGCGCGATCGCCGTGCTCGCGCCGGGTGCGCCAGTGCAGCGCCCCGCCGAAGGGCTTGCGCTCGAACAGGAGGTCCTGCGCCTCGGCAAAGGCCGCCAGCCGCGCGAGCGCTTCGTCGAGCGTGTCGGGTCGCGATGCCCAGCTTTCGCGTTGCCCGTCGATGCGCGCCTCCATCCCGTGCGACCCGACCAGCGTGATGCGCTCGTCGCCGATCCGCTCGGCCAGCCCGTCGAGCGCGCGCCCGCTCACGATCGCCAGCCGCCCCTCGAGCCGGTCGTGCACCGCGCGCAATCGCGCGCGCCGGTCCTTCTCGAGCCGGGTCGCCCGCGGATCGTCGGTGAACGCCGTGAGCGTGCCGTCGAAGTCGAGAAACAGGCTGGCGTTGTCCGGCAGGCGCTGCCCGGCGGTCGATGCGCTCGCGATGATCGGCTCCCCCGCTGTGATCGTTCGCCTGTCTCTACGCAGCACGCGCGAAGGCTGTTCCCGCCGCTTTTGACTGGAACCGGCCCCCCTGCCGGGGTAAAGGGCCACCCATGCTTCAGAAATCCAGCCCCAAGACGCTTGTTCCCTTCGACTGGGAAGACCCGTTTAACCTCGACGACCAGCTCTCCGACGAAGAGCGGATGGTGCGCGACAGCGCCCGGGCGTTCGCGCAGGAGCAATTGCTCCCGCATGTGCAGAAGGCCTTCAACGAGGAAGTGTTCGACCCCGAGATCATGCCCAAGATGGGCGAACTCGGGCTGCTCGGCGCCACCGTCGCCGAGGAATATGGCGGCGCCGGGCTCGGCTATGTCAGCTACGGCCTCATCGCCCGCGAGATCGAGCGCGTCGACAGCGGCTATCGCAGCGCCTGTTCGGTGCAGAGCTCGCTCGTGATGCACCCGATCAACGCCTACGGGTCGGAAGAGCAGAAGAAGAAATATCTGCCCGGGCTCGCCAAGGGCGAACTGGTCGGCTGCTTCGGGCTGACCGAACCCGATGCGGGCTCGGACCCCGGCGGCATGCGCACCACCGCTAGGAAGATCGACGGCGGCTACCGCCTCAACGGCGCCAAGATGTGGATCACCAATTCGCCCATCGCCGACGTCTTCGTCGTCTGGGCCAAGTCGGAGGCGCATGGCGGCAGGATCCGCGGCTTCATCCTCGAGAAGGGCATGAAGGGCCTCACCGCCCCGCAGGTGAAGGAAAAGCTCTCGCTTCGCGCCTCGATCACCGGCGAGATCGTGATGGACGATGTCGAGGTGCCCGAGGACAACCTCCTCCCCCATGTCGAGGGGCTCAAGGGGCCCTTCGGCTGCCTCAACGTGGCCCGCTACGGCATCAGCTGGGGCGCGATGGGCGCGGCCGAGGCCTGCTATGCCAGCGCGCGCAACTACCAGCTCGAACGCAAGCAGTTCGGGCGCCCGCTCGCGGCCAACCAGATCTCGCAGCTCAAGCTGGCCAACATGGTCACCGAGATCGGTCTCGGGCTCCAGGCGTCCTTGCGCGTCGGGCGCCTACTCGAAGAGGGCAAGCTCACCCCCGAGATGATTTCGATCGTCAAGCGCAACAATTGCGGCAAGGCGCTCGACATCGCCCGCACCGCGCGCGACATGCACGGCGGCAACGGCATTTCCTCCGAATATCCGGTGATGCGGCACATGCTCAACCTCGAGACGGTCAACACCTACGAGGGCACGCACGACGTCCACGCGCTGATCCTCGGTCGCGCGATCACCGGGATTTCGGCTTTCTAAAGCTTTGGTCGCTAGCTATCCTCCCTCCGGACCGTCCGGGGGGAGGATATTCATGACTACTGCCGTCATCGCCATTGTCGTTTTCGCGCTGCTGCTGTTCATCGGCATCGGCATCTACAACCGGCTCGTCCGGCTGCGCGCGCTGGTGCGCGAGGCTTTCTCGGGGATCAACGTCCAGCTGCGCCGCCGCGCCGACCTCATCCCCAACCTTGTCGAGACGGTGAAGGGCTATGCCACCCATGAGCGCGACACGCTCGAAGCGGTCATCGCCCAGCGCGGCAATGCGGTCGCGGCCCGGGGGGTCGAGGCGACCGCGGCGGCCGACGGCATCATGACCGGGCTGCTCGGCAAGCTGATGGCGGTGGTCGAGCAATATCCCGACCTCAAGGCCGACGTGAATTTCCAGAAGCTGCAGGACGAGCTGACCGCGACCGAGAACGAGCTCGAGGCGGCGCGGCGCTACTACAACGCCACCGCGCGCGACCTCAACACCCGCGTCCAGTCGGTGCCCGACAATCTGGTCGCGGGCCCCTTCGGCTTCACCACCGAGCCCTATTACGAGGACAAGGACCCGGCGATCCAGACGGCCCCGCAGGTCGATTTCGCGAGCTAGCGTCATGCGCTTTTGGGGGTTGCTCGCGGCGTTTTTCGCGCTGCTTGTCACCGCGAGCCCGTCCGCGGCGCGCGAGGTCATCCGCCATTTCCACGCCCATGCGGCGGTGCAGAAGGACGGCTCGGTGGTCATCACCGAAACGATCCGCGTGCGCGCCGAGCGGCGCGAGATCAAGCGCGGCATCTATCGCACCATCCCCACCCGTTATCGCGGCGATGCCGGGGAGACCTTCAACCTCGGCTTCGAATTCCTCGAGGCCACCCGCAACGGGCACACCGAGGAAAGCCGCGTCGAGCGGCAGGCCAATGGCGTCAACATCCGTCTCGGCAGCGCCGCCTCGCTGCTCGCGCGCGGCGAGCACACCTACCGCCTGCGCTACCGCCTCGCGCGCGGAGTGGCCCGCTTCGACACCTTCGACGAGCTCTACTGGAACGTCACCGGCAACGGCTGGGACTTCCCGATCGAACGCGCCAGCGCGACCATCCGCCTCCCCGAGGCGGGGGGCTTCACGCAGGTCGCTTCCTATTCGGGGCCGCAGGGCGAGCGCGGCGTTCCCGCGCGCATCGCGCGCCAGGACGCGCGCGAGATCCGCGTCGAGGCCGCGCGCCGCCTCGCCCCGCGCGAGGGGCTCACCGTCGCCGTCGGCTTCCCCAAGGGGGTGATCACGCCGCTGAGCGAGGCCGAGAAGCTCGAACGCAAGATCGCCGACCTCGCCCCGCCGATCGCGGGCCTGATCGGCTTCCTCGTCATCGCCGCTTATTATTATCACGCGTGGCGCACGGTCGGGCGCGATCCGCGCAGCGGCACCGTCGTCCCCCTCTTCGCCCCGCCCGACGACCTCTCCCCCGCCGCGATGCGCTACCTCACCCGGCAGCAGATGGATCATCGCGGGCTCACCGCCGCGCTCGTCGACAGCGCGATCAAGGGGCATGTCGAGCTGCGCGAGGACGGCGGCGGCTTCTTCACCGGCACGACCATGGAGATCGTGCGCCTGCCCGACACCCGGCAGCTCCGACCGCTCGACGCGGGCGAGCAGGCGATGCTGGGCGCCCTCGCCCTGCCCGGCGGCTCGGTCGAGATGAAGAACGAGAACCACGCGAGATTCCGCGCCGCGCGCAAGGCGCTCGAGCAACCCTACAAGGACCGCTACGAGGGGCAGGCCTTCCATCGCAACCTCGGCTGGGCCTTCGCCGGGCTGCTCTTCCTGCTCGCCGGGGTGTGGATCGCGGCGGCGGGGGTCGTGTGGGCCGAGGACCTGGCCTCACCCACCCAGCTCCTCCTCTCGGTCGCCGGCGTGAGCGTCGGCGCGCTCTTCTTCTTCGGGCGTCCCGAACAGGGCGAGCCCCTGCGCTGGCCGGTCATCACCATCGCGCTCATTGCCGGGCTCGCGGGTTTCCTCCTCGGCATCGCCTTCATCCCCGAGGCCTTCGCCAGCGGCAACATCGTCCCGCTCCTCCTGCCGCTGGTCGGCGGCGGGCTCCTCGCGCTCTCGGGCTTCTTCTGGATGGACGCGCCGACGCTCAAGGGACGCGCGCTGCTCGACCGGATCGCCGGGTTCAAGCAATATCTCGCGACCACCGAACAGCAGCGCTTCGACCGCCTGCAGCCGCCGCGCGAACAGCTCCGATTGTTCGAACGCTACCTCCCCCACGCCATCGCGCTGGGGGTGGAGAACCGCTGGGCGGCGCGCTTCGAAGGCGTGCTCGCCGCCGCCGCGCAGGCCCCCGCCGAGCGCGACAACCACGCCTTTGCCTGGTATTCGGGCGGCCGCAGCGCCTGGTCCAACCCGACCGGTTTCGCCACCGCGATCGGCGCCTCGATGACCTCGACCATCGCCTCGGCCTCTTCGCCCCCCGGCACCTCGAGCGGGTCGGGCGGCGGCGGCTTTTCGGGCGGCGGGATCGGCGGTGGCGGCGGCGGCGGCTGGTAGGCTCAGCCGCGCGGCGCGGGTCGGCGCCACACGTCGATCGGCTCCTCGCCGTACATCCTCGGCCCGAGGTTCTCGAACCCGAGCTTGGTGGCGAGCCTCTTGGACGGCGCGTTGCCCGCCTCGATGATCGCCCAGATCGGCACGCCATGCTCGGCATCGAGCCAGTCGAGCGCGGCGCGGCACGCCTCGTGCGCCAGCCCCTTGCCGCGCCCGTCCTTGCCGAAGATGTACCCCAGTTCGGGATCGGGCTCGAACCCGCCGTCGATCGCGCGCCAGCCATGGAAGATGCCGCACATGCCGATGACCGCGCCGTCGCCCTTGCGGGTCACCGCCCAGCCGCCGAAGCCCGAGATCTGCCAGCTGCCGATCGAGGCGAGCCAGCGGCGCCAGCCGTCCTCGCGCCCGATCCCGCTGCCGCCGACGTAGCGCATGGTCTCGTCATCGGCGATGATCGGATAATAAGCGTCCCAGTCGGCCGCCTGCCAGTGCCGCAGCACCAAGCGCTCGGTCTCCAGCGTGGGAGCCGAGCGCAAGGTCGATGGGGGCGCGCCCGCGTCCACGGGCGCCGCGCCTTACTTCTTCTTCGAGAGCGACAGGCCGCCGAAGCGCTTGTTGAAGCGTTCGACCTGCCCGCCCTGCGCCGCCTTGCGGCTGCCGCCGGTCCACGCCGGGTGCGTCTTGGGGTCGATGTCGAGGGCGAGCGTGTCGCCTTCCTTGCCCCAGGTCGAACGGGTCTGGAACTTGGTCCCGTCGGTCATTTCGACGGTGATCATGTGATAGTCGGGATGGGTATCGTTTTTCATTGTCTTTTCCGATTGTTGGGCCGGTTTCCGACCGGCCTTGGGAAAGGGTCGCGGCTGCCTAGCCAAAAGCGGCTTGCGGCGCAAGAAAAACCAGCCTAGCCCCGAAAACGGATCACCGAGGCTCCGCGACCGTAATGGCCGCGGCGAAGAGGGAAGCCGGCGAACATCCGGCGCTGTGCCCGCAACTGTGAGCGACCGCCACCTCGGTCGCCAAGCCAGATACCGGCCTCAACCGATCCATCGTCCGTCCCCCCTGCCGGGGTCAGCGGGAGGGCGCGAGCAAGGTCGTGGCGTATCTGCATGTCCGTCCTTTCCGTCGTGGCGAACCGACGAGAAGGAGACATGCATGCTGTTCCAGGACCTCCCCCCGCCCCCGCCCGAAGACGATCAGGCCTATGAAGAGGTCGCGCCGATCGACGATCGCGCGCCCGACGAGCACATCCTCGTCACCGCCGCGCGCACCCCGCGGCTGCGCACCCGCGCCAGCGACGCGGCGACCGTGATCGCCGCCGAGCGGATCGAGCGCGCCGCCCCCGCGCGCCTGCTGCCGCTGCTGCGCCGGGTCCCCGCCGCCGCGCTCGCCGAGGCCGGCCCCGCGGGCAGCCAGGCCCAGTTGCGGCTGCGCGGCGCCGAGGCCAACCACAGCCTGCTCTTCATCGACGGTATCAAGGCCAACGACCCCGCCGCCGCCAACGAGGCCCGCTTCGAACTGCTGTCCACCGGGCTTGCCGACAGCATCGAGGTGCTGCGCGGGCCGCAGTCCGCCCTGTGGGGCCCCGAGGCGCTCGGCGGCGTGGTCGCGCTGCGCAGCGCGCGCCCGTCGACCCGCGCGCCCGAATGGCGCCTCTTCACCGAGACCGGGCGCTACGGCTTCGGCCGGCTGGCCGCCGACCTCGCCAGCGGGGACGAGCGGGCCTCGCTCCGCCTCAGCGCGGGCGCGCAGCGCGCCGAGGGCTTCGACGCGCTCGGGGGCGATGGCGACAAGGACGGCTATTCGCTGCTCAACGGGCGCCTTGCCGCGCGGCTCGCGCTCGCCCCCGCCACCCATGTCGAGACCGCCGCGTTCGGCATCCTCGGCAAGAGCGAATTCGACGGGCTCGACCCCGCCACCTTCACCCGCGCCGACACGGCGGACGAGACCCGTCATCGCCTCGGCGCGGTCCGCCTCGGCCTCGTCCACGCCCCCGGCGACTGGCGCCTGCGGGCGGGCGGCAGCCTCCTCGCCTCGTCGAACCGCAACGCGCTGGACGCGGCGGAACGCAACCGCACCGCCGCCGAGCGCCTGTCGCTGGACGCGCAGGCGACCCGCCGGTGGGGCGGCGGCCCGCTGGTCCATCAGTTCACCGTCGCGATCGAGCATGAGACCGAGCGGTTCCGCGCCGATGACCGCGACTTTGGCGGCGCCACCCGCCAGTCGGCCGAACGCGATCGTTCGAGCCTCATCGCCGAGTGGCGCGGCGACCATGAAGTCTTCGCGCTCGACCTCGCGCTGCGCCGCGACCTGTTCGGCCAGTTCGCCGACACCAGCAGCCTGTCGGCGGGCGCGCTCGTGCGCCTCGATGACCGCTGGTCGCTGCGCGCCAACTACGGCGAAGGCATCGCCCAGCCCAATTTCTACGAGCTGTTCGGCTTCTTCCCCGAGAATTTTCGCGGCAACCCCGATCTCGCGCCCGAGCGCAGTCGCGGCGGCGATGTCGGCATCGCCTATGACGACGGCCGCTTCAGCGCGGCGTTGACGCTGTTCGAGCAGCGGCTCGAGGACGAGATCGTCAGCGTCTTCGACCCCGCGACCTTCACCACCGGCGCCGCCAACCGCGAGGGCGACAGCCGCCGCCGCGGGGCCGAGGTCGAAGGGCGCGCCCGCCTCTCGCCGGGGCTCGGGCTCGGCGCGAGCTATGCCTATGTCGATGCCGGCGAGGAGCTGGCCCCCGGCGGCCTCCTGTTGCGCGAGACGCGTCGCCCCGAACATCAGGCCGCAATCTGGCTCGACGGCGCCGCCGAGGGCTGGAGCTGGTCGGTCGCGCTCAACTACACGGGGGCGCGCGAGGACCTCGATTTCGACCGCTTCCCCGCCGCGCGCGTGCGGCTGGGGGACCATGTCCTCGCCGATGCCCGCCTCGCCCGCGCGATCGGGCGGGGGATCGAGGTCAGCGTGCGCGGTGCGAACCTCTTCGATACCGCCTATCAGGACGTGATCGGCTATGCGACCGCGGGAAGGAGCCTCTTTGTCGGCCTTGCCCTTTCTCGCTAGCGCCGCGCTCCGGGTCGCGAGCCTCGACCTGTGCGCCGACGAATATGCGTTGCTGCTCGCGCGCGAGGGGCAGCTCGTCAGTGTCAGCCACCTCGGCCGCGATGCACAGGAAAATGTCCTCGCGGCGCGCGCTGCCGATCTTCCCGGCAACGACGGGCGGATCGTCGATGTCGCGCGGCTCGAGCCCGAGCTGGTGCTCACCAGTCGGCCGGTCGGCAATGGCGCGCGCCGACTCGCCGAGCGCCTCGGCATCGAGATCGTCACCCTCCCCTATGCCGCCAGCCCGCGAGAGGTCCGCCGCACGGTCGCGCGGCTCGGCCGGCTGTTCGGCACGCCGACGCGCGCGCGCCACTGGCTCGACCGCTTCGATCGCCTCGCGCGCGCGCCGCGCCGCCCCGCGCAGCGCGCGCTCTTCATCGGTCCCGGCGGTACCGACCCCGGTACGCTCGCCTCGGGCTGGCTCGCGCTCGCGGGGGTCGACCCGATGACGATCGACACCGCGCGCGGCAGGGTCGAGGCGGTCGTCGAGGCGCGCCCCGAACTCATCCTCGAGAGCCGCTATCGCGAAGGCCAGTGGCACCGCGGCGGGCGCTGGCGCGAGCACCCGCTGGTGCGCCGGATCGACGCCCCCCGCCACCGCGTCGATGGCCGCCCCTTCATCTGCGGCGGCCCGCTGATGCTCGACGTCGTCGAGCGGCTCGGGCAGCGTGCGCGCCCATGATCCGCCTTGCTCCCTTCCTGCTGCTGTGGCTGATGGCGCTGCTCCACCTTTTGCTGCCGTTCGACCTGTTCGCGCTCGACGACGAGGTGGCGCGCGCCATCATGCTCGAGTTGCGCGCCCCGCGCACGCTGCTCGCGGTCGGCTATGGCGCCGCGCTCGGCATCACCGGCGCCGCGCTCCAGGCGGTGTTCGCCAACCCGCTCGCCTCCCCCGACATCACCGGCGCCGCTTCCGGCGGGGCGCTCGGCGCGGTCGCCACCGCGCATTTCTTCCTCCTCACCAGCCCGCTCGCGCTCGCCATCGGCGGCGCGGCGGGATCGGGGCTGGCGCTCGTCGGGCTGTTCGCCATCGCCGGGCGCGGCGCCGACCCCGCGCGGCTCCTGCTCGCGGGGCTGTCGATCGCGCTCGCCGCCGGGGCGGCGACCTCGCTGCTCCTCGCGCTCGCGCCCTCCCCCTTCGCCTTCTACGACCAGTGGCGCTGGCTGATGGGCAGCCTCGTCGACAGCGGCTGGCCCGACGCCGCCGCGGCGCTGGTTCCTGCCGGGATCGCGGGGCTGTTGCTGTGGCGGATGCGCCGCAGCTACGACCTCGCGGCGCTGGGCGAAGACGTCGCCGCCTCCTACGGGGTCGAGGCCCGCCCGCTTGCCCGCCGCACCATCCTGTTGTCGGCGATCGCCATCGGCGCGTGCGTCGCCGCGTGCGGCGCGATCGGCTTCGTCGGGCTGATCGCGCCGATCGCCGCGCGCGCGCTCAGCCGCGGCCACCCCGGGCGCGCGCTCCTGCCCGCCGCGATCCTCGGCGCCGCGCTGCTGCTCGCCGCCGACCTCGCGGTGCGCGCCGCGCCCGCGGGGCGCCCGATCCCGATCGGGGTGGTGACCGCGCTGATCGGGACCCCGCTGTTCATCCTCCTGCTGATGCGGATGCGGAGCGTGAGCGCATGACCCTCGACGCTCGTGCCCTCGCCTTCCCGCCCCGGCTCGCCCCTACCGACCTGCGGGTCGACCCGGGCGAACTGGTCGCGCTGATCGGGCCCAACGGCAGCGGCAAGACCAGCCTCCTGCGCGCGCTCGCGGGGATCGTCGGCACGCATGCGGCGCTGCGCGTGGACGGCGAGGCGATCGCGGCGGCCGCGCCGGCGCGGCGTGCCCGCCTGTTCGGGTTCCTGCCCGCCTCGCGGCTGATCCACTGGGCGATCCCGGTGCGCGACCTGCTCACCCTGAGCCCCGTCGCCCCCGATGCCGAGCGTCTCGAGGCGTTGATCGAGCGATTGTCGCTGGGCGACCTGCTCGACCGCGCCGCCAACCAGCTCTCGACCGGCGAGCGCGCGCGCGTGCTGTTTGCCCGCACGCTCGCCACCAGCCCGCGCTACCTGCTGCTCGACGAGCCGCTCGCCAACCTCGACCCCTTCTGGGTGCTGACCATGCGCGACATGCTGCGCGAAGAAGCCACCGCGGGTACCGGCGTGGTGGTCGCGCTCCACGACCTCCAGCTCCTCGGCGCCTTCGACCGCCTCGTGCTGATGCGCGAAGGGCGCGTCGTTGCCGACGCGCCCCGGTTCGAACTCGAGCATAGTGACGAGATCGCGCAACTGTTCGACCTGCGGCGCGAGCCCGACGGGACGATGGTCCTAGACTAGGCGTCCGCGGGCGGGTCGGCGATCATCGCGGTGAAGCTGGTCTGGCAGGTCACCTCGCCGTCGACCGAAGCCTTGCCCTCGAACTTGCAGATGTTGCGTCGCATCTGCACGATCTCGACCTCGAGCGTGAGCAGGCAGCCCGGCTCGACCGGCTTGCGGAACTTGGTGTCGCCGATCGCCATGAAATAGACGAGCTTGTTCGAGCCCGCGAGATCCATGCTCTCGACCGCGAGCACGCCCGCGGCCTGCGCGAGCGCCTCGACCTGGAGGACGCCGGGCATGATCGGGCGGCCGGGGAAATGCCCCTGAAAGAACTGCTCGTTCATGCTCACCGCCTTGATCGCGGTGATCGACTTGTCCTTCTCGATCCGCTTGACCCGGTCGACGAGCAGGAGCGGATAGCGATGCGGCAGCGCCGCCATCACCCGGCGGATGTCGAGCGGGCCGATGACGGCGCTGCTGTGGCTATCCCCCATGTGACTTAGCGGGTCTGCTGCGGGGTGGTCTGCGCGGCGGGCTGCTGCGGCGCCGGCGCGTTGACGTTGACCTGCGTCAGCGTGCGGTTGACCTCGGCGAGCACGTCGCCGGTGAGGTCGACCGCGGGCTGGTGCGCGAGGGTCGATTCGACCGGCAAGATGATGTGCACGCCGCGCCGCGCGACGACCTGCTGATAGGCGGGTTCGATCGCCGCACCGATCTGCTGGAGGATGTAGTTGCGATTGCGCGCGACCACCGCCTGGCGCTGCTGGAGTTCCTGCGCGGCGGCCTGCTGCTGCTGCTGAAAGGCCGTGGCGCGCTGCTGGAGGTCGGCCGAGGGCTGGGCATCGCCGAGCGCCTCGATTTCGGCCTGCAGCGCCTGCCCGGTCGCCTGCAGCGGCTGCCGCAGCTGGGCTTCGCGCGCGCGCACCGCCTGAGCCTGCTGCTCGAGCGCCTGCAGCGCGGTGGCGCAGGCAGTGCAGGTGGTGGCGACGCGGTTGACGTCGACGACGCCGATCTTGGCGTCGGGGAGCGCCTGCGCCGAAGCGGCGGCGGCGGGCAGGACGGTCGCGGCGGCAAGGCCGGCGGCGGCAAGAAGATGCTTCATCAGAATTGGGTTCCTACGTTGAATGAAAAGAGGCGGGTATCATCGCCTTCCTGCTTGATCAGCGCGTGCGCCAGGTCGAGGCGCAGCGGACCGAAGGGCGAGACCCAGTTGGCCCCGATCCCGACCGTGAGGCGCGGGTTCGGGCTGTTGCCGACGAACGTCTCCTGGTAGCCCGGCGTCTGCGAATAGCCCGGCGCGATGTCGCCGCACGAGGTGATGGGGCTGCCATCGGGGAGCGTATCGCCCGGCTCGACGCGACGGAATTCGGGTCCGTCGGCGGTCGCGGGGGTACAGAAGAAGAGGAAGTCGTCGACGTCGGGCGCGGTCAGGTCCCAGACCGAACCGATGTCCACGAAGGCCGAGGGCCGCACGCCGAAGTTGCGCAGCGCTGCCGACGTCGGGAACTCGAGTTCGAGGCGACCGAAATAATAGGCCTTGCCGCCGAGCGCGTTGGAGGTGCGCGTCGCATCTTCCGACAACACCCCGTCGTTGTCGTAATTGCGCCGCAGCACGCGCGGGCCGATGCCGCGGATATCGAAGCCGCGGAACGAGGGGCCGAAGAAGCGGTCCGAGATGCGGATCGGATCGCGGAAGGCGATCTCGTCGTCCTCGAGCGGGTAGACGTAGCCGCCCTGCGCGTTGACCGAGAGCACGAAATCGGCGGGCATGCGGAAATAGCGCGTCACGTCGCCGATCGTGCGCAGATATTTGACGTCCCCGCCCAGCCCCGCGAAATCCTGCCGCAGGCTGGCGCGGATGCCGCGCGTGGCGCGCAGCCCGTTGGTGTTGTTGAACGCCAGCGTATAGCCGAGCGAGGAGGTCAGCCGCTCGCCCAGCTCGTTGCACAGGTACGTCCCCGCCTTGACCGGATCGCACTCGTCGTCGTCGAGCGACCCGCTGTTGTCGAAGTCGGTGTAGAAGGTGCCGCGATCGAGCGTGATGTCGTCGAGCACGAGGTTGTATCGCAGCCCCGCCGACAGGAATTCGGTCACCGGGAAGCCGAGCCGCAGCCCGCCGCCGGTCGACAGCTGGCTGTAGGTCGAGCGGCGGTCGCTGCCGACGAAGTTGAAGCTGTTGAAGTCGCGGCGATAGAGGTCGGCGCCGAGCAGGATCGGGCGCCCGAGGAAGAAGGGCTCGGTGAAGCCGAACTGGACGCTGCGCGAATAGCGCGACCAGTTGACCCCGGCGAGCAGCGTCTGCCCCTTGCCCATGAAGTTGTTCTGGCTGATCTGCGCCGACAGGAGGAAGCGCTCGAGGCTCGAGAAGCCCGCCGAGAAGGTCAACTGGCCGGTCGGGCGTTCCTCGACGTCGAGGGTCAGCGCAACGCGGTCGTCACCGACCGGCACCTGCTTGATCTCGAGTTCCTCGTTGAAATAGCCGAGGCTGCGGATGCGGTCTTCCGAACGGCGCAGCAGCGTGGCGTTGAAGGCATCGCCCTCGAACAGCCGGAACTCGCGGCGGATGACATTGTCACGCGTCACCGTGTTGCCGTTGATGTCGACCCGGTCGATGTAGACCCGCTGCGCCTCGTTGGTGCGGAAGGTGATGTCCATCGTCAGGTCGTCGGGGTTGCGCGAGATCGCGGGGCTGATGTCGGCGAAGGCATAGCCGACGAGGCCCGCCGCCTCGTTGAGCGCGGTGACCGTATCCTCGACCTTCTTGGCATCGAACCAGTCGCCGGATTCGATATTGATGAAGGCCTGCATCGTCTCTTCGTTGAAGTCGCGCAGCGCGCTGTCGGCCTCGACCACCCCGAACTTGTAGCGCGGGCCTTCCTCGATCACGTAGGTGATGACGAAGTCCTCGCGATCGGGGGTCAGCTCGGCCAGCGCGCTGACCACGCGGAAATCGGCATAGCCCTCGGTCAGGTAGAACAGGCGCAGCATCTGCTGGTCGGCCCCGAGGCGATCGGGGTCGTAGCTGGTGTTCGACTTGAGGAAGCCGAGGATGCCGCCGGTTTCACGGCTGTACATCTGCTTGATCAGCTTGCCGTCGGAAAACTGCTCGTTGCCGATGATGTTGATCGAGCGGATCTTGGACTTGGGCCCCTCGCTGATCTCGAAGATCAGGTCGACGCGGTTCTGGTCGAGTTCGACGATCTTGGGCTCGACCACCGCGGCGAAGCGGCCCTCGCGCTTGTACAGTTCGATGATGCGGTCGACGTCGGCGCGCACCTTCGAGCGGGTGTAGATGCGGCGCGGGGCGAGCCGGATCTCGGGCGCGATCTTGTCGTCCTTGAGGCGCTTGTTGCCCTCGAGCACGATGCGGTTGATGATCGGGTTTTCTTTGACCGCGATGACGATGTTGCCGGTGTCGGCGCCGGTGATCACCACGTCTGCGAACAGCTCGGTCTCGTAGAGCGCGCGCAGCGCCTGGTCGAGCGTGGCGGCGGTATAGGTCTGCCCCGGGGTCAACGTGGAATAGGCAAGCACGGTCTCGCGTTCGATGCGCTCGGCACCGGTGACCTGGAGCGAGCGGATCATGCCCTCGCGGACCGGCTGCGCGGGCGCGGTGGCGGCGGTCGGCTCGGCCGCGTCCTGCGCCGCCGCAAGCGCCGGCATCGCCATCCCCGACAAACAGGTTCCGACCAGCAATGCGGCCCCGTGGCGTTTCGCCATCATGCTTTTCACTTTCACGCGTCCCCGCCCTTTTTCAACGATTTAGCGACCTTGGCTGTCGCCTCCATGAACCATGCGCGCCTGACTGCCCTAGTCGGCCTATCCAATCAAGCGCCCAATCCGCTCGACCAGCCCGATCGAGGCGAGGTCGTTGAGCGTCACGAACAGGAAGAAGGCCGCCAGCAGCGCGAGCCCGCCGCGAAAAGCCCATTCCTGCGCGGCATCGCTTACCGGACGCCGGCGGATCGCCTCGATGGCGTAGAACAACAGGTGTCCGCCATCGAGCATCGGGATTGGCAACAGGTTGATGAAGCCCAGATTAATCGAGATGAGCGCGGCCAGCCCGACCGCAGCTTCCCACCCCAGCGCGGCCTGCTGCCCCGACACTTGCGCCATCTTGATCGGCCCGCCCAGTTGCTCGACCGACAGCGTGCCGAAGATGATCTGCCCGAGCCCGTCGACCATCCAGCCCAGCAACACCCAGACCCGCTCGGCCCCGAGCACCAGCGCCGCGAGCGGCCCCATCGTCCGCCGTTCGCCGAGCGCCTGCGTGATGCCGAGCCGCCCGATCTCATGCTCCTGCCCGTAGGCGTCGGTCTCGATGTGCGCGTCGAGCCGCACGGTGCGCTCGAACACCGCGCCGTCGCGCTCGAAGGCGATCGGCACCTCGGCGCCGGGGCGCAGGATGACGGTGCGCGTGATCGCGTTGAAGTCGACCGTCTCGCGCCCGTCGATCGACAGGATGCGGTCGCCTTCCTCGAGCCCCACGCTCGCCGCCGGCGTGTCGGGCTCGACCCCGCCGACCACCGCGGGCGCCGGCTGCAGCGTGCCGATGGTGGCGAAGAAGGCCGCGAAGATGAGGATCGCGATAAGGAAATTGGCCATCGGCCCGGCGAGCACGACAAGGAAGCGCTGCCACACCGGGCGGTTGTGGAAATGATCGGGGTCGGTGTCGCCCCGCTCGGGGCGGCTCGCCGCATCGGCATCGCCCGCAAACTTGACATAGCCGCCCAGCGGCAGCCAGCCGACCTTCCAGCGCGTGCCGCGCCGGTCGTTCCAGCCGACGATCTCGCGGCCGAAACCGATCGAGAAGGCCTCGGCCTTGATCCCGAACAGTCGCGCCACGCCATAATGGCCGAGCTCGTGGAAGAAGACGAGCGGGCCGAGCACCGCGACGAAGGCGACGAGGATGAACAGCAGGGAGGGCTGCTCCATCATGCCGCCAGCCTCGCCACGCGCTCGCGCGTCATCGCCCGCGTCGCGGCGTCGATCTCGAGCAGCTGCTCGATCGATTGCGGCGCCCCCGGGTCGCTCGCCGCGAGCACCGCCTCGACGGTCGCGGCGATGTCGGCAAAGCCGATGCGCTCGTCGAGGAAGGCGGCGACCGCGACCTCGTTGGCCGCGTTGAGCCGCGCCGGCGCGCTGCCCCCCGCCTCGAGCGCCGCGCGGGCAAGGCGCAGCGCCGGGAACCGCTCGGGATCGGGCGCCTCGAAATCGAGCCGCGCGATCGTCGGCAGGTCGAGCCGCTCGATCGCCGTTTCCATCCGCTCGGGCCACGCGAGGCAATGCGCGATCGGCACGCGCATGTCGGAAGGCCCCATCTGCGCGAGGATCGAGCCGTCCTGATATTCGACGCAGCTGTGCACCACCGACTGCGGGTGGACGACGATGTCGATCCGCTCGCTCGGCAGCCCGAACAGGTGGTGCGCCTCGATCAGCTCGAGCCCCTTGTTCATCATCGTCGCGCTGTCGACGCTGATCTTGGCGCCCATCGACCAGTTGGGATGCGCGACCGCCTGCGCCGGCGTCTTCACCGCCATTTCGGCTGCCGACAAGGTGCGGAACGGCCCCCCGCTGGCGGTCAGGATTAGCCGCTCGACATGGTCACAGCGACCATCGCCAAGACATTGGAAAATCGCATTGTGTTCGCTGTCGACGGGCAGGATGGTGGCGTTGGCGCGGCGCGCCGCGCGCATCATCAGTTCGCCCGCGCTGACGAGGCTTTCCTTGTTCGCGAGCCCCACCGTGACCCCGGCCTCGAGCGCCGCCATCACCGGCTTCAGCCCCGCGGTGCCGACGATCGCGGCGATCACCAGGTCGGCCTCGCGCGCCGCCTCGCACAATGCGTCCTCGCCCGCCTCGGGTCGGCAGTCGCTGCCCTCGAGCGCCTGCGCCAGCGCGGGCCGGAGCGCCGGGTCGGCGATGACCGCGCGCGCGGCCCCGGTGCGCCGCGCGATGGCCGCCAACTGCTCGACATTGGACGCCGCGGTCACCGCGACCACGTCGAAGCGGTCGGGGGCGGCCTCGACGAGGTCGAGCGTGGAGGAGCCGACCGACCCGGTGGCGCCGAGAATCGCGATGCGTTTGGTCACAACCACCCCATATACACGGCAACGCCGGTCAGTGTCGCCACCACCAGCAATCCGTCGAGCCGGTCGAACACCCCGCCGTGCCCCGGCAGCAGCGTGCCGCTGTCCTTGACCCCGGCGCGCCGCTTCATCGCGCTTTCGAACAGGTCGCCTGCCTGCGCCGCCACCGCCATCGGCGGGCCGAGCCAGTAAAGGAGCGATGCCAGCCCCTGCGACCAGGCCCACAGGCCGCCGAGCAGGCCTGCGGCCAGCATGCCGCCGAGCAGTCCTTCCCACGTCTTGTTGGGGCTGATCGCCGGCGCCAGCTTGGTCCGCCCCATCGTCTTGCCGAAGGCATAGCCGCCGATGTCGGTGGCCCAGGTGACGATAAACACCCAGATCAGCAGCGCGAGCCCGATCCCCGACTGCTCGCGGATCAGCAGCAGCGCGAGCGCGGGAATGAGGCAATAGAAGAACCCGCCGATCTTCCAGCCGACGGACCAGCCGGTCACGATCCGCGACCATTCCCAATAGACCGCCGTCGCCGCCGCCGCGACCAGCAGCGCGAAGGGCATGCCCCCGACCCACGCCACCCCGAGCGTGATCAGGATCATCGCCACCCCGGCGATGGTGCGGACCACCAGCTCGTTCATCGCCCGCCGAACCGGCGTTGGCGCCCGGCGAACTGGTCGAGCGCGCCGTTGAAGGCGTCGGCATCGAAATCGGGCCACAGGAGGTCGAGGAACACCAGCTCGGCATAGGCTGCCTGCCACAGCAGGAAGTTGGACAGCCGCATCTCGCCCGAGGTGCGCACGAGCAGGTCGAGCGGCGGCAACTCGGCCGTCTGCAGCACCTTCTCCACCGCCGCGACATCGATCGCCGCCGAGTCGATCACCCCGTCGACCGCCTCCTGCGCGAGGATCTGCGCGGCGCGCGCGATTTCCTGCTGGCTGCCATAGTTGAGCGCCACGTTGAGCGTCAGCTTGTCATTGTCGGCGGTCTTCGCGGCGGCGAGCTGGAGCCGCTCCCACAGCTCGGGCCCGAAGGCGCTCGGCTCGCCGATGAAGCGCAGCTTCACCCCCTCGCGCGCCAGCTCGTCGAGCTCGCGCTCGAGGTAGAAGCGCATCAACCCCTTGAGGTCGGTGACCTCTTCCTCGCTGCGTCGCCAATTCTCCGAGGAGAAGGCATAGAGCGTCAGGCACTCGACCCCCGCGACCACCGCCGCCTTGAGGGTGCGCCGCACCGCCTCGGCGCCCTCGCGGTGACCGGCGACGCGGGGCAGCCCCCGCTTCTTCGCCCAGCGCCCGTTGCCGTCCATGATGATGGCGACATGGCGCGGCACGGCGCCGCCCCCGCGAGCGGTGGCGGCAGCATCGGGGGCGATCGCCTCGCTCACTGCTTGAGGATTTCCGCTTCCTTGTCGGCGGCGACCTTGTCGATCTCGGCGATCTTGTCGTCGGTCAGCTTCTGCACCTCGGTCTCGTGGCGCTTGCGCTCGTCCTCGCCGAACTCGCCGCCCTTTTCGTCGGCCTTCAGGGCGTCCATCCCGTCACGGCGCACGTTACGCACCGCGATTTTGGCCTTCTCGGCATATTGGCCGACCAGCTTGGCGAGCTCCTTGCGGCGCTCCTCGGTGAGGTCGGGGAGCGGCAGCCGGATGAGCTGCCCGTCGACCACCGGATTGACGCCGAGGCCCGCCGCGCGGATCGCCTTCTCGACATTGCCGATGTTCGACTTGTCCCACACCTGCACCGAGATGAGGCGCGGCTCGGGGACCGAGACGGTCGCGACCTGGTTCAAGGGCATGTTGGCGCCATAGACCTCGACCTGCACCGGATCGAGCAGCGCGGTCGAGGCGCGCCCGGTGCGCAGCCCCGACAGGTCGCTCCTGAGATTGTCGACCGCGCCCTGCATGCGGCGCGTCAGGTCGCCCTTGTCATATTGTGCCATGTTCTACTCCTCGTTCTTGACGATCGTCGCGGTCCCGCCGCCATCGAGCACCTTGGTCAGGTTGCCCTCGTCGCGGATGTTGAAGACGACGATCGGAATGTCATTGTCGCGGCACAGCGCCACCGCGCTGGCGTCCATCACCCGCAGGTTGTCGGCGAGGACGCGGTTGAAGCTGAGGCTGTCGTAGCGGCTCGCGCCCTCGACCTTCTTGGGATCGGCATCGTAGACGCCATCGACGCTGGTGCCCTTGAACAATGCATCGCAGTTCATCTCGGCAGCGCGCAGCGCGGCGGTGGTGTCGGTGGTGAAGAAGGGGCTGCCGGTGCCGGCGGCGAAGATCACCACCCGGCCCTTTTCCATGTGGCGCACCGCGCGGCGGCGGATATAGGGTTCGCACACGGAGGCCATCGGGATCGCCGACTGGACCCGCGTGTCGACCCCGACCTGCTCGAGCGCGTTCTGCATGGCGAGCGCGTTCATCACCGTCGCCAGCATCCCCATGTAATCGGCGCTGGCGCGATCGATCCCCTGCGCGGCGCCCGCGATCCCGCGAAAGATATTGCCCCCGCCGACCACGATGCACAGCTCGTAGCCCTGTTCGCGCGCCCGCTTGATCTCGCCCGCGACGCGGCCGGTGGTCGCGGGATCGATCCCGAACTGCCCCTTCCCCATCAGCACCTCGCCCGACAGCTTGAGCAGAATGCGGTTGAATTTGGGGCGGGACATGAAGGCTCCTCTCGCGGCGCGTGTTGGGGAAGGCTCTTAAGGGGCCGGGCAGCCCAAGCCAAGTCTTTTGCGGGCATCAAAAAGGGCGGGAAGCCGGAGCCTCCCGCCCTTTGACTGGTCATCGAAAACGAACGGCTCAGGCGCCGGCGGCCGCGGCCACTTCGGCGGCGAAGTCCGATTCTTCCTTCTCGATGCCCTCGCCGAGCTGGAAGCGCTCGAAAGCGACGAGCTTGATCTCGCTGCCCGCTTCCTTGCCCGCGCTCGCGACCACGTCGGCGACCGGGGTCTTGTTGTCCATCACGAACAGCTGCGACAGGAGCGCGTTTTCCTTGGCGAACTTCTTGATCGAGCCCTCGACCATCTTCTCGGCGATATTCTCGGGCTTGCCGCTTTCCATCGCCTTGGCCTTGGCGATCTCGCGTTCGCGCGCGATCATCTCGGGGTCGAGATCCTCGGCGGTCAGCGCCAGCGGGTTGGCCGCCGCGATGTGCATCGCGATCTGCTTGCCCAGCGCTTCGAGCGTGGCGGTGTCGGCAGCGCTCTCGAGCGCGACCAGCACGCCGATCTTGCCCAGACCCGGCGCGGCAGCGTTATGGACATAGCTGACGACGGCGCCCTGCGGGACCGAGACCGAGGCGGTGCGACGCAGCGACTGGTTCTCGCCGATGGTGGCGATGTTGCTGGTCAGCTTTTCCTCGACGGTGCCACCACCCGGGTAGCTCATGCCCTTGACCTTCTCGATGTCGCCATCGGCGTCGAGCGCGAGGACGGCGACGTCCTTGACGAAGGCCTGGAAGGTGTCGTTCTTGGCGACGAAGTCGGTTTCCGAGTTGACCTCGATGACCGCCCCCTTGGTGCCGTCGACGGCGACGCCGACGAGGCCCTCGGCGGCGGTGCGTCCCGACTTCTTGGCGGCGGCGGCAAGACCCTTGGTGCGCAGCCAGTCGACCGCGGCTTCCATGTCGCCATCGGTCTCGGCGAGCGCCTTCTTGCAGTCCATCATGCCCGCGTTGGTGCGGTCGCGAAGTTCTTTCACCTGGGCGGCGGTAACGGCCATGGGAAACGTCCTTTCAGTAGCTGAAGCAAGGGGGAAGGATCGGCGATGCCGGCCCCTCCCCCGAGTTGTGTCGGCCGCCGGCGCACGCAGCGCGCGCCAGCGACGAAATCGTTACGCGGTCGCGTTCTCGACCGGCGGATTTTCCATCGCGCCGACGTCGACGCCGCTGTTGGCGACCTCTTCGCCGCGGCCCGCATTGGCGGCGGCCGCGACGGCGTCGCAGTAGAGACGGATGGCGCGGCTGGCGTCATCGTTGCCCGGAACCGGGAAGGCGATGCCGCTCGGGTCCGAGTTGCTATCGAGGATCGCGATCACCGGGATGCCGAGCACGTTGGCTTCCTTGATGGCGAGGTCTTCCTTGTTGGTGTCGACCACGAACATCACGTCGGGCAGCCCGCCCATGTCGCGGATGCCGCCGAGGCTCTTCTCGAGCTTGTCGCGCTCGCGGGTGAGCTGGAGGACTTCCTTCTTGGTCAGCCCGGCGGTGTCGCCCGACAGCTTTTCCTCGAGGCTCTTGAAGCGCTTGATCGAGTTGGAGATGGTCTTCCAGTTGGTCAGCATGCCGCCGAGCCAGCGGTGGTTGACATAGTGCTGGCCGCACGCGGCGGCGGCTTCGGCGATCGGCTCCGAGGCCTGCCGCTTGGTGCCGACGAACAGCACCTTGCCGCCACGCTCGGTGGTCGCCTTGACGAAGTCGAGCGCGCGCGCGAACAGCGGGACGCTCTGCGACAGGTCGATGATGTGGACGCCGTTGCGCGCGCCGAAGATGTACGGCTTCATGCGCGGGTTCCAACGGTGGGTCTGGTGGCCGAAGTGCGATCCGGCTTCAAGCAACTGCTGCATGGTGACGACGGGGGCCGTCATATCTCTTCTCCTATCCGGTTGTGCCTCGGTGGGTCCTGTCACTCTTGCGAGCACCGGTATGGTGGTCCCACCTGCGAGATGGGGCGCGGACTAGGCGAAAAAGCGTCCCCGATCAACCCCCTAGGCGCGGCCCCGCGCGGCGCGAGAACAAAAAGGGGCCAAAGGGTATTGACTTGGCCGGAACAAAAGGTGATCTAGGCACGAGAACGGAGCGAGAACAGCGCGCCGAGCAACAGGGGAAACGCCATGATCGTCGGACTTTTCTTCGCCGCCCTCCTCGCCGCCTTCGCGGCGGGCGTGCGCCATGTCGCCGCCACCGACGGCGGCAAGATCGTCGCCGCCTTGTCGGGGCACAGCCGGCCCGACCCGGTCGCGCTGCCCCCCGCGCGCGTCGTGACGATCAGCTGGCAGCGTCCGCGGCGCCCGCGCTCGTCGCTCGCCGCCGCCGCTTGACCCGCGCGTAGCTGGCGATGCTGAAGGGCACCAGCAGCAGGTAGCCCGCGCAGATCACGAGCAGCGTGAACCACGGGTTGGTGATCAGCGCCGCGGCGAGCAGCCCGACCCCAGCCAGCGCGACGATCCGATAGCTCGGCTTGAGGCGCAGCGAGGACCAGCTGTAGGTCGCCACGTTGGAGATCATCAGCATGGCGATGAACAGCGCCCAGGGCATCACCACCACCCAGTCGCGAAAGATTTCCTGCCCGCTGACCAGCCACAGGTAGATCGGCACGAAGGCGAGCCCCGCCCCCGCGGGCGCGGGCACCCCGGTGAGGAAGCCCGCCGACTTGTGCGGCTGCTCGTCGGCGTCGATCCGCGCGTTGAAGCGCGCCAGCCGCAGCGCGCAGCAGACCGCCAGCGCGAGCGCGGCGATCCAGCCGAAGCGCGGCGCATATTGCAGGCTCCACAGGAACAGGATCAGCGCGGGCGCGACCCCGAAGGCGATATTGTCGGACAGGCTGTCGAGTTCGGCGCCGAACTTGCTCTGCGCGCGCAGCAGCCGGGCGATCCGCCCGTCCATCCCGTCGAGCACCCCGGCGATGATGATGCAGGCGAGCGCGATCTCCCAATGCGCGATCGGCCCCGCGCCCGCCGCGCTGATCGCATAGCGCACCCCGGTCAACCCGAAGCACAGCGCCATCGCGGTGATCGCATTGGGGGCGAGCGCGCGGAAGGGGAGCCCGCCGTGGCGGGCGGTCACGGGTTCGCCGCTCACTGCGCGCGACCCTCGAGTGCCGGATCGCTGCCGAGCCGCCCGAGCACGGTCTCGCCCGCGATGGTGCGCTGGCCGAGCAGCACGTTCGGCCCCGTGCCCGCGGGCAGGTAGACATCGACGCGGCTGCCGAAGCGGATCAGCCCGACACGCTCGCCCTTGTCGACGATGTCGCCCTCCTCGACATGGGTGAGGATGCGCCGCGCGACGAGCCCGGCGATCTGGGTAAAGCCGATCTTGACCCCGTCGTCGCGCGCGACGAGGATGTGGTTGCGCTCGTTATCCTCGCTCGCCTTGTCGAGATCGGCGTTGAGGAACTTGCCCCGCACATAGGCGATCTTAGCGATCCGCCCGGCGATGGGGGCGCGATTGATGTGGACGTCGAACACGCTCATGAAGATCGACACCCGGGTGTAGTCTCCCGCCTCGAGCAGCCCCTCGCCCGTCAGCTCGGGCGGCGGCGGTCCCTGCTTGATCATCGTCACCAGCCCGTCGGCGGGGGCAATCACCAGCGCGGGGTCGGTCGGCGCGACGCGCACCGGGTCGCGGAAGAAGGCCGCGACCCACACGGTCAGCCCGACGAACAGCCAGGCGAGCACGTCCCACACCCAGCCATCGAACAGGAACAGGAGCAGCGTGACCGCGCCCGCGATGAAGACGAACTTGCGTCCCTCGGGGTGCACTTCGGGAAAGCGCCACTTGACCGCGGTCAGCTGGCTGTCGGGATTTTCGATTTGTGCCATGCAGGCTCCCCTAGGGCCGATTCCTCACCGAAACAATCCCGTCATCAATGCCTGAACCGCGGGCGCGGTTGCCTATTGGGGCCGAGCGCCTTAGAGCCAGCGCCAAATCCTACCCGCACATCCAACAGGAGCTCCCATGCAGAAGATCAAGGTCAAGAACCCCGTCGTCGAGCTCGATGGCGATGAAATGACCCAAATCATCTGGAAGTGGATCCGCGAACGGCTGATCCTTCCCTATCTCGACATCGACCTCAAATATTACGACCTGTCGGTGACCAAGCGCGACGAGACCGAAGACCAGATCACCGTCGATGCCGCCAACGCCATCAAGAAATATGGCGTCGGCGTGAAGTGCGCGACCATCACCCCCGACGAGCAGCGCGTCGAGGAATTCGGCCTCAAGAAGATGTGGCGCTCGCCCAACGGCACCATCCGCAACATCCTCGGCGGCGTCGTCTTCCGCGAACCCATCGTCATCGATAATGTCCCGCGCCTCGTCCCGGGCTGGACCGATCCCATCGTGGTGGGCCGTCACGCCTTCGGCGACCAGTATCGCGCCACCGACTTCCTCGTCCCGGGCCCCGGTACGCTCACCATGAAGTTCGTCGGCGAGGACGGCGAGGTCATCGAGCAGGAAGTCCACCAGTTCCCGTCCTCGGGCGTCGCCATGGGCATGTACAACCATGACGACAGCATCCGCGACTTCGCGCGCGCCTGCATGAACTACGGGCTCGACCGCGGCTGGCCGGTCTACCTGTCGACCAAGAACACCATCCTCAAGGCCTATGACGGCCGCTTCAAGGACCTGTTCCAGGAAGTGTTCGACAACGAATTCGCCGACAAGTTCGCCGAAGCCGGGATCGAATATCAGCACCGCCTGATCGACGACATGGTCGCCTCGGCGCTCAAGTGGAACGGCAAGTTCATCTGGGCCTGCAAGAACTATGACGGCGACGTCCAGTCGGACACGGTCGCGCAGGGGTTCGGCTCGCTCGGCCTCATGACCAGCGTGCTGATGACCCCCGACGGCAAGACCGTCGAGGCCGAGGCCGCGCACGGCACCGTCACCCGCCACTATCGCCAGCACCAGGAAGGTCGCGCCACCTCGACCAACCCGATCGCCTCGATCTTCGCCTGGACCCGCGGCCTCATGTATCGCGGCAAGTTCGACGACACCCCCGATGTCGTGCGCTTCGCCCAGACGCTCGAGGACGTCATCATCAAGACCGTCGAGGGCGGCCAGATGACCAAGGACCTCGCCATCCTCATCGGCCCCGACCAGAGCTGGATGACCACCGAGCAGTTCTTCGAGGCGATCGTGCAGAATTTCGAAGAACGCATGAAAAGCTGGAGCTAAAGGCGAGTTCGGGCGTAAGCCAAGGCTGATGCCCAGCCAGAAAGCCAAAGCCCGGTTGAATGTCCGCGAGGCCCGCCTCGCGGACATTCCCGGCATCGTCGATCTCGCCGCCCGCGCCTACAAGGATTTCGTCCCCTATACGACGAGCGAGATCCGCGGGCAGATCAACAATTTCCCGCGCGGCTGCTTCGTCGCCGTGCTCGACGACAAGATCGTCGGCTATTGCGCCTCGATGCGCCTGTCCGAACGCTTGGCGCTCGGTCACCACACCTGGCGCGAGATCACCGGCGGCGGCTATGGCGCGCGCCACGACCCCACCGGCGACTGGCTCTACGGCTACGAGATGGTGGTCGACAGCAAGGCGCGCGGCACCCGCATCGGCCGCCGCCTCTACGAGGAACGCCGCAAGCTTGCCGAGGAGCTCGAACTCTCGGGCATCGCCTTCGGTGGGCGCATCCCCCGCTATCGCCGCAACCGCAAGAAGGTGACCGGCCCGCAGGACTATCTCGACAAGGTCGTCGCGGGCGAGATCATGGACCCGGTCATCCGCTTCCAGCTTGCCAACGGCTTCGAACCGATCGGCATCCTCAAGGCGTACCTGCGCGAAGACAGCGCCTCGATGGGGCACGCGGTCCACATGGTCTGGCGCAACCCCTATGTCGATCGCGACGAGCCCAAGAAATTCCGCCTGCCGCGCGGGGTCGAGAGCGTGCGCATCGCCACCTGCCAGCTGCAGGCGCGCGCGGTGAAGGATTTCGACGAGTTCATCGACAATATCCGCTATTTCACCGAGGTCGCCTCCGACTACGAGGCCGATTTCGTCCTCTTTCCCGAGCTCTTCACGCTGATGCTCCTGAGCCCGGAGGAAAAGGAACTGAGCCCCAAGGACGCCATTGAGAAGCTCAGCGAGTATACCCCTCGCATCCGCGAGGCGCTGACCGACATGGCGATGCGCTACAACATCAACATCATCGGCGGCTCGCACCCCACCCGCACCGCCGACGGCGACATCCAGAACGTCGCCTTCGTCTGCCTGCGCGACGGCGCGGTGCACGAACAGGAAAAGATCCACCCCACCCCCAACGAGCGCTACTGGTGGAACATCAAGGGCGGCGACAGCATCGACACCATCCCCACCGACTGCGGGCCGATCGGGGTGCTCATCTGCTACGACAGCGAGTTTCCCGAACTCGCCCGCCGCCTCGTCGATGAAGGCGCGCGCATCATCTTCGTGCCCTTCTGCACCGACAGCCGCCAGGGCTACCTGCGCGTGCGCTATTGCGCGCAGGCGCGCGCCATCGAGAACCAGTGCTTCGTCGTGCTGTCGGGCAATGTCGGCAACCTGCCCAACGTCCACAACATGGACATCCAATATGCGCAGTCGTGCATCCTCACCCCCTGCGATTTCCCCTTCGCGCGCGACGGCATTGCGGCCGAAGCGACCGAGAATGTCGAGACGCTGACGATCAGCGACGTCAACCTCGCCGACCTGTCGTGGGCGCGCGCGGAGGGTACGGTGCGCAACCTCGCCGACCGCCGCTTCGACCTCTACGACATCAAGTGGGATACCCAGCACAGCCACCCGCCCGAGCGGCCGCGCGCCGAACCGATCGGCACCGGCAAGGCGGGGGGCGGCTGATCGCGCTGGAACAATAGGATTTGCGCTGTCACACTCGGCGCGCAAAGCCCCCTCGAGCGACCTGAAGTTCCGCAAGTGGACAAAGTGGACAATACCCCCCCTCCCCCCGCATCGCTGGTGACAGCGCACCGCTCTTGCGGCACAAGCGGCTGATGGCGGGCGAACTCCAACTCGATGGCCTCGGCAACGCGCTGGTGATCCTCGGCGCGGCGGGGATCGTCATCCCCGCCTTCGCCCGCTTCAAGGTCAACCCGGTCATCGGCTTCATCCTCGTCGGGATCATCACCGGCCCCTTCGCGCTGGGCGCGATGTCCGACGAGATCCGCTGGCTGCGCCACTTCACCATCGACGATCCCGAGGCCATTCGCCCCTTCGCCGACTTCGGGGTCATCCTCCTGCTGTTCGCGATCGGGCTCGAACTCAGCTTCCGGCGGCTGTGGGCGCTGCGGCGCATGGTGTTCGGCATCGGCGCGGCCGAACTCATCATCACCGCCTCGATCTTCGGCGCGGTGCTGCTCTTCGCGATCGGCTGGGAGCTCAAGAGCGCGGCCGCGCTCGGGCTCGCGCTCGCCATGTCCTCGACCGCGCTCGTCCTGCCCATCTCGGGTACGCAGAGCGCCGTCGGGCGCGCCGCGCTCGCCATGCTGCTGTTCGAGGATGTCGCGCTGGTGCCGATGCTGTTCGTCTTCGGCACCGTCGGCGGCGCCGATGTCGACGGGCTGCGCAGCGTCCTCATCAGTGGCTCCATCGCGGTGGTCGGCATCCTCGTCGTCGGGCGCTTCGCACTCCCCGCGCTGTTCGCGCAGGCCGCGCGCGCCAAGAGCCCCGAGGGCTTCTTCGCCATCTCGCTGCTCACCGTCATCCTCGCGGCGGTCGCCACCTCGGTCGCGGGCCTGTCGCCGATCATGGGCGCGCTGCTCGCGGGCATGCTGATCGCCGAAACCGAATATCATTCGGAGGTCGAGGTCGTGATAGCGCCGCTGCGCGGGCTCGGCCTCGGCGTCTTCCTCATCTCGATCGGCATGCTCATCAACGTGCCCGAGATCCTCCAGCAATGGCCGTTGCTGGTCACCGGGCTGGCCAGCGTGATCGGGGTCAAGGCGCTGGTCACCGGCTCGCTGCTGCGCATCGCCGGGGCGCGGCGCGGGGTGGCGGCCGAGACGGGCATCCTGATGGCCAGCCCGTCGGAGACCACGCTGATCCTCCTCGGCGCGGCGGGCACCGCGGGGGTGTTGGCGATGGATACGGTGAGTTTCTGGTCGGCGGTGACCGCGCTGGGGCTGACGATCACCCCCTTCCTCGCCGACCTCGGTCGCGTCGCCGGTCGGCGGGTCGAGAAGGGCGCCACCGCGACCGAGCTCGAGGAGGATCCGGCGATGGGCCGCACGGTGGTCTTCGGCTTCGGGCGCGTCGGGCAGATGATCGTCGAGATGCTCAAGGAGCATGACCGCCCCTATCTGGCGATCGACAATGACATCGACGCGGTCCGCCTCAACCGGCGCCGCGGGTTCGACGTCCTCTATGGCGACGTGGCGCGTCCCGACATGCTCGAAAAACTCAAGCTGGGTCACGCCGCCGCGCTGGTACTCACGATGGACGATCCGGTGCTGACCGCGCGGCTCACCAAGGCGATCCGTCACGACCACCCCGACCTGCCGATCATCGCCCGCGCCCGCGACAGCGAGCATGCCGCGCGGCTCTACAAGGCCGGGGTGACCGATGCGGTGCCCGAGGCGCTCGAGGCCTCGCTGCAATTGTCCGAGGCGGTGCTGGTCGACATCGGGCTGGCGATGGGCCCGGTGATCGCGAGCATCCACGAGAAGCGCAGCGTGCTGCGCGAACGGATCATGCAGGCCGGCGGGCTCGACGAGGCACCGAGCCTCGGCAAGCGCCGCGAGACCTGAGCCGCGTTCAGGCGCTCACGCTGGCTATCCGGTCCTTGACCGCCTGCAGCGCGGCCTCGGCCTTGTCCGCCTCGGGGCCACCGCCCTGCGCCATGTCGGGACGACCGCCGCCGCCCTTGCCGCCGAGCTGTTCGACCGCCGCGCGGACGAGGTCGACCGCGCTGACATCGTCCTTGCGATCGTCGGTCACCCCGACCGCGACGCTGGCGCGGCCCTCGTTGATGGCGACCAGCGCGGCCACCCCCGAGCCGAGCTGGCCCTTCATCTCGTCGACCGTGGGGCGCAGCGCCTTGGCCTCGAGGCCATCGACGACCTTGCCGAGGAAGGGGATCCCCGCGATATCCTCGGGGCCCGCCGCCGCGCCGCCACCGCCGCCCATCGCCAGCGCCTTCTTGGCTTCGGCCAGCTCCTTCTCGAGCTTGCGCGCCGTGTCGACCAGCGCGGCGATGCGCGCCGGCACCTCGTCGGGGGCGGCCTTGAGGCTCGCCGCCGCCGCGCGAAGCTTGGCATCGCGCTCGAGCAGCCACTGCCGCGCCGCCTCGCCGGTCAGCGCCTCGATCCGCCGCACCCCCGAGGAGACCGCGCTTTCGGCGATGATCTTGAACAGCTGGATGTCGCCGGTGGCGCGGACATGGGTGCCCCCGCACAGCTCGACCGAATAGCGCTTGTCGGCCCGTTGGCGCCCCATCGACAGGACGCGAACCTCGTCGCCATATTTCTCGCCGAACAGCGCGAGCGCGCCCGCCTCGACCGCCTCGTCGGGGGCCATCAGCTGGGTACCCACGCTCTCGTTGGCGCGGATTTCCCCGTTCACCTCGGCCTCGATCGCGGCGATCTCGTCGGGGGAGAGCGCGTTGGGGTGCGCGAAGTCGAACCGCAGCCGGTCGGGCGCTACGAGGCTGCCCTTCTGGATGACATGCTCGCCAAGGATGCCGCGCAGCGCGGCGTGGAGGAGGTGCGTCGCCGAATGGTTGGCGCGCACCCGGTCGCGCCGCTCGGCATCGACCTCCTGGTGGAGCGTGTCGCCGCGCTTGACCGTGCCCTTGGCGATCTTGGCGCGGAGCGCATGCAGCTTGCCGAGCGGCTTGGCGGTATCGCTCACCACCGCGAGGAAACCCTCGTTGGTCGACAGCTGGCCGGCATCGCCGACCTGCCCGCCGCTTTCGCCGTAGAAGGGCGTCTGGTTGAGCAGCAGCTGTACTTCGTCGCCCTCGCCGGCGCTGTCGACCACCGCACCATCCTTGACGATCGCCTGCACCACCCCCTCGCCGCTGGTCGCGGTGTAGCCGGTGAATTCGGTCGCGCCATGCTGGTCGGCCAGGTCGTACCACAGCTCGTCGGACGCCTGCTCGCCCGAACCCTTCCACGCGGCGCGCGCGGCCTGCTTCTGCTTGGCCATCGCGGCATCGAACCCTTCGCGGTCGACCGCGAGCCCCTCGCGGCGCAGCGCGTCCTCGGTGAGATCGAAGGGGAAGCCGTAGGTGTCGTAGAGCTTGAAGGCGGTCTCGCCGGGCAATTTGTCGCCCTCGCCCATCCCCGCCTTGGCCTCGTCGAGCAGCTTCAGCCCGTTGGCCAGCGTGCGGCGGAAACGCACCTCCTCGGCCTCGAGCGTCTGCTCGATCAGGGCCTGCGCGCGCACCAGTTCGGGGAAGGCGCCGCCCATCTCGCTCACCAGTTCGGGCACGAGCCGGTGCATCAGCGGGTCCGCGGCGCCGAGCAGGTGCGCGTGGCGCATGGCGCGACGCATGATGCGCCGGAGGACATAGCCGCGACCCTCGTTGGCGGGCAGCACGCCGTCGGCGATGAGGAAGGACGAGGAGCGCAGGTGGTCGGCGATGACGCGGTGGCTCGCCTGCCGATCGCCCGTGCTGTCGGTCCTGGTCAGTTCCTCCGACGCCGCGATCAGCGCCTTGAACAGGTCGATGTCGTAATTGTCGTGCACCCCCTGCATCACCGCGGCGATGCGCTCGAGCCCCATGCCGGTGTCGATCGAGGGACGGGGCAGGTCGCCGACGATCTCGTCATCGACCTGCTGGTGCTGCATGAAGACGAGGTTCCAGATCTCGACGAAGCGATCGCCGTCCTCGTCCGGGCTCCCCGGAGGGCCCCCGGCGATCGCCTCGCCATGATCGTAGAAGATCTCGCTGCACGGCCCGCAGGGACCGTCGGCGCCCATCGCCCAGAAATTGTCCTTGGTGGCGATGCGGATGATCCGCTCCTCGGGCAGCCCCGCGATCTTCTTCCACAGCGCGAACGCCTCGTCGTCGCTGTGGTAGACCGTCGCCGTCAGCTTCTCGGCAGGCAGCCCCCATTCCTTGGTCAGCAGCGTCCACGCATGGCTGATCGCCTGCTCCTTGAAATAGTCGCCGAAGCTGAAATTGCCGAGCATCTCGAAGAAGGTGTGGTGGCGCGCGGTATAGCCGACATTGTCGAGGTCGTTGTGCTTGCCGCCGGCGCGCACGCACTTCTGGCTCGAGGTCGCGGTCGAATAGTCGCGGCTCTCGAGCCCGGTGAAGACGTTCTTGAAGGGCACCATCCCCGCGTTGACGAACATCAGCGTGGGATCGTTGTGCGGGACGAGCGGCGCGCTCGCCACCTTCTCGTGGCCCTGGCCATGGAAATAGTCGAGGAAGCTGCGGCGAATATCGTTGGTCGAGGTCATGGGGCCGATCTATGCATCTTGCTGCATTGCGGCAAGCGATTAAGAAGGAGGCATGGTACGCAAGCTGTTCACATGGCTGCTCTGGCTCGGCCTGTTCCTCTTCGTCTCCAGCCTCGCGCTGGTCGGCTTCTACCGCTTCGTCCCGCCCTATTGGACGATCACCATGCTCGGCGATGCCAATGGCATCGCCCGCGACTGGGAACCGCTCGAGGCGATCGACCGCGACATGGTCCGCGCGGTGATCGCGGCCGAGGACAGCAAGTTCTGCCAGCACGCCGGGTTCGACTGGGAAGCGATGCGCGAGGCCGCCGAGCAGAATGCGCGCGGCGGGCGGATCCGCGGCGGTTCGACGATCTCGCAGCAGACCGCCAAGAACGTCTTCCTGTGGCAAGGCGGCGGCTATGTCCGCAAGGGGCTCGAGGCCTATTATACCTTCCTGGTCGAACGGCTCTGGGGCAAGCGGCGGATCATGGAGGTCTATCTCAACGTCGCCGAGACGGGGATCGGCACCTACGGAGTGACCGAGGGGGCGCGGCGCTATTTCGGCAAGGACGCCTCGAGCCTGTCGCGACGCGAGGCGGCGGCGATCGCGGCGGTGCTGCCATTGCCCAAGGAACGACCGGGGCGCAACCCGACCGGCTTCACCGCGCGTTATGGTTCCACGATCGCCGCGCGCATGGACGTGGTCGAACGCGACCGCCTCGATGCCTGCGTCTATGAAGGAGTTGCCCCGATGAGCCAAGAAACGCCCGAACAGCCGCAACCCGACCCCGCGCCGGTGCCGCAGCCGAGCCGCCCCTCGACGCCCGAACCGGCGCCGCTCGACGTGCCCCCCGTGCCCGACGAGCCGGTGCCCGACCCGATCGAGCCGAGCCCCGACGAGACCCCGGGCATCGACCCCGTCGAAGCGCCGCCCTCGACGACGCCCGACGAGTTCTAGCCGGCGGCCGAATAGGCCAGCCGCGGTCCCTCGTTGATGGCCGCCGAGAGCTTGACCTTGTCCTCGCCGAGCTGGCGCTGGAGGCGGTCGGCGAGGTCGGGATCGAGCCTGTACTCGCGCCCGAGCAGCAACATGGCCTCGCGCCCGTCGGCGACCCTCACCGTGACATAGACCGCGCCGCGATCGCCCGTCGTCAGCGCCTGCGCGAGCAGCGCCGCCTGCGCGGCATCGGTCAGCGTGACGTCGAGCCGCAGGCGGTTGTTGGTTTCCAGTTTGGAGAAGGGCTTGAACGCCTTGACCGTGACGCGGACCTCCTCCTCGCCCTCGCGGCGGTCGAGCTCGGCGGTGATCAGCCCGGGCTCGCCCGACTTGGCGGCCTCCTCGATCGCGGCCGAGGCTTCCTCGTCGAAGCACATCGAGGTGAACTGCCCCGAGGGGTCGGACAGCGTCATCATGAGGTAGCGCCGCCCGCGCTGCGAGGTGCGCCAGCGCGCCTCCTCGACGAGCCCCGCCATGCGTACGTTGGCGCGGCTGCCGGGCTCGACCTTGAGGCCGGCAAGCTCGGCGTGCCGCTTGACCTTGTGCGCGGCGAGCAGGTGCGCATGCGCCTCGACGGGGTGCGAGGAGAAATAGAATCCGAAGGCATCGCGCTCGGCGTTCATCCGCTCGGCGAGGTTCCACTCGGCGTGCGGCAGCCGGATCGCGGCGACCTCGGGCTCGGCATCGGCGCCGCCGAACAGCCCCCCCTGCCCGCTCTCGCGCTCGCCCGCCGCCTGCTGCGCGTGCTTGAGGATGGTCTCGGCGCCGGCATGGACGCTGGCGCGGTCATCGTTGAGCGCATCGAAACTGCCCGCGCTTGCGAGCGCCTCCAATTGGCGGCGGTTGAGGAGCCGCGGGTCGATGCGGCCGGCGAAATCCTCGAGGCTCTCGAACTTGCCATTGGCGTCGCGCTCTTGCGTGAGCTGCTCCATCGCCTTCTCGCCCACGCCCTTCAAGGCGCCGAGGGCATAGCGAACCTTGCCGTCCTGGACGTCGAATTCGGCCATCGCCTCGTTGATCGCGGGCGGGGTGACATCGATGCCCGAGCGGCGGCAATCGTCGACGAACAGCGCGAGCTTGTCGGTCAGGTTCATGTCGTAGGTCATCGAGGCGGCGTAGAATTCGGCCGGGTGATGCACCTTGAGCCAGGCGGTGTGATAGGCGACCAGCGCGTAAGCGGCGGCGTGCGATTTGTTGAAGCCGTAGCCAGCGAACTTGTCGATGATGTCGAACAATTCGTTGGCCTTGGCGGCCGAGATGTCGTTCTTCGCGGCGCCCTCGACGAAGCGGGCGCGCTGCTTGTCCATCTCGGCCTGGATCTTCTTGCCCATCGCGCGGCGAAGCAGGTCGGCGTCGCCGAGGCTGTAGCCGGCGAGCACCTGCGCGGCCTGCATCACCTGTTCCTGGTAGACGAAGATGCCGTAGGTCTCGGCCAGCACGTCCTTCAGGAGCGGGTGCGGATATTCGATCTCGGCGCGCCCGTTCTTGCGGTCGCCGAACAGCGGGATGTTGTCCATCGGCCCCGGGCGATAGAGCGAAACGAGTGCGATGATGTCGCCGAAATTGGTCGGGCGGACGGCGGCGAGCGTGCGCCGCATGCCCTCCGATTCGAGCTGGAACACCCCGACCGTGTCGCCCCGCTGGAGCAGCTTGTAGACTTCCTCGTCGTCCCACGGGAGGGTGGAATAGTCGACCTCGACGCCCTTCTTGGCGCACAGCCGCGCGCCTTCCTTGAGCACCGACAGCGTCTTGAGCCCGAGGAAGTCGAATTTGACGAGCCCGGCCTGCTCGACATGCTTCATGTCGAACTGGGTCACCGGCATGTCCGAGCGCGGGTCGCGGTAGAGCGGGACGAGGCGATCGAGCGGGCGATCGCCGATGACGACGCCCGCGGCGTGGGTTGAGGAGTGGCGCGGCAGCCCCTCGAGCTTGGTCGCGAGGTCGAACAGGCGCTTGACGTCGCTGTCCGATTTGACCTCGGCGGCCAGCTCGCTGACCCCGTTGAGCGCGCGCTTCAGGTCCCACGGGTCGGCAGGCAGGTTGGGCACCAGCTTGGCGAGCCGGTCGATCTGCCCATAGGGCATCTGCAGGACCCGCCCCGTGTCCTTGAGCACCGCGCGCGCCTTCAGCCGCCCGAAGGTGATGATCTGCGCCACCTTGTCGCGCCCGTATTTCTGCTGGACGTAGGCGATCACCTTGTCGCGGTGGGTTTCGCAGAAATCGATGTCGAAGTCGGGCATCGACACGCGTTCGGGGTTGAGGAAGCGTTCGAACAGCAGCTTCAATTCGAGCGGGTCGAGGTCGGTGATGAGCAACGCCCAGGCCACCGCCGAGCCCGCGCCCGAACCGCGCCCCGGCCCCACCGGGATGTCGTTGTCCTTGGCCCATTGGATGAAGTCGGCAACGATCAGGAAGTAGCCCGAAAAGCCCATGTTGGCGATGATGTCGAGCTCGTAGTCGAGCCGCTTCACATAGGGCTCGCGCCAGCCCTCGGGCTGGGGCCCGCGCACCGCCTCGATGGCCTCGAGCCGCGCGGTGAGGCCGTCGTGCGCGGCCTTGCGCAGCGCCTCGTCCTCGTCGTGGCTCATCTTGGGCAGGATCGGGCGGCGGGTGGGAGCGGCGACCGCGCAGCGCTGCGCGATCACGCCGGCATTGGCGAGCGCCTCGGGCAGGTCGGCGAACAGTTCGGCCATCGTCGCGGCGGGCTTGAGCCACGCCTCGGGCGAGGAGGTCGGGCGGTCGGGATTGTCGACCTGCGAGGAGTTGGCGATGCACAGCATCGCGTCGTGCGCGGCGTGGAAGTCGGGGGTGTCATATTGCGCCGGGTTGGTCGCGACGATCGGCCAGTCGCGCGCATAGGCAAGCTCGAGGAGCTTCTCTTCGGCCGCCTGCTCGATCGGGTCGCCGCGGCGCGACAGCTCGATATAGAAGCGCCCCTCAAACAGGCTCGACAGCTGGTCGGCGAGCGCCTTGGCCTTGTCGTCCTGTCCCTCTGCGAAGAGGCGGGCGATCCCCCCTTCCCCGCCCCCCGACAGCGCGATCAGCCCCTCGGTCCGCTCGGCGAGCAGTTCGAAGGTGACATGCGCATCCTGTTCGACCGGGCGGTCGAGGTGCGCGGCCGAGACCAGGCGGCACAGGTTGTCGTAGCCCGCCTCGTCCTGCGCGAACAGCGGCAGCCAGTCGATCGTCCCCGCGGGCCCCAGCCCCTCGGGACGCAAGACCGCGAGCAGCGTGCCGATGACCGGCTGGACCCCCGCATCCATCGCCGCCTTCGAAAAGCCCATCGCCGCATAGAGGCCGTTGCGATCGCACAGCCCCGCCGCGGGGAAACCGAGCGCCTTGGCCCGGGCAGCCAGATCCTTGGGTTCGATCGCGCCCTCGAGCATGGTGAAACTCGAGAAGTTGCGCAGCGGGACATAGACCATCGCCGCACTATGCCGAAGAGGGCCGCGCGCGCCAAGCGGGGCCGCCGCGCTTATCCACAACTAATTGCGGGGGCGGTAGGTCAGGTCGTAGCCGCTGGTATAGCTGGCCCCGTGGTCGGTGCTGATCTCGCCCAGCTGGCGCACCGACCCGTCGTCCTGCCGCAGGAAGCTCATCCGCACGAAGCGATGCTGCCCCGGACCGCCATAATCGGCCCACCAGCCGGTCATCACCATGTCGCCCGAGGCGTCGGGGCCGCCGACGAAATCCACGGTCTCGCCGTTGGCGCCGATCCAGCGCTGGTGCCAGCGCCCGTCGGCGCGCAGGCTGTTGAGGCTGCCGCCCCCCTTGCCCGTCAGCGGCATCCAGTTCTCGCGCACCGCGCACCCGCCGTAGAGCCGCTCGATCCGGCTGTCGGCGATCTTCTGCTCCGGCCGGGCGGTGGCGTACACCTCCCATTCGCCGAGCCAATAGTCGAAGGCGGCGTGCGCCTCGCTCGCGCAAGGTTGCGGGGGCGGCGGCGGCGATGCGGGCGGTGCCCCTTCCTGCCAGATCAAGAGCAGCGCGAGCATCATCCCCATCGTCCGTCTCCCTAGAAGGTCAGTCCCGGTCCCAGCTTGCCGTCGTGCAACCGTACCACGCGGTCCATCCGCGCCGCCAGCGCCTCGTTATGGGTGGCCACCAGCGCCGCCGAGCCTTCGGCGCGGGTGAGCTCGAGGAAGGCCGCGAAGACGCGCTCGCTGGTCGCCTCGTCAAGGTTGCCGGTGGGCTCGTCGGCGAGGATCAGCGGCGGGCGGTTGGCCAGCGCGCGCGCCACCGCGACGCGCTGCTGCTCGCCCCCCGACAGCCTGGACGGGCGATGGTCGAGCCGCTCGCCGAGCCCGAGGCGCTCGAGCAGTTCGCGGGTGCGCGCCTCGGCGTCGGCGCGGCTGGCGCCGCGGATGAGCTGGGGGAGGATGACGTTCTCGGCCGCGTCGAAATCGGGCAGCAGGTGGTGGAACTGGTAGACGAATCCGAGCGTGTCGCGGCGCATCGCGGTGCGCCGCGACTGCGACAGCCGCGACACTTCCTGCCCGTTGAGCCGGATCGAGCCGCGAAACCCGCCCTCGAGCAGCCCGACCGCCTGCAGCAGCGTCGACTTGCCCGCCCCCGAGGGGCCGAGCAGCCCGACGATCTCCCCCGGCTCGATCACGAGGTCGACCCCGCGCAGGACGTGGATGGTGACATCGCCCTGCGTGAAGCTGCGTTGCAGGTCGGTGGTCTGGAGGACGGGGTTACTCATATCGCAGCACCTCGACGGGATCGGTCGCCGCCGCCTTGCGCGCGGGGAACAGGGTGGCAAGGAAGACCAGCACGATCGTCACCAGGATGATCGCGGCCACCTCGAACGGGTCGGTCTTCGAGGGCAGTTCGGAGAGGAAGCGGACGCTGGGATCCCACAGCTCGGCGCCCGACACGAGCTGGATGAAGTCGACCACCGCCTGGCGGAAGAAGAGGAAGATCGCGGCGAGGATCGCCCCGAAGATGATCCCGACCAGCCCGATGATCAGCCCCACGCTCATGAAGATTCGCGTCATCCCCGCGCGGCTCGCGCCCATGGTCCGCAGGATCGCGATGTCGCGCCGCTTGGCGCGCACCAGCATGATCAACGAGGAGGCGATGTTGAACGCGGCCACGAGGATGATGATCGACAGCACGACGAACATCACCACGCGTTCGACCTCGAGCGCCTCGAACAGCGCCGAATTCATCTGCCGCCAGTCGACCAGCACCCCCTTGCCGTTGATGACCGGGCGGAGCGGGGCGAGGATCGCCTCGACCCGGTCGGGCTCGCTCACCTCGACTTCGACCATCGCCACCGCATCGCCGAGCATCAGGAGCGTCTGCGCATCCTCGATCGGCATGACGACGAAGGCCTTGTCGTAATCATAGACCCCGACCTCGAAGATCGCGGCGACCCGATAGGTGACGATGCGCGGCACCGTGCCCACCGGGGTGGGGCGCCCGTCGGGGCTGATCAGCGAGATTTCCGCCCCCGGATAGGCGCCGAGCGCGTTAGCGAGGCGAGCGCCGATCGCGACATTGTTGCTGCCGGGCGACAGCTCGGCGATGCTGCCCGCGGTGATATTCTGGGTGATGAGCGGGTTGGAGCGAATGTCATCGAGGCGAACCCCGCGCAGGAGGATGCCTTCGACGCGCCCGTTGGACGAGGCCATCAGCGGCTGTTCGATCAGCGGGGTCGCCTCGACCACCCCGGGGATCGCGCGCGCCTCGTCGGCGATCGCGCGCCAGTCGTCGAGCCGCCCGTCGTAGCCCTGCACGATGGCATGGCCGTTGAGCCCGACGATGCGGTCGAACAGGTCGGCGCGAAAGCCGTTCATGACGCTCATCACGCTGATCAGCGCGAACACCCCGAGCGCCACCGCCACGACCGAGAAGCCCGCGACCAGGAAGATGAAGCCCTCGCCCTTGTGCGGCAAGAGGTAGCGGCGAGCGATCATGCGCTCATGGGCGGACAGGATCATGCGGAAAGCTTGGCGATGGCGTCCTCGATGGTCAATTGCTCGCGCTCCCCGCTCTTGCGGTTCTTGACCTCGACCACGCCGTCCTTGAGCCCCCGCGGGCCGATCACCACCTGCCAGGGCAGCCCCATCAGGTCCATCCCCCCGAGCTTGACCCCGCCGCGCTCGTCGCGGTCGTCGTAGAGCGCCTCGACCCCCGCCTCGCCGAGCGCGGCATAGATCCTCTCGGCGGCAGCCACCGTGTCCGCGTCGTCGGCGCGCATCGTCACGATCCCGACCTTGTAGGGCGCGACCGCCTCGGGCCAGACGATGCCATTGTCGTCGTGGCTCGCCTCGATGATCGCGCCGACGAGCCGGCTGACGCCGATCCCGTAGCTGCCCATGTGCGGCACCAGCATGGTGCCATCGGGGCCCGAGACCTTGAGCCCCATCGCCTCCGAATATCGGATGCCGAAATAAAAGATGTGCCCGACCTCGATCCCGCGCCCGGTCCGCTGGCGTTCGGCGGGCACCGCGTCCCAGTAGCGCTCCTCGTGGGTCTCGTCGGTGCGGGCATAGACGCCGGTCGCCTCGCGGAACAGCGCCTCGAGCGCCTCGGCATCGTCGTAGGACAGCCCCTCGCGCTCTAGGTCGACCTCCTCGATCTTGCCGTCGTAGAAGACCTCGCTCTCGCCCGAGGGGGCGAGGACCACGAACTCGTGGCTCAGCTTGCCGCCGATCGGGCCGCTGTCGGCCTGCATCGGTACCGCCCTGATCCCCATCCGCCGGAAGGTGCGCAGGTAGGCGAGCAGCTGGCGGTAATAGCTGATCTTGGCGCCCGCCTCGTCGAGATCGAAGCTGTAGGCGTCCTTCATTAGGAACTCGCGACCGCGCATCACCCCGAAGCGGGGACGCACCTCGTCGCGGAACTTCCACTGGATGTGGTAGAGCATCCGCGGCAGCTCGCGGTAGCTCTTGACGTCGTCGCGAAAGAGCGCGGTGACCATGTCCTCGTTGGTCGGGCCGTAGAGCATCTCGCGCCCGTGGCGGTCGTTGATGCGGAGCATCTCGGGGCCGTAGGCGTCGTAGCGGCCGCTTTCCTTCCACAGGTCGGCGGGCTGGATCGTGGGCATCAGGATTTCCTGCCCGACCCGGTCCTGCTCCTCGCGCACGATCTGCTCGATCTTGCGCAGCACGCGGTTGCCGAGCGGGAGCCACGCGTAGATCCCGCTCGAGGTCTGGCGGATGAGCCCGGCCTGCAACATCAGCTTGTGGCTGGCGACTTCGGCCCCGGCGGGGCTTTCCTTGAGGACGGGGAGAAAGGATTGGGAGAGGCGCACGGCGACGGGTCTTTCTGTGATGGGTCGGCATCGCTCTAGGGGGGCGGCGAGCGCTTTTCAATCGCACGATGCAGCGTGGCGTGGTTACAACAACCTCGGGCAAACTGATGCAGGAACGACATTGGGGGGTGACAGAAGCGCCGCCGGGGGCCTAGCCAATGGAGGTCGGTTCGAACTCGCTCTTCCGATCGGCACACGGGGGCTGACGAGCAATCGTCACGCAAGGACGCCCGGGCACTCCACTGCCCGGGCGTTTTTCGTCGGGGCCGCCGCGATGCAACCCGGCGCGCGCGCGCCGCGTTCGGGGCGGGATGCAATGGGACCTCCTCTTCATAATGCTGGCCGAGGCGATCGAGGTGCTCGGCGTGGCGGTGATCTGTGGCGGCATCCTCGTCGCCGCCTTCTTCTTCGTGCGGCGCACGCTGCGCGAGGGGGCGACCCGGCAGGCCTATGAAGCGCTGCGCGCCGACCTTGGCCGCGGCATCCTGCTCGGGCTCGAACTGCTGGTCGCCGCCGACATCATCTTCACGATCACCGCGCCGCTCAGCTTCCGTTCGGTCGGGCTGCTCGGGCTCGTCATCCTGATCCGCACCTTCCTGTCGTTCAGCCTCGAAACTGAGATCACGGGGGTGGTGCCGTGGCGCCGCGGCGCCGCAAGCGACGAGCGATCGGTGCGCTGAAAAGGCCGACCTTTGTGGCTAACCGCGGGCTCATAAAGCTGATACAGTCCCCGACTGCGAGCGACAGCAACAGGGGAAACACATGGTCCAGGAACAGGAAAAACCGAAGAAGAAGACGTTCGTCATCCTCGTCGACGGGGTCTTCTACATGACCGACGGCAAGCTCTTGACCTACGACAAGAAGGCCGCCGGCGCCGAGCCCGACCCGGTCAAGCGCAAGGAAAAGGAAGAGGGGGTCGAGAAGGTCAAGAAGAAGTTCCAGGAGGAGGTCGTCAGCGACCATACCGCCTATGTCGCGGTCGGGTTCGATGATCCCCACTTCAAGCCCGTCAATACCGGCGAGAGCGCCTAGCCCCGCCCGCGCATGACCTACCCGATCGACCGGCAGCGCGCCGCCGATGCGGGCGCGCTGCTCGGTGCGGCGCGCCGGGCGGCCGCGCTTGCCGGGGTGACCCGGCTCGCCGACATCACCCGGCTCGACCGGATCGGCCTGCCCGTCTGGCAGGCCGTGCGCCCCGCCTCGCGCGCGCTCTCGGTCCACCAGGGCAAGGGCGCCAGCATCGCGGCGGCGCAGCTCGGCGCGCTGCTCGAGGCGGTCGAGAGCGACGCCGCCGAGCGGTTCGATGCCCCGACCATCGCGGCGAGCTGGCGCGCGCTCGCGCCGCGTCAACGCGTCCGCCAGCTCGCCGATTTCGGGCATGATCGTGCGCGCCCGCCCGCGCCCGACAGGGCGGGGCGCTGGCTGCCCGCCGAGCGGATCGAGGGCGGCACGCTGCTGGTGCCCTTCGAATGCGTCTCGCTCGATTTCACCCGTCTCATCGGCACCCCGTTCGAACGCGCCAGCGCCGGGCTGGCGACCGGCTGGGGCCGCGAGGAGGCGCAGCGCTCGGCGCTGCACGAATTGATCGAACGCGATGCCTTCGCCGCCTTCGAGGCGGCCGATTTCAGCACCCGGCTCGGCTGCGAGATCCGCCCCGAGAGCATCGCGGCGGACTGGTTCGCGGCCTTAAGGGAGGTGCTCGAGGCGATCGGCGCGCGGTTGCGGCTGTTCCACTTTCCCAGCCTGACCGGGACCCCCGTCATCGGTGCCTCGATCGAGCAGGACGACCGGGGCGCGCGGCCCTATCATGCGATCGTCGGGCACGCCGCCCATCCCGAGCCCGAGCAGGCGCTGTTCCAGGCGATCGCCGAGGCGGCCCAGGGGCGCCTCACCTACATCGCCGGCGCGCGCGACGATTGCTACCCGTGGCACTATCGCGAGGGCACCGCGGCCATCGCCGCGCTGGCGCCGCCGCCGGTGGTCGGGATCGACGGGATGGACTTTGCCCAAATCCCTCCCGGCCCGCGCGATCTTGCCACGCTGGCGGCGCGGCTCGCGGCCAAGGGGTTCGACGAGCTGGCCTTCCTCCCGATCAAGCAGGTCGAGGGGTTCGCGATCGAGCGAGCCTTCGCGCCGGGGCTCGGCAGCCTCGCTAAGGCGCGACGCGCATGATCGTCTTCGCCGGCCCCTCGCTCGCGCCCGCCGACCGGGAAGGCTGGCCGGCGATCGACTGGCGCCCCCCCGCGATGGCCGGCGACCTGATCGGGCTGGTCGAGCGCGCGCCCGCCAAGGTGCTGCTGCTCGACGGGCTGTTCGACACGGTGGCGGCGGTCATGCACAAGGAAGCGCTCGCGCTGATGGCCGCGGGGACGCGGCTCTACGGTGCCGCGAGCATGGGCGCGCTGCGCGCGGCCGAACTCGCGCCCTTCGGGATGCGCCCGCTCGGGCGGATCGCGGCCGCCTATCGCTCAGGGCTTCTGGTCGGCGATGACGAGGTCGCGCTGGTGCACGGCGATGCGCGGCTCGGCTGGCGTCCGGCCAGCGTGCCGATGGTCGAGGTCCGCGCCACGCTGGTCGCCGCGGTGCGCGCGCGGCGGCTCGACGCGCCGACCGCGCGCCGCCTGCGCGCCGCCTTCCATGCCATCCATTATGTCGATCGAGAATGGCCGGTGATGCGGCGGGCCGCCGCCGCGATCGCGCCCGAGGCGATGCCCGCGCTCGAACGGCGCCACCTGCGGCTCAAGCAGGTCGATGCCCGCCACGCGGTCGCCGCCGCGCTGGCCGACGAGACCCCCGCGCCCGTCGCGCCGCCGCCGCCGCCGCCGACGCTGTTCCTCGAGCGGCTGCGCGAGGGGCTCGCTAGGCGTCGGTGAGCGCCGCGGTCACCAGCTCGACATAGGGCTTGCCGGCATCGTCGCGGAACGGGTGGTGGAACCGGAACCAGGCGACGATTTCCTCGTCGCTCGGGGGGATCGGGCGGTGCCAGCCCTCGTGAACCCGCGTCTTCCAGCGCGCGACCGCCTTGCGCCCACGCTTGGCGTCCTTGTCCCACGCGGTCACCGCGCTGCACAATTGCGACCAGAGCGAGGCCATCGTCACCCGCGCGAAATATTTGCGCGCGCCGTCCATGTCGCCCTCGAGCAGCGCCAGCCGCCCGAGGTCTTCCTGGCTGTTGTCATCGGCGAAGGGCTGGATCCCGTCGGACTGTTCGAACAGTGCGCGCGCGCGTTCGAAGTCGCCGAGATAGGTCAGCCCCGTCGCCACCTCGTTGAGCCGGTCGGGGTTGAACGGGTTGCGCTTGAGCGCATGTTCAAAGCAGCTCAGCGCCTGGTCGAATTCGGCGTGGTAGAGGTGGCAGAAGCCGAGCACCGTATAGGCGTGGACGTGGCTGCGATCGGCGGCCAGCCCGGCCTTCGCCAGCTCGAGCGCGCGCTTGCGCTCGACCGGACCCGAGGCGCCGAGCGCGTTGTACCCGTAATCGATGTTGTAGAGCCGCACGAGCGGCGGATAGGCGAGCGCGAAATCGGGCTTTTCGGCGACGATCGCCTCGAGCTTGCGCGCCGCATCCTCGGCCGTGGCGCGATCCTGCGCCTCGACGCTTAGTCGCTTGGCCGCGAGGTAACGGTCGAACAGCGTGCCGGTGGTGCCGCCGATCCCGATCGAGATGTCCTGGTCGAGCGCGGGCAGCACGGCGGCGACGATCTGGCGCACGATCGCCTCGACCCCTGCGCCGACCCCCTCGTCCTCGATCAGCATCATCTCGGCCCAGACGATGCCGCCGTCCTGCGCGCGCTGCAGCCGGACATTGGCCTTCGAGCCCTGCGGCGCGGGCAGGAAGTTGACATCGAGCCGATAGTCGCGCCGCCGCGCTGGACCCGGGTCCATATGCTTGGCATCGACCGCCTGGATCTCGCGAAACCGCGACAGGCCGAGCAGCACTTCCTCGCGCATCGAGGCGCCGATATAGGGGTGCCGCTTGGCGACCGCCTCGTCGCTGAAATCGCCCACCGCGATGCGCGGCGGGCGTCCCGCCTCGAGCCCCTTGACCTCGGCATCGGCACGCGTCTGGGTCCGCGCCGGGACGGGGGGCGGCGCGGGCGCGCCGTCGCGCACGACCGCCATGTCCTCGCGCGCGGCGGCCTCGTGCCGGACGTCGGCGACGAGCCGGTAGCCGCGGCCATAGACGCTCTCGATATAGCGCGGGTGGCGGGGATCATCGCCGAGCGCGCGGCGCAATTCGCGGATCGTCGTGGTCAGCGCCGATTCGGACACCGCCATCCCGTCCCAAACCGTCTCGAACAAGGCGTCCTTGGTCAGCAGGCGCCCCTCGCGCTCGGCCAGCGCGCACAACACGCGGAACGCCTTGTTGCCCAGCTTGACCGGACCGCTCGGCCCCGTGACGCGCTCGTCACCGGGGTCGATCCGATATTCGCCGATCGCGATCGTGGGACGTGGCCCCGCAGTCATTGGTTAACGATTCCCCCGAGCAAAGACCGTTTCTTAGAGCGTTCCGCCAACTCTGAAAAGATTCTGAGTCAGATTCTTTTGGCGACCCGCTCAAGAAGTCGGCTGCCCGACACCCTAGAAGGAAATGGTCGAGACCGAGCCGGCACCCGGCCCCCGGATCGAGACAGAAAAGGGAGACGCGACATGTTCAACCAAGCCTTCATCGGCCTTCTCGCCATCGTTCTGACCGCCAGCACCTTCGGCGGCACCATCAGCCTCATGGGCGCCCAGCCGCCCGCCGCGCAGGACGTGCTCGTTGCGTGAGCCGGACCGGAGCGGACGAGCCCCGTTTTCCCGGTTCGTCCGCTTCGACTGACCGACAGTGAAGGAGCCGAACGATGTTCGACACCCAAGAGATCAACGAGGCCGTCGAGGGCAAGGTGAGCCACATGCTCGCCCATGCCGCGATGCGCGACATCTCAAAGGATGTCGCCAAGGACCTCATCTTCGCCGAATGTTTCGTCGAGACCGAGCGGCTGCAATTGCGCCCCGTCACGATCGATGACCTTCCCGCCTATGCGGCGATGCTCGCCGACCCCGACGCCTTCACCTACTCGGACCGCGGCCCGATGGGCTCCGACGAGGCCTTCACCCGGCTGTGCAGGCAGGTCGGTCACTGGACGCTGCTCGACTATGGCCTGTTCGCGGTGTTCGAGAAATTTACGGGTCACTTCGTCGGCGAAGTGGGGTTCGGCAACTTCAACCGCGAGATCGGGTCCGGCTTCGACGGCCATCCCGAGGCGTGCTGGACCATCCGCAAGCCCTTCCAAGGCAAGGGCTATGCGCATGAGGCCGCGCTGGCCGCGCTGCAATTCACCGAGGACCGCCTGATCGCCACCCGGACCGTGGCGATGATCCACCACAAGAACATGGCCTCGATCCATATCGCCCGCAAGCTGGGGTTCCGCGCCTATGACGAGCGCATCTACCGCGGCTATCGGGCCATCCTCTTCGCGCGCGAATATTAGGAGGCAACCGCTCGCAGCTTCCTGTTCGGGCGCGAAGAACGGGGGTGGGGCAGCTCTGGGTGAGGGCTGCCCCATTTTCGTGACCGAAGACGATTGGCGGGCGCACCCTTCGCCTTGGCGATGGCGTCAGTCCCGACATCGCAGCCGGGGCCCTTCCTGGTCGGTATGGCGAACGCCTATGCCGAACGCCTAGGCCGGACGCGTCTGCCCGTCGCCATGGACGCGGTAGTGGAAGCTGCACAATTGCTCGAGCCCGACGGGGCCGCGCGCGTGCATCTTGCCGGTGGCGATGCCGATCTCGGCGCCCATGCCGAACTCGCCGCCGTCCGAAAATTGCGTCGAGGCATTGTGCATCACGACCGCGCTGTCGACCCGGGTCAGAAAGGCCGTTGCCGCTTGATCGTCCTCGGTCAGGATCGCATCGGTGTGACCGGAGTGATGCGCCGAGACGAAGTCGATCGCTTCATCGAGGTCGCCGACCACCTTCACCGACAGGATATTGTCGAGATATTCGGTGTCCCAGTCGGCCTCGCTCGCAGGCGCAATGCCGGGGAGGATACGTTGTGCTTCCTCGTCGCCGCGCAATTCGCAGTCCCCGAGCGCCTCGCGCAGCTTGGGCAAGAATTCCGTCGCAATGTCGCGGTCGACGACGAGGCTTTCGGTTGCACCGCAGACCCCGAGGCGGCGTTGCTTGGCATTCTGCACGACGCGCACGGCCTTCTCGAGATCGGCGGCCGCATGAACGTAACTGTGGCAGTTGCCGTCGAGGTGGAGCAGCGTCGGCACCTTGGCCTGGTCGCGCACCCGCTCGACCAGCGACTTGCCGCCGCGCGGGATGATGAGGTCGATCTTGCCGACCGCCTCGAGCATGGCGCCGACCGCGGCGCGGTCGGTGGTGCCGACCACCTGGACCGCCTCTCTGGGCAGCCCCGCCGCGGCCAGGCCCTGCGCGATCGCGGCGTTGATCTCGCGCGCGCTGTGCTGGCTGTCCGATCCACCGCGCAGGATCACCGCATTGCCGCTCTTGAGACAGAGCGCGCTGGCGTCGGCACCGACGTTGGGGCGCGATTCGTAAATCATGCCGATCACCCCGATCGGCACCGCGACCCGCTCGATCCGGAGCCCGTTGGGGCGGTCGAAGCGGGCCAGCACGCGCCCCACCGGGTCGTCGAGATCGGCGACCGTGCGCATGCCCTCGGCCATCGCGTCGATGCGATCGGCGTCGAGCGCGAGACGGTCGATGAAGGCCTCGTTCTTCCCGGCATTGCGGGCATTGTCGACATCGCGGGCATTGGCGCGCAGGATCGCGTCGCGGCGCTCGACGAGCGCATCGGCGCCCTCGCGAATGGCGCGGTTCTTTTCCTCGGTGGTCGCGGTGGCGAGACGCGCGGCGGCGCGCTTGGCGCGGCGCGCCAGCTCGCCGACATAGGTGGTGGGATTGGTCGGCTCGATATCGGCCATGTCTGTCATTCTCCGTATTCTAAACCTGTCGGAAGTGGTCGTGAAGGCGCGCGTCAGCGCAGCTCGACCGCACGATCGAAGGCGGCATCGACCGTGTCCTCGAGCAGCCCCCGCACCCCGCGATCGCGGCGCAGCACGGTCAGCCCGGCGTCGGTCGTGCCGCCGGGGCTGGTCACGTCGTCGCGCAGCTGTTCGAGCGAGCGCGCGTCGCGCCGCGCCAGTTCGCCCGCGCCGGCCACGGTCTCGACCGCGATCTGGCGCGCCTCGATGGGGGTGAACCCCCGTTCCTCGGCGATCTGCTGGAGCGCGCGCATGATCTCGAACACATAGCCCGGCCCCGAGCCGGCGAGCGCGGTGAACATGTCGATCCGCGCCTCGTCTTCGATCCAGGCGATCTCTCCCGTCGCCGAGACGAGCTTACCGACGAGGACCTTCTGGGTGGCGGTCACCCCGTCCTGCGCGAACAGCGCGCTCATCCCCTGCCCGCAGGCCGCGGGGAGGTTGGGCATCACTCGCGCCACCGGCACCTTGCCGAGCAGGCGCGAGACGCGCTCCGCCGGCACGCCCGCCGCGATCGACAACGCGAAGGCGCCGGGTCGCAGCAGCCGCGCATAGGGCGGCAGCACGTCTTCCATCATCTGCGGCTTCACCGCGACGATGAGCGCGTCATATTTCTCGCCCTTCAGCGCCTCGATCGAGCGCACGTGGCGGATGCGGTTGGGGGTGTCGACATCGGCGGGATCGACGACCGTGATCGCGGGCATCTCGCCCCCCGTCCAGCGCGACAGCATCGCCCCGCCCATCTTGCCGCAGCCCGCCATCAGGATCTTCATCGCTCGTCATCCTCCCCCGCAACCGATGTTGCGTATCGTTCTCGTTTCAACTTCTCCCTTACAGTAAAGGCCAAAATCATAGGTTTCAACCGCAGCCGACGGTGAAATGGAGCGAGTGAAGTCAATCAAAGTCGTGATGTAAAATTTTCACATCCCGACTTACTATCTATTACATCAGGACTTGTTCGCGTGATAGGTTACTTGATACGCCTCGCAGGGCCCTTTGAAATTGGTGCGGAGATCATCTAACTTTCCGGCAAATGGAATTTGGAGGGTTTCTTGAGCAAGAACAAGCGTATCGTCATCAAGGTCGGCAGCGGGCTCGTCGTCAGCGAGGAGACGCGCGCGCCGCGGTTCGCCTTCCTGCACGGGCTCATGGCCGATATCGCCGAGCTTCGCGCCAAAGGTCATGAGGTCGTGCTGACCTCGTCGGGCGCGGCGGCGATCGGGCTCGACATGATCGGGATCGAACCGGCGGACGCAGGGCTGCAGGACAAGCAGGCCGCCGCCGCCTGCGGCCAACCGCTGATCATCAACGCCTACAAGCAGGTCGCGCTCGAGTTCGGGATCGGGATCGCGCAGGTGCTCCTCACCTCGGAGGAGATGGAGAACCGTCGCCGCTACCTCAACACCAAGAACACGATCGAGCGCCTGCTCAAGAACGGCATCCTGCCGATCGTCAACGAGAATGACACGGTGACGACCAAGGAGATCCGGGTCGGCGACAACGATCGGCTCGCCGCCAAGGTCGCGCAGATGATCCATGCCGAGGAATTCGTGATGCTGACCGACATCGACGGGCTCTACGATCGCCCGCCGCACGAGCCGGGCGCGCGCTTCGTTCCCGAAGTCACCGATGTCGCCGACTTCCTCGATGCCACCACCGGCAAGGGGCTGCTCGGGTCGGGCGGCATGCTGACCAAGATGCAGGCGGCCAACATGGCGCAGAATGCGGGCGCCAGCGCGCGCATCGCCGAGGGGATCATCGAGGCCCCGATCAGCTCGGTGCTGTCGGGCCGGCGCCGCCACACCCACTGCCTCGCACATGGCGACCCGCAGTCGGCCTGGCGCGTCTGGCTCACCGACCGGCTGCAGATGGCGGGCAGCGTGACGGTGACCGCCGCCGCCGCCGCGGGGCTGCGCGCGGGCACGCAGGGGATCGGCACCGCCGACCTCGTGGCCACCAGCGGCGAATATCAGAAGGGCGACGTGCTCCACGTCTATGACGAGCAGGGCACCGAGATCGGTCGCGGGCTGACCAATTTCTCGTCCAACGAAACCATGCTGCTGGTGCGCTGCAGCGAGGAGGAAGTGAGCGACGTGCTCGGCTACGACAGCCATTCGGACATCATCGCCGACCGCGACTTCGCGCTGCTCGGCGAGCACAACCTGTCATGGGACCGACCCGCCGAAAGCGAACTGGCCAGCATGGGTTGAGCGCGGCGGGCGCGTCCAGGGTTACGCGGTCACCGCGTTCAGGGGCGCGCGCCGCACCGGCGCTGGTAGACGCCGTATCCCAGCGCGTCGCCGACCTTGCGATAGCAGGCGCGGATCGGCGCGAAGCGCGGGTCCTGCGACAGAAACTCGAAATGGTCGAACCCCGGATCCCGGAAATAGGCCTTGCGGGGCCGCTCGTCGACATAGACGAGATGCGGCTCGAACCGTTCGAGATCGGTGATGATCGTGTCGCGGGCGAAGGCCGCGATGGCGCGCGCCTCGGCGCAACTCGCCCCATCCCCCGCGCAGCCCTGCGCGAGCCGATCGGTCGCGCCCGGGATTAGCCAGTGCGCCGAATAACGGCTCGCCCATCCCCCCCCGACCTCGTTGACGAAGGGGAAAGCCGCCGAGACGTTGGTGCTGAGGACGAGGATGGCACGCCCCTCGCGATCGACGAAGGGGGCGAAGCGCGCGGTGGTCGCGCTCTCATAGGGGCCGCGCCACAGCTGCGGCCCGAGCGTCATCAGCGTGATCATCAGCACCAGCGCCAGCCCGAGCGGTTCGCGCCGGCCCTGCCGCGCCGCGGCCACGCCCCACCAGCCCGCGCTCATGAGCAGGAAGGCGGCGAGTGGCAGCACTTGGTAGTTCCACCCCTTGAACTGGAGGAGATAGGCGAGCCCCGCGCCGGCGGTGGCACCGAGCAGGACCGGCAGGCCCGGGCGCGAGCAGCCACGATCGCGCAGCAGCAGGCTGGCGAGCAGCGCCACCGCGGCCAGCTCGGGACGCACCAGCACCCCCGCCATCGGCATGCCGTAGGAGGCGTAGACCGCGACCCCGAGCGGCACGATGCGGTCGAGGTAGGTCGGATGCATCCCCCAGATGAAGAGGAGGTAGCCGATCGCCGCTGCGGCCAGCGCGAGATAGGCCGGATCGCGGGCCACCGCCGCGTCGCGTTCGCGCAGCAGCCGGGCGAGCCCCATGATGGCGGGAATCGCGAGAAAATGCGGCTTGAGGAGGAAACCGAGCGCGCCGAACAGGCCGAGCGCGACCTGTTCGCCGATGCCCGGTGCGCGCCCTTCGCCGCGCAGCATCTGCGCCAGCACGAAGGGCATGGCGAACAGGAGCGTCAGGTGCTCGCGCTGGCCGAATTCGGCGATCGGCAGCACGAACAGCACCGCCAGCACGAGGAGGAACAGCCCGCGTCGCTCGCCCGCGGCAAGCCCGGCACGGGCGATGATCCGCAGCGACCACAGCCCCGCGAGCAGGCCGAGCGCGGCGCAGTGGAGGAAGTAGGATAGCGTGGGATCGATCCCGAGTGCACGCGCCGACGCGACCGGCACCACGGTCAGGTAGAAGGCCAGCGGCGGGTTGATCTCGAGGATCTCGCTGTACAGCCCGGCGCCATCGAGGAACTTGGCGGTGGCGACGAGATACCAGCTGGCATCGTGGTTGAGCGAGTAGAGCGGCAGGACGAGGACGACCGCAAGGCTGGCCGCGAGCAGCAGCGCCACGCCCGCGATCCGTTCGCCCGGAAGGAGCGAAGGCGGCGTGGCGGCCACCGCCGCGCCCGCCCGCTCGCGCCCGCACGCGTGGCCCGAGGCAGAAGGACGCGCTGCTCGATCGGACCGGGACATGGGGCCAGCAGTAAGGCAAGTCGGCGCCCGCGGCCAGCACCAATGGCGCGCCGGCGGGGGTTCGGTGCCTGCCGGCCCGCGGCCGCGTACATCGCGCGACATCGGTGGTATGAAGCGGGAATGATCGACGCTGCATCGCCCCCGACCGCGCTCGCGCGGCGTGAACGACGGCTCTGGGCGAGCCTCGCCCTCCTCGTGGCGCTGATCCTGTCGACGATCTGGACCTCGGGCGCCTTTCCCGCCCCCGCCCTTCCCTATCTCTTCGCGATCTTCGGGCTTGCCCTCGTCGCCGTGACGGGGCTGATCGCGCGCGGCGGGGCGCGCGATGACCGCGCGCTGGCGATCGCCTTCGCCCTCGCGCTCGCGTTCCTCGTCCTGATGATGCCGCTGCGGCTGGTCTCCACCGCCGAGCGGTCGCACCTGATCGAATATTGCGCCGTCGCCGTCCTGCTGCGCGAGGCGCTGCGCGTGCGCGGCATGCGCGGCCGCGCCGTCGCCCGGCCAGGGCTGGTCACGCTGGTCGCGGTCGTGCTGGTCGGGTTGGTCGATGAAGTCCTTCAGGAGACCGTGGCGACGCGCCACTTCGACTGGCGCGACATCGTCGTCGACGCGTGCGCCGCGGTGCTGGGGCTGGTCTTCTACCGGCTGGGCAGGATCGTGGCGCGGCGATGGCGATCGCGCCGGTCGGCGAGGAAGATGGTAGCGGAGGAGGGACTTGAACCCCCGACACGCGGATTATGATTCCGCTGCTCTAACCAGCTGAGCTACTCCGCCCCAAAGAGGCTGCCGACGGCTTTCGGTCGGCGCGGATGCGAGCCTATAGTGACGGCTTCGGGCTTCGTCAATCGCTTTGGAACCGGGGGGGATACGCCTCGTTGGATGGGCAATCCGCTCACAGTGAAAGTGGCTGCCTCATGGAACCCGCAACCCCGATCGACACGCTCTGCCGGATCATCATTCGCGCCCGCGAATATGAAGCGCAGATCCCGACCGACTATGGCAGCGACGAGTCCGCCGACAATATCGACGGTGACGATGACGACGAGGCCTTCTCGGTCCTCGACGACGACATCAACACCAGCGTCGAGGAGGAATTGAGCGGGGTGATCGAGGACCTCGCCGACGACCAGCAGGCCGAGGTCCTCGCCTTCGTGATGGTCGGGCGCGGCGACTATGACGCGAGCGAATGGAAGGACGCGCTCGAGACCGCGGCCGAGGAAAGCGACATCGTCGAGACGCTGCTCGAGACGCCGATGCTCGCCTCGATGCTCGAGCAGGGGATGGCCGCCTTCGACCTCGACTGCGACAATGTCGGCTCGGTCACCTGACTAGGCGGGCGCGCGCCCGGAAAAGGACCAGCGCCCGAGGGGGCCCCACGGCCCGTCCATGTAGTAATGCAGCGCCAGCCCCGCGATCGCCAGCGGGCGCGGGTTGAAGCCGGCCTGCTTGGCGGCGAGCAGCGCCTTGGCCTCGCGCGGCGCCACCTTGTTCTGGATCGTCACATGTGCGCGCCAGCCGCCGGCGTCCTGCGCGCTGAGCAGCCCGTGGAAGCGCTCGGCGATCGCGGTGCGAAGCCGGGCCAGTTCCTCGCTCTCGACGCGATAGGCGACGCCGCGGCCGAGCGACATCAGCCCCGCCAGTCGCGCCCGCGGCGGGCGGTGCATCCGCGCCAGCCCGGCGAGCAAGGCGCTCGCCTCGGCCTCGCAGCTCGGCGGCAGCGCGTGGAACATGGTCAGGTGCGCATCGAGATGGTTGCGCTCGGGCGGGAAATGCGCGGTCCGTTCGGCGGTCAGCCGCGCGTGGTCGGCCGCCCCCATGGCGGCGGTGATGATCAGCGCCCCGCTCACCGGCTCGGCCAGTCGTCGCGCTCGACTTGCGGGCGCGCCTCGAAGCGCGCGCGCGTCTCCGCGAGCCGGAGCGCATCATCCTCGACCCGCAGCCCCGCCCAGTCGACCCGGCGCAGGTGTTCGCCCGCACCCGCGACCCCGCCCGAGGAGGCGAGGCCATAGACGAGCCGCCCGCCCCGCTCGCCCACCATTGCGTCGGCCAGCTTGCCCACTTCCTCCCCGCGCGAATCGCGCATCGGCATCCCCACCAGCGCCGACAGCGGCACCAGCCCCTCGCCGCCCCCCTTCTCGCTCTCCTCGTGCGCGCGCCGTCCGCCCGCCTCCATCGCCGCGCGCCGCCCGAGCCAGCGCCACACCCCGAACAGATTGATGAAGAAGAGGATGACGTTCTGCCACATCAGCCCCGCCTGCCCGCTCTCCAGCCCGACAATGAACCAGGCGACCGAGCCGATGGTGAAGATGACAAAGCCGAGCCCCGTGATCCGCGCCCCGAGGTTGGAGGCGGTGACGAGCGCGGCGACGGTTATCGCGACGGGCGCGACGGTGCGGGCGATCTCTTCCATCCCGCGACAATGCACGAGGGGCGAGCCGCGTTCAGATCGCCCGGCGCCCGGCGCGTGCGCGGGGCGCCCCGCGCGCGGCGCGCCCGGTGCGCGCATCTTTCGCGCAATCGGCGCGACAAATGCGATCAGCGGGTCTATAGGCGCGGCGACAAGTCAGTAGAGGAGACATGAGCATGCGCATCGGCGTGCCCAAGGAAATCAAGAATCACGAATATCGCGTGGGGCTCACGCCCTCGTCGGTCGCCCATCTCGCCGCGCGCGGGCACGAGCTGTTCGTCGAGACGCAGGCGGGCAGCGGCATCGACTTCAGCGACGACGACTATATCGCCGCCGGCGCCCAGATCATGCCCGACGCCAAGTCGGTGTTCGAGGCCGCCGACATGATCGTCAAGGTGAAGGAACCGCAGCCGCAGGAAGTGGCCATGCTCGAGCCGCGGCACATCCTCTACACCTACCTCCACCTCGCCGCCGACCGGCCGCAGACCGAGGGGCTGATCCAGTCGGGCGCGACCTGCATCGCCTATGAGACGGTGACCAGCCCCGCGGGCACGCTGCCGCTCCTCAAGCCGATGAGCGAGGTCGCGGGCCGCCTGTCGATCCAGGCGGGCGCGCATTATCTCGAAAAGGAAAAGGGTGGCCGCGGCGTGCTGCTCGGCGGCGTGCCGGGGGTGAACCCGGGCAAGGTCGCGATCATCGGTGGCGGCGTGGCCGGCATCAACGCGGCGATGATGGCAACCGGCATGCGCGCCGATGTCACCATCTACGATATCAACCCCGACCGCCTCGCCGAACTCGACCTGCACTTCGGCTCGACCATCAAGACGCAATATGCCTCCAAGCCGATGATCGAGCGCGCGCTCGAGGAAAGCCACCTCGTCATCGGCGCGGTGCTGGTGCCGGGGGCGGCGGCGCCCAAGCTGGTGACCCGCGAGATGCTCAAGAAAATGAAGCGCGGCTGCGTCATCGTCGACATCGCGATCGATCAGGGCGGCTGCTTCGAGACCTCGCGCCCGACCACCCATGACGATCCCGTCTACGAGGTCGACGGCATCATCCATTATTGCGTGGCGAACATGCCGGGCGCGGTGGCGCGCACCTCGACCTTCGCGCTCAACAACGCGACGCTGCCGGGGGCGGTGGCGATCGCCGACAAGGGCGCCGAGCTGGCGATGGCGACCGACGAGCATCTCGCCAACGGGCTCAACGTCTCGGACGGGAAGCTGCGCCACGGCGCGGTGGCCGAGGCCTTCCCCGACCTGCCCTACGAGCCGCTCGAGGGCTGAGCCGGCGGGACGTCCTGCCGGGCCAGCGCCAGCGCCCCCTCGACGAGGGGGCGCCAGTCGGCCTCGGCGGGCGCCTCCTGCTCGAGCGCCTCGAGCAGCGGCAGCGCGGCCTCGCGCTCGCCGCTGCGCAGCAGCGCGAGCGCCTTGAAGAAGCGCGGCCCGGGGTGGTCGGGCGCGAGCGCGATGCCGCGATCATAGGCCAGTTCGGCCGCGGGCGAGACGGTGCCGGCATGGTCGGCCAGCGCGTTGCCGTAGAGCGACCACAGCGCGCCGCTGCCGGGATGCTCGCGCAGCCCCGAGCGCAGCAATCGCGCGGCCTCGCCGGTGCGGCCCCGCGCGGCATAGCTTTCGGACAGCACCGCCCAGCGGTCGAGCCAGGTGAAGCGCCCGTAGAAGGCCTCGCGCGCGCCCTTGAGCGACATCGGCGCGGGCAAGGCGGGGCGGCCCGCGACCGGGCGCGATTCGAGCCACGGCTTGCCCGACAGCGCATAGCCCGCGCCGCCGAACAGCAGCGCCGCCGCCGCCAGCGTGAGGTGCGGCCCGCGCAGCCGGCGCCAGTAGAGGAACGCGAGGCAGGCGGCCCCGAGCCCGAGCAGGAGGAGGTAGCCGGTCATGCCCCGCCGTCCCGGCGGAAGCGACCGCGCACCATCCAGCCGGCCAGCAGGAGGAGCAGCACGGGCACCGCGAACAATGGCCACGACACCGGGTCGCTGCCGACCGGGCGATAGCTGACCGCGCCGCCGTAGCGATCGACGAGCCAGCCGCGCACCTCCTCGGGGCGCTCGCCCGCGGCGATCCGCGCGCGCACGAGGCGGCGCATGTCGGCGGCCATGTCGGCATCGCTGTCGGCGATCGACTGTCCCTCGCAGGTCAGGCAGCGCAATTCGCGCATCAGCGCGACCGCGGCGGCCTCGCGCGCCGGATCCTCGAGCTGGGCGTAGGCGTAATCGGGGGTCGCGGCGGCGAGCAGCAGCGGCACGAGCAAGGCCATCATCGCAACGCCTCCCACGCGGCGGCGAGCCGATCGACGTCGCCGGGCGCGAGCGGCCCCTGGACATGCGCGCGGATCACCCCCTCGGCGTCGACGAGGAAGGTTTCGGGCACCCCGGTGGCCCCGAGCGCGAACACCGCCTCGCTCTGCGGATCGCTCCCGATCACCGCGAACGGGTCGCCATGCTCCTCGAGGAAGCGGGTCACCGCCTGCGGCTCGTCGCGCACTGCGATGCCGGTGATCGGCACCCCGCGCGCGGCGAGCGCGTCGAGCAGCGGAGCCTCGGCGATGCACGGGTTGCACCAGCTGCCGAACAGGTTGACGAGGTGCGGCTCGCCGGTCGCCAGCCCGGTCACCCCGGGCCTGTCCGCCAGCATCGGCGCGAGCGTGAGATCGGGCGCGGGGGCGCCGACGAGGCGGCTCGAGATGTCGGGCTGGTCGGAGGGATCGGCGAGCCGCCAGCCGATGAAGGCGAAGACGAGCAGGCCGACGGCCAGCGGCAGGTAGCGGGCTACCATGAACGTTGCTCCCGGTATCGCGCGCTCGCTCGGGCGGGCCGCGCCTCGCGCAGCGCGCGCACGATCCGCCCGACCAGCGAGACCAGCCCGCCGAGCGCGATCAGCAGCCCGCCCGCCCAGATGAAGGTGACGAACGGCTTCCACCACAGCCGCAGCTGCCAGCCCTCGGCAGCGCTCCCCTGCCCCACGGTGGCGTAGAGCTGCCCGTCCCAACGTGTCAGGAGCGCGCTCTCGCTGGTGCTGGTGGCGGGTTGGTTGAACAGCCGCTGCTGGGGGGCGAGCCGCGCCGCGCCGGCCCCGCGCGAGGCGAGCAGGTCGGCCTCGATCGCGGTCCAGTTGGGCCCGGCGACCGGGACCGCGGCGCGAAACTCGACGAGCCACGGCCCGACACTGGCCTGGTCGCCCGGCTGGACGATGGCGAGCCGTTCCTTGGTGAAGGCGCTCTCGCTGGCGATTCCGACGGTCAGCAGCCCGACCCCGAGATGCGCGAGCACCATCCCCCAGACGGGCGCGGGCGCGCGCCAGGGCTTGCGGGTGAGCAGCGGCACGAGGCTGGCGATCACCAGCCCCGCGCCCAGCGCTAGCCCGAGCCGCTCGAGCAGGCTCATCGACCAGCCCAGCGCGATGGTGGCGACCAGCATCGCGAGCGCGCCGCAGCCGGCCAGCGCGGCGCCCTTCGACAGCGGCCGGAACTGGCGCTTCCAGCTCAGGAGAGGCCCGACGAACAGCAGCGCGACGAGGAGCAGCGCGAGCGGGCCGGCCACCAGGTTGAAATAGGGCGGGCCGACCGAGATCGAGGCCCCGAACGCCTCGGCCACGAGCGGGTAGAAGGTGCCGAACAGCACCAGCGCGAGGATGACCGAAAGCAGGAGGTTGTTGGCCACCAGCGCGCCCTCGCGGCTGGCGGGCGCGAACGGGGCGCCCTCGCGGACCTGCGCGATGCGCGCGCCGAACAGCGCGAGCGCGCCGCCGACATAGAGCGCCATCAGCACGAGGATGAAGGTGCCGCGCTCGGGGTCGACCGCGAAGGCATGGACCGAGGTCAGCAGCCCCGAGCGCACGAGGAAGGTGCCGAGCATCGACATGGCGAAGCCGATCAGCGCGAGCGCCATCGTCCAGGCGCGCAGCGCCTCGCGCGCGGCGAGCACCGAGACCGAATGCAGCAGCGCGGTGGCGGCGAGCCACGGCAGGAGCGAGGCATTCTCCACCGGGTCCCAGAACCAGTAGCCGCCCCAGCCGAGCTCGTAATAGGCCCAGTAGGAGCCGCCGAGGATGCCCGCGGTGAGGAAGGTCCACGACAACAGCACCCACGGGCGCATCGCCCGCGCCAGCGCCGCGTCGACTCGCCCGCCGAGCATCGCCCCGATGGCGAGGCTGAAGGCGACCGACAGCCCGACATAGCCGACGTAGAGGGTGGGCGGATGGAAGACGAGGCCGGGATCCTGCAGCAGCGGGTTCAGCCCGCGTCCCTCGAGCGCGGGCGGGTCGAGCCGCGCGAAGGGGTTGGAGGACAGGAGGAGGAAGGCGTAGAAACCGAGCGCCAGCGCGCCCTGCATCCCCAGCGCCCCGCGCATCACCGCGGGCTCGAGCGCGCGGGCGAAGCGCGCCATCAGCGCGCCGAACCCCGACAGGAGCAGCACCCAGAGCAGCATCGAGCCTTCATGGTTCCCCCATGCGGCGGCGAGCTTGTAGAAGGGCAGCTTGTCGCCGTGGCTGTGGGTCGCGACCAGCGCGACCGACAGGTCGGTGACCCAGAACAGGTGCAGCAGCGCGGCGAAGGCGAGCAGCGCGAGCAGTGCCTGCGCCCCGGCGATGGCGCGGATCGCGGGGAGCGCGGCGGCGCCGGCCTGCCCGCGCAGCAGCGCAAACACGACCTGCAGCCCCGCCAGCGCCGCCGCGAGCCAGAGCGCGGCATGGCCGAGTTCGGCGATCATGGGGCCGCGACCGTCTCGGCGGTCGCCCGTTCGGCGCGCTCGGCCAGCTCGGGCGGCATGTAATTCTCGTCATGCTTGGCCAGGATGCGGTCGGCGGCGAATTCGCCATTGGCCAGCAGCCGCCCCTCGGCAACCGCGCCCGAGCCCTCGACGAAGAGGTCGGGCAGGATGCCGCGGTAGCGCACGGTGGTCGTCGCCGTCTCGTCCTCGAGCCGGAAGCGGAAGCTGTTACCGTCGCCGACCGGGGCGATCGACCCCGCGCTGACCATCCCGCCGAGCCGCAGCGGCACCCCCGGCTCGACGCGACCGGCGGCGATCTCGCTCGGGGTGACGAAATAGGCGGCGCGTCCCTGCAGCCCCCACAGCGCGAGCAGCGCCGCCCCGGCGAGGGCGGCGATCGCGAGGATGACCAGCAGCAGCCGCTGGGTCTTGGGCGCGGCGGTCATCGCGCGCGCTCGCGCTCGCGTTCGTGCTCGACCGCCGCCTCGGCCCGGCGCATGCCGCGCCACGACAGCACGAGCAGGACGAGGATCGCCGCGATCCCGAGGCCGTAGGCGGCGATGACGAAGGGCCAGGGGTTCATCGCGCCGCCTCCGCGCGGCGTTGCAGCCGCATCGCCAGCTTGATCCGGGCAATGTCGGCGCGCATCCGCATCAGCGTAATCGCGACGAACAGGAGGGTCAGCCCGACGAAGGTCAGGCCGAGCGGCCAGAGCATCGAGGGATCGATGCTGCTGCGGCCCTCGACGATGCTGATCGAGCGCCCCTGGTGGAGGGTATTCCACCAGATCACACTATAGTGGATGATCGGCAGGTTGACCGCGCCGACCAGCCCGAAGATCGCCGCGATCCGCCCCTCGCTGTCGGGGCCGCGCGCGCGCTCGGCATCGGCCAGCGCGATATAGGCGAGGTAGAGGAAGAAGAGCACCAGCATGCTGGTGAGCCGCCCGTCCCATTCCCACCATGTGCCCCAGGTCGGCCGCCCCCAGATCGAGCCCGAGGCGAGGCAGATCGCGGCGAACAGCGCGCCGACCGGCGCCACGGCGCGCCCCGCCAGCGCCGCCAGCGGGTGGCGCCAGACCAGCGTGGCGATCCCCGCGATCGCAAGCCCGCTCCACCCCGCCATGCCGAGCCAGGCGGCGGGGGCGTGGAGGTAGAGGATGCGAAAGCTGTCGCCCTGGAGATAGTCGGCGGGCACGAAGAAAAGCCCGCCGATGAACCCGGCCAGGCTCAGCACGAGGCCCGGCCACAGGGTCCAGCCGGTGGCGGGACGGGCGATCCTGAGAAAGCGGGCGGGGTTGGCGAAACGATGCATCGCGGCCTGTCTAGCCTTCCCCTCGCCCGCTTGCCAGCCTCAGGCGCGCCCGATCAGCCGCTGCGCCATCGCATCGGCCACGCTCGCCGGGTCGCGCCCGCTCTGCGCGGCCTCGTCCCAGATCTGCTCGAGCCGCCCGGGGATCGCGTCGATCCGCTGGCGCACGAGGTCGGCGCCCCCGTCGGCAAGATATTCGGTCGAGACGTTGATGATGCCGCCGGCGTTGATCACATAGTCGGGGGCGTAGAGGATGTCGCGCGCGGCGAGCCGCTGACCATCGCCCGGGGTGGCGAGCTGGTTGTTGGCGGCGCCCGCGATGATCGCGGTGTCGAGCCTGCCGACGCTCTCCTCGTTGAGGATCGCGCCGAGCGCGCAGGGGCTCACCACGTCGGCCTTGAGGAACAGGATATCGGCCGGGTCGACGATGGTCGCGCCGGTCTCGGCGGCGAGCGCCTCGACCCGCGCGCGGTTGACGTCGGCGATCGACAGCCGCGCGCCGTCGGCGGCGAGGTGGCGGGCAAGATGGCTGGCCACGCTGCCGGCCCCCTGGATCGCGACATGGACATCGGCGAGCGTCTCGCGCCCGAGCCGGCGCGCGACCGCGGCCTTGAGCCCGAGATAGACGCCGCGCGCGGTGTGCGGCCCCGGGTCGCCACCGACCTCGGCGCCGTCCTCGACCGGGAGACCGGCGACGAAGTCGGTCTCGCGACGCACCGCGATCATGTCCTCGACGGTGATCCCGACATCCTCGGCGGTGACATAATTGCCCGCCAGCCGGTTCACCGCGCGCCCGAAGGCGGCGATCATCGCCGGGGTCTTGGTGCGCGCCTCGTCGGCGAGGATGACCGCCTTGCCGCCCCCGAGCGGGAGCCCCGCCATCGCGTTCTTGTAGCTCATGCCGCGCGACAGGCGCAGCACGTCCGACAAGGCCTTTTCCTCGTCGTCATAATGCCAGAAGCGGGTGCCGCCCGCGGCCGGGCCGAGCGCGGTCGAATGCATGGCGATGATCGCCTTCAGCCCGCTGGCGCGATCGGTGACGAAATGCACCGCTTCATGGTCGTCGAAATGGGGGTTGCCCCAGGGGGTCGTCATCGCCCGGCTCCGCCTCTCATCGTTGCCAAGGAAGGAAAAATGGGGCGATCGACGGGACTTGAACCCGCGACATCCGGTACCACAAACCGGTGCTCTAACCAACTGAGCTACGATCGCCACAAAGGCTGCGCCCTGCCGGACGCGCCGGACCCTTTAGGCAGGCTTTGACGCATTGGCAAGCGCCTGAATGGGACGAACCCCAACTTTGCGGTTGAAATCCGTGACCCGATGGTCATAAGGCCCCCTCAGCCCCCTCGGGCGGGCTACCCCAATTTTATCATTTTTATATTCGCAGGTTGTTGCGCGGATTTGCACAACCATATTATAATAGCGACGCGATACACGCACTGGAAGGAATTATCGTCGATGGCGATGCGCAATGGCGACGGGGTCGACCTGTTCGAAACGCTGGTAAAGGCCGGACTGTCGCAAAAGGCGGCCAAGGCGCTGACCGGCATCCCCCACCGGATGATGGACGTCGAACCGCGGCGCCCCTTCCGCGACATGGGCAGCCCGCGCGACGAAGTCATGTTCGTCACGCAGGGCCTCCTGTGCAAGTTCAAGTCCGACGGCGCCGGGCGTCGCCAGATCGTCGGGCTGCGCTTCCCGGGCGAGGGCATCCTGCCCGGCCCCGGCAGCCTCGATTACGGGATCCAGGCGATCGTCCGTTCGAAGGTCATGGTCGGCAAGCAGGCCGACCTCGAGCCGGTCGTCAAGGCGCACCCCGAGATCGCCGAATTCTTCTTCCGGCTGGTCCAGCGCGAAACCGCGATCAACTATGAATGGCTGGTCAACTGCGGTCGCCGCGACAGCACCGCGCGCGTCGCGCACCTGCTGCTCGAGACCGCCGCGCGGGCGAAGGCCAACCCCGAGACCGAGGGCATGCCCAACCCCTTCACCCAGCAGCAGATCGCCGACATCACCGGCCAGACGTCGGTCAACGTCAATCGGGTGTTCGCCGACCTCGAGCGCCAAGGACTGATCCGCCGCGAAGGCCGCCGCATCTTTTTCGAGGAGCCCGGCGAACTGCGCCGCGTCGCCAGCTTCCACGGCGATTATCTCGAACAGTAGCAGCGCGCGCGCACGCGCGGCGAACAGGCCCGGTGGTCCCCCGCGGGACCCCGGGCTTTTTCGTGCCCGGCGCCAGCCGGCGCGCGCTCCCCGCGCCGCGGGGACCCGCACAGGCCCCCGCGTGGCCCGACCGACAGCCCGCCTGCTCCGCCACGCCTTTTCCGGGGGGGGGGGGCCATGGCCCGCGCCCCGGGGCGCGCCACCGTGGGGGTCGGACGCGAAACGGGCGCCGCTTCCGTGACGGAAGGGCGCCCGTTGGTGTCCGGCCGAAGACGAGGGATGGTGGGCGCGGCAAGGATTGAACTTGCGACCCCACCCGTGTGAAGGGTGTGCTCTACCACTGAGCTACGCGCCCATCGCTTGGTCGGTGGCGGGCGTTTAGGAAAGCCCGCCCGACCTGTCCAGCCCCTTCTTGACGCCGCCGCCGATTATTTCTGGACGGCGTCCTTGAGGACCTTGCCGGGACGGAATTTGGGCTGCTGGCTGGCCTTGATCTGCATCGGCTCCCCGGTCCGCGGGTTGCGCCCGGTCGACGCCTTGCGCTCGGTCACGGTGAAATTGCCGAACCCGACAAGGCGCACTTCATCGCCGCGCTTGAGCGTCGAGGTGATGACCTCGAGCATGGTCTCGACCGCCCTGCTGGCGTCGCTTCGGTTGAGGCCCGCCCGCTCGGCCACTTCCCCAATCAGCTCCTGCTTGTTCATGCACATCGCCTCCCAACGGGGCAGCGGATGCAAAGGGAATCACCCGCCGCCGGTGATCAGAAGCCCCCGTTAGACCGCTAACGGGGGCCAGTGTCAAAGGGCAAGGCGCAGTTTTGTGGCAAAACTGGCCCCACGCGTGTCAAACAGATCAATGCCGGATGCTAGCCGCGTCGCCCGCCGTCGCGGGGGGCACCAGCGGCTCGGTCGACAATTCATCGGCATCGGACCATTCGATCGCGGTCATCTCCTTGGTCAGCGCGTGCGCGAGCACCTCGTCGACATGCGCGACCGGACGGATATCGAGCGCCTCGCGGATGCTCGAGGGAATCTCGACGAGGTCCTTCTCGTTCTCGGCCGGGATCAGCACCGACTTGATGCCCCCGCGCAGCGCGGCGAGGAGCTTTTCCTTCAGCCCTCCGATCGGCAGCACGCGGCCGCGCAGCGTGACCTCGCCGGTCATCGCCACGTCGCGGCGCACGGGGATGCCGGTCAGCGTCGAGATCATCGCCGTCACCATCCCGACCCCCGCCGAGGGACCGTCCTTGGGCACCGCGCCCTCGGGCAGGTGGACGTGGATGTCCTTGCGCGCGAAGATCGAGGGCTTGACCCCGTAGGAGGGCGAGCGCGCCTTGACGAAGCTCATCGCGGCCTGGATCGATTCCTGCATCACCTCGCCCAGCTTGCCGGTGGTCTTGATCTGCCCCTTGCCTGGCACGGTGACCGCCTCGATGGTGAGCAGTTCGCCCCCCACCTCGGTCCACGCCAACCCGGTGACCGCGCCGATCTGATCCTCTTCCTCGCCGACCCCGTAGCGATATTTGCGCACCCCGAGATAGTCGGCGACATTGTCGGGGGTGAGCGTGACGGCCTCGTCCTTCTTCTCAAGGATCCGGCGCAGCGCCTTACGCGCGACCTGGGCGAGCTCGCGCTCGAGCGTGCGCACCCCCGCCTCGCGGGTGTAATGGCGGATCATGCTGCGGAGGCCCTCGTCGGTGAAGGTCAGCTCGCCCTCCTTCACCCCATGCTGCTCGAGCTGCTTGGGGATGAGGTGCCGCTTGGCGATCTCGACCTTCTCGTCCTCGGTATAGCCCTCGAGGCGGATGATCTCCATGCGGTCGAGCAGCGGCTGCGGCATATCGAGGCTGTTCGCGGTGGTCACGAACATGACGTCCGACAGGTCGTAGTCGATCTCGAGATAGTGATCGTTGAACTTGGCATTCTGTTCGGGGTCGAGCACCTCGAGCAGCGCGCTCGCCGGATCGCCGCGGAAGTCCTGCCCGAGCTTGTCGATCTCGTCGAGGAGGAACAGCGGGTTGTTAGTCCCCGCCTTCTTGAGGTTCGACACAATCTTGCCCGGGAGCGAGCCGATATAGGTGCGGCGGTGGCCGCGAATCTCGGCCTCGTCGCGCACCCCGCCCAGCGACTGGCGCACGAATTCGCGCCCCGTCGCCTTGGCGATCGAGCGGCCGAGCGAGGTCTTGCCGACGCCGGGCGGGCCGACGAGGCACAGGATCGGCCCCTTGAGCTTGTTGGTGCGCGCCTGCACCGCAAGATATTCGATGATCCGGTCCTTGACCTTCTCGAGGCCATAATGGTCCTCGTCGAGCACGCCCTGCGCTTCCTCGATGTCGCGCTTGAGGCGTGATTTCTTGCCCCACGGCAGCGCCAGCAGCACGTCGAGATAGTTACGCGCGACGGTGGCCTCGGCGCTCATCGGCGCCATCGCCTTCAATTTCTTGAGCTCGGCCTCGGCACGCGCCTTGGCTTCCTTCGACAGCCGGGTCTTGCGGATCTTGGCCTGCAACTCGGCCAGCTCGTCGCCGCCCTCGTCATCGTCGCCGAGCTCGCGCTGGATCGCCTTGAGCTGCTCGTTGAGATAATATTCGCGCTGGGTCTTCTCCATCTGCCGCTTGACGCGGCTGCGGATCTTCTTCTCCACCTGGAGCACGCCGAGCTCGCCCTCCATGAAGGCGAACACCATCTCGAGCCGCTTGACGGGGTCGAGCTCGCCGAGCAGCGCCTGCTTGTCGGCGACCTTGACCAACAGCGCCGAGGCGACCGCGTCGGCGAGCAGGTTGGCATCGTCGATCTCGGCCAGCTGCACCCCCATCTCGGCGGGCAGCTTCTTGTTGAGCTTGGCATAATTCTCGAACTGGTCGAGCACCGAGCGCATCAGCGCCCCGACCTCTGGGCCGTCGGCGACCGCTTCCTCGACGATCTCCACCTCGGCGCGGCTATGCCCGTCGGCATCCTCGTGGATCGCGACGAGCCGGGCGCGCTGCGCCCCCTCGACGAGCACCCGAACGGTGCCGTCGGGCAGCTTGAGGAGCTGCATCGCGGTGGCGATCACGCCGAGGTCGTACATCTGCTCGCGCGCGGGGTCGTCCTCGGCGGGATCGAGCTGGGCGACGAGGAACAGCTGCTTGTCCTCGGCCATCGCCGCTTCGAGCGCGGCGACCGATTTCTCGCGGCCGACAAACAGGGGAACGATGCGCTGCGGGAACACGACGATATCGCGCAGCGGAAGCAGGGGAAGGGTACGGTTGGTCATGCCCCCCATATGGGCGCCGGGGCCCCCGACCACAAGCGGGTCGAAGGACTTAGATCAGGGCGGCGAAGCGGTCGGGATAGGCCACCGCGAGCGCAGGCAGGCTGTTTTGCATCGCGTGCACGAGGAAGGGCATCGCCAGCCCCCAGGCGAGCGAGCGCTGCTTCCACACGACGTAGAGCGTGGAGAAGATGAGGAAGGGCCACCAGATGACCAGCCCCCATGTCGCGGCCTGCACGCTGTGCGCCACCCCCCAGCCGATCGCGCTGATCGCGATCGCGGTGGCGGGGGCGCAGAAGCGCAGCAGGATCGAGAGGAACAGCCCCATGATCAGCGTCTCGACCAGCGGCGCGAAGAGCACCAGCGCGACCAGCGCGGTGACCCCCGACAGCTGCGAGAAGTCGGGGCTTTCGGCCTGCGGCGCGAAACTCTGCACGATCGCGGCCAGCATCAGCGAGCCGAGGATCGTCGTCAGATAGGCCAGCAGGAGCGTGACCAGCGGGCGCGTCGGGCGGCTGAGAAAGGGCGGCACGATCGCGGGCAGGCGAACCCCGGGGGGCGGCGCTGGCGGCGCGATCGCCGACCCGGTCTCGCTCATCCTGATCGCTCCTTTAGGCCGCGCTGTCGCCGGCGGCGCTGTCCTTGCCCTTCTTGGCATAGACGCGGACCGGTTCCTTGCGCCCCTCGACCACCTCGGCATCGACATGGACCTCGTCGACCCCCTCCATCGAGGGCAGGTCGAACATGGTGTCGAGCAGGATGCCCTCGAGGATCGAGCGCAGGCCGCGCGCGCCGGTCTTGCGCTCGATCGCCTTCTTGGCGACCGCGAGCAGCGCGTCGTCGGTGAAGACGAGCTCGACATTCTCCATCTCGAACAGCTTGGCATATTGCTTGACCAGCGCGTTCTTGGGCTCGCGCAGGATCTTGACCAGCGCCTCCTCGTCGAGATCCTCGAGCGTGGCGATGACGGGCATGCGGCCGATGAACTCGGGGATGAGCCCGAACTTCATCAGATCCTCGGGCTCGGTGTGCTTCAAGGTCTCGCCGACGCGCTTTTCCTCGGGCGCGGCGACATGCGCGCCGAAGCCGATCGACTTCTTCTGCAAGCGGTCGCCGATGACCTTCTCGAGCCCGGCGAAGGCACCGCCGCAAATGAACAGGATGTTGGTGGTGTCGACCTGCAGGAATTCCTGCTGCGGATGCTTGCGCCCGCCCTGCGGCGGCACCGAGGCGGTGGTGCCTTCCATCAGCTTGAGCAGCGCCTGCTGCACCCCCTCGCCCGACACGTCGCGGGTGATCGAGGGATTGTCGGCCTTGCGGCTGATCTTGTCGATCTCGTCGATGTAGACGATGCCGCGCTGCGCCTTCTCGACATTGTAGTCGGAAGCCTGCAGCAGCTTGAGGATGATGTTCTCGACATCCTCGCCGACATAGCCCGCCTCGGTCAGCGTCGTCGCGTCGGCCATGGTGAAGGGCACGTCGAGGATGCGCGCGAGCGTCTGCGCGAGCAGCGTCTTGCCGCAGCCGGTGGGGCCGACGAGCAGGATGTTCGACTTGGCGAGTTCGACGTCGCCGCTCGCCTTCGCACCATGGTTGAGCCGCTTGTAATGGTTGTGCACCGCGACCGACAGGACGCGCTTGGCCTGCTTCTGCCCGATCACATAATCGTCGAGCACCTCGTTGATCTCGGTCGGGGTGGGCACCCCGTCGCGCGTCTTGACGAGGCTCGACTTGGTCTCCTCGCGGATGATGTCGTTGCACAGCTCGACGCATTCGTCGCAGATGAAGACGGTGGGTCCGGCGATGAGCTTGCGCACCTCGTGCTGCGACTTACCGCAGAAGCTGCAGTAAAGCGTCGACTTGCCGTCTGTGCTGCCGCCGGAAAGCTTGGTCATGTTCGTCCTTGGTCCTTCGATCGCGCGTGGTGCGGGGTATCCATGCTAAGGCATATCATGCCACAGACAAGCGCAGAAAATCATTAACGCCAGCGCCGCGCGCCGGCTCCTCATGTCCCGATATGGAGCGATCGCCCGATCGCTGCAAGTCCCGTCGCCCCGCCGCGCGCGCGGAAAGACAAGAAATTTCAAAACCTTTGCCGCGGCGGGCCCGCTCAGTCGAACCCGCCCTGCAGGTAGATGCCGGTCAGCAGGACGAGGTTGAGGAAGATGGCAAGCAGGACCAGCCACACGATCCGCGGCGGCTGCCCACCGAAGCGCTCGGCGGTGTTGACCGGGCCGTTGTGCCGCTGGTGCCGGCGCCCTCCCGTGTTGGCGACGACCACGCGGCTCGAGTGGCGCTCACTCGCCAGTTCGCGGTCATAGGCCTTGCGCTTCGCCGGGTCCGACAACACCGAATAGGCGGCGTTGAGCCGATAGGCGTCGTCGGGACGGACATGGTCGTTACCCGCCGCGGCCACGTCGGGATGGTTGGCCCGCATCTTCGCATGATAGGCGCGGCGGATGTCGGCAAGGGCCGCATCCTCCGCCACCCCGAGAAGCGCATAATGGCTCTGCTTCATGGCCCGTGCCTTCTCGCCCTGATATGCCCTGGGACCCAGCCCCAGGCCAAGTCTACCCCGACCTGCTAGCGTTTCAACAGCGCGATGCTCAGCTCGGCGTCACGTCGGCCGCGCCATCCTTGCCCTTGTCCTTGCCCGGCTCGGGCCGCTTGTCGAACACTTGGTCGATGATCCCGAATTCCTTGGCCTCGTCGGCCTCGAGGAAGCTGTCGCGGTCCATCGCCTTCTCGATCTTGTCGAGCGGCTGGCCGGTATAGCGCGAGTAGAGCGCGTTGAGGCGGGTGCGCATGCGCAGGATCTCGCGCGCCTGGATCTCGATGTCGGCGGCCATGCCGCGCGCCCCGCCCGAGGGCTGGTGCACCATGATCCGGCTGTTCGACAGCGCCACGCGCATCCCCGGCTCGCCCGCGGCGAGGAGGAAGCTGCCCATCGAGGCGGCCTGGCCGATGCACACCGTCGAGACGCGCGGGCGGATATATTGCATGGTGTCGTGGATCGCGAGCCCCGCCGTCACCACCCCGCCCGGCGAGTTGATGTACATGTAGATGTCCTTCTTCGGATTTTCCGATTCAAGGAACAGCAGCTGCGCGGTGATGAGCGAGGCCATATTGTCCTCGATCGGGCCGGTCACGAAGATGATGTTCTCGCGCAGCAGGCGCGAGTAGATGTCGAAGCTGCGCTCGCCCCGGTTCGACTGTTCCACCACGACGGGAACGAGGGCGGAGGCAATATCTTCGTGATCGATGCTCATGCGGGGTCCTTTATGTTCGGTCTCGCCCCAACATCGTCATTGGTCGCGCGGGATCAAGCCTGTTTGTGGGGAAAAGTATCGGGCGTATTGGGCGCGGGCTGGGCGAGATAGGCGAGCCGCCGCATTTCGCGCCGCCCCCGCGTGATCGCCGAGATGTTGAGCCCGGCGAAGAAAATCATCGCCGCGAGGATTGTCATCCCGGTGACCAGCACCGCGGTCGGCAGCCGCGGCACCTGCCCCGTCTCGAAGAAGGTCGCGAACAGCGGGATCGCGAGGAGGATCGCGAGGAGCTGGATCGCGGCGGCGATGCCACCATAGAAGGAGCGCGGTTTCTCGACCCGGAACAGCGTGCCGATCATGCCAAGGATGCGCAGCCCGTCGCGATAGGTGTTGAGCTTGCTCTCCGACCCCTCGGGGCGGGCGAGATACTTGGTCGCCACCTCGCCCACCGGCATCCGCAGCTCGAGCGCGTGGACGCTCATCTCGGTCTCGGTCTCGAAGCCCTCGGAGGTGGCGGGGAAGCTCTTGGCGTAGCGCCGCGAGAAGGCGCGATAGCCCGAGAAGATGTCGGTGAAGCTGCGCCCGAACAGGCTGGCGAGCAGCGTGGTGAAGGCGCGATTGCCGAGGACATGACCGCCGCGATAGGCGTCCGCGTCCTCGTGGTGGCGCGTGCCCACCACCATGTCGAGCTGTTCATCCCACAAGAGCTGCACCATCCCTGGCGCGGCGGCAGGGTCGTAGGTCAGGTCGCCGTCGGCCATCAGGTAGACGTCGGCCTCGATGTCGGCGAACATGCGCCGCACGACATTGCCCTTGCCCTGCTGGGTCACCGAACGCACGACCGCGCCCGCCTCGCGCGCGATCTCGACCGTGCGATCCTTCGAATTGTTGTCGAAGACGTAGACTGTGGCGTCGGGAAGGACCTTGCGGAAACCCGCGATCGTGGCGCCGATCGCGGCTTCCTCGTTATAGCAGGGCAGCAGCACGGCTACCCGCGGTGCTGCTGCCCCCGCCATCGACTAGTCGGCCTTCTTCTTGGCCGGCGCCTTCTTCTTGGCCGGTGCCTTCTTGGCCGCCGGCTTGTCGTCGGCCTTCTGGGCCGCCGCCTTCTTGGCCGGCGCCTTCTTGGCCGCGGGCTTCTTGGCCGCGGGCTTCTTGGCGTCGCCCGTCTTGGCGTCGCCCTTCTTGGCCACCGCCTTCTTGGGCGCCGCCTTCTTCTTGGCCGGCGCCTTCGCCTTCGTGTTCTCGGCCTCGAGGTCGTCCTCGCGCTCGAGGTCTTCCTCGAGCTCGGCGCGGGTCACCTCGCGGTCGGTGACGTCGGCGCGCTCGAACAGGAAGTCGACCACCTTCTCCTCATAGAGCGGGGCGCGCAGCTGCGCGGCGGCCATCGGGTTGTTGCGGATATATTCGAGGAACTGCGTCTGCTGCTCGGCCGGGTAACGCTGCGCGGCCTGCGCGATCAGGCGGTTCATCTCGGGCTGGGTGATCTCGACCCCCTGCTGCTGCCCGATTTCCGACAGGAGCAGCCCGAGGCGCACGCGGCGCTCGGCGATCTTGCGGTAATCCTCGGCGTCGGCCTCGATTTCCTTGAGCGCGGCCTCGGCGTCGGCCTCGTGGCCCGCCTCGTGACGCAGCTGCTGCATGATGTTCTCATACTCGGCATCGACCATCGTCGGCGGCACCGGGAAGTCGTGCCCGGCGGCGAGCTGGTCGAGCAGGCGGCGCTTCATGTGCGTGCGCGTGAGCCCGTTGAGTTCCTGCTGCGCCTGGTCCTTGATCAGCCCCTTGAGCTGGTCGAGGTCCTTGAGCCCGAGCGCCTGCGCGAAGGCGTCGTCCACCTTGGTCTCGTCCTCGACGCGCACCTTCTTGACGGTGACCTCGAACTTGGCCGGCTTGCCCTTGAGGTTCTCCGCCGGATAGTCCGCGGGGAAGGTCACCTCGACGGTGCGCTTGTCGCCCGCCTTGACGCCCTCGAGCTGGTCCTCGAAACCGGGGATCAGGCGCCCCGAGCCGAGCTCGATGTTCATGTCCTCGGCGCTGCCGCCCTCGAATTCCTCGCCGTCGACCGACCCGACGAAGTCCATCACGACGAGGTCTCCCTTGCCCGCCTTCTTGGTCTTGGCCGCGTCCTTCCAGCTCTTCTGGTTCTTGGCCAGTTCGGCGAGCCGCTCGTCGACCTGCTTGTCGTCGACATCGACGGTCAGCCGCTCGAGCTTGAGCCCGTCGATCTCGGGGGTCGGCACGTCGGGCAGGATCTCGAGCTTGACCGACACCTCGGCATCCTTGCCATGCTCGTAGCCGTCCTTGAGCTCGACCTCGGGCTGGATCGCGGGCTTGAGCTTCTCATCGGCGATCAGCTTGTCGACGCCGCCGCGCACCGCCTGCTCGAGCGCCTGCGCCTCGATCGCCTCGCCGTGCATCTTGCGGATGAGGTTGGGGGGGACCTTGCCGGGGCGGAAGCCGGGCATCTTCACCTGCGGTGCGACGCGCTTGATTTCGGCCTCGACCTTGGCCTCGATATCCTTGGCCGGGATGGTCAGCTCATAGGCCCGCTTCAGGCCGTCTTTTTCCGTTGCAACGGTCTTCATTTCAACAACTGGTCCCACATCATTCGAATGAAGGGCATGCGCCGCCATCCAGCGTCGGCGGTGGTGCGGGCGAAGGGACTCGAACCCCCACATCTTGCGATACGTGGACCTAAACCACGCGCGTCTACCAATTCCGCCACGCCCGCGAGGCACATGCCCGAAGGTGCGCCGCGCTATAGCAAGTCAGGCGCGAGGGGCAAGCCATAGCGGGCGAAAAAACGCCGGGGCGGCGCAACCGCGCGGCCTGTGTGGCGTTCGTGCGGCACCATGGCCTCCCGTCCGCCCCGCCCCGTCGCGCCCGCGAACCCCGACCCCGAGCCCGATCCCGGGACCGCGCCGGTGCCGCGCACCGACCGCCCGCCCCCGCAGCCCGGAGAGCCGGCGGCGCCCCCGCCTCCCGACCCCGTCTAGGCGAGCGCGGCTAGCGCGCGCAGCGCACCGCGTGAACGCCGTCGAGGCACACGCCATCGAGCTCGGCATCGCCCAGCGACAGGCCGAGATGCGCGGCCAGCGTCGGCAGGATGTCGACGGTGCGCACCGCATCGGGCCGCGCCAGCGCGGGCGCGCCGGGGCGATAGAAAGCGACCGGCACGCGGCGGTCATATTCGTAGGGACTGCCGTGGGTCGACACATAGCCGGGCATCGGCTCGGCGATCGGGGTCACATATTCCTTGATGACAACGTACAGGTCGCCCGAGCGGTCGGGGTGGAAGGAGGCGCGCACGCGCTGCTTGAGCGTCCACCCGGTCGGATCGCCGGTCGGGATCGGCTCCATCATGATTTCCTCGCGGTGCCAGACGGCCTCGACCTGCGGCTCGGCCTCATAGGCCATCTTGAGCCAGCCCTTCGCGACGTCGCGAATCTTGGGGTCGAGGCCGGGATCGACATAGACGTCGCCGGGGGCGCCATATTCGACCCAGCCCTCGGCCAGCCCGAGGCGGTCGCCGACGCTCTTGTTGACGCGCGCCACCAGTTCGGCGTCGATCCGCTCGGCATCGACCCCCGTCAGGCGATAGCGCTCGGGGATCGGCTGCCCGCCATGGTCGGCGGTGAGCACCACCGCATAATCGAGCCCGCGCCCGTCGAGGAACTTGAGGAAGCCATCGAGATTCTGGTCGAGCGCGAACATCTGGAGGCACATCTCGCCGCCGAGCGGGCCATAGGCGTGACCGACATAATCGGTGGCGCTGAGTCCCAGCGAGATGAGGTCGGGCGCCTCGCCGCGGCCGAGTTTAAGGTCGTCGATGAGCGCGCCGCCAAGCGCGAGCACCGCACCGTCATAGGCGGGGGTGCGGCGGAACTTGCGTCCATCGCCCGCTTCCCAGCCGAGCGGGTCACGCCCCATCGGCCCCATGTCGCCGACAGTGACCACCGGCTTTTCGGCGCAGACGGTGGGGATGGTGAGCCCCGCCGACCCGGCATCGATGAGGTTGCGCGTGGTGACGGTCGCCGAGGTGACGACGTCGGGCGCGGGGGGCGCGAGGTCGGTCATCCAGCCGTCCGGCCCCCACCACCAGCGCTGGTCGGCGTCATGGCCGCCGAGCATGACCGCAGCGCGATCCTTGCCCGCGATCGCGACGTTGCGGCTGCGCGCATCGGCGGCCTTCATGTAGGTGCCGAGCGTAGGCACGAGCAGGTGCCTGGCGCTGATGACATCGCGATCGCCCTGCTCGCCGCGGCGGTCGGGATCCTCGGCGCAATAGACCTCGCTGCCCTCGCCGCGCGCCATCTCGACCCATTCGTTGGCAATGATGCCCGTGCGCGCGGGCAGGCTGCCGGTGAGGATGGTCGAGTGGCCGGGGCAGGTCTCGGTGGCGGCCTGCGCCTGGTAGCCGTTCACGAAATAGGTGCCTTGACCCGCGATACGCTTGAGGCCGCCGCTCATCAGCGGGAGATATTCCTCCATCAGCCGGCTCGACAGCTGATCCACCGCGATGACGACGAGCAGGTCGGGCGGTCCGTCGGGCGCCGCCTGCTCGACCGCGGCGGGCGCGCTCGCCATCGGCTGGGGCGTGGAGGCGCAGGCCGACAGCCCCGCCATCATGGTTGCTGCCAGAAGCGGGGCCGTCAGACGCATGTGTTTCTCCCTAACCGTCAAGCTTGGCGCGCAGGATCTGGTTGACCACCTGCGGGTTGGCCTGCCCGCGCATCGCCTTCATCGTCTGCCCGACGAAGAAGCCGAACAGCGCCTGCTTGCCGCCCTTATACTGCTCGACCTTGTCGGCATTGGCGGCGAGCACCTTGTCGACCTCGGCCTCGATCGCGCCGGTATCCGAGGTCTGCTTCATGCCGTGCTTCTCGACGATGTCGGCGGGCGACCCGCCCTCGTCCAGATACAGCTCCATGACTTCCTTCGCCTGCCCCTTCGAGATGTCGCCATCGTCGACCATCTTGAGGATGGCGGCGGAGGCCTCGGGGGTGTTGCGCGCGTCGGAGAAATCGATCTCCTTGGCGTTGAGGATGCCGGGCAGCACGCTGTTGGCCCAGTTGGAGGCGGCCTTCGCCTCGGCACCCGCGTCGAGCAAGCGGTCGAACCAGTTGGCGGTCTCGACCTCGGCGGTCAGCACCGCGGCATTGTAGGGCGTGATGCCGAGGTCCTCGTAGCGCTTGAGCTTGGCATCGGGGAGCTCGGGCAGGCTCTCGCGGCACTCGGCGAGGAATGCATCGTCGAGCTCGAGCGGAAGCAGGTCAGGATCGGGGAAGTAGCGATAGTCATGCGCATCTTCCTTCGAGCGCAGCGGGCGCGTCACGCCCTTGGCGACGTCGAACAGGCGGGTTTCCTGCTGGACCCCCTCCCCGCTCTCGATCGCCTTTACCTGACGCTTGGCCTCATGCTCGATGACCTGCATGACGAAGCGCACCGAGTTGACGTTCTTGGTCTCGGTCCGCGTCCCCAGCTCCTCGCCCGGGAGCCGCACCGAGACGTTGACGTCGGCGCGCATCGAGCCTTCTTCCATGTTGCCGTCGCACGACCCGACGTAGCGCAGGATCGAGCGCAGCTTGCGCAGGTAGGCCCCCGCCTCGGCGGGCGAGCGCATGTCGGGCTTGGAGACGATTTCCATCAGCGCCACGCCGCAGCGGTTGAGATCGACGTAGCTCATGGTCGGATGCTGGTCGTGCATCAGCTTGCCCGCATCCTGTTCGACGTGAATGCGCTCGACCCCGATGGTCTTGGTGGCATCGGGGTTCTTCTCGTCGGGCGCGACCTCGATCTCGCCCTCGCCTACCAGCGGGTGGTAGAGCTGCGAAATTTGGTAGCCCTGCGGCAGGTCGGCGTAGAAATAGTTCTTGCGGTCGAAGCGCGACCATTTGTTGATCTGCGCGTCGATCGCCATGCCGGTGCGCACCGCCTGGCGGATGCATTCCCTGTTGGGCACGGGCAGCATGCCGGGCATCGCCGCATCGACGAGGCTGACCTGCGTGTTGGGCTCGGCGCCGAAGGCGGTGGCCGCGCCGCTGAACAGCTTGGCCTGCGAAGTGACCTGGGCATGGACCTCGAGGCCGATCACGACCTCGTAGCTGCCCTTCTGGCCTTTGATCCGATAGTCGCTCACCACCACTTCCCCGGAAGTTCGATGCTCGGCGCGCGTTCCTCGATCGCGAGGCCCGCGTTGAGCACGCTTTGTTCGTCCATTTCATTGCCGATGAGGTGCAGCCCGAGCGGTAGCCCGTCCTTGTCGACCCCACCGGGCACGCTCATCGCGGGCAGCCCCGCCAGCGAGGCGGGCACCGCGAACACGTCGTTCAGATACATGGCGATCGGATCGTCCGACTTCTCGCCCAGCCCGAAGGCCGCGCTCGGCGCCGTCGGGGTGAGGATCATGTCGCACTGCTCGAAGGCCTTGCGGAAATCCTGCTTGATCAGCGCGCGCACCTTCTGCGCCTTGGTGAAATAGGCGTCGTAGAAGCCCGCGCTCAGCACATAGGTGCCGATCATGATGCGGCGCTTCACCTCGTCGCCGAAGCCTTCGGAGCGGGTCGCCTTGTACATGTCGTGCAGGCCGCCACCCTCGACCTTCTCGCGCAGCCCGTAGCGGACACCGTCATAGCGCGCGAGGTTGGAGGAGGCTTCGGCGGGGGCGATGATATAATAGGTCGGCAGCGCATATTTGGTATGCGGCAAGCTGATCTCGACCGGCTCGGCTCCGGCGTCGCGCAGCCATTCGACTCCCTGCTCCCACAGGGCGTCGATTTCGGCGGGGGTGCCGTCGATCCGATACTCCCGCGGGATACCGACGCGCTTGCCCTTGAGGTCGCTCGACAGCCCCTTTTCCCACTGCGGCACGGGGGCGTCGATCGAGGTCGAATCCTTGGGGTCGAACCCCGCCATCGCCTCGAGCATGATCGCGCAGTCGCGCACGGTGCGCGCCATCGGCCCCGCCTGGTCGAGCGAGGAGGCGAAGCTGACGATGCCCCAGCGCGAGCAGCGCCCGTAGGTCGGCTTGATCCCCGCGATGCCGGTGAAGGCGGCGGGCTGGCGGATCGAGCCGCCCGTGTCGGTGCCGGTGGCGCCCGGCGCGATGCGCGCGGCGACCGCCGCGGCGCTGCCACCCGACGAGCCGCCCGGCGTGATCGCGGCATTGCTGCCCTCGCGGCGCCACGGCGAGATGACTGGCCCGTGCGCGCAGGTCTCGTTCGACGAGCCCATCGCGAATTCGTCCATGTTGAGCTTGCCGAGCATGCCCGCGCCCGCGGCCTTCAAATTGGCCGAGACCGTGCTCTCGTAGGGCGGCTTGAAGTTGCCGAGCATCTTCGAGCCCGCGCTGGTCGTCACGCCCTCGGTCGCGAACAGGTCCTTCATGCCGAGCGGGATCCCCGACAGCGGCTTGAGGCTATCCGAGGCCTTGGCCTTGGCCTCGTCCGCCGCCTTGGCCGCTTCCAATGCCAGTTCGGGGGTCTTTTCGAGATAGGCGTTCAGCGCATCCGACGCGTCGACCGCTTCATTGTAGCGGGTCGCGATCTCGGTCGCCGAAAAGTCGCCCTTGCGAAAACCATCGCGCAGTTGGGCGATGGTCAGGTCGAGAATGTCGCTCACTATTCGATCACCTTCGGCACGGCGAAGAAGCCGTGCTGCGCCTCGGGCGCGTTGGACAGCACATCGTCGCGGCGATTGCCCGCGGTCTCGGGGATCGCGTTGATGACGTCCTCGCGTAGCCGCATCTGCTGGTCGATCACGGTGGCGAGCGGTTCGACGCCGTCGGTGTCGACCTCGCCCAGCTGCTCGACCCAGCCGAGGATATTGTTGAGTTCGGGGAGCAGCGTTTCCGCCTGCTCGTCGGAAAGGTGGATGCGCGCCAGGTTGGCGATGTGGCGCACCTGTTCGATGGTGACAGACATGCGCGCTTCCCTAGCCGCCCTCCCCCTCGCCTTCAAGCGATGTTGAAGCGCGCGCCCGCCATCGCTACCTGAGGCGGATGCTTGCTCGTATCTTCCTGTGGTTCATCGCCCTCGCCACGCTGCTCGTGGTCGCCGGCAGCTTCGCCTTCTTCCAGTTCGGCGACCGCATCCTCGCCGACCAGGCCATGCCCAAGGTCGAATTCGTCGCGCCCCCCGAGGCCGAGGAACCGACCTATGCGAGCGCCGATGCCTGGTGGGCGCGCCCCGACCTTCCCGACAGCCTCGCCGACTGGCAGCCCGACCCCTATCAGGGCGCGGCGCAGATCGAGGTCGCGGCCGACACGGCGGCGGGCGCGGAGGGCCCGGCCACGGCCGGCGAAGGGCCCGCGCCCGAGCGCCCCGTCGCGGTCTTCTTCATCCACCCCACCACCTACCTACAGACCGACCGCTGGAACGCCGACATGCAGCTCGAGGGCATGGCGCGCACCCGCGCCGAGCTGTTCGTGAAGAGCCAGGCGAGCGCGTTCAACAACATCGGCGAGGTCTGGGCCCCGCGCTACCGGCAGGCGACGTTCGGCACCTTCCTGTCGCAATCGGACAATGCGCAGGCCGCGCTCGACGTCGCCTACGGGGACGTGCGCGAGGCGTTCGGGGTGTTCCTCGAGGCCAATCCGAGCAGACCGGTGGTCATCGCCGGGCACAGCCAGGGCGCGCTCCATGCGCTGCGGTTGCTCACCGACCATCGCGACGCGCTCGGCGAGCGGCTCGTCGCCGCCTATGTGGTCGGCTGGCCGGTCGACGCCGCGGCCGACCTTCCCGCGACCGGGCTCGATGCGTGCAGCGGCCCCGCGCAGGCGCGCTGCCTGATGAGCTGGCTCACCTTCGGCGACCCCCCCAATGCGAGCCTCGTGCTGCGCGACTGGCTCAAGGCCGACGGCTATGCCGGGCTGCGCCGCGACCGCGACCGGCTGGTCTGCACCAACCCGCTGACCGGCGGCGAGGATCGCGAGGCGGTGCCCGCCGACAATCCCGGGCTGCTCGTGCCCGATGCCAAGCTGACCACCGCGCAGTTGCTGCCCGGTTCGGTCGGTGCGCGCTGCGACCGCGGGCTCCTGCTGCTCAACGGCACCGTGCCCGCGCTCGGGCCCTATGTCCTGCCCGGCAACAATTACCACGTCTTCGACTATGCGCTGTTCTGGGGCGCGGTGCGCGCCGACCTCGAGCAGCGCTACGCCGCCTGGGCCGCCGCGGCGCCGGGCGCGGGCGCGTGATCGCGCAGGACGCCGCCGCCTTCCTCGCGGCCTGTCCCGGGGGCAAGCTGGCCGGGCTCGACGTGGGCACCAAGACGATCGGGCTGGCGACCTGCGATGCGGCCTGGAGCTTCGCCGGCCCGGCCGAGACGATCCGCCGCACCAAGTTCCAGAAGGATCTCGCCCGGCTCACCGCCTTCGTCGAGGCGAACGGCATCGCCGGCCTCGTCGTCGGGCTGCCGCTCAACATGGACGGCTCCGATTCGCCCCGGACCCAGTCGACCCGGGCCTTCGCGCGCAACATCGCGCCCCTGGGGCTGCCCGTCCTCCTATGGGACGAGCGCTGGTCGACGCAGGCGGTCGAGCGCGCGATGATCGATGCCGACGTCAGCCGCGCCAAGCGCGCCGACAAGGTCGACGCGATGGCCGCAGCGCACATCCTCCAGGGCGCGATCGACGCGCTGGTCAATATCGCCCACCGCGACTAGGAAAACGCGCCATGGACCTTCTTCGCCCCAGCGACCTGTCGGACGAGCAGCTCGACCATCTCCTGCGCGAGGCCGAGCATTGGTTCGAGCACAATCGCGGCACCGACAAGCGCGCCGACCGGCTGGGGGGGCGCAGCATCGCGCTCGCCTTCTTCGAGAATTCGACGCGCACCCTGCTCAGCTTCGACATGGCGGCGCAGCGGATGGGGGCGATGGTCACCCATTTCCCCGCCGCCCAGTCGAGCCTCGCCAAGGGCGAGACGCTGGTCGACACCGCGCTCACCATCGATGCGATGCAGGTCGACGCGCTGGTGATGCGCCACCCCGAACCCGGCGCCCCCGAGACGGTCGCCGCGGCGATCCGCGCGGCGGTCGTCAACGCGGGCGACGGGACCGGCGAACATCCCACGCAGGGGCTGCTCGACGTCGCCACGATCAACCATCATTTCGGCCGCGTCGAGGGGTTGAAGGTCGCGATCTGCGGCGACATCCGCCACAGCCGCGTGGCCTCCTCGACCCACGCCCTGCTCGAGCGGCTCGGCGCCGCGGTCACCCTCGCCGGCCCCGCCGCCCTGCTGCCCGAGGGACATGACGGCCCCGACGGGATCGACGCGGCGGTCGCAGGCGCCGACGTCGTGATGATGCTGCGAATCCAGCGCGAACGGTTGGCCGCCGATCTCGGCGATGCGCCGGGCGAATATCTCGCCCGCTACGGGCTCACCCGGGAGCGCTTCGCGACCGCGGCGCCGGGCGCGGTCGTCATGCATCCCGGGCCGATGAACCGCGAGGTGGAGATCAGCGGCGCGCTGGCCGACAGCGAACACTCGCTGATCAGCACGCAGGTCGAGATGGGGGTCGCGATGCGCATGGCGGTGCTCGACCTTGCCATCAACGACCCCGCCAGCGGCGACTGAACAGGAAGACGGGCCCCCGATCCGCCGATCGAGGGCCCGTCGTTTAGCCCATTGGGGCGAGCCTCGCGCCTAGCGCGAGGCGAAACGCGTCGGCGCGTCGCCGTTCATCTTGCGGACGAAGCATTCGCCCCCCGCCTGCTTGACCTCGACGCAGAAATCGCGCGCCGCCGCGTCGCTGGCAAAGCCATGCGCGGCGAGGCGATAGAAGGTCTTGCCGTCGAGTTCGAGCCGCGCCGCCATCGGCTGGTAGGCGGCGAGCGCGTCGACGCGGGCGGTGGCGAGCGCCCAGCCGCGCTGCAGGCTCGAGCGGCGCGAATAGGAACCGAGCTGGACCACCGAGCGGCTCGCCCGTTCGGCGGCCACCGCTTCGGCGCGGATGCTGCGCACCGATTCGGTCAGGCGCGTGGTCTGGCGGCTCAGCGCGGGCTGCGGGGTGGCCTCGCGCGCGGTGCGCGCGGCCTCGGCGAGTAGCGCCACCGGGGCGACCGGGTCGACGTCGAGCGCGGGGCGCGTCTCGGCCTCGTCCGCCGCGGCGGCCTCGGCGGTCACGTCGACGAGTTCGATGTCGCGCACCGGGATGTCGACGGTGGTCGCATAGACGCTCGGCGCGGGATCGGGGGCGATGGTGGGCAGCGCTGCGGCCGGGGCGGGCGCGCTCGGCGCGCGCATCGGCGCGGGGGCCGCGGCCACCGCCACCGGCGCGGCGAGCGATGAAGGCGAAGGCGCGGGCGCGGGGAGCGACGACGGCGCGGGCGTGGGCGACGCCACGCGCTGCGGCGCGAGGCTGGCATAGCGCGGCTGGTCGGCATCGGCGTGGAGCGCGAGCCGCACCGGCTGACCCGGATCGACCGGCGCGGGGGTCACCCCGACCAGCGCGGCGACCTGCTGCGAGGGGTGCTCGGGATTGGCCATCTGCATCCAGCTCTGGAGGCGCGCGTCGAGCTGGTCGGCGGGCACGTCCTGCGCGGCGACGATCCGCGCCGCCTCCCAGTTGCCGTTCATCGCGTGGACCAGCGCCAGGTTCTGGCGGGTCCGCGCGGTGGCGGCGGGGCTGCGCGCGGCGGTCTCGAGGATCTCGAGCGCGACCTGCGGCCGCCCGGCCATCGCCACCGCGAGCCCGAGGTCGGCGGCATCGACATAGCCGCGCGCCTGTTCGAGCCCGGCGAGCGCCTGGTGGCGCTTGCCCTGCGCGATCTCGACCAGCGCCTTCTTCATGATGATCTTGGGCTGGGCAGGCATCAGGCTGAGCGAATCGCGATAGGCGGCCTCGGCCGAGGCGAAGCGGCCGTCGGCGAAATAGATGTTGCCGAGCAGCGCGCGGAACCCGGCATCGGTCGGGCTCGCTTCGACGGCGCGCTCGGCGAGCGCGATCGCCTCGGCATGGTTGCCCTCGATCAGCGCGCCCTGTGCGCGGCTGGCCAGGCCGATATTTTCCTTGTCCATCTTGCCGGCAAAGCCACCCATGCCGGCATCGCTCATGCCGCAGGCGCCGAGCGCCGCTGCCATGGCCGCAAGGCCGACTGCGCGTCCCATCGTGATCTTGCTCATCTGACCTACCCTTCCCTGGTTTGTCGGTCCTATTCGGTCTCCACGCCAGCCTGCGCGACCAGCTCGTCGAGCTCGGTCATCTCTCCCAGCAGGCGGTCGAGCGCCTCGGTCACCATCTTCTGCGCCGACTGGCCGGTAAGGGCACAGGCGAGCCGCAGCTTGAGATGGCGCTCCCGATCGAGACGCAGCGTGAAGGCGGCCTTGTCCTTGGCGCCGGCCCGCGCCTGCGCCACGTCGAGGGTCGAGAGCGCATGGCCCTCGAGGTCGTCCTCGGCATCGGCATCGGCGTCGGCGGGCTCGGCAACGACCGGCGCTTCGGGCGCGTCGACCCGCATGGCCGCATCGAGGACAAGCTCCTCTTCCTGCGCATCGTCCCCGTCCGACGCCGGCGCGGCGGCGGGGCGCGAGAGGAACGCTGCGAAACGGTTGTTGACGGTGGGGTCGAAGTCGTCGCCCGCCGCTTCCTCGGCGGTGGCTTCTTCCTCGCAGCCGAAGACGTCTTCCTCGTCCTCGCCCGTCACTTCGCCCGGCTCGTCGGGGCGCGACAGCCCCTGCGCGATATCGGCGGCGGGCAGCTTGGCCTCGGCGGCCTCGGCGTCGTCGGGGGCATCGCCCCAGGCCCCGCCCTCGCTCTTCTGCTGCGCGGTGAGCGGCGCGAGGTCGGCAACGGTGCGCATCAGTTTGGGCGCCTCGTCCGCCGCCTCGGCGGCAGGTTCGGGGGCCGCATCGAACGCGGTCGGCTCGTCGGCGGGCACGCCGCGGCTGGCCGCGAAGGTGCTCTGCGAGACCGGCGGCGCATCGAACACGGTGGCCCGCGATCCGGGGTGCGCAAGCGGCTCGGCGACCGGCTCTTCGGCGACCGGTTCCGAGGCGTAGGGGGCCTCGGCGGGCGTTTCCCCGGCATAGGGTTGCTCGGCGGGCAGGTCCTCAGCGGGCGCTTCCTCGCGAACGTTGGCGGGGATCGGGGCGCTGAAGGCATCGGCCTTCTTGGCCTCGACACGCGCTCCCGAGAAGACGTTGGGGCTGTCGCCCTCGGCCTCGGGATCCCACAGTTCGGCGGTGGTGTCCTCGAGATCGGCGCCGTCGTCGGCATATTCGCCCTGGTCCGCGTCCTCGCCATATTCGGCGGCAAGCTTGGCCTGCTGGTCGTGGACCACCGGCTGCGACGGGGTCAGCCCCGACAGCGGATTGCGGTTGATATGCTCGACGCTCGCGCCTTCCTCGTTCGAGGGCGCGGCGGGGGCTTCGAAGCCCATGTCGTTCCAGCCGAGGTCGTCGAGACCCCCGGGGCCGGTCTGACCGAAATTCTGGCGGCGCATCGCCGGACGGGCCGAGCCCTTGCGAGCAAGGAGGCCCCCGGAGAGCGACGCGAATGCCTTGGGTGCATTCATCGTGACGCTCCTATCCGACGCTTAACCGACGACCCGGCGACCGAAGCCACCGACCGGACGCGGTGCCGACGGGGCACCCCCCTGGCTCGGCACGCCTCCCACGTTGGGGGCGGCAAAGACGGTGCGGCGGAAATTCTTCTCGAGCCGGTCGGCGACGTAATTCCACAGCTCGACGATTTCCTGGCTCGAGCGACCCTCGGGATCGATTTCCATCACCGTGCGGCCATCGATCATCGAGGCGGCGAAATCGGTGCGGTGGTGCACGGTGACCGGCGCGACGGTGCCGTGCTGCGACAGCGCGACCGCCGCTTCATAGGTGATCTTGGCCTTGGGGGTGGCGGCGTTGACGACGAAGATGGCGGGCTTGCCGGCGCGGTCGCACAGGTCGACGGTGGCGCCGACGGCGCGCAAGTCGTGCGGGCTCGGGCGGGTCGGGATGACGACCAGCTCGGCCACCGCGATGACCGACTGGATCGCCATGGTGATCGCCGGCGGGGTGTCGATCACGGCGAGCTTGAAGCCCTGCTGGCGCAGCACCTCGAGGTCGGACGCGAGCCGCGCGACCGTGGTCTGGGCGAAGGCCGGCATCTCGTCCTCGCGCTCGTTCCACCAATCGGCGAGCGAACCCTGCGGATCGATGTCGATGAGACAGACCGGACCGTGGCCGGCCCGCTGGGCCTGAACCGCAAGATGGCCCGAAATGGTGGTCTTGCCCGAGCCACCCTTCTGCGATGCCATAGCCAGAACGCGCATTGTTTTCCCCTCGCCGGAATTGGACGAATATTTTCGATCCGGCCCAATTGGCCTGAAGGGCACTAAAATCTGGTTAACGCTTCTTCGGTCGCGCCTGCCGGTTTGCAACGCGGCAGCGATCTGGCATCAGGGACGCGCAACTTTAGTGTCGTGATATCAAACGGATATGGTAGCGAAATGGTAAGCATGACGAACCCGCTTTTTTCCGCGCTCCTGCTGGCGCTCGCCGCCCCGCCCCCGGCGGACGGCATCGGCGAGGGCATCGCGGCATGGCGCGCGGGCGAACATGGCCGCGCGGTGGCGATCTGGGCGCCGCTGGCCGAGGCCGGCGACCGCGACGCGCTGTTCAACCTCGCGCAGGCCTATCGGCTCGGGCGCGGGGTGCCCGTCGACCTGGCGCGCGCGCGCACGCTGTTCGAGCGCGCTGCGCGGCAGGGGCACCTGGGGGCGCGCACCAATCTCGGGCTGATGCTGTTCGGCGAAGGCGAACGCAGCGCCGGGCTGCGCTGGTTGCGCGAGGCCGCCGACGCGGGCGAACCGCGCGCGATGCTGGTCTACGGGACCGCGCTGTTCAACGGCGACACGCTGCGGCGCGACATGGTCACCGGCTATGCGCTGGTCAGCCGCGCCGCCGCCAAGGATCTCGCCGCGGCGCGCACGACGCTGGCCGAGATGGACCGCCTGCTCCCGGTCGACACGAGGCGCGAGGGCGTCGCGCTCGCGCGCGCGCTGGCCTCGGGCGAGCGCGCGCTGGCCGCGAGCCTCGGCCCCTCGCCCGCGCCGACGGCGAGCGCGAGCGCCGCGGCCGCCGCGCCCCCTGCCGCGGCACCTGCTCCTGCACCGGCACCTGCCCCTGCCCCCGATTCCGCACCCACGTCCGCAACGCCGGCGCCCGCGCCCAAGACGGTGACCGCGCCCTCTCCCGCGCCCGCTCCCGCGCCCAAGGCGGTCCCCGCGTCCGCACCGGACGGCGGCTGGGCGATCCAGCTCGGGGCCTTCTCGCGTAGCGGGGCGGCGCAGGCGCTCTACGACGAGGTCGAGGCCCTGCCCGCGCTCAAGGACAAGCCGCCCGCCTATATCGAGGGCGCAGGGGTGACGCGCTTGCGGATCGGCGGGTTCGCCAGCGCCGCCGCGGCCAAGCGCGCCTGCGCCGCGCTCGAGGCCCGCGGGCAGGCCTGCTTCGCGCTGCGCGATTAGCGTCGGCTAGTCGGCGCCCGGGTCGGCGGGCGTGAACCCGAAGGCGTGGAGCAACGCGTCGAGGTCGGCGTGATCGAGCCGCGCATCGGCGGCGGCGGCGACCCGCGGCTTGGCGCGATAGGCAATCCCCAGATCGGCCTCGTGCAGCATCGGCAGGTCGTTGGCGCCATCGCCGATCGCGACCACCGGCCCGCCGCACCTTGCGCGTTCCTCGACCAGCACCGCGCGCTTGACCGCGCCGTCGACCACCGCGCCCTCGACCCGCCCGGTGAGGCGACCGTTCGCGACCTCGAGCCGGTTGGCGACGACGCGGTCGAACCCGAGCGCGCGCGCGACGGGCTCGGCGAAGGCGGTGAAGCCGCCCGAAACGAGCACCGTGCGCACGCCATGGCGCGACAGCGTCCCAACCAGCGTGGCCGCGCCCCGGTTGGGGCGGATGCGGGTGGCGAGCAGTGTCTCGATCGCCGCCACCTCGAGCCCCTCGAGCAGCGCGAGCCGCGCGGCGAGCGCGCGCGCGAAATCGAGCTCGCCGCGCATCGCGCGCTCGGTGATGTCGGCGACCGCCGCGCCCACCCCCGCCAGCGCGGCGAGTTCGTCGATGCACTCCTGCCCGATCATCGTGCTGTCCATGTCGGCGAGGAACAGGGCGGGCGGGCGATCGTGATCGTGCACGACATGGTCGACGCCCTCGAATTCGGCGAGCGCGGCGCGCAGCTCGGCGACCGGGCGCGCGCTTTCCAGCCGCGCCACGCGGCCAACCTCGAGCCAGCGCGCCTCGGCCCCGAGCCGCGCCGCCAGCGTCTCGAGCCGGCTGGCATCGAGCGCGGCGGCTGCTATCAGCGTCGCAATGGCCATGCATCCTCCTCTCGCCCTCATCGCGGGTCCGACCGCGAGCGGCAAGTCCGAACTGGCGCTTCGGCTGGCCGAGGCGAAGGATGGCGTGGTCATCAACGCCGACAGCGCGCAGATCTACGCCGACCTGTCGATCCTCGCCGCGAGCCCCTCGCCCGGCGAACAGGCCCGCGCGCCGCACCGCCTCTACGGGGTACGCGATGGCGCCCTGCCCTGTTCGGCCGCCGACTGGGCGGCGCTGGCGAAGCAGGAAATCGCCGTCGCACGGGCGGCAGGAAAGCTGCCCATCCTCGTCGGCGGCACCGGGCTCTACCTGCGCACGCTGCTCGACGGCATCGCCCCGGTGCCCGAGATCGATCCCGCGATCCGCGCCGCGGTCCGCGATACCGACACGGCGAGCAATTACGCCGCGCTCGCGACCGAGGACCCGGCGGCGGCGGCGCGGCTCAATCCCGGCGACAGCCTGCGGATCGCGCGCGCGCTCGAAGTCGTGCGCTCGACCGGCCACCCGCTGTCCTACTGGCAGGCGCGAAAGGAAGGCGGGATCGGCGGTGCGGTCACGCTGCGCCCGCTCCTCCTCCTGCCCCCGCGCGACTGGCTCGCCGCGCGCTGCGACCGGCGCTTCGAGACGATGGTCGCGGCGGGCGCGATCGAAGAAGTGACGGCGCTGCTGGCGCGCGGGCTCGACCCCGCCCTGCCGGTGATGCGCGCGATCGGCGTGCCCGAACTGGCCGCGCATCTTGCGGGCGAGACCAGCCTCGACGACGCGATCGCGGCCGCCCAGCGCGCCACGCGGCAATATATGAAGCGCCAATATACCTGGTTCCGCCGCCAGCCGCCCGCCGACTGGCCGCGCTTCAGCGACCCGCTCGACAGCGACGACGCGCTGGCGCGTGCCCTAGCCCTGCTCGCCCCCCCGGCCTAAGGACGATCCATGGACATCATCACCGACGACGCCATCGACCCCGCGCCCTTGGCGGGCAAGCGCATCGCCATCATCGGCTATGGCAACCAGGGCCGTGCGCAGGCGCTCAATCTCGCCGACAGCGGGATGGACGTGGTGGTGGGTCTTCGCGAGGGCAGCGCGACCGTCGAGCAGGTGCGCGCCGACGGCTTGACCGCATTGCCGCTCGAGCAGGCACCGAGGGACGCCGCGCTGACCATGATGCTGGTCCCCGACGAACTGATGACCGGGATCTACGGCCTCGTCGAACCCGCGCTCGAACGGGGCAGCGCGCTCGGCTTCAGCCACGGGCTCGCGGTGCATTTCAACCATGTCCGTCCGCGCGCGGACCTCGACGTCCTGCTCGTCGCGCCCAAGGGCCCCGGCACCGCGCTGCGCCAGCTCCATACCGAGGGTAAGGGCATGCCCGCGCTCTGGGCGGTCGCCGAGGACCGCAGCGGCAAGGCCAGGCAGGTCGCGCTCGCCTACGGGCAGGCGATCGGCTGCGCGCGCGCCGGGCTCATCGCCTCCTCGTTCGAGGAGGAATGCGTCGCCGACCTGTTCAACGAGCAAGCGGTGGTCTGGGGGGGCGTCCCCGCGCTGCTGCTCGCGGGCTACGAGACGCTGGTCGAGACGGGCTATTCTGAAGAGGTCGCCTATTTCGAATGCGTGCGCGAACTCAAGCTGCTCGCCGACCTGATCGAGGCGCGCGGCATCGCCGGCATGCGCGAGGTCATCTCGAACACCGCCGAGCTCGGCGCGGTGCTCGGCGGACCGGCGGTCATCGACCATCATGTGCGCGCGCGCATGCGAGACATCATGACGAGCGTGCGGGGCGGCGAGTTCGCCGCCCAGCTCGCGCAGGAAGCCGCCGAGGGCTATCCGCTCCTGACGAAGGCGCGCGAGCGCGCGCGCGCGCATCGCGCCGAGGCGGTGCGTCAGCGGCTCGAGGAGATTTCGCCGACGAGCGCGTCCTCGTCGACGTCGTAGCCGGGGCGGTCGCCGACCAGCGCGCGCTCGAGATAGCGCCGCGTCATCTGGCGGTGGACGTCGACCACCGCCGGGTTGGCGGCATCCTGCGCGCGTTCCATTTCCTCGGCTGCACGTTGTGCGAAATAGAAGCGATCCTGTTCTGCCATTGCAGCCTCCCGGGACATGACGGGACAAGTCTTAGCAGCAAATGGCGGCAAAGTCGCCTCCCCCGTGACGCGCACGGGGGAGGCGCTTGCCCGGCGGCGGGTGGACGCCGCCTAGAACCGCAGCCCGAGCACCGCGAGCGCCTGGTGCTTCTCGATCTCGCTGTCATAGCGGGCGAAGCGATATTCGGCGCCGAGATAGGCCCCGCGACCGACGTAGAAGCGCCCGCCCGCGCCGACCCGGAAGCCGTCCTCGTCGCTCTCGACCAGCTCGTAGAAGGTCTCGGTCCCGCTGTTGATGGTGAGGTCCTGGATCGACATCACGTTGGTGTAGCCGCCCTTGAGATAGACGTCGCCGAGCGGGCCGACGGGCACGGTCAGCCGGCCGCCGACATAGAGGTCGCGCTCGTTCTCGAAGGTGCCAGTCACGAAGCCGTCGACATCCTGGTAGGCGACCGCATCCTCGATCGAGCTCTCCCCCGCCTCGAGGTCAATGCCGAGCGCGACCAGCCCGAGCGAGATGTCGTAGCCGACCCCGAGCCCGAGATAGGCGCCGTCGGACTGATAGTCGGCGGCGGTGAAATCGGCACGGTCGCCCTCGAAGCCCGCCTGCAGTTCGATGCGCGGCCCCGAGGGCGCGAGGATCTGCGCCGACGCGGGGGTGGCGGCGGCGAGCGCGGCGAGCGCGGTGGCGGTGAAAAGGCCGTGTTTCAGCATGGTAACTCCTTGGACTGATGCTGCGAGTGTGTCCCGGTCCCGGCCATCCCCGGCGCGCGCTGAACGCGCCCTGAGACGCGGGTTCATCGGCGCGACAGGCAGGCGCCAAGCGGCTGGAATGGGCCGGGGAATCGGGGTGAAAGAAAATTCGGACCGCTGTGTCCTAGTGGCGCCCGAAGAGTTTTTCCACATCGTTGAGCGCCAGCTTCACCCAGGTCGGGCGGCCGTGGTTGCACTGGCCTGAATGCGGCGTCGTCTCGATCTGCCGCAGCAGCGCGTTCATCTCGGGCACCGAGAGGATGCGCCCGGCGCGGACCGAGCCGTGGCAGGCCATCGTGCCAGCGACGAGGTCGAGCCGGTCCTGCAGCGTGGGCGCCGCCCCCAGCTCGGCGAGCTCGGCGGCAATGTCGGCGAGCAGCCGGGGCGCCTCGACCTTGTCGCCGAGCGGCGCGGGGGTGGCGCGCACCAGCATGGTGGTCGGCCCGAAGCGCTCGATCTCGAGCCCGTGGCGGGCGAGGTCGGGAGCGGCTTCCTCGAGCCGTTCGCAATCGGCCTCGTCGAGCTCGACCGGTTCGGCGATCAGCAGCGGCTGGCTGGCGACCCCCTGCCCCTCGCGGCCCCTGCGCATCGCCTCGAGCACGAGCCGTTCGTGCGCGGCATGCTGGTCGACCAGCACCAGCCCGTCCTCGGCCTCGGCGACGATATAGGTGGCGGCGACCTGCCCGCGCGCCGCGCCGAGCGGGTGGCGCGCCGCCTCGGGGACGGGCGCGGCGGCGGGTTCGGCGCGCGCCAGCGGGGCGGCGGCGAGCACCGCGGCGAAGCCGTCGTTGCGCCCGGTCGGCGGCCGGTATGCGCCGGGGGTCTCGCGCACCATCGCGGCGTTGCCCGCCGCCGCGGGGGGCGGCGCGGCGTGCGCGCCCGCCGCGGCGAGCGCGCCCGGCGCGGCCGGCGGCTGTCCCTCGACCTGCCAGTTGGCGGGCTGCGCATGCTGGTCGCGCGCCGCCGAGAGGTGCCCCGCCTCCTCGAGCGCGCGGCGCACTCCCCCGACGATCAGCCCGCGCACCCCGGCGGGATCGCGAAAGCGCACCTCGGTCTTTGCCGGATGGACGTTGATGTCGACCTCGTGCGCGGGGCAGCTGACGAACAGCGCGGCGATCGGGTGGCGGTCGCGCGCGATCAGGTCGCGATAGGCGCCGCGCAGCGCGCCGGTGAGCAGCTTGTCCTTCACCGGGCGACCGTTGACGAACAGATATTGCTGGTCGCCCATGCCGCGGTTGAAGGTGGGCAGGCTGACCACCCCCTCGAGGCACAGGTCGCCGCGCCGGTGGTCGACCCCGACCGCGTTCTTGGCGAGGTCGGGGGTGAGCAGCGCCGCGACCCGCTCGGGCGCCGACTGCGGCTGGACCGCGATGATCGTGCGCGCGTCATGCTCGAGCCGGAAGGCCACGTCGGGGCGCGCCATCGCGAGCCGCCGCATGACGTCGAGCGCGGCCTGGTATTCGGCGCGCGGGCTGCGCATGAACTTGCGCCGCGCTGGCACCTTGGCGAACAGCTCCTCGACGGTGACGCGGGTGCCCGGCGGCACGCTGGCGGGGGCGTCCTCGACCCGCGCGCCATGGTCGACGACCCGGCGCCAGCCCTCGCCGTGCGCGGTCCGGCTCTCGAGCGTGAAGCGCGAGACGCTGGCGATCGAGGGCAGCGCCTCGCCGCGAAAGCCGAAGCTGGTGACTTCCTCGATCGCCTCGTCGGGCAGCTTTGAGGTGGCGTGCCGTTCGAGCGCGAGCCCCATCTCGGCGGGGGTCATGCCATGCCCGTCGTCCTCGACGAGGATGCGGGTGGTCCCGCCGCCCTCGAGCCGCACGCGGATGCGCCGGGCGCCCGCGTCGAGTCCGTTCTCGACCAGCTCCTTCAGCGCGCTCGCGGGGCGCTCGACCACCTCCCCCGCGGCGATCCGGTCGACGAGCGTATCGGGAAGCCTTCTTATTGACATATCAACCTTATTCGCCCACTTGTTCGAAGCGCCTGGAAGCCCCTGAATCCCGTGGAAATTCAAGAAGCTTTCAACAGTGTTTGTTTAACCATTGGAGACTGCGAGCGCCCCCGTGCGTTGCGGCCACCATAACAGCAAAGTGGAAGACTCCCATATGTTCTGGACGAAATGGTTCAAGTGGATGAGCCATGACATGGCCATCGACCTCGGCACCGCCAATACGCTCGTCTACGTGCGCGGGCGCGGCATCGTGCTCAACGAGCCGTCGGTGGTCGCGATCGAAACGGTCAACGGGATCAAGCGGGTGAAGGCGGTCGGCGACGACGCCAAGCTGATGATGGGCAAGACCCCCGAGGCGATCGACGCGATCCGCCCGCTGCGCGACGGCGTCATCGCCGACATCGACGTGGCCGAGGAGATGATCAAGCACTTCATCCAGAAGGTGCACGGCGGCAAGATGCGCGCCTGGCGCTTCCCAGAGATCGTCATCTGCATCCCCTCGGGCGCGACCAACGTCGAACGCCGCGCGATCCGCGACGCCGCCTCCAACGCGGGCGCGAGCGCGGTCTACCTGATCGAGGAACCGATGGCCGCCGCGATCGGCGCCGACATGCCGGTGACCGAACCGGTCGGCTCGATGGTCGTCGACATCGGCGGCGGCACCACCGAGGTCGCCGTCCTGTCGCTGCGCGGGCTCGCCTACACCACCAGCGTTCGCGTGGGCGGGGACAAGATGGACGAAGCCATCTCTTCCTACGTCCGGCGCAACCACAACCTCCTGATCGGCGAGGCCACCGCCGAGCGGATCAAGAAGGAAGTCGGCATCGCCAAGCCGCCCGCCGACGGGATCGGCGAGACCGTCTACATCAAGGGCCGCGACCTCGTGAACGGGGTGCCCAAGGAAATCGCGATCAACCAGGGGCAGATTGCCGAGGCGCTGTCTGAACCCGTCGGCACGATCGTCGAGGGGGTGCGCATCGCGCTCGAGAACACCGCGCCCGAACTGGCCGCCGACATCTGCGACCAGGGCATCGTGCTCACCGGCGGCGGCGCGCTGCTCGAGGGGCTCGACGACGTGCTGCGCGACGAGACCGGGCTGCCCGTCATCGTCGCCGACGACCCGCTGACCTGTGTCGCGATGGGGACCGGCCGGGCGCTCGAGGAAGACCAGTTCCGCGGCGTGCTGCTGACCGTTTGACCAAGGGGCAGTCGATGGCGGCGAGCAAGTTCCGTCGCCCCGGGTGGTCGCGGCGCGCGCAATACAGCCTGTTCTTCAGCTTCGTCGCGCTCGCGGCGGGGCTTGCGCTCGGGCTGATCCTGCTCGCCATCTCGGTGGTCGCGCCGCGCACCTTCGACGGGCTGCGCGGCGCCGCCACCGACGCCACCCGTCCCGCCGCCGAGGCGCTCGCCGCGATCGGCTCGACCGTCAACGGGGTGTTCACCGGGGCGGGCAATTATTGGGACGCGGCCAGCCAGAACGCCGAGCTCAAGGAACAGCGCGATCGGTTGCGGCGCCAGGCGCTCGCCGCTGCCGCGCTCGAGCGCGAGAACGAACAGCTCAAGGCCGCGCTCGAGCTGCGCGAGCGGGTGGTCGAGACGATCGCCGCGGGGCGGATCATCGGCTCGAGCCACGACAGCGTGCGCCGCTTCGCGGTCCTCTCGGCGGGACGCGCCAGCGGGGTGCGCAACGGCATGCCCGTGCGCAGCCCCGACGGGCTGCTCGGGCGGATCGTCGCCACCGGCGCCTTCTCGAGCCGGGTCCTCCTCATCTCCGATCGCTCGGCGATCGTGCCGGCGCGCATCCTGCGCACCGGCGAGCCCGTGATCGCGCGCGGGATGGGCGACGGCAATGTCGACCTGCGTCCGCTCGAAGTCGGGCGCAACCCGTTCGAGCCGGGGGACATCATCGTCACCAGCGGCACCGGCGGCCTCTACCCCCCGCGGCTGCCGGTCGCGCGGGTGGTCCGGCTCGACGACGACGGCGCGGTCGCGGTCCCGCTCGCCACCCCCGCGCAATCGAGCATCGCGCTGGTCGAGGCCCCCTACGAGCCCGTCGCGCTGGCCGATTATGACGCGCCGCTCGAGGAGGCCGAGGCCACGCTGCCCCCGGACGCGCTGCAATAATGGCGCGGCGCGCCCGGCCTCGCCCCCGTCCCGCCGGCTTCGCGCAGGGACCGCGTCCCTTCGCCGAGATCGTCCCCGCCGCGAGCATCGCGCTCGCCAGCCTCCTCGTCGCCATCCTGCCGATCGTCTCGACCAAGGGATGGTGGCCCGATGCGGGCTTTATCATGCTGCTCGGCTGGCGGATGCACCGCTCGGACCCCTTCCCCAACTGGTGGGCGATCCCGCTCGGGCTGCTCAACGACCTGCTGGCGATGCACCCGATCGGGCTGTCGGTGGTGACCTTCTGCTTCGCGCTGCTGGCGATCGATATCGTCGACGCGCGCAAGCTCGGGCGCAGCTGGGTGACCGAATGGCTGCTCGCCGCGCTGCTCATCCTCGTCGCCGAGTTCCTGCAATGGTGGGTTGCGGCCATTCAGGGCGCGGCAATGCCGCTCGGGGCATTGTGGCCGCCGGTCGCCATCACCGTCTTCGCCTTCCCGATCGTCAGCGAACTGGTAGCGTGGCTCGACCGTTACCGCCTGCGCAAGACTGGGGTATAAGCACCGTCCATGGCCAAGCCGCCCAAGAAACCCGCCCGCTTCACCGAGGCCCAGCGCGATGAGGCGTTCAGCCGCCGCTCGCTGCTGGTCGGCGGGATCCAGACGGTGCTCGGCGGCGCGCTGATCGCGCGGCTCGGCTACCTGTCGATCAGCCAGAACCAATATTACCAGACGATGGCCGAGGACAATCGCGTCCAGATGATCATCGTCCCGCCGCGGCGCGGCTGGCTCGTCGACCGCAACGGCAAGCCGATCGCGATCAACCGGTCCGACTTTCGCGTCGACATGATCGCCGACCAGGTCCCCGAGGGGCAGGTCGAGGTCACCCTCAAGAAGGCGGCCGCGCTGCTCGACCTTGACCCCGACCAGGTCGAGCGGATCAGCACCGAGCTGGCGACCAAGTCGGGCTACCAGCCGGTCCAGCTCGCCGAGAATGTCGCCTATGAGAATTACGCCGCGGTCACGGTGCGCCTGCCCGACCTCGAGGGCGTGCTGCCCCAGCGCGGCTTCTCGCGCTATTATCCCGCGGGCAGCGCGGTCGGCCACCTGGTCGGCTATGTCGGGATCGCCAACCGCGAGGAATATGTCGCCGAGGACAAGAACCCGCTGCTCGTCACCCCCGGGTTCAAGATCGGCAAGGAAGGGCTCGAGGAGGTGCTCGAGCCGCAATTGCGCGGCCAGCCCGGCGGGCAGCGGGTCGAGCTGACCGCGCGCGGCAAGCTGGTGCGCGAACTCGAACCCAAGCCCGACCGCTCGGGCAATACGGTGCGGCTGGCGATCGACGTCGACCTGCAGGAATATGCGGCGCGGCGGCTCGGGCTCGAGAGCGGCGCGGTGGTGGTGATCGACGTGCCGACGGGCGACATCCTGTGCCTCGCCTCGATGCCCGCCTACGATCCCAACAGCTTTTCCGACGGCATCGGCCGGACCGAGTGGAAGCTATTGTCCGAGAACGAGCGGCGGCCGCTCGTCAACAAGACGGTCAACTCGCTCTATCCCCCGGGCTCGTGTCTCAAGCCGATGAACACGCTCGCCTTCCAGGCCGCGGGGATCGACCCCGACGAGCGGGTGCATTGCAACGGCGGCTACCAGCTCGGGCGGCGCTTCTTCCGCTGTCTCAAGCGGCATGGCTCGATGAACATGCGCGATGCGATCATGAAGAGCTGCAACACCTATTTCTACGCGATGGCGCACCGCACCGGCTATGACGTGGTCGCCGAGATGGCGCGCAAGCTCACGCTCGGGATGAAATACGACCTGCCGCTGGTCAGTCAGAGCTACGGCACCATCCCCGACAGCGAATGGAAGCTGCGCAAGTACGACCAGCGCTGGACCGCGGCGGATTCGCTCAACGCCTCGATCGGGCAGGGCTATGTCATCCTCAACCCGCTCCAGCTCGCGGTGCACACCGCGCGCATCGCCAGCGGGCGCGCCATCCTGCCGCGGCTGATCGGGGTGCACGCGGACAGCGCCCCGCCGCTCGACATCCCCGAGGAGCATCTCGCGGTGACGCGCCAGGGCATGTGGCAGGTGGTCAATGCCGCCGGGACCGCGGGCACCGCGCGCGTGCCCGTCGAGGGGGTCGAGGTGGCGGGCAAGACCGGCACCAGCCAGGTGCGCGGGCTGCAATATGGCGACGGCAAGAACGTGCCGTGGAAATACAAGGATCACGGCCATTTCGTTTGTTACGCCCCATTCGACCAGCCGCGCTACGCGATGGCGGTGACGGTCGAGCACGGGGGCACCTCGGGCGCCGCGACCCCGATCGCGCGCGACGTGATGACCTTCCTGTTCGACCGCGAGAAGGCGATGGAACAACTGGTCGCCTACGAGGAGCAGTGGGGCGGATCGCTCGCCGAGCGCGAGGCCGCCTTCCAGCGCCGGGTGCTCGAGCTTGCGCAAGCCAATGCCGCCGCGCGTGCGGCGAGTGACGAGACCGCCTGATGCTGTCCTCGATCATCCCCCAGCCGCTCGCCCGGCTCCCGTGGAAGCTGATCGTGCTGGTGCTCCTGATCGGCAGCTTCGGGATCGCGCATCTCTACTCGGCGGCGGGGGGCTCGGTGCAGCCGTGGGCGCTGCGCCAGGGGCTGATCTTCTTCACGCTGCTGCTCGCCGCGATCGGCATCTCCTACGTCCCCGAGAGCTGGGTCAAGGGGCTCACCCCGGTCGCCTATGTCACCGTGCTGCTCATGCTGCTGGCGGTCGAATTCGTCGGCTTCGTCGGCATGGGCGCGCAGCGCTGGATCGACCTCGGCTTCATGAAGCTGCAGCCCTCGGAATTCATGAAACCGGTGATCGTCCTCATGCTCGCCCGCTTCTACGAACTGCTGCCGACGGGCGACATCCGCCGGTGGCGCGCGATCTGGCCCGCCGCGCTGCTGATCGGGTTGCCGGTCGGGCTGACGCTCATCCAGCCCGACCTCGGCACCGCGCTCGCGCTGGCCTTCGGCGGGGTGGTGGTGATGTTCCTCGCCGGGCTGCCATGGTGGCTGTTCGCGGGCGGGCTCGCCGCCACCGCGGCCGCGCTGCCGATCGCGATCAGCTTCCTGCACGAATACCAGCAGCGGCGCATCCTCATCTTCCTCGAGCCCGAGGCCGATCCGCTCGGGGCGGGCTACAACCTGACCCAGTCGAAGATCGCGATCGGCTCGGGCGGGTTGTGGGGCAAGGGCTATATGAACGGGTCGCAGAGCCACCTCCAATATCTCCCCGAGGGGCACACCGATTTCGCCTTCTCGGCGATCGTCGAGGAATGGGGGCTCGTCGGCGGGGTGGCGCTGATCCTCGCCTTCGCCGGGGTGATCCTGTGGGGGATGCGGGTGGCACGCCGCGCGCAAACGCGCTTTGCCCAGCTCGCGGCGGCGGGGCTGACGATGACCATCTTCTTCTACGTCTGCATCAACCTCATGATGGTGATGGGGCTGGCGCCGGTGGTTGGCATCCCGCTCCCGCTGGTGAGCTTCGGCGGGTCGGCGGTGATGACGGTGATGCTGATGATCGGGCTGCTGATCGCGTTCGACCGGCAGGCCAAGACCGCCGAACGCGCGCGCCGCGCCGGGCTGCGCGGCTAGCCCCCTCGGGCGCGCTGCATTTTTTGGGTTGCAATCGCCCCCCAGCCCCGTTAGAGGCCCGCTCACCGCATCGACGGAGCCATCGGCGCCGCGGTGCAATTCGAAAAGTGTGGACGCATAGCTCAGTTGGTAGAGCAGCTGACTCTTAATCAGCGGGTCCTAGGTTCGAGCCCTAGTGCGTCCACCATTTTCCCCAAAGACTTAGCGCTGACGCGGAAGCGCCATTCCGACGAGTCAGCGCGCGCCATCCTGACAAGTCACCTGATCGCCAGCGGATTGGCGCCGGAGCGTTGCCCCCGACGAGGCGGGGCGCCGCGCGCTCGACGCTGCGATGGGGAACGGGCACCGGGTCCGAAATGTAGGGTCTTGCAAAGGAGACCTGCATGACGACTGGAACCGACGCGCACCGGGACGCGCCCAAGCCGGGCAAGTGGCTCACCTTCGGCGCCATGATCGCGACGTCGATCATGACGATGTTCGTGCTCAAATATGCCAACGTCTACGAACCCGGGCACCTCTTCTTCTCGCAGACCCGCATGTGGATGGCGCTGATGATGGGCATGGCGATGATCGTCATCATGCTCGGTTTCATGTGGGGCATGTACAAGACGCTGGCGACCAAGATCCTCGTGCTCGTCGGCGCCGTGCTCGGCTTCTTCCTCTTCCTCTATCTCGCGCGCAGCCAGGCCACGGTCGAGGACGAGGCGTGGATGAAGGCGATGATCCCGCATCATTCGATCGCCGTGCTGACCAGCCGCCGCGCGCAGATCAGCGACCCGCGCGTGCGCGAACTCGCCGACGCCATCATCGAGGCGCAGGTGAAGGAGATCGCCGAGATGAAGCTGCTCCTCGAGGATATCGAGCAGCGGGGCGAGTTGGGCGATGGCACGCCGCTGCCACCGCGCAGCGCCGCGCTCACCCCCGACCTCTACGACAAGGCCAGGAAGGCGGTCGAACGCCCGCTCACCGAAGAGGCGCGCGAGGCGGTCGACGTCGATCGCTGAGGCCGCGGCTCAGGCGGCGAACAGGTGCCCCGGGCCGTGCGACAGTTCGCCGCCGAGATAGCCCTGCACCGCCACCGCCAGCGCCAGCGCGACCAGCGCCGTTCGCAGCAGCACTCGCCGCTCGCTCGCGCGCCCGGCGTGCCACGCCAGCGCGACCGCCACCAGCGCGATCGCGCTGCCCATCCAGCGATGCCATTGCATCACCGCATCGCCCCCCAGCCAGGGGCCGGTATGGACCCAGCCGAGCAGGGCGGCGACGAGCGCGCCCGCCGCGCCGGTCACCAGCAGCAGCCGGACCGCCGCATCGGCGCGCCATCGCCGGCGCGCGATCCCCGCGACCTCGAGGAACGCCGCCACCAGCAGCAGCGCGATCGGGAAATGGACCGACAGCGGGTGCAGGTTTCGCGCAACCGCCATCGCATCGGCGCGACGCGGCGCGGCCTCGGCGGGTGGCGGCGGGCCGGGCACTTGCGACCGCGTCTCGGGCGCCGCCATGGCCATCTCGGTCGCAGGCGCGGCCTCGTCTCCATGCGGCTCGCCGCGATGCGCGGCGGCGGGGGCGGCGATCGTCAGGGCCAGCATGAGCACGGCCGATGCAAAGCGCAGGGGCAAGGCGCGCCTCATCGCCGCGCCCGTTCGAACAGGTCGATCAGTTCGGAGAATTTCTGCTGCTGATCGCGCGCGTCCCCACTGGCAATGGCATCGGCCACGCAGCTGGCGGCATGGTCACGCAGCACCTGCGCCTCGACCTTGGCGAGCGCGGCCTTGATCGCCTGCAACTGGTCGAGGACCTCCATGCAGTAGCGATCCTGTTCGATCATCCGTGCCACCCCGTTCACCTGCCCGGCCACCCGCGCCAGTCGGTTAATCCTGTCCTGCTTTCCGCTCGCCACGACGATTCGACCTCCCATACCCTAAGGGGGTATATACGAACGGGCGATGCATGCCTATAAGCGCGGCCATGACCGAAGCTTCCATGATGATGTCGCGCCGCGGCCTGCTCGCCAGCGCGATCGCGCTCGGCGGCGTTGCCGCCCTGCCCGTTCCCGCCTGGGCGCGCGGGCGCTCGCTGACCCACGCCACCAACGGGTTCGGCACGCTGTCGGGCGAGGACATCCGCCTCTCGATCGGCGCGCACCACTTCACCACCGGGGCGCGCAGCGGCCATGCCATCGCGCTCAACGGCACCGTGCCCGGCCCGCTCCTTCGCCTGCGCGAGGGCCAGCAGGTCCGGCTCCACGTCACCAACCATCTCGCCGAAGACACGTCGGTGCACTGGCACGGGCTGCTCGTGCCCTTCCAGTTCGACGGCGTGCCCGGCGTCAGTTTCCCCGGCATCCGCCCCGGCGAGACCTTCACCTACGATTTCAAGGTCCGGCAGGCGGGCACCTATTGGTACCATTCGCACTCGGGACTGCAGGAGCAGGCGGGGCATTACGGCCCGATCGTCATCGACAGCGCCGAGCCCGATCCGCGCTATGATCGCGACTATGTCGTGCTGCTGTCCGAATTCACCCCGATCCACCCGCACGAGATCATGCGCAAGCTCAAGGTGGGCGAGCATTATTTCAACCGGCAGATGCAGACCGCGACCGAGGGCGACATGCCGCTGGCCGAGCGCCTCATGTGGGGCGGCATGCGGATGAATCCGCGCGACATCGCCGATGTCACGGGGGCGACCTATACCTATCTCGTCAACGGTCACGGCCCCGCCGACAAGCTGGCTTTCGACTTCACCCCCGGCGAGCGCATCCGCCTGCGCTTCATCAACGGCTCGGCGATGACCTTCTTCAACGTGCGCATCCCGGGCGTGCCGATGACGGTGATCGAGGCCGACGGCCAGCCGGTCGCGCCGGTCGAGGTCGACGAATTCCAGATCGGCACCGCCGAGACCTATGACGTCATCGTCGAGCCGGGCGACGGCGCCCACGCGATTACCGCCGAGGCGATGGACCGCTCGGGGCTCGGCGTCGCGACGCTGACCAGCCACAAGGGCCATCTCGCCACCCCGCCGCGCCTGCGCGAACCCGTCACGCTGACCATGGCCGACATGGGCGTGGGCGGCGGGGACCATGGGGGGCATGGGAGTTCGGACGGCATGGACCATTCGATGCGCGACAAGCGCCTCGTGCCCGACGACGTGAAGGTCGGCCCCGGGGTCGACATGATCGCCCCCATGCCGGTCGACCGCATGGACTTCCCCGGCCTCGGGCTCGACACGGTCGACCACCGCGTGCTGCGCTACACCGACCTCAAGGCGGCGCGGGCGAACCCGCATCGCGCGGTCGAGCGCGAGCTGGAGATCCACCTCACCGGCAACATGGAACGCTACATGTGGTCGTTCGACGGCAAGAAATTCTCCGCCGTCACCGACGACCCCATCCGCTTCGGCTATGACGAGCGCGTGCGGGTCAAGCTCGTCAACGACACGATGATGGCGCACCCCATCCACCTGCACGGCCATTTCTTCGAGCTGGTCAATGGCGCCGACCACATGCACCAGCCGCTGAAGCACACGCTGGTCGTCCAGCCGGGCGGCACCGCGACCTTCGACCTCACCGCCAACGAGCCGGGCGACTGGGCCTTCCACTGCCACCTCCTCTATCACATGCACGCGGGCATGATGCAGGTGGTCACGGTGCGCCCCTTCCCCGAACCGGAGGGTGACGCCTGATGCGCATGACCGCCATTCTCCTCCTCGCCACCGCCGCCACCCCGGCGCTCGCGCAGGACCACCAGCACCACGGCCAGCACCCGCAGGTCCATGCCAAGGAGCCGATTGAGGACCCGCACGCGGGTCACGCCATGCAGCGGCCGCAGCAGCATTCCGAGGAAATCGATCATTGCGCGATGGGGCACCTGCCCCCCGAGCAATGCCCGCCCAAGGAGGCGGCCGAAGAGGAAGCCGCCCCCCACGCGGGGCACGCCATGCCCGACCCGCAGGCCGCCGATGACCCGCACGCGGGCCACGCCATGCCGGGCGACGACAAGGCGGTTCCCGGCGCCGCGCCCGAGAGCGCCGTCCCGCCCCGCGCCTTCGAAGGCCCGCGCCACGCCGCCGACCTCATCTATGGCGAGGCCGCCATGGCCCCCGCGCGCGAACAGCTCCACACCGGCCATGACGGCTTGATCACCGGGATGGTCATGCTCGAGCGCTTGGAGGCGCGCCTTCCCACCGAGGGCGGCGATACCGGCTACCTGTGGGACGCGCAGGGCTGGTACGGGGGCGACCTCAACCGCTTCGTCGCCAAGACCGAGGGCGAAGGCGCCTTCGAGGAAGGCCTCGAGGAGGCCGAGGTGCAGGCGCTCTACAGCCGCGCGATCGGCCCCTTCTTCGACCTGCAGGCGGGCGTCCGGCTCGATCTCGAACCCGAGACGCGGCCCCATGCCGTCCTCGGCGTACAGGGGCTTGCCCCCTACATGTTCCACGTCGATGCCGCGCTCTTCCTGTCGGACCGGGGCGACCTCACCGCGCGGCTCGAGGGCGAATATGACCAGAAGATCACCCAGTCGCTGATCCTCCAGCCGCGCCTCGAGGTCGAACTGGCCGCGCAGGACGTGCCCGAGGCGGAGATCGGCGCGGGGGTGAGCAAGGTCGAGGCGGGCCTTCGCCTGCGCTACGAGTTCGTCCCCGAATTCGCCCCCTATGTCGGGCTCGACTATGAGGCGAAAACCGGCCGCACCGCCGATCTCGCCCGCGCCGAGGGCGAGGATGTCGCCGGGCTCAAGCTCCTGCTCGGCCTGCGCGCCTGGTTCTGATCGCGCCGTCCATCCCGCCCCGTCCGCGCGTCGGTCACTGCGGCGCGAGGACTTGCTCGCGCAGGAAGCGGATGAAGAAGGCATCGGCGCGCCGGGCGGCCTCGCGGTCCGGCACGAACCCGGGTCCCGGAACCTGCCGATCGAGGCTGCGCGAAAGCAGGTGCCCGCGCCCGGGTACCGCGTCGAGGCGACAGACGCCGCCGAACTGGCGCTGCAAGCGGCAGAGACGCTGCGAGGTCTCGATCGGGTCGATCGCATCCGCGGCCCCGTGGACGATCGCGATCGGCGGCAACGCCGCCGCCATGGTCTCCAGCGGGGCGTGCGCACGCGGATCGGCCCTGCCCCTCAGCTGCGCCGCGAAACGCGGCGCGTGGCCGAGCACGTCGAGCCCGGGGGAGAAGAGCAACAGCGCGGCCGGGGGCGGCCGGTCGGGCCGGCAACCATGGGTGATGCTGTTGACCGCCAGATGGGCACCCGCCGACACGCCGTAGAGGATCACCTTCGAGCGATCGAGGCCGGCAAAGCGAGGGTCGCTCCGCACCCAATCGAGCGCGGCGCACGCATCCGCCAGCGCCTCCAACGGCGTGATCCGGTCGTTCGAGAGACGATATTCGACCGCGACCGAAGTGAAGCCCGCCTCGGCAAAGGCCCGCGCCGTGTCGAAGGTGGCCGCCGGCGAACCGGTGAAATAGCCGCCCCCATGGAACAGCAATATCGCCGCGTCGGTGCGCGCGTGCGGCGCGGGATCGAAGACATGGGCCTCAAGCGCGCCGTGCCCGGTATGGCGATAGACCCGTGTCTCGGGCGCGCGCGCCACGTCGGTCGACCCGATGAACAGCATCGCCGCGACCAGAACCGTCCATCCCGCACCCATGTCGCCCCTCCCCTGCGCATCGCCCCGCCACGTCGCGCGCGAGCGATCACCAGCCTAGGGCGCGGTGGCGGCCGGGGCAAGCCGTCATTAACTTGCATTAATGTCGTTCGCGCCCTAGGATCACCGGCCTGTAGCCAAGGGGGAGGGAACGGCGGATGCACAACTGCGGTCTATTCTGGGCGACGGGGGTCGCCAGCCTCCTCGCGAGCGCCTCGACGCAAGCGCATCCGGTGGGGGAACCCAGCCTCGAGGAGGTTCGCGCCGCGGCCGAGCGGTTTGCCGACGTCGAGGTGGCGCTGGCCGAGGGCTATGTCCCCGATCCCATGAACAAGTGCGAGACTGCCGAGATGATGGGGCGCCCCGCCGAGGAAGGGGCGATGGGCATCCATTATTTCCGCCCCGACCTGCTCGGGATCAAGGGGCCGCCGAGCCCGCGGGTCGACGGCGATGGGACGCATACCGATTTCCGGCAGCCGGCGGTGCTGCTCTACGAACCGCAGGCCGACGGTTCGCTCGAACTGGTGGGGGTCGAGAACCTCGTGTTCCGCGCGGCTTGGCTGGCGGCGGGCAACGCCGGGCCGCCTACCTTCCACTGCGTGGCGTGGGACGAGATGGCCGATAACCCCGCGACCGCCATCGACGAGGCGCACATGTTCGAACCGCATTACGATCGGCATGTCTGGGTGTTTCGCGACAACCCCAACGGGGTCTTCACCCCCTTCAACCCCGCCGTGACCTGCGATCACCACAAGGCGACGACGGGGGGCAGCACGGCAGCGGACGACTAGCCCGGCACCCTGCCCAGCGCCTGACACGTCATCAACCGAGCTGCATTATCCGCGTCAATCTGCGCTTCGTGCCCGCCGATTGGCGGCTAGTGGGACGCGCCTTTGATCAGAAAATGCGCAATGGTGTGGCCCGTGATGCAGCCCTCACCAGGAGCCGTCCCTCAAGGACCGACCCCTCGCTTGAGCGGCAACGCTCACGACCAGTCGTACAACCGGAAACAATCAGGCGGCTTCCGATTCTGTCTTGGGCTCGGCGGAGCACACACGGTCGCGTCCAAGCGACTTAGCGTCGTAAAGGGCCTCGTCAGCATAACGCATCGCACGCTTCAGCCCAATCGCTGCATCCAACTTTGCGGCACCCACACTGACGGTGCAGGCACGACCGTTCAAGCAGCTCATCGTGGTAGCTCGCAGGGCATCACAAATACGGTTTCCAAGGGCCACAGAGGCTTCCAAATTAGTTTCCGGTAGAAGGATTGCGAATTCCTCACCCCCGATCCGCCCCATCACATCGGTCTCGCGAAGCTGTGCACTAGCGACCGTCACAAATCGAGCAAGCACTTCATCGCCAACGTCATGCCCGAACTCATCATTGACCGATTTGAAGTGGTCGATATCCAAGATGAGAATTGCGCAATCTCGGTGATACCTAGAGATCCTCGAAAGCTCCGCCTCGGCAGCTTTGGTCCAGGCCCTTCTGGAAAGAGACCCCGTGAGCGTATCAATGGAGGCAATTTCGCGTAGCTCGAGTTCGTCTACAACAATCCGAGCGAAATTCTCGAGGATGGCGATCTCGGCCTTGGTAAATTCCCGCGGCTTGGTATCGATCGCGCACAGAGCGCCCACATTGTACCCGTCGCTCATTTTAAGAGGAATTCCGGCGTAGCTACGGATATTCGGTTCGCTCGTGACAAGAGGGCTCTCAGCCATAAACGGATGCTGAGCGGCATCTTCGACGATGAAAGGGACTTCATTCTGAATCGTATGCGTACAAAATGAGATGTCACGGGCGGTTTCGCTCGTCGGCAATCCGCAGGATGCCTTAAACCACTGGCGATCGGTGTCGACTAGCGAAACAGCACTGATAGGAACGTTGAGGGTCTGCTTGACTAGCGAAACGATATTCTCAAACGGCTTCTCGACAGAGGTGTCTAGGATCTGAAGTCGATTGAGAGCCCTGATCCGGCCTTGTTCATCGGTTTTCAGCTTATTACGCATTTTAGCCCCGGATCTCCAAAATCGTTCGAGTAAATTCAGCTTCGAAGCTTGCGAAGGCTCCAGATACAACTTGACGGATCATCTCTTCCGAGGCCCCGCTACTAGCAAGGGAAAGGGCAAGACCCTCGAGATTCTGACGATGATCCTCGACCTTTGAGCGCAGTACTTCCGGGATATCCCGTTCGCCCAGCGGTTGGATTAGTTCGTTTACAAATTTCGTTGCAGAGTTGCTCATAATCGCTTTCGCATCCTCGATTTAACTGAGCATCTCGAAATTTCGTAACCATCGGGTTGCCGCCCCCTACGTACTTTCGCGTAATGGGGATCGAACATGCGGCCGTCGATAGATGAGAACCAGGGTCAGCGCGAAACCTAACCAGAGATGCAATCGGTCCTCGCAAGCCTCCCAGCCTCTCACGATGCAACCGAAGATCGAATGCGTCCAGGAGGGTCGCGCCTCGCCATCCTAATTTGTCGTCCTAGCGCACCTCTATTCCGATCCATGCAGCCCCTCGATGAACGTCCTAGCGTAAGAAAACGATGGTCGACTGTGGTGCTCACTGGCGAGCACGTTAAGCGTCGAAAGATAGCGCAGTTGGTTCGCCTCGGGCACCTCCGCGAGTCAGCTTCTTCTGGAGTGATGAGCTACATCTTCAGCAGGTCACAGAGGGTGCGTTAGAACCGTTGAAAATTCAGTCTCAGGCGGCTTTCCCGGAGGCCGTGCGGCTTTCCGAAAGAGCTGCCTTTAGCAGCGGAGCTGGGCGTCCAAAGTGATAGCCTTGGAAGCTCGTGCAACCCAGCGCAGACATAGCCATCATTTGCTCCTCGCGCTCGATGCCTTCAGCGGTTACAGCGATGCCAAGCGCTTCTGCCAAGGACACAATTGCAGTGATGATTGCCTCACTTTTAGGAGAACCTGCCGCTGCCGACTGAACAAAATCACGGTCGATTTTGATCATCGAGAAGTTCATCTTTTCGATGTAGTTGAGCGAGCTGTAGCCGCGCCCGAAATCGTCCAGAGCAAATGTCACGCCAATTTTGTTGAGGCTGGCCAGCAGTGCTTCCAGTTGCTCGTCCATCTCAAGAACGACCGACTCTGTGAGTTCGAGGATCAAGCGATGAGGTTCAAGACCGCTTTGTGCCAACGCGTCGACGACGGTGCCTAGGAATGCGTTGTTGTGCAGCTGCAGCGAAGAGACATTGACGGTCAACTTCACGTCCTTCGGCCAGGTTGTAGCAGCCTCGCAGGCAGACCGAAGCATCCAGCACCCTAGCTGCTCAATCAGCAGCGCGTTTTCAGCGATCGGAATGAACACACTAGGCATAATCGGGCCGCGGATAGGGTGATTCCACCGCATCAGCGCTTCGTAATAAACAACCTTGCGACCGTCAGAACTCACAATCGGTTGGTAGGAAATGTCCAACTCGCCGTTCTGCAGCGCGGCTTCCAGATCCGCCTCAAGATTGGACCGCTCTTCCAGTTCTCGTCGCATACGAGGCTCGAAGGTAACATGCGTACCGCGACCCCGAGCCTTGGCTTCATATAGCGACAAGTCTGCGTTGGTGAGTAGCGAACTCGTAGTCGCCCCACTCTCCCCAAACGCCGTAATGCCAACCGAAGCTCCGATGGTCATGTCATGACCCTCGATGCGATATGGCGCGCTGACCTCCTCGATCAGGCGCTTGGCGATTGCTTCACCTTCCGCGATAGTCGAGGGGGGCGGCAAAATCACCCCGAACTCGTCGCCGCCAAGTCGTCCGATGATCGCAGCGTCGCCCGTTGACGCACGGAAACGCTTGGCGACGTTGGCCAAGAGGTGATCGCCTACAACGTGCCCGTATATGTCATTCACCTGTTTGAACCTGTCGAGGTCAATTAGCATAAGCACGCCTTGCTGGCCCGCTTCCGTCGCGCACGCCTGATATTTCTCAAGGAGTGTGCGGAAGTGCTCTCGCGCATAAAGATCGGTAAGACCATCATGCTGCGACACGTAGACTAGCCGATCGTTGGCTGCCGCAATTGCGCGCCGACTGCGTGCGACCGTTCGAAGGGTGAAAAGTGCGCCCAGGAAAGCGATAATTGCGAACGCAATCCCGGCACTCAGAAGATAGACTTGGTTCTGAGCCTTAGTGAGGCGCACCGCATTGGCAGCCTTTTCAGCCGACAAACGTGAGATGCGTAGTTCGCGATTGGCGGCATCGAAGCGGGCTGCGAGAAGGGCATTATTTGCTTTGGCTGACAGATCGCGTGCCTGCCCCTCCAATCGGTTGAACGCCAAGAGGTGGGCATTGGCGCGCTCGTACATGCCAAGTGCGGAAAGTGCGTTAAACGCGGTTTCGTGGAAATCGCGGAAGTAGCTCGGCGTCGTGGCCAGGTCCAACCCGTCGAATGTGCGTGCGATGTATCGCTCTGCAAGCTTAAAGTTACCGCGGTCGACCGCGATCTGAGCTCTGACGCCATAAAGAAAAGGTGCCCATTGCTCTGCCCCTGCGTCCACGAGGCCGAGGCCGCGCATCAAAGTTGCTTCAGCGTTATCCAACTCGCCCTTCAGATAAAGCGTTGAGGCAATGTTAGTAAGGATCCGCGCCTCGAGGAGCGGACTCTCCATGGAAGATGCAATTTCGAATGCCTCATTAAACGCGCTTTCGGCATCATCGTATCGGCCCAACTCCTTAAACGCATTGCCGAGATTGTTCTTAGCGGACAAGGTTAGGGCCTTGTCCTCCGGAAACGCCGCACTGGCCTGCTCATAGTAGCCGAGCGCGCGCTCATAATCGCGCGCGTCCGCATATAAAGATCCAATGTTTTGCAGGACGATCGCACCGCTTCGATCATCACCGAGAGCTTCGTACCGCTGATGAGCATCGGTGTAAGCTGCAAGGGCGTCTCCATACTCCCCACGGTACGCACTATTTGATGCTCGTGAGCGGAGAAGGTCCGCATGCAATTTACTATCAGGCGCGATGCGTTCGACGTCACGCAGAGAGGCCTCGATAATCTCCGCAGCCTCCGTGCCGCGGTTGAGGCGCATCAGCGCCTCGCCTTCCAACCACTTCGCGGTCAAGCGCGCCATTGATAGACGCTGGCCATTGCCACTCGCCAGGTCATGAGCTTCACGCGCCGCTTCAAGAGCAGACGCGCTGTCAGCCATCATGTTATTCTTCGCAAACTCGATCTTTTGATCAAATTCCTCGGGTGTGCTTGCGGAAACAGGAGTGGCAGCGACGACAGTCAACGCTGTGAATGCGACTGCCAAGCCTTTTCGAAAATTGTCCGACACTATTTTTTGCCCCCGAGACACTACTCAATTATCCAAGACATCGCTTAGATTGATTAATTTTTTTTGTGGATGTGCTGATTAGAAGCCGATATTCAAACTTCCGCCCAGAACATGGCTTTGCGGCATGTTTTCCGCGCCGGCCGCTTCGTACCGAGCGTACAGCGATAGTTCGCCTCGTTGACTGACTGGCACGAGGTAAGCAGCCTCGCCTACAAGACGTCGCTTGCCCTTAATACTGAAGGTCTGAACAACCTCTCCGAGGTCACCCGTCTCTCGATCAGTCACCCCGAGACTTACAAGTTCCATCTCCCCGCGCTCGACGTTGAGTGGCTGGGCAACAGAGATACGGATCGCATCCCGTTTCGCCAGGAGACCGCTCTTTTTAACGGTTAATTGCGAGGCCGAACTGAGGATGGGAGACGTCGCTGCAATCGCCTGCCCTTCCTCCATTTCGCTCCGCGCTAGCGTTGCAGAGGCATCTATCGAGAATCCGCCAGCTAAGTCTAATCCAGCCGAGAGACTGACGGACTCAGTAGCCGAACCCGACCCAATAAGAGCAGGAAGCGTCGATTGAGTCCCAAAGAGAGCATTACCCTCATTGAGTCTTGTGTATTCCAATTCCAGCCCAAAGCCGCTGGCAAGCTGGTGGTCCACTTTGACAGAAAGCGCACTCGCCCGATGGTCCTCAAGGCGGTCACGCAGTTTAAATTCGATCGGGTCCAAGCCCACCATGTCGTCAGCGCCCGTACGCGCGTGACTGAGCCCCACCTTTACGCCCGTGTGCTCGCTTAGCTGGTAGCGCGCCGCGGCAAAGGCATCGCCAGAGGCAAACCCAAGAACTGGATTGACGCCCCCCAGGTGCCGGTCATGGTCGCTGACCATGTTAAAGCGACGACCATTAAGCGCCAGCGCACCCTGCCCGGATCCCACTGTCAGTTGGATGCGGTTGGTAGGATCTTCCATGGTGGCAGCCATGTGCGTAGGCGTGAGAATTCCATCATGGGTCAGTCGAGGCAAGATTGCATCGTAGCGAAGCCCCCAACTGCCAATCCGAGGCCGCTCCATCGATTGGATATCGCTAAATCCAGCCCGGCCATCGCCATCAGAATCGGTGCCCCCACTGAGAATCCACTCGGCAAATCGGCTGCTGATATAGCTTTGCAGGTATTGCCAGCTACCGTTCACATTGGTGCTCTTGCCATAGAGAACGGTCGACATGGGCACGCTGAAATCTCGGTGGGTGTCACCGATATGTTCAAGCATGTGGAAGAAGACCTCCGAGGTCTCCCACGTCGAGGGAATTCCAGAAGCCACAATGTCTTGCGCTCGCGCGTTGTAGCTGTGGTAAAAACGCCCTTTCTTTTCAAAAAGCGTGAATTGAAGGGCGCCGAAATCGAGAGGTGATTGCGAAGCAATCACGTCGAGCATTCCCCAGCCATAAACTGGGTCGACACCTGGGTCGCCGAGGTCACGAGCCGAACGGAAAATAATCTCGACCGTCTCGTCTGGATGCTGGGCAAGCCAAGGCCAACGGTCATGAATGAGCGCGATGGCCCCCGAGACAAGCGGGGCTGCAAACGACGTGCCTGACCGGCGGACGAAACCCCCCTGCCCATCAGCAACAAGGATCATCTCACCCGGGGCGACGATGAAGCGGTTCTGCAGTAGGTTTTCTTCGTAGCAAACGCCATTATCGAGCAGACAGGCATTGCCTGGCTTATTCGAAAATTGCGAGATAGAGCCGCTCGGATTCACCGATCCCACGACGATCAGCGAGGGGTCAGTTGCGAAGTTCCATTCGATATCCTGAGTCTGAGCCACACCGTCGTTGCCGGCAGCGACCACATAGACTGTATCGTCCTTGAAGGCAGCCACAAGAGGATCTGAGAAAACGTCGTTCGTACCAGGCGCGAGCGTCCAGCCACTCTCGCCGAGAGAGAGGTTAATGATACTGGCCCTAGGATCCGTATCGAGACCGAAAAGTTGCAGCGTTTTCAACGCAACGATGGCCGTCGTTACGTCGGACCACTCTGCCGTACCGTCCACGCCAAAGGGATTATACGCGGTGATCTTCGCGTTCGGCGCGATGCCCATCACGCCTTCACCGTCATGGGCGGCATAGATGAGGCTGGCGACACCAGCGCCATGTCCCCCAAGGTCGACCTCATTACCGCCAGACCAAAGGACGTTATCAGCAAGGTCCGCGCTTGAAACAATCGAACTATCGATGATGCCGATCACCGTATCCGCACCCGATCCCTGCTGCTGAGTAATTGCGGGCGTCCAGTTGATTGCCCCCATCCAATGATCGACATGGTCGAACCCAGAATAGGTCATCAAGCTGTCATGCCAGTCCATGAAAAAACGCGCGCGATCAATTGCGTTTAGATTGGCAAGGCTATTGGGATCGTTTATATCAATTCCGTGCCGCGCGAAAATTACGTTGGCAAACGCTTCTTCAAAACTTTTCCCGGTTTTTTCGGCGACCTGACTGCCCCATTTTGCCTTCGATTTATCCATCAGCGCGAGAAGCTGACGATGAACGGAATTCAACGCGGTAGCATCTGCCACAGTGAGAAGAGCAACATCCGAAACCTGAACTGCCGCCCACTGCTGATCAATATCGCTCCAGGCAGCGGTCGTCTCTGCCCAAAACTCTCCGACGCCCGTCAGATAAGTTGAATTCAGGGCTTGGGTGCCGTTGTGAAAGGCCTGAATATCGCCCCAGAAGGCCTGGATATCACCGTAGAATGGATTGATGGTTCCATAGAATGGCTGAATGGTCCCATAGAAGGGTTCGATGGTGCCATAGAAGGGGTTGATGGTACCATAGAACGGATTGATAGTTCCCCAGAACGCCTGAATATCGCCGTAGAAAGGATTAATCGTCCCGTAAAAGGGATCGATCGTTCCGTAGAGCGGATCAACCGTGCCCCCGGCAGTTTCAACCACGCCATGACGGAGGGACTGCGGTGTAACCACCGCAGTTTGACGACCGCTCTGGATCGTAGGTTCAACCTTGTCCCGAGCATACGCAGCGTGGCTTGCTGATACCATGATAGCGGCACTTGCTACACTGATGGCGTACTTGGTTTTCATGGCTGTTACCCCTTCACCTTCGGACCCCGCTTTTGGGGCTCACACCGAAAGCTATTAACTCAGCCGCACTAACGCAGGGGTGACTGGAAGCCGTTAATACGAATTTAATATCAAAACTCGGGCATTTCAGGGCTTCTTCTTCCCCCCGAAGACGGTATTTCAGGGAATAGACAGCAAATGTCGGCCGAAAATTTCACCAAACGTTAAGACTTTTGAAGCCGATCGAGCTAAGTGACTACCTCAGCAAGGCACTATGAGATCTTGCCGACACTGCGCCACCTCATGCCGCTGCTGCGGGCCGCGGTGACCCGAAGAATGTCGATGGCTCGCGAAAGCGGGTAGGCTGGGAGCGAAGCGATGCTACTACGCACAACGGTCTAGCGACACGGCCAAGAGCGACCGTGCCGAGCGCGCCACGCAGGACCACACTCCCCCGTCGGATGTCTTACCTAGAGGCGAAGATCGGTTTCGTCGGCGGGGAAGAGTGATTTGAGGTCAAATAGCACCGCATGATCACGGCCCATTTGACGAATTTTTGCGACACCCATTTCCTTGAATTCATCATGCGCCACGGCGAGCACGATTGAATCATAGGTTCCAGTGCCAGGATCAGCCACCAGTTCGACCCCGTATTCGCGGCGTGCCTCTTCGGGATCCACCCACGGATCGTGAACGTCCACTTGAGCCCCGAATTCTTTGAGCTCGGCGATCAGATCGATGACCTTGCTATTCCGAAGATCCGGGCAGTTTTCTTTGAATGTTAGACCGAGGATCAGAATGCGAGCACCCTGCACGTGTAAGCGCCGCTTCAACATCGCTTTCACGAGCGCGCTTGCGGCGTAACTCCCCATCGCGTCGTTGAGGCGCCGACCAGCAAGAATGATCTCGGGATGATAACCGATCGCCTCTGCTTTGTGGGTGAGGTAATATGGATCGACACCGATACAGTGGCCGCCAACCAGGCCGGGCCGAAACGGAAGAAAGTTCCATTTTGTACCGGCCGCTTCCAAAACGGCTTCGGTATCGATGCCCAACTTCGAGAAGATGATCGCAAGCTCGTTGACGAGCGCGATATTGAGGTCGCGCTGAGTGTTCTCGATGACCTTGGCCGCTTCCGCCACCTTGATCGCAGAAGCCTTATGGGTGCCGGCTCGAATAATCGTGGAGTACAGGGCGTCGACTAGGTCTGCGGCCTCCCGCGTCGACCCGGCCGTAACCTTCTTGATGTCAGGAAGGCGATGTTGCTTGTCGCCAGGGTTAATTCGCTCGGGGCTGTAGCCGACGTAAAAATCCTCGTTGAGTTTCTTCCCCGACGTTTGCTCGAGAACCGGGACGCAGTCCTCTTCCGTGCAGCCTGGATAAACGGTCGACTCGTAAATAACGATATCACCGTCCGACAAATATGGACCGATCATCCGGCTCGCAGAAACGAGAGGGCCAAGGTCAGGCTTTTTATGAGCGTCAATTGGCGTGGGGACAGTGACAATATAGACATTTGCGCCTGAAAGGTCCGCTCGATCACTGGTGAACGAGAGGTGCTGAGCCTCTGACAACTCCTCGCTGGACACTTCCAGAGTATCGTCACGTCCCTCGCGCAGCTGCGCCACTCGGGCTTCGTTGATGTCAAATCCAATTACCGGTCGGCTCTTACCAAACTCAACCGCCAGCGGCAGGCCCACGTAGCCGAGACCGATGACCGCAATCCGCACTTCGTCCAATTTCAACATCACAATTCAGTCCCTAGCTACTTTGCTACTGCGCTCCTAAAGGCCTTCGGCCCTCGTAGTTCCTTAACCTGACAAAAGTGCAGGACGCCCGATCCCATAGCGCAGCACCCTTGCAGATTGCAGGCCCGCTTGATCGATTTTTCCTGCGAACGCAATCCCGCTCGCCTGCGCCAAGCTTCGACCGGCCCACCTGCCAGCAGGCGACCTGCAAAGCCGTTGACAGTCGCGTTTCAAAACTGAAGGAAGGCCATCCGAAATTCCCAACAGGTGGCTTGGACTTTAACATGTACGAATTCGCCCGCGAACTCCTTCAAAATCAAAAACATCGCTGGCTGGTGACCGGTGCGGCCGGCTTCATCGGTTCGAACATCGTGGAGGCGTTGCTCGCTGCAGAGCAAGAAGTCGTCGGGCTAGACAATTTTTCTACGGGCCATCGGCGCAATCTGGATGAGGTTCTTGAGGTGCTTCCATCCGAGGCAGCGAGCCGATTCACCTTTATCGAGGGCGACATCCGCGATCGCGAAACCTGCGCCAGGGCGGTCGAGGGTGTGACCTACGTTCTTCACCAAGCAGCGCTGGGTTCGGTACCGCGCTCAATCGCTGACCCGCTGACTAGCCACGACGTCAATGTGACGGGCTTCATCAATATGCTTGACGCCGCACGCCACGCGAAGGTCGAGCGCGTCGTTTACGCTGCGAGCTCGTCGACCTACGGCGACGAGCCTAATCTGCCCAAGCGTGAGGACCGGATCGGTAATCCCTTGAGCCCCTACGCCGCGACCAAATTCATGAATGAGGTTTACGCGGACGTTTGGGCTCGGGTTTACGAGCAGCCGGCGGTGGGCCTGCGCTATTTCAATGTCTTCGGTCCACGGCAGGACCCCGACGGCGCCTATGCCGCAGTCATCCCGAAATGGGTTGCGGCGATGCTGGACAAGGCGCAGGTCAAAATCAACGGTGACGGCGAAACCAGCCGTGACTTCTGCTTCGTTGCCAATGCGGTTCAGGCGAATTTGCGCGCTGCGATCACCGACAACGATACTCTTCATCAAGTCTACAATGTCGCGCTCGGCGACCAAACAAGCCTCAATCAGCTTTTCGCGATGTTGCGCGACAAACTGCGCAATCTCGGTCACGACTATCCTCACGACCCTGAGTATGGCCCCTTTCGCAAGGGCGATGTGCGCCACTCGCGCGCTGATACTAGCAAGGCGATCGATGCGCTCGGCTACGCCCCGAGCCATAGGGTTGAGGCGGGCATCGAAGCCGCTTTGCCCTACTACATCGCTCGCGCAACGGCTGACGCTAAAGTTTGACTTGATTCCGCCCGTCGTCGGCAGGGGGCGCCCGTGTGTCAAAAGCTCGATTGCTTTTCCTTCCGCACCCTTCAACATGCGCGCAAATAAGCATCCACGAGGAGTGACCCGATGACCAATCTTCAGCGGCTGACCTGCTGCGCCAGCCTGATCGCGCTTGCTGCCCCCGCCGCGGCGCAGCAGATCATCCTTCCTGGCGCGCCGGGCGAACCCTCCCGGATCATTAGTCCCGAGGAAGCAGGTGCCATCGCCGACACCAGCTACACCGAGGCCGATGTCGCATTCATGCAGGCGATGATCCATCACCATCACCAAGCCACCCTAATGGCTGATCTTGCCGAGGGGCGGAGCGCTCATGCCGCAGTACTCGAGGCTGCCGCGCGCATCACGGCGAGCCAGGATGACGAAATCGCTTTCATGCGCACGTGGCTTGAACAGCGCGGCGAACATGCTCCCGACCCTATGACCCATGCGGCGAAGGCCGAAGGCGCGATGGACCATGACAACCACGGCATGAGCCCCGAGGCGATGGCGACGATGGCGGGCATGGCCAGCCCCGCCGAGATGGCCGCGCTCGCCGCCGCCGAGGGACAAGACTTCGACCGCCGCTTCCTCAAGCTAATGATCGCCCACCACGAGGGCGCGCTCGCGATGGTGCGCGACCTGCTCGACCTTCCCGGCACCGCGCGCGACCCGCTGCTCGCCGAGTTCGCCAACGACGTGGTCGCCGACCAGCGCGCCGAGATCGCCAAGATGAACCTGCTGCTCGCCGGGCTGTCGGAAGACCCCCGCGTCGGGCTCGCCCCCGGGTTGTACGACGCGGGCGAGGCCATCTGGAACCTGCGCAAGGTGGCCAGCCTCAAAAAGCCAGTCGGGTTCTTCGACCCCGCCAGCCCCTCGGGACTGCCGCCCCTGTCGGACAGCGACGAGGACGGCGACGGCGTACCCGACCGCGTGTGGGACGCGCGCTCGCCGCTGCTCAGCTTCGCGCAGACTGATATGGCATTCGACAAGGACAAGCTGTTCGTCGGCAACTATCACGGTTTCAACATGTACCGGCTCGCCGAGGACGGGGTGCCCGAACTGCTCAGCTCGGTGGTCTGCCCGGGCGGACAGGGCGACGTGTCGGTGGTCGGCGACCTCCTGATCATGAGCGTCGAGCAGGGTCGCGGGCGGGTCGATTGCGGGCTCGAGGGAGTCAGCGAGGACGTCAGCGAGGAGCGCTTTCGCGGCATCCGCATCTTCGACATCTCCGACCTCGCGATGCCCCGCCAAGTGGGCCTCGTTCAGACCTGCCGCGGCAGCCACACCCATTCGATCGTCGATGCGAACGACGAGCGTGTGATCGTCTATGTCTCGGGCACCGCGGGGGTGCGCGACGAGAAGGAGCTGGCGGGATGTATCGGCTTTGTGCCGGGCGACACGCGCACCGCGCTGTTCTCGATCGACGTGGTCGAGATCCCGGTGGCCGATCCCGCCGCGGCGCGGATCGTCAACAGCCCCCGCATCTTCGCCGATGCCGAGGGCAATATCGCCGGCCTGTGGCGCGGCGGCGACCATGGCGAGGGCACGCAGACGACCTATCAAACCAACCAGTGCCACGACATCACCGTGTTTCCCGAGCGCAAGATCGCGGCGGGAGCCTGTTCGGGCAACGGCATCCTGCTCGACATCTCCGACCCGATGAAGCCGGTGCGGATCGACGCGGTGACCGACAAGGGCTTCGCCTATTGGCACTCGGCCACCTTCAACAACGACGGCACCAAGGTCGTCTTCACCGACGAGTGGGGCGGCGGCGGGCGGCCGCGCTGCCGCGCCTCGGACCCCGACACCTGGGGTGCCGACGCGATCTATGACATCGTCGACGGCAAGCTCGTCTTCCGCAGCTACTACAAGCTGCCCGCGCCGCAGTCGGACGAGGAAAATTGCGTCGCGCACAACGGTTCGGCGATCCCCGTGCCCGGGCGCGACCTGTTCGCGCAGGCCTGGTACCAGGGCGGACTGTCCATCATGGACTTCACCGACAGCGACAACCCGGTCGAAATCGCCTATTTCGACCGCGGCCCGGTGTTCGACGAGCGGATGAGCTTCGGCGGCTACTGGTCGACCTATTTCTACAACGGGCGGCTCTACGGCACCGAGATCACGCGCGGGCTCGACGTTTTCGCGCTCGAACCGAGCGATTTCCTGTCGGTCAACGAGATCGCGGCGGCGGGGCTCGCGATCGCGGACGGCCCGTTCAACCCGCAGCAGCAGCGCGAGCTGCGCTGGCAGGCCGACCCCGTAGTGGCGCTGGCCTATCTCGACCAGCTCGAGCGCGCCAAGAGCCTCGATCCGGCGCGGATCGCGCAGCTGCGCGCCGCGCTCAAGGCGGGCGACATGGAACTGGTTAAGCGCCTGATCCCGGTGCTCGAGGGCGGCGAGGATGCGGCGCGGAAGGCGGCGCTGGCCGCGCTGCTCGAGACGCTCGCGGGCTGATCGGCGCGGCAGCGTCGCGGGGGCAGGCGCGGGCGAGCGCCCTGCCCCTCGCGGCTGCCGTCAGATCTCCTCGATGGTGCCCGCGCGCCCGCGATTGGCATCGCCGTCGCCCGGGCGGTCGAGCCTGTAGCGCGGGCGCGGATTGTCGTCCTGGCTCGGCCAGCCCTCGCGCTGCGCCGACCGGTCGCCGTCGGTTTCCTCGGTCTGGTCGTGGAACAGCAGCACGTTGGTCTCGAACGGCAGGTCGATCCCCGCCTCGGTCAGCGCGTAGGCGACATTCTCGATCACGCGGCTGCGCGTCCTGACCTCGTCGGAACGCACGCTGTCGTGCCACCAACGCGCGCGCAGCGTGATCCAGCTCGCCGCGAGGTCCTCGACCAGAACGTCGGGAGCAGGCTCGCCGAGCACCCCTTCGGTGTTCTCTAATGTCTCGAGGATGATCGCCTTCGCCTGTCGGATATCGTCGCCGTAACCGATGCCGATGTCATATTGGCTGCGACGATGGTCGAAGGCGCTGACGACCTTGAGCGGATCCGAATAGATCTGCTTGTTGGGGATTATGACGCGGCGCCCATCGAAGGTACGGATGAAGGTTGCGCGAGTCTCGATCGCCTCGACCCGGCCGGTGAAATCACCGCTCTCGATCTCGTCCCCCACCCTGAATGGCTGGCGGATGAGGATGAGGATGCCCGCAAGCAGGTTCTGGAAGATGTCCTGGAAGGCGAAGCCGATGGCGAGGCCGCCGATCCCGAGACCGCCGATGAGCTGGCCCGGCGTGAGCGAGGGCAGCACGATGGTCAGCGCCACGAACAGGCCGACGATCAACAGCACCCAGTAAGCGATGCGCGAAAAGACCGTCGAAAGCGCCGAGCCCCCGTCGCCAAAGGAGGCGCGCCGGATCACCTTACGAACGATCCCGGCGATCACCCAGAAGATGAGGAAAACGACCAGCGCGATCGCCATCTTGGGCAGCGCGGCGAAGAAGCCGTCGACCAGCCCGTTGATGGTCTCCATGCTCTCGTTGAAGTCGGCGTCGACCTGTTCGATCGTTGCGGAAGCGAGAAGGTTCATGGGGGCTTGAAAGCCCGGGTAGGCGCGGCGGTTCCGAATATGGGGTGGCGGGGCGGCGCGGTGCGGGTTAGGAGCGGCGCATGACCATTCTCGTCACCGGGGCGGCAGGCTTCATCGGATCCGCGACCTGCAAGGCGCTGCTCGAGCGGGGTGAACGCGTGGTCGGGATCGACAATCTCAACGCCTATTACGATCCCGCGCTCAAGCGCGCGCGGCTCGACTGGATCGGCGCGCCCTCGGGGTTGACCTTCGAGAAGATCGACTTTGCTGACCGGGCGGCGATGGCCGACCTCGGGCGCCGCCACCGCTTCAACCGGATCATCCACCTCGGCGCGCAGGCCGGGGTGCGGCACAGCCTCAGGCAGCCGCACGACTATGCCGACGCCAACCTCGTCGGGCACCTCAACCTGCTCGAGCTGGCGCGCGCGCAGGAGCCCGCGCATTTCGTCTACGCCAGCTCCTCCTCGGTCTATGGCGGCAACGAGGCGATGCCCTTCTCGGTCGCCGACCGGGTCGACCACCCGGTGTCGCTCTACGCCGCGACCAAGCGCGCGGGCGAGCTGATGAGCGAGAGCTATGCGCATCTCTACCGCGTGCCGATGACGGGGCTACGCTTCTTCACCGTCTACGGTCCGTGGGGCCGCCCCGACATGGCGATGTGGCTGTTCACCGAGGCGCTCTACAAGGGCGAGACGATCCGGCTGTTCAACCACGGGCGGATGCGGCGCGACTTCACCTATATCGACGATATCGTGGGCGGCATCCTCGCCTGCCTCGAGCGCCCGCCCGCCGATGATGGCAGCGAGAAGCCGGGCGGGTCGAAGGCCCCCCATGCGCTCTTCAACATCGGCAACCACCAGCCCGAGAAGGTCGCCACGCTGGTCGCGATCCTCGAGGAGGCCACCGGGCGCAAGGCGCGCACCGAACTCGCGGCGATCGAGCCCGGCGACGTACCCGCCACCTTCGCCGACATCGCGCCGCTTCAGGCCGCGACCGGATTTTCCCCGACCACCCCGCTCGAGACCGGCGCGCGCGCATTCGTGCGCTGGTATGCCGACTATCACGACCTCAGCTAGGAGCCCGCGATGAGCCTGCCGCCCCTGTTCGATAACCTGCGCCTTCCCGTCATCGGCGCGCCGCTGTTCATCATCTCGCACCCCGCGCTGGTGATCGCGCAGTGCAAGGCGGGGATCGTCGGCAGCTTTCCCGCGCTCAATGCGCGCCCGCAGAGCCAGCTCGACGAATGGCTCGCCGAGATCACCGAGGCGCTCGCCAAGCATGACGCCGAGAACCCCGACCGGCCCGCGGCGCCCTTCGCGGTCAACCAGATTGTCCATCCCACCAACACGCGTTGGGAGGAGGACCTCGTGACCTGCGAGAAATACAAGGTGCCGATCGTCATCACCTCGCTCGGCGCGCGCGAGGAGCTCAACCACGCGGTCCATGACTGGGGCGGGATCACGCTCCACGACATCATCAACAACCGCTTCGCGCGCAAGGCGCTCGACAAGGGGGCCGACGGGCTGATCGCGGTGGCCGCGGGCGCGGGCGGGCACGCGGGCAAGCTCTCGCCCTTCGCGCTGATCCAGGAGATCCGCGACTATTTCGACGGCCCGCTGTTCCTGTCGGGCGCGATCGCGCATGGCGGCGCGGTGCTTGCGGCGCAGGCGATGGGGGCCGACGGCGCCTATATCGGCTCGCCCTTCATCGCCACACACGAGGCGCGCGCGATGGACGCCTACAAGCAGGAAATCGTCACCAGCGGAGCCGACGACATCGTCGGCTCCTCGCTCTTCACCGGGGTCTATGGCAATTATCTCAAGGGCTCGATCGCCAAGGCGGGGATGGACCCCGACGCGCTGCCCGAGGCCGACCCCTCGAGCATGAACTTCGGCGGTGCCAAGGCGTGGAAGGACATCTGGGGATCGGGCCAAGGGATCGGGACGGTCAAGGAGATCGTCGGCGCTGGCGAGCGCGTGGCCCGGCTGGCCGAGGAATATGCGGCGGCCAAGGCGAAGCTCTGTGACTAGCCGCGCGCTCCTCCTCGCCCCGCTGGCGCTGCTCGGCGCCTGTGCCGGACCCGGCGGGTCGGGCGGCACCCCCCCGCCCCCGGCGCTCGAGGCGCGGCTGGCCTCGCAGCTCGACCCCGCGCACGCGATCATCGTCACCGAGATCACGCTCGGGCGCGAGGAAGCGGTGCCCCCCCACCGGCATGCCGGCGACGAAGCGCTCCGCCTGGTCCGCGGCGCGCTCGAGCTGCGCGTCGCTGGCGAGCGCGCGCCGCGCTGCCTGCGCCCCGGGGAATGGGCGACGCTGGCGGCGGGAACGGTGCATGCGGCGCAAGCGGGGCGCGAGGGCGCCGACTTCGTGGTCGTGCGCTGGCATCCGCGCGCCGAGGCGGTGACGACGCCGGTCGCGCGCGGCGACCGCGCGCTGCCCGGCGGGCGCTGCGACGACTAAAGCGGGCTCAGCCCCCGAGGTCGCGCTGCAGGCGCCCGAGCAGCGCGCGCGCGGGGCTTTCCACCGGCGCGGGATCATGTTCGTTCTCGTCGAGCCGCTTGACCCGCTCGTAGAGGTCGGTGCTCAGGTTGATGAGCCGCTGCGCCTCGGCGGGGAGCGCGGGCAACAGGTCGGCCTCGGGCGGGTTGGCGTGCCCGAGCCGCCGTTCCTGCACCGCGCTGGTGCCGCGCGCAATCTCGCCGCCCTCGATCGCCTTCTGCGTCAACAGCCAGGCGACGATGTGCATCACCCGCGTCGTCACCTTGAGCGATTCGCCGGCGAAAGCGACCCGCGCGGCCGCGGGCAGTTCGGCGCGGTCGCGGCGCCCCTCGACGTCGAAATAGGCGCGCGCCTCGTCGGCCAGCAGCATCGCCTCGCGATAGAGCGCGTCGACCAGCCGCGGGGTGATCCGCGGGCCGTGGGCCACCTCCGGTATCGGGTCGGGTGTGTCGGTCATCGGTCCCATCATGCCAGCAAATGCCCGCGGTATAAACGGGGCAGCCGCGAGCGGGGTCCGCGGCGCACCGTTTTGGCACAGCCCGCGCGGGTCAGGCGATGATGTCGGGGGTGGTCTCGTCGGCGACCGCGGCGATCTCGTCCTTGAGCCGGAGCTTAGCCTTCTTGAGCCGGGCCAGTTCGAGGCTGTCGACCTCGCTCTCGGCCTCAAGGCGCTCAACCTCCTCGTCGAGACGGCGATGCTCGGCGCGCAGCGCGTCGAGGAGCAGGCGGGGGTCATCATCGTTCATCGCCGCTGATCGTAGCCGCGCGGCGCGGCTGCTGTCACCTGCCGCGCGCGGTTATCGCCCACCCGAGGCGCGGATCTCGACGAGCCGAGGCGGCGGGAGGCGACAAAGCGCTGAGGATGTGGTTTGTTGGGGGTTCCTCAACGACTCAAGGAAAGGACGTTCGATGGAACAAGCCCATGTCGAGGCGCTCACCCAAAAACATCACAAGCTCGCCGCCAAGATTGAGGTGGAGGAGCATCGACCGCAGCCCGACACGGCCCTCATCCAGCGTCTCAAGCGCGAGAAGCTTCGATTGAAGGATGAGATCAAGGGCCATTAGGCCCGCTCTTCGAACAGCAAAGGGCCGCTGCTCCCATCCGGGGAGCAGCGGCCCTTTCGCATGGCGCGCGGGCGCGCGCGCTAGTCGGTGCGTTCGTCGCGGCTGACCCGCTCGGTGCGCTCATGACGTTCCTGCGCCTCGAGCGTCATGGTCGCGATCGGCCGTGCCTCGAGACGCGGCAACGAGATCGGCTCGCCGGTCACGTCGCAATAGCCATATTCGTCGGCGTAGAGCCGACGGATCGCGGCATCGATCTTGGCAATGAGCTTGCGCTGGCGATCGCGGGTGCGCAGTTCGAGGCTCCAGTCGGTCTCGCTCGACGCGCGGTCGGCGAGGTCGGGCTCGCGCAGGCTGTCGACCTGGAGCTGCGCCATCGTCGCGCGGCTCTCCTCGACGATCGATTCCTTCCACGCGCGCAGCTTGCCGAGGAAATAGGCCTTGTGCTTGGCGCACATGAATTCCTCCGCGTCGCTCGGCCGATAATCATCGTCGAGAACGAGCGTGTCGAACTTCGGTTCGCCGTTCAGATCGTGAAGCGCTGTAGCCAAAATGTCCCTCCCGCAAATCCACTAGCTGTCGCTGTCGCGACAGGCCACCCATCACGACAGGCGAGAGCAAAATCCTTTGGCATTCCTGATAGTTAGTCGGAATGCCTCAGCCCCGAGGGCCATGTACATAAACCTGCATGGATTAACAAGCACTGACAGGCTTGGCGGCGTACGCCCAACGCGCTTGGGGGACCGCTGTGGCCTTCGCGCAACAGGCAGATTTCTGGCCGTTTGCAAGGAGTTGCGGCTTGCATAGCGGCGAACGAGCGGGAACAAGGCGATATGCGCATCCTCCTCACCAACGACGATGGAATCCACGCCCCCGGGCTCGCACTGCTCGAACGACTCGCCGCCCCGCTCGCCGAGGAACTTTGGTTGGTCGCCCCTGCCGAGGAGGCCTCGGGGGCGGGACACAGCCTCACCCTCACCCGTCCCCTGCGGATCCGCAAGCACGGCCCGCGCCGCTTCTCGGTGACGGGCACTCCGACCGATGCGGTGATGCTCGCGCTCGGCCATCTGATGAAGGAGGCGCGCCCCGACGTCATCCTCTCGGGGGTCAATCGCGGCGCGAACCTGGGCGAGGACGTCACCTATTCGGGCACAGTGTCGGCGGCGATGGAAGGCGCGCTGGCGGGGGTGCCCGCGATCGCGCTGGGTCAGTGCTCGGCCGCCCCGGGAACGCGCGACGGGGTGCGCTGGGAGGCCGCCGAGGCGCGCGGCGGCGAGGTGCTCGCGCGGCTGGTCGGCACGCCGATGCCGGCGCGCAGCCTCGTCAACGTCAACTTCCCGCCGCTGGCGGCCGAGGAGGTGCGCGGGATCAAGGTCTGCCGGCAGGGCTTTCGCGACTATTCGCGGCTCAAGATCGTCGAGCGCACCGACCCGCGCGGGTTCCGCTATTACTGGTTCGGCACCGGCGAGACAGTCGAGACGCCGGGGCATCGCACCGATCTCGAGGTGATCGCCGACGGCTTCGTCGCGGTCACCCCGCTCCACCTCGACCTGACCGGCGACGAGCAGCTCGCCGCGCTCGGCGCGCGCTTCGCCTAGCCTAGCTTGTCAGGAAGTCGACGCGATCGCCCTCGAACCGCGCCGCGGTCAACTTGCCGCTCGCATAGCAGCCGGTGTCGATCGCGATGCGGTTCTTCTTGTGCTGCGGCTTGGACGTGATCGTATGCCCGTGGACGACGACCATGCCATGGTCGGCCTTGGACTCGAGGAATTCCTCGCGGATCCAGACGAGGTCGCGCTTTTTCTGCTTGTCGAGCGACACCCCCGGCCGGATGCCCGCGTGGACGAATAGATAATCGCCGATCTTCTTGTAGGGCTTGAGCGCGCGGAAAAAGTCGAGGTGCGCGCGCGGGACATGCTCGGCGATCAGCTTCTTGACCGAGGGCACCTTGAACAGTTCGCGCTTGGTGACGCCATAGCTTTCCATCGTCTGGATCCCGCCATAGGCGAGCCAGCCGAGCGCCTTGCCCTCGGCGGCTTCGAGCATCGCTGCCTCGTGGTTGCCGAGGAGGAAATGCTGGTTGCTGCCGGGCAGCGCGCCGCCGACCAGCCGGTCGACCACCCCCGCGCTGTCGGGGCCGCGATCGATATAGTCGCCGAGGAAGATCAGCGTTGACTTGCCGTCGTGCCCGGCCAGGTCGGCGGCGATTCGATCGAGCAGCCGGTCGAGCTCGGCGCGGCAGCCGTGGATGTCGCCGATCGCATAGACGCGGCGCCCGGGCTTGAGCGGGACCGGGCCGGACGGCTTGCCCGCCCGGGAGAAACGCTTGAAACGGGTCATCGAGATTGAACATGGTGCGAGCGCGCCGGCAACGCAACGCCGGTCATTGCGCAACCCTTGACCCTGTCTTGCCGTTCGCCACCCGAGCGCCTATGCGGGCGCCCGTGGCCCGCCCGCCAGCCAAGGAGGATCTTTGTGAAAATTGTCGTCATCGGTACCGGTTATGTGGGGCTCGTCTCGGGCGCCTGCTTCGCCGACTTCGGCCACCATGTGACCTGCGTCGACAAGGACCCCAAGAAGATCGAGATGCTCGAGGCGGGACAAATGCCGATCTGGGAGCCGGGGCTCGACAGCCTCGTCGAGTCCAACGTCAAGAAGGGGCGCCTCCACTTCACCACCGAACTCGCGCCCTCGCTCGCGGGGGCCGAGGCGGTGTTCATCGCGGTTGGCACGCCCTCGCGGCGCGGCGACGGGCATGCCGACCTGTCCTATGTCTTCGCCGCGGTGAAGGAATTGGCGGGCGCGCTCGACCATCCGGTCGTCGTCGTCACCAAGTCGACCGTCCCCGTGGGCACCGGTGACGAGATCTCGAAGATCCTCAAGGAAAATGGCGCGCCCGAGGGGTGCACCGTCGCCTCCAACCCCGAATTCCTGCGCGAGGGCGCGGCGATCGCCGACTTCAAGCATCCCGACCGCATCCTCATCGGTGCCAATGACGAGAAGGCGCGCGAGGTCCTGCGCGAAATCTATCGCCCGCTGTTCCTCAACCGCGCGCCGATGCTGTTCACCTCGCGCCGCACCGCCGAGCTGACCAAATATGCCGCCAACGCCTTCCTCGCGACCAAGATCAGCTTCATTAACGAGATGGCCGACCTGTGCGAGGCGGTCGGTGCCGACGTCCAGGACGTCGCGCGCGGGATCGGGCTCGACAATCGCATCGGCCCCAAGTTCCTCCACGCCGGCCCCGGCTATGGCGGCAGCTGCTTCCCCAAGGACACGCTGGCGCTCCTGCGCACCGCCGAGGAAGCGGGGGTTAAAAACCAGATCGTCAGCGCGGTCGTGAAGGTCAATGACGACCGCAAGAACGCCATGGCCGATCGCGTCGAACAAGCGCTCGGCGGCTCGGCCGACGGCAAGACGGTGGCGGTGCTCGGGCTCACCTTCAAGCCCAACACCGACGACATGCGCGACGCGCCCTCGATCCCGCTCGTCAACATGCTCGCCAACAAGGGCGCCAAGCTGCGCGTCTTCGATCCGGTCGGGATGGAGATGGCCAAGCCGCACATGCCCGAGGGGCTGCACTGGGCCCGCGACGAGCATGACGCGATCGCGGGCGCCGATGCGCTGGTGATCGTCACCGAATGGGACGAATTCCGCGCGCTCGACCTCGATGCGGTGGCCCAGGCGATGAACGGCAAGCTGCTGATCGACCTGCGCAACATCTACAGCCGCGCCGAAGCCGAACGCGCGGGCTTCGACTACCTCCCGATCGGCCGCTAGCGCGTCAGCCGCGCGGCGCCGACAGGTCGAACAGCGGGATCGCGACCTCGAAACCGCGCCCGTCGGCATCGATCATCTGGTAGCTGCCCTGCATCGTGCCCCGCGGGGTATCGAGCGGGCAGCCCGAGACATAGTCGTGGCTCTCGCCCGGCGCGATCACGGGCATCTCGCCGACCACCCCGTCGCCGCGCACCTCGGCGGTGACGTGGTCGCCGTCCTCGATCACCCAGTGCCGACTGATCAGCTGGACCGGCTTGTCGCCATGGTTCTCGATCCGGACATGATAGGCCCAGAACCAGCGCTTGTCGGCGGGCGCGCTCTGCTCGGGCATGTAGTTGACCGCCACGCGCACGGTGATGCCCCCCGTGGTCGCCGCATAGGCGAAGAAGGCTTCGAGCATTCCGCTGGTGGGCAGGTCGGTCATGCACGAACGCTAGGCGAGACCCGCGGCCCGGCGCAAGCGCGATAACAACCGTTCGCGTGCCGACAGCGCGGCGGCGGCGCGATCGACCAGCAAGTCGCGCTCGAGAAAGTGCCCCGACAGCGCGAGCCCGTCGAGCACCGCGCCCCAGTCGCCGCGTCCCCCCTCAAGCAGAAACGCGGGCAGCGGCAGGAGCCTGCCCGCATAGGGGCCGGCCGCCGCGGCCCCGACCGCGCGTCCCGAGCGCGGGCTGACCGCGACGAGGTGGTCGTTGTCCCCGCTCACCGCGCAGCCCGACAGGTCGAGCCCGTAGCCCAGCTCGGCGAGCAGCGTGAGTTCGTAGCGCACCAGCGCGCTGGCCCAGTCGCGCGCGCTCGCGGCGCGCTCGATCGCCGCGAGCAGCGCCCCGAGCGCGGCGTGGAGCGTGGGATAGGGCTGGCGCTCGGGCAGCACGGCGGCGGTCAGCGCGCTGAGCCACTCGATCGCGGCGGCGGGCAGGGGCTCGCCGAGCAGCGCGCCGCGCGAGACGCGCAGCTCGAGCCGCGCCTGCGGAAGCTCGTTGTCGTTGCGCGCGCTCAATTCGGCGGCGACCTCGTTGCCCGCGAGCAGGACGGGCCCCAGCCGCCGCCCGTGCGCCCCGCGCACATAGGCGGCGAGCAGCCCCTCGTCGACGGTGAACAGCCGCACCACCGCGCCGCGCTCGCCATGCGCGCGCACCGCGACGAGGATGCCGTCGACCCGCCGCCTCATCCGCGCGGGTGGAAATAGTCGTAGATCTGGCGCGCCATCGCCGAACTGATGCCGGGGGCGCGTTCGAGGTCGTCGAGCGCGGCCGACTTGACCGCCTTGGCGGTGCCGAAATGCATCAGCAGGGCGCGCTTGCGCGCGGGCCCCACGCCGGGCACCTCGTCGAGGGTCGAGCCGGTGAAGCTCTTGGCGCGCTTGGCGCGATGCGATCCGATGGCGAAGCGATGCGCCTCGTCGCGCAGCCGCTGCAGGTAGAAGAGCAAGGGCGCGTTGGGCGGGAAGCTGATCTCGCGCCCGCCGGGCAGGTGGAAGATCTCGCGCCCGGCGTTGCGATCGGGCCCCTTGGCGACCCCGACCACGGACACGTCCTCGACGCCGGCCTCCTCCATGATCTCCAGCGCCGCCGACAATTGCCCCTTGCCCCCGTCGATCAGCAGCAGGTCGGGCCAGTCGCCCTTGTCGCGGTCGGGATCCTCCTTGGCGAGCCGCGCGAAGCGGCGCGTCAGCACTTCCTTCATCATGCCGAAATCATCACCCGGGGTGATGTCAGACTTGATGTTGAACTTGCGATAATTGTTCTTCCTGAAGCCCTCGGGCCCCGCGACGATCATCGCGCCGACCGCATTGGTGCCCATGATGTGGCTGTTGTCATAGACCTCGATGCGCTGCGGTGGCTCGGGCAGTTCGAAGGTCTCGGCCATTTCGCGCAGCAGCCTGGCCTGCGTCGTGGTCTCCGCCATGCGCCGCTCGAGCGCCTCGCTCGCGTTGCGCTGCGCCTGCTCCATCAGCTTGCGGCGCGGCCCGCGCTGGGGGCGCGACAGCGCCACCTTGCGTTCGGCGCGTTCGGAAAGCGCCTCGCCCATGAGGTCGGATTCCTCGAGGTCGCGGTCGACGAGGATGGTCTTGGGCGGCGGCACGTCCTCGTAGAACTGCATCAGGAAGTCGGCGAGCACCTCCTCCTCGCTCAACCCCTCGACATGGGTCGGGAAGAAGCTTCGATGCCCCCAATTCTGCCCGCCGCGGATGAAAAAGGCCTGGACGCAGATGCTCGAGGCCTTGCTCGCCAGCGCGAAGACGTCGGCATCGCCCAGCCCCTCGGCATGCACCGTCTGCGACCCTTGGATGTAGGTCAGCGCGCGCAGCCGATCGCGGTAGATGGCGGCGAGCTCATAATCCTGCTTCTCGGCGGCCTCGGCCATCGCTTGCCCGAGCTTCTTCTGCACCCCGGTCGACTTGCCCGCGAGGAACAGTTTCGCGTCCTCGACCAGCTCGGCATAATCCTCCTCGCTGATCCGCCCCACGCAGGGCGCCGAGCAACGCTTGATCTGGTAGAGCAGGCAGGGCCGGTCGCGCCCGCGCATGAACCCGTCCGAACAGCTGCGCAGCAGGAACAGCTTCTGCAGCGCGTTGAGGGTGTTGCGAACCGATCCCGCGCTGGCGAAGGGGCCGTAATATTGCCCCTTGGTGCGGCGCGCGCCGCGGTGCAGTCGGACCTGTGGAAAGTCGTGGTCCTCGCGCAGCAGGATGAAGGGAAAGCTCTTATCGTCGCGGAGCAGCACGTTGTAGGGCGGGCGGAAACGCTTGATCAGCTGCGCCTCGAGCAGCAGCGCCTCGGCCTCGGTGCGCGTCGTCACGATGGTCATCGAGCGCGTCTGCGCCACCATCCGCTGGAGCCGCTTGGTGAGCCGCGCGACCTGCGTGTAATTGGTGACCCGGTTCTTGAGCGCGCGCGCCTTGCCGACGTAGAGCACCTCGCCGCGCGCGTCGAGCATGCGATAGACCCCGGGGCGCGCGGGCAGCGTCTTCACCACGTTGCGGATCGCCGCCACCCCGGCCTCGATGTCGGGCTTGCCCGCCCCCTTGACGGCCTGCGTCGCCGCCGCCTCGTCGAAGCGCGTACGGGCGTTGGGACTATCGGGACGGTCGGCCTTGCTCACGCCCCGATCAATAGGCCGTCGGCAGCGGTTTGGCGAGCGGTCAGTCCTCTTCGCCCCAGACGCGGACCCAGTCGACATACATCGCCGGTTCGCCGCGCTGGATCGCCTCGACCGTCGCCTGCGGCAGCCCGTAATAGGGCTCGGTGATCGCATTGACCTTCCACGGGTAGACCCCGCCGACCGCGAAGTTGAGGATCAGATATTTGGGGTTGTCGTAGGACCAGCGCCCCAGCTGCTCGATCTCGGGCTTGGTGACTGTCCAATAATGCGCATCGTCGACGTAGAAGCGGATCTCAGTCGGCTCCCATTCGACCGCATAGACATGCCAGCCGGTCACGTCCTCGCCCTCGGGGAAGTAGTAGCGCTTCACCGGCGCCTCCTCGCCCGAATAGCCGGGGCCGTGCACGGCCACCCCGATCCAATCCTTCTCGCCGACATATTCGAGGATGTCGATCTCGCCGGTGTCGGGCCAGCGCCCGTTGCCGAGCAGCCACCAGGCGGGCCAGACGCCGACATGGTCGGTCATCCGGATGCGCGCCTCGGCGCGGCCGTAGGCGAAGTCGAAATGGCCCTTGCTGTTGATCCGCCCCGAGACGAAATCGGCCTTGCGCCGGTCCGAATCCTCGGCGCCCTCGCGCCATTCGGGCTTGAGCACGAGCACCCCGCCCTCGGCGCCCTCCATCGTGTCGCGAAAGGAGATCACCCCGGGCTCGTCGACATAGACCTGGAGCTCGTCGTTGACCCAGAAATCGGGGCCCTCGACGTTCCACTTGCTGCGGTCGAGCGCGCCCTCGTCGAAGCCATCCTCGAACAACAGCGCGGCGGCCCGCGTCCCCGGGGCGGTGGTCGCCGCGTCGCCCGACGCGCTGGCGGGCGGCGTCGCGGGCGAGGTCGAACAGCCCGCCAGAACGGCGGCACCGAGGGTGATGGCAGCGAGGGTACGGATCATGGGCGCGTCTCCTGTGAACGTTCACACCGCGCCGTCATGCCGGATTTTTCGCGCGCTGGCTAGGCCGCCGCGCTCGCCGTCTCCTCGTCCTCGAGCAGCCAGTCGACCGCGGCGCGCGCGTGGAGCTGGGTGGTGTCGTAGACTGGCATCACGTTGGCGCGGCTATCGACCGCGAGGCACAGCTCGGTGCAGCCCAGCACGATAGCGTCGGCGCGCTGCTTGTCGAGCTCGGTGATCATCGTCTTGAGCGCGCGCTGGCTCGAGCGCTTGACCTGCCCCATCGCCAGCTCGTCGAAGATGATCCGGTCGATCTCCTCGATCCAGTCCTCGCGCAGCCGCATCACCTCCAGTCCCGCCGCCGCGTAGCGGTCGCGCGCGAAACCCTCGGTCATGACGTAGCGCGTGCCGAACAGCGCGATGCGGCGGCGCCCGTCGGCCCGGAGCTGCGCGATGGTCGGATCGGCGATGTGGAGCAGCGGCAGCCCGGTCGCGGCGGCCACCGCGGGGGCGTAGCGGTTGGTGGTGTTGGAGGCGATGAGGATGGCCTGCGCGCCCCCCGCCGCGAGCGCCTCGCCCGCCGCCACGATCCGCGCCTCGGCAGCGGCGGTGCGCCCCGCGCGCTGGTCGGCGGCATAGGGGGCAAGGTCGATGCTCTCGACCATCAGCCGCGCTGAATGCAGCCCGCCCAGCGCGCGGGCGATGCCCTCGTTGATGTGGCGGTAGTAGAGCGCGGTCGAATTCCAGCTCGTCCCGCCGATGATGCCCAGCTTGCGCAAGTTGACGCCCTCCCCTGCCCCGACAGCCGGGGGCACCGGCTGGGGGCTTTAACCCAGTAAGCAGTTGATCGAGCGTTCTTTATTCGCGACCTGCCCCGAGTCCGGCAAGGCTTTTTTCACCATGACGACGGGGCGAGCCGTGGATGCGACGAACCGCGCCGGCTCAGTCGAGCGCCTTGACGATTTCCTCGACCATCTTCTTGGCATCGGCCAGGAGCATCATCGTCTTGTCCTTGTAGAACAGCTCGTTCTCGACCCCGGCATAGCCCGCGCCCCCCATCGAGCGCTTGATGAACAGCGTGGTGCGCGCCTTCTCCACGTCGAGCACGGGCATGCCGTAGATCGGCGAGCTCTTGTCGGTCTTGGCGGCGGGGTTGGTGACATCGTTGGCACCGATCACGAAGGCGACATCGGCCTGCGCGAATTCGGAGTTGATGTCCTCGAGCTCGAACACCTCGTCATAGGGCACGTTGGCCTCGGCGAGCAGCACGTTCATGTGCCCCGGCATGCGCCCGGCGACGGGGTGGATCGCGAACTTGACCTCGACCCCTTTGCCCTTGAGCAGGTCGGTCATCTCGCGCAGGACGTGCTGCGCCTGCGCCACCGCCATCCCGTAGCCGGGCACGATGATGACCTTGTCGGCCTGCCCGAGCAGGAAGGCGGCATCGTCGGCGCTGCCCGCTTTGTAGGGCCGGTCGAGCGCGGGCCCCTTGTCGCCCCCGCCCCCGCCGTCCTGCCCGAAGCCGCCGGCGATGACGCTGATGAAGCTGCGGTTCATCGCCCGGCACATGATGTAGGACAGGATCGCGCCCGAGGCGCCGACCAGCGCGCCGGTGATGATCATCGCGGTGTTGCCGAGCGTGAACCCCATCGCCGCGGCGGCCCAGCCCGAATAGCTGTTGAGCATCGACACGACGACCGGCATGTCCGCCCCGCCGATCGGGATGATCAGCAGGAAGCCGACCGCGAAGGCGGCGACGAGGATGATCCAGAACAGCGGGCTCTCGCCCGCCCCGCCCGCGCCCGAGAGCGCGAAGGCGATGGTCATCGCGATGATCGCGGCGATCGTGCCGAGGTTGATGAGGTGCCGCGCGGGCAGCAGGATCGGCGCCCCCGACATGCTGCCGTTCAACTTGGCGAAGGCGATGACCGAGCCCGAGAAGGTGATCGCGCCGATCGCCGCGCCGAGCGCCATCTCGATCCGGCTCACGGTGAGGATCTGCCCCCCCGCATCGAGCAGCCCGAAGGCGCCGGGGTTGACGAAGGCGGCGGCCGCGACAAGCACCGCGGCGAGCCCGACGAGGCTGTGGAAGGCGGCGACCAGCTGCGGCATCGCGGTCATGGCGATGCGGCGCGCCACGGTCAGCCCGATCGCCCCGCCCAGCAGGATCGCAACGAGGATCTCGGGCAGGCTGGCGAGATCGTGGGTGACCAGCGTGGTGACGACCGCGATGCCCATGCCCGCCATGCCATAGGCGTTGCCGCGGCGGCTGCTCGCGGGCGACGACAGGCCGCGCAGCGCGAGCACGAAGCAGATGCCGGCGACGAGATAGGCGAGCCGGACCCAGTCGGGGGTGGCGGCGGCGGCGCCGCCGGCGGCGAGGAGCAGCGGCAGGGTCATCCCTTGCGCTCCTTCTTCTTGTACATCGCCAGCATGCGCTGGGTGACCGAGAACCCGCCGAAGATGTTGACGCTGGCGAGCGCCACCGCGGCGAGCCCGAGCCACTTGGCGAGCGGGCTGCCCGCCGCGGCGGCAGCGATCAGCGCGCCGACGATGATCACCGAGGAAATCGCGTTGGTCACCGCCATCAGCGGGGTGTGAAGGGCGGGCGTGACCGACCAGACGACATAATAGCCGACGAAACAGGCGAGCACGAAAATCGACAGGATGGAAATGAAGTCCATGGCCCTCCCCCTTATGGTGCGCCGACCATGGCAAGCCGGATGGCAACTGTCGAGGGGCGTGATGGTCGCGCCCTCTGGGCCCCCGCCCGCGCCCCCATTGCTCCGCTTCGGAGGGTTAACCGGAGCAAGGTTTCCGATTTGATAACCTTTCGTGCGTTATCAAGCGGCAACCGTCACGGGAGCCGAACGATGAACCGCGCGATCGACAGCGCAAGACCGGGTCGGGGCAAGGCCCCCAAGCTGTTCGGCTGGACGGTGGTGCTCGGGCTCTTGTTCGGGCTGCTCGGGCTCGGGCAACCGCTCGAGGACGTCGCGCGCACGCTGCGCAACAACCTCCACCCGACCGATGCCAGCGGCGACATCGTCGTCGTCGCGCTCGACCGGCAGAGCGTCGAGAAGATCGGCGCCATGCCGTGGCCGCGCAGCACCTATGCGCGGCTGATCGAACAGGCCAATGCGCGCGGGGCCGAGGAAATCTACTTCGATCTCGTCTTCGCCGGTCGCTCGACCCCGGCGGAGGATGCCGCGCTCGAGCGCGCGCTGGCCGAGGCGGGCAACGTCGTCATCGCCGCCAATCGCCAGAGCGCGCGCGATGACGAAGACAACCTCCTCTTGCTGCCCGACGAACAGTTCAGCGAGGCCGCGCGGCTGGGGTCGATCAACGCCTATTTCAATTTCCAGACGGCGGTCTGGGACCTCGCCTTCGCGCACGAGATCGGGGGGCGCAAGGTGCCGACCTTCGCCGCCAGCCTCGCCGAGGTCGACGGCGCGGCCGACAAGACCTTCCCGCTCGACTATTCGATCCGCTACGACAGCATCCCCGTCATCAGCAGCATCGACCTGATCGAGGGGCGCGTGCCCGAGGCCGCGGTGCGCGGCAAGAAGCTGATCGTCGGCATCACCCCGATGCAGCTGGGCGACCAGGTGTTCATCCCCGGGATCGGCCGCCGCGGCGGGGTGTTCGTCCAGGTCATCGGCGCCGAGACGCTGCTGCGCGGCATCCCCACCGACCTCGGCTGGCTGCCCGGGCTGGGGATCGCCGTCCTGCTCCTTGGCGTCGCCTGCTTCCATCCCAAGGCGCGCTATCGCTTCGGCGCGCTCGTGATCGGCGTGAGCGCGCTGCCCGCGCTCGCCTTCGTGCTCGAGACCCGCCAGCATGTGTTTGACATCGTCCCCGGGCTGACCGCGCTGCTGGTGGCGGGCGGGGTGCTGATCTACCGCTTCTTCAAGGCGCGCGGGTTCGTCAACACCCTCACCGACCTGCCCAACCTCGCCGCGCTGCGCGCCGACAAGGAGGGCAAGAGCAAGCCGCTGATTGCCGCCAAGGTGCACAATTACGCCGAGATCGCCTCGACGCTCAACGCCGCGGGCGAGAAGCGGCTGGTCGAGCAGATCGTCGCGCGGCTCGCGCTCGGGCGGCAGAATGGCTTCCGCCTCTACCAGGGCGACGAGGGCATCTTCGCGTGGTTCGTCGACGGTGACATCGCCATCTCGCACCATCTCGAGGCGCTGCATGCGCTGTTCCGCACCCCGGTACGGATCAACCAGCAGCCCTATGACATCGCGATCAGCTTCGGGGTCGAGATGGGATCAGGGCGCAGCGCTGCGAGCCGGCTCGGCTCGGCGCTGGTCGCCGCCGACGAGGCCGAGAACGAGGCGATCAAGTGGAAATATCACGACCCGGCCCGCCTCGCGAGCACCCCGTGGAAGCTCTCGCTCCTCTCGCAACTCGACGAGGCGATCGAAAAGGGCGAGGTGTGGATCGCGCTCCAGCCCAAGCAGGACCTGCGAACCAAGCGCATCGTCGCCGCCGAGGCGCTGGCGCGCTGGACCCACCCCGAGAAGGGGCCGATCAGCCCGATCGAATTCATCGCCGCGGCGGAAAGCAATAACCGCATCTCCAAGTTGACCCACTTCGTCCTCGATGAGGCGTGTAAGGCGGTTACCCACCTGCGCCGGACCGATCACGATTTCGCGATCGCGGTCAACCTGTCGGCGCGGATGCTCACCGACCACCACTTGGTCGGCTCGGTTCTCTCGATGCTCGACCGCCACGACCTGCCGGCCGCGGCGCTCACGCTCGAGCTGACCGAGACTGCTGCGCTGGCTGGCTCGGGTGCGGATATCGAATTGCTCAGCCAGTTGCGCGCGATCGGCATCAACATCTCGATCGACGATTACGGGACCGGACTGTCGACGCTCGAATATCTCAAGAAGGTGCCTGCGAGCGAGATCAAGATCGACCAGAGCTTCGTACGCTCGATGCGTGAGAACCGCTCGGACCTCATTATGGTCCAGTCGACCATCGCGCTGGCGCACTCGCTCGGGCGCAAGGTGGTCGCCGAGGGGGTCGAGGACCGACAGGTGCTCGAACAGCTTGCCATGCTCGACTGCGATCTTGCGCAGGGCTTCGCCATCGGTCGCCCGATGACGCTCGAGGAGATGCAGCACCGGCTCGAGCGCAAAAGCACGCGTCGCGTCGCCTGAGCCGCGCGCCAAGGCCGCCCCGCCGCCGCCGAGAGTGCCGCTAAGGCTGCCTCCGAGCCCGCCCGCCCCGCCGGATCGCTGCCCCCCCTTTCCTCCCCTTATCCGCCACCTTCTGGCGTATCAGTCTCCCCGCCGGGCCCAACAGCGCTGCCCGCAACTTGGCACGCGGCCACCGACGGGCACGCGGCGCAGCCTGCCCCCCCGCCGACGGAGGCCGATTAACCCTTATCTTCTTGACCTGCCGGGCGAATTACTTCGCCTCCGTGCCAACATCGTCCCTATAAAATGGTAAATTGCTTGCTAACCGTTTCCATTAAGGTTAACAGGACGGTCTGTGCGCGGCATTTCGCGCCTTTTTCGAAGGGGACTTAGAATGACTAAGAAGAACAAGCCGGCTCGCGGCTGGGTTATCTGGGATTTCTGGCGTGAACTCGTCGGCGGCGGCAATGGCAGCACCGGCGGCGCTGGCTAAAAGCCACCCGGATACGAACCAAGACTAACCCGGCTTCGGCCGGGTTTTTCTTTGCCTTGCAGTTCTTTAGAATGACGCGCCATCATTTGTGGCGCGCAACGACGCCGCCCCTCGCGGGGCGGCTCATCCCATCGCGCGCAGCCGCTCGTGTACGATCGCGCCGTCGCGGGTGAGCCGGATCGCGGCGACGATCTCGTCGTCATCGGGCAGCGACAACAAGCCGCCCGTCGCGGGCGAATCGCTCTCCGCGTTGTCGGGCTCGGCGGTGAAAGCGAGTAGGAAATTAGCGATGTTGCGCGAATAGAGCGCCGCGGCATCGCCCGCCAGGCTGCGCGCTAGCTGCACCGCGCCGATGATCCGGACCCCGTGCCGCTCGGTCACCTCGCCCGCCACGCAGCCCTCGACATTACCCCCCGCCTCGGCAGCGAGATCCACGATCACGCTGCCAGGCTTCATGGTGGCCAGCTGGGCATCGCTGATCAGCCGCGGCGCCGGGCGCCCGGGGATGAGCGCGGTGGTGATGACCACGTCCTGCTTGCCGATATGCTCGGACACCAGCGCGGCCTGCGCCTTCTTATACTCCTCGGAGGTCTCGCCGGCGTAGCCGCCCTGCCCTTCGCCCTCGATCCCCTCGACCGCCTCGACGAAGATAGGCTTGGCGCCGAGCGAGAGGATCTGTTCGCGCGTGGCCGAGCGCACGTCCGTGGCGCTGACCTGCGCGCCGAGCCGCTTGGCGGTGGCGATGGCCTGGAGCCCGGCCACCCCGACCCCCATGACGAACAGCTTGGCGGGGCTCACCGTACCCGCAGCGGTCATCATCATCGGGAAGGCGCGCTGGTAGAGAGCGGCGGCATCGATCACCGCCTTGTAGCCCGCAAGGTTGGACTGGGAGGACAAAATGTCCATCGACTGCGCGCGGGTGATACGCGGCATCCACTCCATCGCCAGCGCCTCGAGCCCAAGCCCGGCATAACCGCCGACCTCGGCGCCGCGCGTGGCCGGCGATAGCGCGCCGACCAGCCGCGCGCCCTTCTTCGCTCCCTTGAGATCGGACGGGTCGGGACCCGTCACCACGAGCAGCACGTCGGCCTCGCTCACCGCCGCGGGGCGGGTGACGAGCCGCGCGCCCGCGGCCTCGTAGGCGGTGTCCTCGAACCCGGCGCGTTCGCCCGCCCCCCGCTCGACGAGGAGCTCATATCCCTTGCCCGCCAGCTTGCGGACGGTCTCGGGGATGGCGGCAACGCGCGGCTCGGCCGCGCCCTCCTTGAGGACGGCGACCTTCGTCAATTGGCGATGACGATCAGCACGAGGATGACGATAGGGGCGACGAGAATCATCGACCACTTGAGCAGCGTCAAGAAGTTGCTCCACGTCTTGCGGTGCGCCGGATAGTCCATTTCGGTCGCGGTCGGATATTTCTTGTCGGCCATGATGTCCCTTTGTCGCGGCAGTGGGCGGATTGTTTCGCCTGTCTTCTAAGCCCCGCGCGCGGGGGCCGACAAGCCCCTTGGCGCGGCCTTAACCGCAATTTCACCGTCTCACCCTAGGCTAGAGCGGAAACGGGAGAGAAGTCATGCGCGAACCCACGGTCCGATCGCTGCTGCTGGTTGATTCGAACGCTGAGGAACGGCGGCTCGTCTCGACCGTCGCCCAGCGGGCTGACTGGATGGTGGTCGGCGCCGCCGACCTCGAGACCGCGATCGGGCTCCTCCAGGGCCCCCACGGCCGCGAGGTGCGTGCCGCGATCCTATCGAGCTGGACCGCGAGCGATGGGCCGCGCCTGCTCGAGGCGCTGCGCGAGGAACGCCCCGAACTGCCGGTCATCGTGCTCGCCGACGAGGGCTCGGTCGAGCTGGCGGTCGATGCGATGCGGGCGGGCGCCTCCGACTATCTGTCCAAGCCGGTGGCCCCCGAACGGCTGCTCGAGGCGCTCAACACCCACGCCGACCGTCGCCGCCCCGGGGGCGAACTCGCGCCCCTGTCGGAAAAGCTCGACGTCGATCTCAGTCTCGAGCAGCTGGTCGGGGCGGCGCCGCAGTTCCGCTCGGCGCTGGCGGTCGCGGCCAAGGCGGCGCGCAACCGGCTGCCGGTGCTGATCGTCGGCGAGCCGGGCAGCGGCAAGGAAAGCTTCGCCCGCGCCATCCACCACGCCAGCCTGCGCGCGCGCGGGGCGCTCGTCTCGCTCGACGCCAAGCTGGTCGGGGCGGCCTCGATCAACAGCGAATTGTTCGGCCATGTGATGGGCGCCTTCCCGGGCGCGTTCGCGGAAAAGCAGGGGCGGATGTGCGAGGCCCACGAAGGTACGCTGCTGGTCAAGAATATCGCGCGGCTGCCCGCCGAGACCCAGCATGCGCTCGACCGCGCGCTGGCCACCGGCGAGGTGCGCCCGGTCGGGTGCAACGGGTCCTCGAGCGTCGACGTGCGGCTGATCGCGACCACCAGTCGACTGCTGCCCGCCGATTTCGACAGCCGGCTCAAGGAGCGGGTCGAGCATACGGTAGTGATCCTGCCCCCCTTGCGCGAACGGTCCTCCGACATTCCCGCGCTGGCGCGCCACTTCCTCGCGCGGATCGCCGAGCAGCCCGGGATGCGCCCGCTGTCGATCGGCAATGACGCGCTCGCGGTGCTGATGCGCTACGGCTGGCCGGGCAACCTGCGCCAGCTGAGCAGCGTCCTGTTCCGCGCCGCGGTCGCCTGCGAGGGCAACAGCCTCACCGCCGACGACTTCCCGCATATCGCGATCCAGTCGCGCTTCACCGGGCGCAAGTCCGACGCGCGCACCGAGCTGTCGAAGGCCAGTTCGGACCAGGCGCTGGCGGGCGCGGGGCCGGTCACGATCTTCGACGACGATGGCCACATCCGCCAGCTGAGCGACATCGAGGCCGACCTCATTCGCCTCGCCATCGGCCATTATCGCGGGCGCATGACCGAGGTCGCGCGCCGGCTCGGCATCGGCCGCTCGACGCTCTACCGCAAGCTCGGCGATCTCGGGATCGACACCGCCGCCTGAGCGGCCTAGCCCTTGAGGCCATGACCCGCATCCTCATCACCGGCGCCGCCTCCGGTATCGGCAAGGCCTGCGCCGCGCATCTGGCCGCCACCGGCGCGCGCCTCGCCCTTACCGACCTCAACCCCATCACCCCGCCAGCGGGCGATCATGAGGTGTTGCAGGGCGATGTCGCCGATCCCGCCTTTTGGGACGCAGCCGACCTCGGCACCCTCGACGGCGCCATCGTCAACGCCGGCATCGGCACCGCCGCCCCCATCGCCACGCTGAGCCTCGAGGAATGGCGACGCACGATGGCGGTCAACCTCGACGGCGCCTTCCTCACCCTCAAGGCCGCGCTCGCGGCGATGCGCGAAGGCGGGAGCATCGTCACCATGAGCTCGGCCAGCGCGCTGCGGGCGCTGCCCCATACCGCCGCCTATGGCACGTCGAAGGCCGCGCTGCTCCATCTCACCAAGGTCGCCGCCGCCGAGGCCGCGCCGCGCGGCATCCGCGTAAACGCGCTCGCCCCGGGCGGCGTCGACACGCCGATCTGGGACCCGATGCTCGACGCGGGCAAGGACCGGGGCGAACAGATCGCGGCGATGGGCAAGGCAGTGCCGCTGGGGCGCTATGCCCGCCCCGAGGAAATCGCGCGGCAGGTCGCCTTCCTCCTGTCCGACGACGCCGCCACCATCACCGGCGCGGTGCTCGCCAGCGATGGCGGTTTCACCCTCTAGAGCGGCAGCCGCGGCGTGAGCGCCTCGTCGCGAAGCCCGCGCCAGACCTTCAACGCCTGCACCGTCTCGGGCACGTCGTGGACGCGCACGATCTGCGCGCCCTGGTCGGCGGCCTTGAGCGCGAGCGCGAGGCTGCCGGCGAGCCGCTGGTCGGCCGGCACCTCGCCCGCGAGTGCGCCGATCAGGCGCTTGCGGCTCGCACCCACCAGCAGCGGACAGCCGAGCCCGTGGAACGCCGCGAGACCGTTCATGAGCGCCAGGTTGTGCGGCACCGTCTTGCCAAAGCCGATGCCCGGATCGACGATGATCCGCGAGCGCTCAATGCCGCGCGCCTCGGCCCAGCCGATGCGCTCCTCGAGCCACAGCCAGATGTCGACGAGCGCATCGTCGTAGGTGGGATTGTCCTGCATCACCTGCGGGTCGCCCTGCGCGTGCATCAGCACCACCGGGACATGCGCGCCCGCCACCACCTCGGCCGAGCGCTCGTCCCAGCCGAGCGCCGAGACGTCGTTGACGATGTGCGCCCCGAGCGCGAGCGCGCGCTCCATCACGGCGGCCTTGCGGGTATCGACCGAGACCGCGTTGCCGCCCTTGACGAGCCGCTCGATCACCGGGGCGACGCGCTCGATCTCGTCGCCTTCCCAGACGGTGCGCGCGCCGGGGCGCGTGCTCTCGCCGCCGACATCGAGGATCGCGGCCCCCGCGCCCGCCATGTCGGCGCCGGCGAGGCAGACGGCATCGACGTCGTCGTGCCGGCCGCCGTCGGAAAAGCTGTCGGGGGTGCAGTTGAGGATGCCCATCACGCGCGGCTGGTCGAGCGGGATCGTGCGCTCGCCGAGCGCGAGCGGCGCGCGCGCCGCGGTGATCGCCTGCCACTGTGCGTCCATGTCGGCATCGCAGCGTTCCTCGAGCCCCGCGACGGGCACGAGCTCGCTGCCGACGCGCCGGTTGGCATCGTCGAGCTGCAGGAGCTCGACCTGCGAGAACCAGCGCATGCCGCAGGCGAGCCGCGCGACCTTGCCGTCGTGGCCGAAGGGCGCGTCGACGAAGCCGGTGGGGCGCAGGATCGTCCGGGTCATGGCCTAGCCGAGCGTGGCGATATGGCGCTGGCGCAGCACGTCGATGTCGCGCCAGTCGCCGTCGAGTTCGATCTTCCAGAAAGTCCAGCCGTTGCAGCTGGGGGCACCCTGCACCGCCTTGCCGACCTGGTGGATCGACCCCGAATGCTCGCCGCACCGGAGCGAGCCGTCGAGCCCGACGCTGGCCTGCCAGCGCCCCTTGGCGTCCTGCAACGTGGTGCCCGGCGCGATCATCCCGTTCTCGACCAGCTGGCCGAAGGCGACGCGCGGCGCCGAGCGCTTCTCGGCGATGGTCTGCATCTGGCTTTCATCGAGCGGCATCTCGCTCTCGATGCGGGCCCGGGCGGCGGCGATATAGTCGGGTTCGCGCTCGAGCCCGATCCAGCGCCGCCGCAAGCGCTTGGCGACCGCCCCCGTCGTCCCCGTGCCGAAGAAGGGGTCGAGCACGACATCGCCCGGCTGGGTGCAGGCGAGCAGCACGCGGTAGAGCAGCGCCTCAGGCTTTTGCGTCGGGTGGACCTTGTCGCCCGCCTCGTCCTTCAGCCGTTCGCCCCCCGAACAGATCGGCAGCGTCCAGTCGGAGCGCATCTGCACGTCCTCGTTCAAGGCCTTCATCGCGCGATAGTTGAACCTGTACTTCGACTTCTCCGACTTGGCGCACCACAACAGCGTCTCGTGCGCGTTGGTGAAGCGGGTGCCGCGAAAGTTGGGCATCGGGTTGGTCTTGCGCCAGATGATGTCGTTGAGGATCCAGTAGCCCATGTCTTGGAGGATCGCGCCGCAGCGGAAGATGTTGTGATAGCTGCCGATCACCCAGATCGAGCCGTCATCCTTGAGGATCCGCCGCGCCTCCGCGAGCCAGTCGCGGGTAAAATCGTCATAGGCCTGGAAGCTCTCGAAGCGGTCCCATTCATCGTCGCAGGCATCGACCTTGCCGCCTTCGGGACGCAGCAGGTTGCCGCCCAGTTGCAGGTTGTAGGGCGGGTCGGCGAAGATCAGGTCGACCGACTTGTCGGGCATCTTGGCCATCGCGGCAATGCAGTCCCCCTCGACGATCTGGTCGAGCGGCAGCACCTTCTTGGGCGCGCGCTTGCGCGTGATGCGCGCCAGGTCGGGGTCGCAGAAGGCCTCGATGGGGGTCAGTTCGTTCATGCCCGGTCCTTTTCACAACGGACCTCGACCCCTGAATCAACCATGATTCGCGGTCAAGATTCGGCGGAGAATCAGGCTTTTAAAGCACGGGGAGGTTGATCGGACTCAAGTAGAGCTCAACCACAAGATGTTGAGTCCGTCGGAATCGACGGGACTCAACCCCTTGTGGTGTGCCCTGAAAGACTCAATCGTCGATTAAATGAGGCCAGAGCTGCGCGACCGGCGCGAAACTGCGGCGATGCAGCGGGCTCGGGCCCTTTTCCCTGAGTGCCGCCATGTGCGCCGCCGTGCCATAGCCCTTGTGCTGGCCGAAGCCGTAGCCGGGATGGACGACCTCATAGTTGGCCATCATCGCGTCGCGCGTCTGCTTGGCGATAATCGAGGCGGCCGCGATGCATTTTTCGCGCCCATCGCCGCCGATGATCGCGCGGGCGCCGGCCCAGCGCCATTCAGGGCGGCGTCCCTCGGGCGTGAGATTGCCGTCAATGAGGATCTCGGCGGGATCGCAGCCGAGCGCGGCGCAGCATTCCTCCACCGCGCGGGCCATCGCCAGCATGGTGGCGTTGAGGATATTATATTCGTCGATTTCCTCGACCGAGGCCACGCCAACCCCGACCTTGCAGCGGGTGCGGATGCGCCCCGCCAGCACGGCGCGCTTCTCGGCTTTCAGCTTCTTGCTGTCGTCAAGCCCGCGGATGGGGGTGCCGCACAGGTGCACCGCCGCGGCGACGACCGGTCCCGCAAGGGGCCCCCGGCCCGCTTCATCCACCCCGACGATCATGACGCCATCCTGCCGCCCCGAGCCGATGCTGTCGAGCGCCTAGGCGGGCATCTCGTCAGCGCCCTCGCCCATCCGCCACGGCGGATAGCGGCGGTTCTCGCCCGCCTTGTAGAGGAAGATCGTGTTGCCCGCCGGATCGCGCAGCCGCGCCTCGCGCCACATCCACGGCTGGGCGCGCGGGCCATGTTCGAAGGGCAGCCCCTCGCGCGCGAGCCGCTCGACCCGCGTGTCGAGGTCGTCGCATTCGAAATAGACCGCGAAATTCTCCGCCACCGGGGCATCGGGATCGCATTGCACCGAGAAGGTCGCGCCCCCGCCCGTCTCGAAGCGCGCATATTGGTTCTCGGGGCTGTCGACGATTTGGCGCAGCCCGATGCGATTATAGAATTCGACCATCTTGTCATAGTCGGTGCCGGTTACGGTAAGCTGGTTCAGGCGCGGCGCGACGTCGCGCCCAGTGGCGCCGACATCCATGCGGATGCGCGACAGCCCGAGCGGGCCGTGCCCCTCGCCCAGCCCCGGCGCCTCGTGCAGCCCCATGCGCACGACCATGCGCGCCCGATCGATCGCCTCGTTGAGCCCGACCCCGCCGCCGACGAAGGCAGCGATCGCGGCCGAGAGCGTGCAGCCGGTGCCATGGTCGTGCCGGGTATCGATCCGGGTGCCCTGCCAGCTGGTGATATTGTCGTCCTCGATGAGCGCGTCGGCGAGCGCCTCGCCCTCCTCATGCCCGCCGGTTAGCAGAACCGGCGCGCCGTGCTTGCCGACGAGCTGGAGCGCGCCCGCGATCGGGTCTTCCTCGCCTGTCAACTGGACGACCTCGGGCATGTTGGGGGTGGCCAGCGCGGCGATCTCGAACAAATCGCCTAGGGCGGCCACCGTGGCCTCATCGGCAAGCGCATCGCCCGAGGTCGCGACGATGACCGGGTCGACGATGATTGGGACCTTGCCGTCGAGCGCGCGCAGCCGCTGTGCGATGGCGCGGGTGGTGAAGGCGCTCCCAGTCATCCCAACCTTGATCGCGCTCACCGTGAAATCGGCAAGCACCGCGTCGATCTGAGCGAGCACGGTTTCGGCGGGCACCGGGTGGATGGCGTGGACGCCCTGCGTGTTCTGTGCGGTGACTGCGGTGATCGCGGTGCACGGATGCGCGCCGAGCATGGTGATAGTGCGCACGTCGGCCTGGATGCCTGCGCCGCCCCCGCTGTCCGACCCCGCGATCGTGAGGATCACCGGTGTTGCCCTTTTGCTCATGCCACCTCTTTCACCGCCGCGCAGACATGGTCGACCCATTGCTCGACCTTGGCGGCGTCTTCGCCTTCGGCCATCACCCGGACGAGCGGTTCGGTGCCCGACATGCGGATCACCATCCGGCCATCCTTCGCGAGCGCGGCCTCGGCATCGCTGATTGCCTGTTTCACGCGCGCGTCCTCGAGCGGGTTACCGCCCGAGTAGCGCACGTTCTTGAGTAGCTGGGGAATGGTGTCGAACTGGTTAAGCATCTCGGAGGCCGGACGCCCAGCATCAACCATCGCGGCGAGCACCTGCAGCCCGGCCACCAGCCCGTCGCCGGTGGTGGCGTGGTCGGTCAGGATGATATGCCCCGACTGCTCGCCGCCGACGTTGCACCCGCGCTCCTTCATCATCTCGAGCACATAGCGGTCGCCGACCTTGGCGCGCAGCAGGTCGAGCCCATTGGCGGCCATGTGGCGCTCGAGCCCGAGGTTCGACATAACCGTGGCGACGAGCGCATTGCCACGCAGTTCGCCGCGTTCCTTCTTGGACAAGGCGATGAGAGCCATCAGCTGGTCGCCGTCGATGATCTTGCCCTTTTCGTCGCACACGATCAGGCGGTCGGCATCACCGTCGAGCGCGAGGCCGATGTCGGCCCCCGAGGCGACGACGGTCTCCTGCATCAGCGAGGGCGCGGTCGAGCCGCACTGCTTGTTGATGTTGGTGCCATCAGGGTCGACCCCGAGCGTGATGAGGTTGGCGCCCAGCTCCCACAGCGCGAGCGGGGCGGCGCTGTAGGCGGCCCCATTTGCGCAGTCGAGGACGATCTTGAGCCCGTCGAGACGCAGCCGGTCGGGGAAGGTCGACTTGGCGAAATGGACATAGCGACCGATCGCATCGTCGATCCGCTTGGCGCGCCCGATATGCGTAGCGTCGACCAGCTCGGGCTCGTCAACGATCAGCGCCTCGATCGCGGCCTCGTCCTCGTCGGACAGCTTGTAGCCGTCGGGGCCGAACAGCTTGATGCCATTGTCCTCGAACGGATTGTGGCTGGCGGAGATCATCACCCCCATGTCGGCGCGCATCGAGGTGGTCAGCATCGCCACCGCGGGGGTGGGCATCGGCCCGAGGAGGACGACGTCCATCCCGACCGAGGTGAAGCCCGCGACCAGCGCGCTTTCCATCATGTAGCCCGACAATCGGGTGTCCTTGCCGATGACGACGCGGTGGCGGTGGTCGCCGCGCTGAAAATGCGCGCCCGCGGCCTGTCCGACCTTGAGGGCCATGAGTGCGGTCATAGGTTGCGCGTTGGTACGCCCGCGAATCCCGTCGGTGCCAAAATACTGTCTTTTCATGGGGCAGCGCCATAACGCGCCCTCCCGCAAGATGCGAGAGCCAAGCCGACCGGCTGGCGCGCTTTTCCTTTTTGCGGCATTGCCCTAGGTTCGTGCCCGCAAGCAGGCGGGGGGAAAACACGCATGGAATGGCTCGCCGAGGTGATCGCGACGATCTCGAGCATCGTCTTTGCCCAGGTCGTCCTGTTCGGCCAGCCGGTCGAACTGATCGTGATGTGGCTGGCGCTGCCGATGGTGCTCTTCACCGTCGGGCTCGGGTTCATCAACCTGCGCGGGCTGCCGCATGCGGTGGCGGTGGTGCGCGGGCATTTCGTCGACGAGAAGGCCGACGGCGCGCTCTCGCCCTTCCAGGCGCTGGCAACCGCTTTGTCGGGCACCGTCGGGCTCGGCAATATCGCCGGGGTGGCGATCGCGATCGCCACCGGTGGGCCGGGCGCCGCCTTCTGGATGTTCGTGATCGGCTGGTTCGCGATGAGCCTCAAGTTCGCCGAGGTGACGCTGGGGCTCAAATATCGCGAGATCGGGCGCGACGGCGAGGTGCGCGGCGGCCCGATGTACACGCTCAAGAACGGGCTGGCGGCGCGCGGCTGGCCCCGCGTCGGGCTCGTGCTCGGCGGCCTGTGGGCCTTTTTCGGGCTCTTCGGCGGCCTGCCGATGCTGCAGGTCAACCAGAGCTACCAGCTCACCACGAGCGCCTTCGGCATCGCCGACACGCCGACTCATGCGACGCTCTACGGGCTCGGCATGGCGGTGCTGGTCGGTGCGGTGATCTTCGGCGGGGCGCGGCGCCTCGGGCGGGTCACCGCCGCCATCGTGCCGGCGATGGGGGTGGTCTACCTCGCCGGCGTCGCCGCGATCCTCCTGATCGGCTGGCGCGAGGTACCCGCCGCGCTCGGCCTGATCGTCGCCGACGCCTTCACCGGGGAAGCGGCGGCCGGGGGAGCGCTCGGCGCCTTCGTCATCGGCATGCGCCGCGCGGTCTTCTCGACCGAGGCGGGGATCGGCTCGGCGGTGATCGCGCACAGCCAGAGCCGCACCGACGAACCCGTCGCCGAAGGGATGGTCGCGCTGCTCGAACCGTTCATCGACACCGTCGTCATCTGCTCGCTCGGCGCGCTCGCGCTGGTGGTGGCGGGCACTTGGACCGAGCCCGGTGCCGAGGGCATCGCCATCACCGCCGCGGCCTTCGCGCAGATCGGCCCGGTCATGCCCTGGCTGCTCACTCTCGCGGTGTTCCTGTTCGCCTATTCGACCCTGTGCGCTTGGGGCTTCTACGGGTTGCAGGCGTGGGGCTACCTGTTCGGCGAGGGCCCGCACAAGGTGTGGCTGTTCCGCCTGTTCTACCTCGGCTCGATGCCGGTGGCGGCGATGCTCAGCATCGGCGCGGTGCTCGATTTCGTCGACAGCGCCTTCTTCCTGATGGCGCTGCCCAACGTGATCGCGCTCTACTGGTTCGCCCCCGAGCTCAAGGCGCTGGTCGACGATTATTGGCGCCGGGTGGTCAAAGCCAGCGCCACACCCCCGCGGGGCTAGCCCCCATGAGGCCGTGGCCATAGGTCGCGGCGAGGAAGAGGAGCGTGCCGCCGATCAGCGCGAAGCCGTCGGGCGCGGCCAGCTGGCGGCCGAAGGGCACGAAGCTGGTGCGCGCCGCCCAGTCGGCCCAGGCGGGGCCCATCAGCCGGCGCTTCTTCACGTCCTGCCCGGCCGCGCCGACCAGGCTGAGGAAGAGGATCGCGGTCGACAGGATGAGGCTCGGCAAGGTCGGGTTGATCGCGACATGCGCCAGCGCCCACAGCGCGAAGCTCCACAGCATCGGGTGGCGGGTGATCGCATAGACCCCCTTGGCGGGGGCGCGGGCGAGCGCTGCGGCGCCGGGATGCGGCAACGCGGGATTGCGGCGAAAGGCCCCGACGAGCAGGACGCTCGCGCCCCACATCACGAGGCTGACCAGCGCCCAGAGCACCTCGCCCGGCTGCCAGAGCATCGGCGGGCCGGCCGCGCGCGCGCTGCCATAGGCGCGTACCGTCATCACCAGCGTGAACAGGCTGACGAGCGAATAGGTGCCGAGGAACCCGCGCTCGCTCAGGGTGCGCACGAGCGGGGCACGCAATGGGTGGCTCATGACGAGGTGGCTGCCCGCGAAGGCCGCCGCCCAGAGCGCGAGCCACCCCTCGGGGCTCATCGGCGATAGGCCTTGGGCAGCGCCTCGCGCTGCGGATAGCGGTAGCGCCGCGCCAGCGCGGTCTGGCGGTTCTCGAGGCTCTGCTCGACCCCGTCGATCCAGACGCGCTCGGCATGGCTGGTCAGCTCGAGGGGGTCGCCCGACCAGAGCACGACATCGGCGCGCGCGCCCGGCGCGAGGACGCCGATCTCGCCCCTCAGCCCGACCATCGCGGCGGGCGTGGAGGTGATCATCGCGAACGCCTGCCCCCAGCTCACCCCCGTATGCCCCGGCACTCGGGTCAGCGCGACGAGGTTGCCCGCCAGCTGGCGATTGTTCTGCGCCGACCGGGTGAGGAAGTCGTTGATCTGCGCAGCCGCGACTTCGACCCCGGCGGCGACCATCCGGCCCGCGTTGCTCTGCGTCGCGGCGAGCGCCTCGAAGCTGCCGGGGCGGTTCTGGGTGGGCTCGACGATCACCGGCACGCCCGCGGCGGCGATGCGGTCGGCGACGAGGTGCCCCTCGGCAGCGCCCATCAGGATGAGGTCGAGGCCGCGATATTCCTGCGCGAGCCGCAGCAGGTTGACGATATCGACCGCGCGATTGGCGACCACCATCAGCGGCACCTCGCCCTTCACCACCGGGACCAGCGCCTCGATGTCGGCGGCGGTCAGCAGGCTGTCGTCGGGCAGGTCGCGATAGGCGCCCTCGCCCATCGCGCGGCGCAACCCCTCGCGCAGTTCGAGCACGCTGCCCGAGCGCGATCCGCCCGCCATGCCCGCGCCGGCCTCGCCGAGATAGACGAGCTGGAACGCCTTCGCGCGCGTGATCGGGTCGTAGTCGGTTGCGGTGTCGATCACCGCCCCCTGGCCCGAGAAGATGCGGTCGCCCGGGCCCGGCGCGACCAGCGCGCGGGTGACCCCGTCGGCGCGCGCGACGCCGATCGGGCTGGCGGCGGGGTTGACGCTCCAGGTGACGTCGATCGCCGCCGAATGCGGGCTGTCGCCGATGCTCGCATCGTCCGAGCCATCGGCCGACAGGTCGACTTCGGCCAGCCCGATGCGGCTGAAGGGCGCGACGAGGCCGGGCGAGACCCACTTGCCTCTGGCATCGAGCATGACCGCGCCCGCGGGCACCGCGACGCTGCCCGCAGGACCGGCAGCGACGATGCGCCCGTCCTCGAGGATCACCACCCCGTTATCGATCGGGGCCGAGCCGTCGCCGAGCGCGAGCTTGCCCCCGGTGATGGCGACGGGCTGGGCGATGGCGGGGCTCGCGGCGACAAGCGCGGCGGCGAGCGCGGTCAGCGCGAAGCGGCTCATTTGACGTCTCCCATCCCCGGCTGTCCGAGTTCGAAATCGCTCACCGGACGCCGCGCCGGATCCTCGGCGTCATAGAGGAGCGCGCCGTCGACCCAGACCTTGGCGGGGCGGGTGTAGACGCTGAAAGGATTGCCGTTCCACAGCACGACATCGGCCATCTTGCCGGGCTCGAGGCTGCCGGTCTGCTCGAAGATGCCGAGGCTCCTCGCGGGGTTGGCGGACAGCCACTGCCAGGCCTCGGCCTCGCTGATCTCGATCCCCATCCGGCGCCCCGCGGCGAGCGCCTTGGCGGCCTCCTGGTTGAGGCGCTGGATGCCGTCGGGGTCGTCCGAATGGACGATGGCGCAGGCTCCGGCATCGTGGACGTAGGCGACGTTCTGCGGGATGCCGTCATAGGCCTCCATCTTGAAGCCGTACCAGTCGGCCCACATCGCCGAACAGGTGCCCGCCTCGCGCAACAAGTCGGTGATCTTGTAGCTCTCGACCGCATGCTGAAAGCTAGCGACCGAATAGCCGAATTCTTCCGCCATCGTCAGCATGATCGCCATTTCATCGGCGCGGTAGCAGTGGTTGTGGATGCGGATGTCGCCGTCGAGCACGCCGCGAAGCGTGTCGAGCGCGAGGTCGCGGTCGGGGCGGTCGCCCCCCTCGGCCTCATATTTGTCCCACTTCGCGTCATAGGCGCGCGCTGCGATCCACGCCGAGCGGGTGTTGGCGATATTGCCCATCCGCGTGCCCGGCCCGCCCTTGTCGCCGTAGACGCGCTTGGGGTTCTCGCCGCAGGCCATCTTGAGCCCGTAGGGCGCGCCGGGGAATTTCATCTCCATCACCGTGCGGCCGGGAACGTTCTTGAGCGTCACCGAACGCCCGCCAAAAAGGTTGGCGCTGCCCGGCAGCACCTGGAGCGCGGTCACCCCACCATTGGCGAGCGCACGGCTGAAGCCGGGGTCCTGCGGCCAGACGCTATGCTCGGTCCAGACATAGGCGGTGTTGGGATCGACCGCCTCGTTGCCGTCTGAGTGGCTCGACACGCCGGGGCTGGGATAATTGCCGAGGTGGCTGTGCACGTCGATGATGCCCGGGGTGACATACATGCCGGTGCCGTCGATCACCTTCATCTCGCCGGTGACGAGGATGTCGTCGACGCTGCCGACGCCGCGCACGATGCCGTCCTCGATCCAGACCGCGCCATTGTCGATCCGCCCGCCATTGCCGTCGAAGACGGTCGCGCCGGTGATCACCGTCGGCACCCCCGGATAGGCGGCGTAGGTCGAGGCATAGGGGTTGGGGTCGAAGAGGCGCGGCGCCTCGCTCGTATCGCTGGCACCGGCGGTGGCGCAGGCGCTGGTCGCCAGCGCGGCCGAGCAAAGGAGGATGGATCGCATGAAGGTCCCCTGTGTCACGGATGGTCTGAGATACTGATACGGGCGCGGCACGAAAAAGAAAGGGCGGACCTGAGGCCCGCCCTTCCGTTGGTCGAAGGATTTCGACGCTTAGCCGTGGGTCGGCTTGGTGGTCGGGTGGACCCCGGCCTCCTGCGCTTCGATCCCGGCACCGGCCTCGCCTTCGAGCGCGGTGTCCTCATCGACGATCGTGTCGAGGTGCATCAGCTTCTTCACGAAGGGGCTGATGACCATGACGACCACGCCGATCCCCACCGCGGTCCAGCCGACGGTCGAATAGACGTCGAGCACGACCTGCTTGCCGGCGGCCTCGTCGAGGCCTTCGGCACCGGTCGCGGCGGCGATCAGGCCGGCCGCGAAGTTGCCGGTCGCCGAGGCGAAGAACCACGTGCCCATGACGAGGCTCGCCATGTGCGCGGGGCTGAGGCGGTTCATCGCCGAAAGGCCCACGGGCGAGAGGCACAGCTCACCGGTGGTGTGCAGCAGGTAGATGAGGAAGATGAAGATGACCGGGGTCGGCACATCGATGCCCACCGTGCCCGCGCCCCAGACGAGGACGAGGAAGCCCAGGCCCACCTGCACGACCGCGAGGCCGAACTTCAGCGGGGTCGAGGGTTCCTTGCCGCGCCGCGCGAGGCCCTGCCAGATCATCGCGAACACCGGCGCCAGGAGCACGATGTAGATCGCGTTGATCGACTGGAACATCGAGGCGTTGACGCCCTGCGTGTCGACATGGCGGTCGGTGAACAGGTTGAGCGAGCTGCCCGCCTGTTCGAACAGCGCCCAGAAGACGATCGACACGAAGATCAGGAACATCGCCGCGAAGATGCGGTCGCGCTCGTCACGCGGCAGCCGCGCCACAGCAATGTAGAGGACGTAGCTCACCAGCCCAAGGCCGAAGACGGCGAGCACCCAGCCGACGAGATCCTGGTACTGGATCGCGAGCCAGCACAGCGCGACCATCGCGAGGCCGGCGCCGTAGATGCCGAACTCCTTGCCGCCCTTCAGGGCTTCGGGGTTCTTGGGTTCGCCCTTGCCGAGCAGCAGCGGCTTGCCGAGCACGAAGAAGACGGTGCCGATCAGCATGCCGATGCCGGCAAGACCGAAGCCATATTCCCAACCATAGGTCTGGCCGAGAAAGCCGCAGATGATCGAGGCGGTCGCGGCGCCCACGTTAATCCCCATGTAGAAGATCGTGTAGGCGGGGTCGCGACGCACGTCGGTGCGCGGATAGAGCTGGCCGACGAGCACCGAGATGTTCGCCTTGAGAAAGCCCGAACCGACGATAATCAGCGCGAGCGCGAGCCAGAAGATGTTGATCGTAGGATCATCCTGTCCGCCCGTACCTTCGAAGGCCATGAAGAAGTGGCCGAAGGTGAGCAGGATCGCGCCGAACAGCACCGCCTTGCGCTGGCCAAGGTAACGGTCGGCCAGATAGCCGCCGACGACCGGCGCGATATAGACGAGCGCGGTATAGGCGCCATAGATGATCGAGGCTTCGCTATCGGTGAACAGCCAATGCTGCACCAGATAGAAGATCAGGAGGGCGCGCATGCCGTAGTAGGAGAAGCGCTCCCACATTTCGGCGAGGAAGAGCAGGAACAGCCCCTTGGGGTGCCCGATGACTTCCGGCTGCGGCCGGGTGATGATGAACAGACCGCCCAAGAGGAACACGCTGAGCGCCAGCACGGCGGCCCAGAATGCCCACATCTCGAACGCGCTGTCGAAGACGAGTCCAAGCATTTCCACGAATGTTTCTCCCAATGGAGGGCGGCCCCCCCGGGAGCCGCTGCACGGTAAAAGACCGCCGCACCCTAGCGGCGATTCGCTCGCTGTGAAGAGGGCGCTTGACGAAAGCTGTGGCACAAAGGACACGGAACGGCATGGTGAACGACCGAACCAGCCTTCTCGACCATCTGGCGAGCCGTCGCTCGGCGCGCCCGCGCGACCTCGTCGCCCCCGGCCCCTCGCCCGCGCAGCTGGCGCGCATCCTCGAACTCGCCAGCCGCACCCCCGATCATGGCAAGCTCGTCCCGTGGCGGTTCGTCGTGATCGAGGATCGCGCCGCGTTCGCCGACCGGCTCGAGGCGGGGTGCCGCGCCGAGGCCGAATGCCACGCCGCCAAGATCGTGAAATTCCGCGCCAAGGCGTTCTGGGCCCCCACCCTCGTCGCGCTCGTCGCCTCGCCCACCTTGGGACACAAGATCCCCGAATGGGAGCAGCAGCTGTGCGTCGGCTCGGTCGGCATGAACCTGCTCCATGCCACGCATGCGCATGGCTATGTCGGCGGCTGGATCACCGGCGCGCAGGCGACCATGCCTGCCGTCGTGGAGGCGCTGTGCGCGCCGGGCGAAAGCATCGCGGGCTTCTTCTACATCGGCACGCCCGCGCTCGCGCTCACCGAGCGCGAGCGTCCCGACATGGACGCGATCGTCACGACGGCCTGATCCCGGACCGCCCGCTTGCCAGCGCACCTGCACCGCTGTATTAAGCCACCATGACGCTCGCCAAAACGCCCGCCAAGCCCATCTATGTCCGTATCCGCGAGGAGATCGGCAACGCGATCCTCGCCGGACGCTATCGCGACGGCGATGCGCTGCCCTCGGTGCGCGCGCTGGCCGCCGAGATGGGCGCCAATCCGCTGACCGTCGCCAAGGCCTACCAGGGGTTCCAGGACGACGGGCTCGTGACGGTCCGGCGCGGGGTCGGCATGTTCGTCGCCAAGGGCGCGCGCGAGCGGCTGACGAGTGCCGAGCGGATGCGCTTCCTCGAGGAGGAATGGCCCGAGATCCGCGCCCGGATGGAGCGGCTCGGAATCGATCCCGCGCAGCTCGTTCCCGGGTCCTAGGCCGCGCCGAGCGCCTCGGTCTCGAGCGCGTATAGCAGCTCGGCCCCCACTCCCGCCGCCGCGCCGAGCCCAAAGGCCTCGGGGACGATGGTGGCGTTGAAGAAGGCGCTTGCCGCGCGGGTGCGCGCATCGGCGTCAACCGCCTGCGCCATCTTCTCGAGCAGCCAGCCGCCGACCAACACCGAGCACATGGTGAGGAAGGGATAGCTGCCCGCCATCCGGGTGTCGGGTGCCGCCGATCGCAGCATCACCGCCGCCTGCTCGACCGCATCGGCCAGCGCTTGCAGCCGCTCGTCGACCGCCTCGGCGCGGATGTCGGCAATCAGCCCGTCGAAGGCGAGCCCGCCGTCGAGGTCGAGCTTGCGCCCGGCCAGGTCGGCGGCCTGAATGCCATTGGTGCCCTCGTAGATCGGCGCGATCCGCGCATCGCGCAGATATTGCGCCGCGCCGGTCTCCTCGACGTAGCCCATGCCGCCATGGACCTGGACGCCGAGGCTGGCGACCTCGCAGCCAACATCGGTCGCCCACGCCTTGGCCATCGGGGTGAGGACGTCGCCGCGGCGCTGCATCGCGGCATAGCCGGTCGCGCCCCAGTCGAGGCAGCCGAAGGCGTAATAGGTGAGCGCGCGCGCCGCCATCGTCAGGCTGCGCATCCGCATCAGCATGCGCCGCACGTCGGGATGGTCGGCAATCGGGCTGGCGAGGCCGGCGCGGGTGCCCTGCTTGCGCTCGAGCGCATAGTCGACCGCCTTCTGCGTCGCCGCCTCGGCGATCCCCACCCCCTGCAGCCCGACGTTGATGCGCGCATTGTTCATCATCACGAACATCGCGCGCATGCCACCATGCTCCTCGCCGATCAGCCAGCCGGTGGCCCCGCCTTCGTCGCCATATTGCATGACACAGGTCGGCGAGGCGTGGATGCCGAGCTTTTCCTCGAGCTTGGTGCACTTGAGGTCGTTTCGGCTGCCGTCGGGCAGGATCTTGGGCACGAGAAAGAGCGAAATGCCGCGCGTGCCCGCGGGTGCGTCGGGGGTCCGAGCGAGGACGAGGTGGATGATGTTCTCGGTTAGCTCATGCTCGCCATAGGTGATGTAGATCTTCTGCCCGCTAATCTTCCAGCTGCCATCGCCCGTCGGCACCGCCTTGGAGGTCAGCGCGCCGACGTCCGAGCCCGCCTGCGGCTCGGTCAGGTTCATCGTCGCCGGCCATTCGCCCGACACGATCTTTTCCAGATAGCGCTCTTTCAGCTCATCGGACCCATAGGCCTCCAGCGCTTCGATCGCGCCCATCGACAGCATCGGGCACAGCGCGAAGGCGATGTTGGTGGCGTTGAGGTCTTCCATCAGCGCCGCCGAGAGCGACAGGGGCAGCGCCTGCCCGCCCCACCGCGCGGGTGCTGACAGCGTCATCCAGCCTCCCTCGACAAAGGCGTCATAGGCGCGCTTGAAGCCGTCGGGCAGCACCACCTTGCCATCAACCAGTCTCGCGCCTTCCTCGTCACCGGTGCGATGGAGCGGGAGGAACGTGCCGGTGGCGAATTGGGCGGCGCCCTCTAGCACCGCTTCGACCAGCTCGCTGTCCGCCGCCTCGAAGCGCTCGTGCCTGGCGAGCCCGGGAAGGTCGACAACATCGCGCAGCACGCGAGCCTGGTCCGAAACGGGGATCGAAAAGGGCATTTCTATTCCTTGTCACTGTCACTCTGGCGCTGCATAGCGCGGCAATGGCTGCCCCGTCACTACCGACCGAAATCATTCCCGCCAATGCCGCGGGGATCGACCGTGCCTGCACCATTCTGGCGCAGGGAGCCCCCGTGGCGGTGCCGACCGAGACGGTCTACGGGCTCGCCGCCGATGCCACCGACGCGCTCGCCGTCGCGCGCATCTACAAGGCCAAGGGGCGCCCCGACTTCAACCCCCTGATCACCCACGTCTTCGACCTCGAGGCCGCCGAGGCCCTCGGCGTCTTCAACGACGAGGCACGCGCGCTGGCCGAGCGCTACTGGCCGGGCCCGCTCACCCTCGTGTTGCCGCGCCGCGAGGCGACGGGGATCGCCGACGTCGTCACCGCGGGGCTGCCGACCATCGCCATCCGAGTGCCCGCCCATCCGGTGATGCGCGCGCTGCTGCATCGCTTCGGCAAGCCGCTCGCGGCGCCGTCGGCCAACGCCTCGGGCCGGATTAGCCCGACGCAGGCCGCGCATGTCGCCGCCAGCCTCGCCGGCCGTATCCGTCTGATCCTCGATGGCGGCCCCTGCGAACAGGGGATCGAGAGCACCATCGTCGCCGCCACCGGCGAGGGCCTGCGGCTCCTGCGCCGCGGCCCGATCCACGTCCCAGCGGCGGTCGAGGCCGGCGGCGAGCGGATCGAGGCCCCTGGCCAGCTTCTTAGTCACTATGCCCCGAACAAACCGCTCCGGCTCGACGCGCGCGAAGCCGAAGCGGGCGAATTGCTGATCGGCTATGGCGAGGTCGAGGGCGATCTCTATCTCGGCGCCGAGCCCGTGACCGCAGCGGCGCGGCTATTTTCGCTGCTGCATCAAGCCGATGCCAGCGCGGCCGAGCGGATCGCCGTGGCGCCCGTCGCCGGTGACGGGCTAGCCGCCGCGATCCGCGACCGCCTCAGGAGGGCTGCCGCGCCCCGTCCTTGAGCTTGTCGGCGAAGCTCTTGCGGAACTTGCGCAGCTTGGGGTCGATCACCGCCATGCAATAGGGGTTCGAATCCTTGTTCTGGTCGTAATAATCCTGGTGATAGGCCTCCGCCGGATACCAGGTCGCGGGCCCCTCGATGGTGGTCACCACCTTGCCGTCATGCGCCGCGTTGGCGCGCGCGATCCCCGCCTCGGCGGCGGCGCGCTGGTCGTCCGACAGCGGGAAGATGGCGCTGCGATACTGGGTGCCGATGTCGTTGCCCTGCCGGTTGAGCTGGGTCGGGTCGTGGGTGGCGAAGAAGATGTCGAGCAGGTCGTCATAGGCGATCACATCGGGGTCGAAGGTCAGCCGCACCGCCTCGGCGTGCCCCGTGTCGCCCCCGCAGACCTCGCGGTAGCTGGGGTTGATCACCGTCCCGCCGATATAGCCGCTTTCCACCGCGCGCACGCCGATGACGTCGAGAAACACCGCCTCGGTGCACCAGAAGCAGCCCCCTGCGAAAATTGCCTGTTGTTCAGCCATGCCGATCGTTTCCTTGTCTCTTGTTTCCGAGATAGGAGGCGGCGGGCGCGATGGAAGGGGGCAAAAAGCCCTATCTCTTGGGGGCGAATGAGGCCTTGAGGCTGGCCAGTTCGAGCCGCTTGCCCATCCACTCGGCCAGTTCCTCGAACTGGAGCGGGCGGTCGAACACGATCCCCGCGCGGCGTTCCGAATACCAGCGGATCTCGCCCTTGATCGGGCGCAGGCTCTCGACCACCACCACGACCTTCTGGCCGAGGCAGTATTCCTCGATCGGCTCGACCTTCATGCCGCCGAGCGAGATGTCGTGGACATCGACCGAGTAATAGAGCTTGCCAACGCGCACGTTGGCTTTGCAATTGACCTGAAGCCGCGGCGGGCGCGGGCGGAAGCCATGGCGCGGTTTGCGCCCGGCGAGCATCTCGCCAAGGTCGATGTTGGCGTCGAACTTGAACCCCGCGTTGCCCTCGCGCGTCCAGACGACCTTAGCCGGGATCTGTTGCGAGTTGAGCTCGATCATGACGCTGTCGCCCACCTCATGCCGGTGCGTGGTCTCGGCCATCAGCCCCCCAGCCGATAGATTGCGAACGCGGATAAGCTGCTCACCTTCATTGGCGTCGACGAGCTTCGCCACCCGCAGCATCGGCATGACACGTTCATCGACGCGACGCTCGACCGGGCGCGGCACCTCGGTCGAGAGTGAGAAAATGGTCGACTCAAACGCCAAATTGTCCTGCCCGAAAGGTCTGTTCTGGCGACGGCGAATGAACGAGCCGAGCATGCAATTCTCCCTGGGAACTGAGGTCCTGTCCCCAAGACCCTAGATCGCAGTGAGTTAAAAAGACGTTTCCCGAGAGCGCTATAGTCGCTACACTTGGCAAACCGGCGGCGCTTGCTCGGGCCCGCGCCGGCAAAATGGAGAGTGTATGGCGCGGCGGCCCCGGCTCCTGCTTATCGACGATGAACCCGCCCTCGCGGCTTTCCTTGCGGATGCTGCGCGTCTGAGCGCGTTCGAGCCCGTTATCGCCACCGACCATCACGATTTTCGCGAGATCTTCCGGAATGAGCCGCCCGACATGGTGGCCATCGATCTCGGTATGCCGGGAATGGACGGGGTAGAATTGCTCCGCTTCCTTGCCGAACACGAGGCCAAGCAGCCGGTACTTATTGTCTCGGGATTTGAGCCGCGGGTGGTCGACACTGCATTCCGTCTGGGCCACGAACTGGGGCTCAAGATGGTCGGCCCTCTCAACAAGCCGGCGCGGCTCTCGACCCTTGAAAGCTTGCTTGCCAAGGTTCGCGAGCGCCTCGTCGCGTGACCGACACGCTAGATTTGGGCCTTCTCGATGGGTTTGAGCGGGCACTGATCAACGACCGGCTGCGGCTAGTTTACCAGCCCAAGGTATCGCTACGTACAGGGAAGTTGGTGCGGGTCGAGGCGCTGGTGCGCTGGGACGACGAGAAATTTGGTGCGGTGCCGCCCTCCCGCTTCGTTCCACTCGCCGAACGCCACGGGCTCATCGACCCGCTGACTCACTGGGGCCTAGACACAGCGTTTGCCGAATGGGCACGATGGTGTGCAGCAGGGATTGACACCGGGCTAGCCTTCAACATCTCGGCGATGAGCCTCGAGGCACTCGATTTCCCTGATCTCGTTACCGCCAAATGCGCCAAGCATGGGGTGCCGAGTGATCATCTCGTGCTGGAGTTGACCGAGGGCGCCACTCAGCCGCTGACCAATCTCATGGACACGCTGACGCGCTTTCGCATTAAGGGGATCGGGCTGGCGATTGACGATTTTGGCACCGGCTATTCGACCCTCATGCAGCTACGCCAGCTACCTTTTACTGAGGTCAAGATCGATCGCTTCTTCGTGACCGACGCGCCCGACCATCGCGACAGCGCGGCGGTGGTACGCGCGGTCATCGCACTAGCGCACGAGATTGGGTTGTCGGCTACCGCCGAGGGTGTTGAGACCGACGCGCAGCTGAAGCTGCTTGCGGCGATGGACTGCGACATCGTCCAGGGCTATCGGATAGCGCGCCCGCTACCACCCGATGAGCTGGCCGGATGGATCGACTGGTGGTCCAGTGACTGGAAGCGGCTGGGGATCGGCGACTAGCGCGACACTATCCGCGCCGCGAGACTCTGGTCGCACCCCATTTGATCGAGCAGGTCGCGCGGTGCGTGGCGGCTACGCGCTGGCTCTAACGGGTCCCCATCATAACGCGGCGCGGGCGCGGGCACGGGCCCGTCAGGGGTCGCGGCAAAGGCGCCGCGTGCGATATGGTGTGGATGCCGCACCGCCTCTGCGGGGGTTAGCACCGGGGCAATACAGGCATCCTTGCCTTGGAATGCGGCGAGCCAGTGGCGGCGCGGTTCGGCTTCGATCCGCTCGGCGATCAGCTCGCGCTGTGCCTCCCAGCGCGCGGGATCGAGGGTTGTGCTGAATAGCTCGGTACGCTCGAGCTCGAGCACCGATAAAAACTGCTGCGCGAATTGTGGCTCGAGCGCGCCGACCGCGAGCCATTTACCGTCAGAGCAGCGATAGGTCCCATAGAGCGCCATCCCGCCATCGAGCAGGTTGGCCTCGCGCTCCTCGGTCCAGAGTCCGGCGTTACGCATCCCGAAGAGAATCGTGCCGAGAAGCGCAGCGCCCTCGCTCATCGCCGCGTCGACCACCCGCCCGCGCGCCGCGCCCCCGCGCACTTCGATGAGCGCGGCGAGCATTCCGAAGGCAAGCAACATCGCCCCACCGCCATAATCAGCGACGAGATTGAGCGGGGGCAAGGGACGCGCCTCCGCGGGACCAATGCTGGCGAGCATCCCCGACATGGCCAGATAGTCGATATCGTGGCCCGCGCGCTGGCTCATCGGCCCGCTCTGACCCCAACCAGTGATCCGCCCGATGACCAGTGTGGGATTGCGTGCCTGCAGCACGTCGGGGCCGAGCCCGAGTGCTTCGATCCGACCCGGGCGATAGGGGTCGATCAGCGCGTGGCTGGTGGCCACGAGGTCGAGGAGTAGCGCACGTTCGTCAGCCTCGCGAAGGTCGAGCGAAAGGGTGGTGCGCCCGCGATCGACCGGGTCGCTGGGCAGACTGAGGCGCCCCTCGCGCTCGATGCGGATCACCTCGGCGCCATGATCGGCGAGCATCATCGCGGCGAAGGGCCCCGGCCCCACGCCGGCCAGCTCAATAACCCGTAAACCATCGAGCGGTCGCATTGCCCCCTCCCTGTCCATCGCGCGAGCCTGCCCGGCGCCCGCGCACTTGTCGAGGGGCGAAGGATCGGTGCGGTAGCGCAACAAGGCTTTCCTTTTTGCGCACAGGTGACAATATAGGCGGCGTGACCGAGGGAAGACTGCCACACAGCATCGGCGAGCGCGAGCCGCCCCAACCGACCGTGCCGCTCGACGCGCTCGATCCGGCTCCCGAGATCGTGCAGCTCATCGCGGGCAGCCCGATTGCCTCGGTGGTGTCCGACCCGCGGCTGCCCGATAATCCGCTGGTCGCGGTCAACGACGCCTTCTGCGCACTGACCGGCTATGCGCCCGAGGAGATCCTCGGACGCAACTGCCGTTTCCTCGCGGGTCCGAGCACCGAGCCCTTCCTGTCGCAGCGGCTGCGCGAGGGGGTCGAGCAAAAGAAGGCCGTGCTGGTCGAGATTCTCAACTACAAGAAGGACGGCTCGCCCTTCCGCAACGCGGTGATGATCGCCCCGTTGTTCAACGAGGACGGGGAGCTGACCTACTTCCTCGGCAGCCAGGTGGAGCTCGAGGCGGACGACCTCGGTCCCTCGACGAGCCGGTCAGCGCGCGCAATCGAACTGGTCAAAACGCTGAGCCCGCGACAGGCCGAGGTGATGAAGATGGTCGCCTCGGGGCTGCGCAACAAGCAAATCGCCTACGAACTCGGCCTGTCCGAAAAGACGATTAAGATGCACCGCGGACTGGTGATGAAAAGCTCGGTCTGCGCTCGAGCGCCGAGATGGTGCGCATCGCGGTCGAAGCGGGGATCTGAGCCCTACCCCTTAAGGTCTATCTGGCGGTCGGGCGCCCGATCGCTAGCTTGGCAACGGTGTCGATCCCGGTCTGACGGGTCTCACCGCTTCCCTCTTGGCAAGGCCTACGGGGTCGGCACCACGGCTTCTCCCCACCCCACGTCAATCGGTCATCCGAGGCACGTTCTCGCGCACGACCTGCGCGGCGGGAGCGCGTTTCGCGAGGGGCTCTTTCGGCTCCTCAGCGGGCGGGTCGAACTTAGCGGCGGCGGCGCGCTTGGCGATCGTCATGGCGGTTTTCCCCTCGTCTGTGAATTGTTTCCCTTTCAGCGCGCGGCGCGGCGCTTAGGTTGCGACCGAAACGACGGGTCGTGGCGGCAGTTCGACCGCTGCCAGCATGCAGCGCACCGACCCACCCGCGCGCTCGATCGTCGGCACCGCCACCGGGATGAGCCGGGCGTGCTGCTCGATCGCCGAGCGCTGGTCGGGGCGCAGCGCAGCCGCTGCGCGCGTGGAGAGCAGGAGGCACGGTCCGGCGCGCCCTGCCAGTTCGAAGGCGTTGCCGGCAAAATCGTCGACCTGGCACGGCTCGAGCGGGATAATCTCGCGCCCACCAAGCGCGGCTTGCAGCGCGGCGCGCTCGTCGCGGTCGCGCACGAGGTCGAGCCCGACCAGCGCATAGCCACTACCGAGCGCCATCATCACGTTGGTGTGGTAGACCGGCCGACCGTCAGCGCAGGTCGCGGTGAAGATGGTCGGCGCATAGTCGAGCGCCGCGCACAGGTCGCGCAGCAGCCCCTCGTCGCAGCGCCCCGACCGCGCGGCAAAAGCGCGGCGACGCGGATGGTCGAAGACGATCGCCCCCGTGCCTTCGAGAGACCGACCCTCGGTCTCGTGCGACGCAAGGTCGATCCGGCGGGTCACCGCGAAGCGGCGCTCGAGCGCGGCGAGGATGTCCGCGCGGCGTTCGCGCCGGCGACTGGTGGCGCGCATTGGATAGGTTACAAGCGTGCCATCAGGATGCGCTGATAACCAGTTGTTTGGGAAAACCGAGTCTGGGGTCTCTACCCCCAAATCCTCGAACAACAATACCTCGACCCCCGCCTCTTCTAGGGTTCTCGCCAAAGCGGTGGCTTCGGAAAATGCGGCATCTGAATCGGCAGAGCCTGCGCCAACCTGAAAGCTATTGTCTGCTAGTGTCTCAGGGTTGAGCGAGAAGCAGTGCGGGCGGACCATGAGCACGCATGAGGGTGTCGTCTTCATGATAATCTCTGCCGCAATCCTTTCCGGCAGTCGTCTACAAACGCAAACGCTAACAAATAAATTTAGGGAAATGCAGCTGTCTCGGCGTATCGCGTGTTTGCCCTATCGTGTGAGCCTTCGCACCAAATCTGCCATCCCCACATCATCAAGCGCCTTGAAACGGTCATCCGATTTCAAGATTTTTGACAGGTGCATCAAGGCGTTCGTCGCTTTCTCTAGCCGCTGCAGCGTAGCAGGCGCCCTGTTCAACAGGATGGGATACTCCGCCAGTTCGTCGAGTGAAAATGAAATTGACCGGATCGTATAGTCTATTTCTTCAGCCACGCGAATGTCGGAGATATTCTTTTTCTTGTCTTCTTGGATGCTGTAGAGATTGCTTTGTCGCGCCGAAGCGACCTTGCAATCTACCTGTGACTGCCCTGATCCCTTCGAATTAGGCGACCAGTCCGTAGGCAGGATCGGAATATCAAAGTTGATCCCGCAACGTCCACGGGACTGCCACACAATAACCCCTGAAACTTGGTTTTGCGCGCGAACCAAACGGACATGGGAGCCCACCGCTGGCAGCCCCGGCGCTTCGATCAATGCTCCAGTCGGCGAAATATTTCGAACGATGACGCTTAGGCGCTCCCCTGCGCTTTCGAGGAGTGCACTCAAGAATAGGTTGACCCGCTCGTCTTTGCGCTCGGTCGATTCCGACTGTGCGATTTTTACGACGTTCTCGGAGTTGAGAGGCATTTGACAATTCGTCCTAACTGAAGTGCTGAAGTTGGGCTGGCTACCTTTAAGCAGCCACTTCCATCGGGCTGTCTTTCACCATTGCTGAAGCAACGTCAGCGACGTCTCTACGCAACTCCTCTATCTTAGATCCATGCCTCGACCAGGCCTGACGAGCTAATTCGGTGCGAACACCAAGATAGAATGAGCTAAGCGCAGGAGCCAGCGGCGAACTCCGGTCAATCCCTGTTTCAAGAGCGCTCAAGGCTGCCAGAGCTTTGGATAAAGCCTCGCTCGCAATTGCCGGTCGGTTACGCTGCTTTGCGGCGATCAATTGGCCCAAAGACCGGTCTAGTTCTTCGAAGCAAAACCGGACAAGTTTCTCCCCATCACAGCCGAGAATACGTGCCTCGATGCTCACTTGATTATAGGCGCGGGTAGCGCAACGTCCTGCCAATGAACTAGTCATTACCGCCCTCCCAAACCCGGATTTGCGCTTGGAGATAGGACAGAGTTGATTGCGCCGCGCTGATGCGGCTTTCCGTCTTGGCAAACCGAGCAACCAGGCTGGCTCGAAGAGCCTCCTGTTTTTCAGCGAGCTCAGATGAAGTCTCACGCGCATCGATCGCCAAAGCTTCATAACGGGCAATTGACCCTGCCAAGCTTCCCGGATCAGTCGAACGCGACATTGCACGGGACAGGCGATCCAAGCTCGAATAAACGCCGTGGATGCCCGTGGTGAACATTGCTGCCACGCCCGCGGGATCCTTATCCAGCATCTTCTGGAGCTGAGCGGAATCGAGCCGGAAACCACCCTTCCTTTCAGTTGCCAGACCAATGTCCGCCAAGGTTCGAGGGGAATCGTTCGCGGCAGTCGGCATGACGACTTGCCCTGCAAAGGTCGAAAGCGCGCGCTTCAGTGCCCGCGCTCCAGGGTCACTTGCCAGTTCTCCCCCGATCGGCGCTGTAGCGGCCTCCAGCTTGCTGGCGATCTCGTTGAGTGCACTGACGAAGTCAGCCATGGCATCCGCAATTGCCTTGACCGGCTTGGAAAAACTGATCGTCGACGGCTGCCCGGTGTTGGTGCCAAGAAGGTTGAGCTGCAAGCCGGGAGCTATTTCCCCCGTGTTATTGCTGCTTCGCTGGTAAGCGACACCATCGACCTCGAACAATGCATCTCTCGAAGTGTTGACGAGCCGACTGGGATCCCCCGCACTATTTGGATTCCAAGCCAGCGTGCCCAGGTCCCCCCCGGCCCCATCGACCTCTACAACGAAACCGCTTTCGCGCCCCTCACTGCCCTTGAGTACAAGCTGGACGCCATTCCCGGTATCCGCGAGATATGCTGACACGCCTGCATTGGCGCCATTGATCGCAGCGGCAACGTCATTCAGGGTGGCACCCGCGGCGATTTGAATTTCAATGGGTGCGGCACTGGAAGCGGAGAAAGAGGTCCCATCGACCGCGCCGAAACGCAGGCGAAGCGTCCCCTCTCCGAGGACATCATCCTTGCTGGTAAATGCCGTCGAGGTCAGCGATTGCGCAGCTGCCAACTGATGCACTTCAAGCGAGTAGGTCCCACTGCCTGTGCGGCCAGCAGGGCTGGACGGTGTTGCGACCTGAAGGCCCGAGAGCTCCGGCTTGATGGCCAAGTCGCCAGCGCGAATGCGATCACCAAATGCTGATGCCAAGAGGCTAAGGTTACCTCTCAGGTCGGCCGCGGCGGAAATTTTGGCCTCGAGGTCCTCTTGGCGCATTTCCAAACGATCGTTGCGCTGCTGGAACTGCGCGTTCGCCAGGCTCTCGGCGAGACCGACCATATCGATGCCACTACCGGCACCAAGGGCAGAGATAATGGAGCTGCTGCTAGTCATATCCCGAAGAACGGCATTGGGATACTCTTGTTAAGCGCTGCGTCTCCCTTCGCTATCAAACCGAAGGTTATGCGGCACCTCGATCGAGGGAGGCGCGACCCGGTCGCCCCGCTTGAGCGAATAAACGAAAGCCAACACCGCTGCGATCGAGGCGTAGAGATCTTCGTGAATCATCTGATTTTCGCGGCTGGTATAATATACCGCTCGTGTAAGCTGCGGGAACTCCAGGACAGGAAGATCCATCCCCGTCGCGATTTCTCGCATTGCCAGGGCCTTATCCCCTGCACCTCGCGCCAGCACAATCGGTGCAGCAGCCCGTTCCGGATCGTAGACAATAGCCACCGAAAAGTGCGTCGGATTGGCGAGAACGAACTGCGCGTCTTTGAGGGCGAAGGTAAGGCCGCCGCTGGCAATATCTCTCTGGCGCTGTCGTCGAGCCGCCTTGGCTTCCGGCGAGCCTTCAGCGTTCTTGTTCTCGTCCTTCATCTCTCGATGGCTCATTTTGAGCCTCTTCGACCTGCGTATCCATTGAATGAGAACGTCGACGATCGCGATGAGGATCAGCCCCCCACAGAGACTGATGAGCAGACTGATCAAGGCATCGAAAGCTACCTGTAGTTGTTGTGAAAGATTTCCCTGACCGAGGCCGAAGATTGGCTCGAGCCAGCTAACCACCCAGAAGCCCGCTATGGAGCCGAGCAATCCAAGCTTCAGGATCCCCTTCCCCATCTCGATCAGACCTGTAGGGCCGAACATTCTTTTCAAGCCCGCCCCCGGATTTATGCGTTTACCCTTGAAAGCCAGATTTTTCGTTACCCAGCGACCTTTCCCAAACACAAACTGGGAAATAACGACGGCAACCATGACTGGCAGAGCGATCGTCAGTGCAGTGAGGAGGACGGCCTCCCCGCCTGAAAGGAGCAGGGAACTAAAATCAAATTCCTCGAGCGATTGGCGGTCGAAATTGAACGCTTGGTGAAACTCATCACGCCAAAGATTGAGCACCCAGGGCCCTGCAATCCACAGCCAGACGCAACCCAGAATAACCGTCACCGCCGCAGCAAGGTCTTTTGATCTTAGGACATCTCCCTTCTCGACAGCGTCTTGGATGCGCTTGGGTGTCGGCGCAAATGTCTTCTCGCCGCTATCGCTCTCACTCATCGGATCACCAAGCTCTCAGTCTTTAGAAGTGCCGTCGCGATCAGATCACTAAGGTGCTGATAGATGAGTGGCGTCGATAGAAGCAGTGCGCAGATGCCCGCCAGAACCCCAGCGGGAAGCCCCAGCGAAAAGAGGTTCAGCGATGGTGCCGATCGGCTAAGAATGCCGGTGATCACCTGAACGAGAAAAAGTATCACGGTGACTGGCAGCGCGATCCGCACCGCAGTCTCGAACATGACTCCACCGAAGGCTGCGACCTCGGCCATGCGATCAGCACCAAGCCAGGTTTCGCCTGGTGGAAAAGCTCGAAAGCTTTCGATGACCAATCCGAGCCACTGAACATGGGCGCCCAGCGTTAGAAATATCAGGACAAGGACGACCGAAAAGAACTGGCCGTAAGCGGTCGTCTGGCCCCCTGAGGCCGGGTCTCCGGTGATTGCCATGCTCATCCCCATCGCCCCGGATATCATCTCGGCTGCAATAAGCGGCGCGGCAAAGGCTATCTGCAGCACGAACCCCAGGCAGAGCCCTACCAGGATTTCGCCTACGACTACGATCATACCGGGAACACTGAAAAGGTCGCTTGGGAGACCGACGACTGGTACCCAGTGAAGAATGAATATCGCAACAGCTCCGGCGACACTCACTCGTACCAACGCAGGCACCGCCGCTGCACTAAAAAACGGCGCGACCACCAGTGCCGCCCCCACCCGGATCATCAGGAAGGCTAATTGCCAGAATTGATTTTCCAGCTCACCGAGAGCGAACACCGATTCAGACATCAGCCGATGCTTGCTATCTCATGGAAAATGTCTTGAAAAAAATCGGTCACAAGCGTCGTCATACCTGCGCCAAAAAGCACCAAGATTAGCGCTGTCGCGGCAAGCTTCGGGACGAAGGTGAGCGTCTGTTCGTTGACGGACGTGGCAGCCTGAATCAGGCCGATCAACAGGCCCACACCCAGGCTACCGAGCAAAACAGGCGCAGCGACTAAGGCCGTTGTCCAAAGCATGCGGTCCGCGATGGCCAGCAGGGCGTTGAGGTCATCCATAACCCTAACTGTAACTCGCGGCGAGCGATCCCATCAGCATTGCCCATCCGTCTACTAGGACGAATAGCAACAGCTTGAACGGGAGCGAGACCAACATTGGTGACATCATCATCATGCCCAACGACATGAGCACGCTGGAAACGACTAGATCGATCACCAGAAATGGCAGGAAAAGCATGAAACCGATTTGAAATGCCGTTTTCAGTTCACTCGTGACGAAAGCTGGCAACAGGATTGAGAAAGGAACATCGGAGGGCCTTTCAAACCCACCTACACCCGCGATGTCAGCGAACATCTCGAGGTCGCTCTCGCGTGTCTGTTGGATCATAAAACCGTGGAATTCATCCCCGGCCGCAGAAATCGCCTGATCCGCCCCCATCTCGCCGGCCGCATAAGGCGCGATCGCGTTGTCGTTCACGCGCTCGAGCGTTGGAGACATGATGAAGAAACTGAGGAATAGCGACAGGCCAATCAGCACCTGATTTGGCGGTGACTGCTGAAGTCCGATGGCTTGTCGGAGAATAGCCAGTACGACGAGGACCCGCGTGAAACTCGTCATCATGAGGACCAAGCTTGGCAGCAAGGTCATCAGGCCCATGATCAGCAACAGCTGGAGCGAGAGGGCCAGGGGCTGCCCCCCTGAACCCGTCACATTCTCAATCACTCGGTCGACCGTACCGGCTTCCGTTGCCGCATAGGCCTCCCCTGGCGAGATTAGCGAGAAAGCGAGTAATGCTGCGGTGAGGACCAAATTTCTCATTCGGGTAGCACCGGTTCTTGCGCAGAGGGGGCTTCGGCCAACCGCACAAATCCCGCCTTCGAATGACTCACCAAAATGTCTCGCCCATGGAATTGCAGCACCGCAAGACGGAGGCCTGGCGAGACCATCTGGGTTTCCCGGATGGTGACGATCCGCTGTCGGGAGTTAGATCCACTCTGCTTTTCCTGAAGGAACCGCATTGCACGATAGGAGCCCCAGATAAGGCCAACGGTCAGGGCAAGCATCAGGATTAACTTGCCAAGGTACCAGGTCATTAGTCGGCTCCCACGCCAGTGGGAGGCACCGCACCCATCGTGGACTTACCACCCAAAAGGCCATCGGCTTGCCCATCGACTTCGAGAATGCGGACGCCAAAATGATTTCCCTGGCGAACCACCTCGCCCCGAGCCACGCGCTTTCCGTTCACCATCAGGTCGACAGGTTCATCGATCAACCTGTCCAGCGTAACGATGCTGTCGGCGTTAAGCGTCATGAGCTTTTGCAACGACATGGACGTGCGTCCCAGCTCGACGTTCATTTGCACGTCGATGTTTTCGAAAATTCCCATGGAATGCGAGATCGTCATTTTGCTTTTCCTATTGTCCGAAAATGGAGTGGGTCACCTGGAGAGCGACGCGCCCGTCACATTCGCCAATCGTTCCGCGAGCGATTTCCTCTCCCGAGAGGAGCAAGGGAACGGTCGCGTTAAGGGATACCGGAAGAACATCTCCGGGCGTCAGGCGGGACAGCTTACCGACCGTGATGCTGGCAGAGGCGAGCGAAGCTGAGACCGGGAGAGGGACGTGACGAAAGGGTGATTTGAGAGGATTGATCGGACCTGCGGGCTTAGTGGCCTTGTTGCGCTTATCGCAAAGACTTGCCGTGTGCTTCTCCTGCATCACAAGTTCCAGACGCCAATCTTCGTTCTTTTCCGCTCCGATGCTGAATGCGATCTTCAAGAGGTCGGAGCCCATCGCAAATGGATAGGTATCGAAGTGGGTACCGCGCTCGCCCACGCGCCACACATCGCTAACGCCAGGAGCGATGATCTCGCCAAGATCGCGCTCAATCATTGCTTCGATCTTCTGTGAATAGCGATCAACCGACGCGGAAAAGGCATTTACGTTCTTCGCCACGGAGCCATCACCGCCAAAAGCGCGATCGAATTTGGACAGAAGGAGCGAGCAATCGATCGACAAAACGATCGAAATTCTTTCGGGAATCAACCACAGGACACGATTGCAGCGCCCCGCTTTCGCTGTTTCGCGAAAGTCCTTTTCGTCTACGCGCTCAAGGGGATGAGGCTCGACATCGGCTTCACGCATGCCGAAAGCAGAGGCGATAATGGGTGCGACCTTCTTCGCGAAGAGGTCAAGGCTAGCCTGCTCCCCTGCCCTTTCATCAACGAGCTTCAGCAATTCCTTGCAATGATTGGCTGCCCGCCCAGCAGCCACCATATCCCCCTCAGGCTTCATTGGACGATGAGGCTCTGAAAGTGGACATCATCCACCCCGCCGAACCCCTCGAGGGTTTCCAGCTCATCATTGATCGCAGCCGTCAATCGGCCTTGGAGCTCTTTTTTCCCGGCAATGGAATGGATATCGGTGGCAGGCGTGGCAGCCAATTCAACAAGAATACGTGAACGCAGTGCGATCTGGTGCTCCTGGAGCCACATCAGAACCCGGCCATCATAGGTAGTGGATGCAGCCAGTTTCACCTGGACCAGCGAATCCGAATTCTTCAGGTTGGTCGTGAAAACTTCGCCGAAATCGAAATATGCACGCCGGTATTCGCTGCCGCCGTCGCCATAGACGATTGTGACTTCATCCTTGCCCGCCGGAAGAGCGTAAGGGTCTGTTTCGCCTTTCAGGATCTGGGCCGGCCCGGTTTCCTTGGCTTCGACGCTGTCGATCGTTCCCGTCGCGACAAGAGCCAGCGCTCCGCCCCCCCCGAGCGACACCAACACCAGCCCAAGCACTACCTTCCCAATCAGGCCGCCCTTCTTAACGGGCTTATCGGTTTCGTTTTCTTTGCCCATTCGTCCTCTACTTCAATCGTTTCACGCCAAAATTCCGCGCCGCAGATCCTGCTCGTCTGTCATCGCGTTTTCTCTGATCGAAAGCGTCCGAGCGCTGTCGTCGTCAAATCGGTGTTGCGGTCCGCTGTTTGCCCGGCCTCGCCGCCCATCCTGAGCGGTGCTCGGATGGCCTTTATCTTGGAAGGAGTGGGAATTGTCGGAGCGCTCCTGCCCGGCTTCCTGCAGGGCGGCCTTCAGAGCCCGGTGACTGGATGCGTCCGCGCCGGCAAGCTCGACGCTGACCTCTCTTTCGCGCCCGTGTTCAATCCGGACAACAAGGTTGCCGAGTTCCTGGTGCTTGAGGGTAATCTCGGCTTCCGCCTTATCGGTTGTTGCGGCCCCGAGGTTTTGGCTTTGCAACTGGACCATCAAATCTCGCACCGCGATCAGGCTGGTGGTCGCGGCAATCCCAACCGGTCCTATTGTCGAGGCAGGACTACCGCCTGCGATAGCGGTCGAAAGGAAGGTATCTGACGGGCCGCCAGACTGAATGGGGATCTCATTGAGTTTCGCAAAGGTTGCCGCGGGGGAAACCACGTCCTCATGTTGGATTGCCGCATTCGTGGCGGCCAGCGCCTCGCCGCTAAGCTGGCGTCGGGGCATCGCGAAGTTCTTGCTAACAGGCAGAGGGAAGTCGCCAACTCGTATGTTGAGCGATTTTCCTTCAGACGCGCGCCCATCCTGTCCGATCACTGTGGGAAGGTGCAGCTTTTTCGCGCCTTCCTCGCCGATAAGGAGTGGTTCTACTGCTGAGGGAGCGAGGCCTTGCCGGGGCGCGGGCGAAATCGCCTGCAAGAACTTGGGATCTTGGGAGCTAGGCTTCTCGACGTCCACTCCGATCGTCACGCTATCCCGCATCGGGACCAGACAGACTACCTGTTCCTCAACACCTTCCAGATTCTCAGTCAGGTCAGCCGCCTGGCCCTTGTCGGGAACAAGAGTGGCGCCCGCTGCCGGCGGCACCGTGACATTCGAGGCATCCAACTGGCTAACGTCTACAACCGACACCGGCACCGACATTCCGAGAGCGGCAAAGGTTTGCCGCTCAACCGGCAAGCCTCCTCCGCTCGCGGGCGCCGCCTCATTCGCCACCTCGAGAATTTCCGGGGTAGGATGCGGCGCCTGAGAAGGCAGTAGCCCCTCGGCATCCGCAAGGAGACTCTCAAAACTGCCGCTTTCCCCTGTCGGAGCCTTCATCTGCTTCAGCCCCTGGGCAGGCCCCGAAGCTCCTAGAGCTGCCATGATATTCAGACTTGCAGAAGCCACGACGAAATCCTCATCAGTTCGAGGCTTTCAATCTTTCAAGAAGCGTGCCAACTGCTCAATCAATCCGCATGAATGCCCCTTAGCGCTAGCGTCTTTGCAATGCCTTCAAGATGCTCGACCGCGTCGCTTCGGCGTCGCTCTTTCAAGGCCAAATCCGCTTTTTTCGCAGCGAGCTGTAATTCTTCCTTGGCAAGTTCAGAGCGCAATCTGGATCGGTGCTCGAGAACGCTGGCGGCGACAGCAGACTGATTGCGCAGCGTAAGCCCGTCGCTTGCCCTGGATGCTTGCCCATAAGAGGATGTTAGCTCCTCGAGACGCGCTGAGAGCTTCTCCATATTTTGGAGGCGCACCACAGATTCTGACAATTGAGTAGCTACGTTGCGCTTATCAATTTCACGCATCCGAACAAGCAGTGATGCTCGTTTCAACTTGGCCTGATCAACCTTCGACATCAGCGAAAATCTGCTCGAGCTGACCACGCGCCTCCGCGGGGCTCACGGCCTGGCCACGGGCTTGGGTCAAGAACGCTTCGATCTTCGGCCTCATGGCGATTGCCAAATCCAGACGGGGATCTGCGCCCGCCTTGTAGGCTCCCATCAGCAGCAAATCTCTATTGCTCTCATAATGAGCGATTAGCCCCCGGAGTTCTCGAGCCATGAGGCTGTGATCCTCGCCTACGATATCGTCCATGACGCGGCTAAGGGACACAGTCGCGTCAATCGCTGGGTAATGACCGCGTTGGGCGAGTTCGCGAGAAAGTACGATATGACCATCGAGAATGGCGCGCGCGGTGTCCACCACCGGGTCATTGGTGTCATCGCCATCTGCCAATACCGTGTAAACGCCGGTAATTGACCCGTTGCTCGAGCGAGATCTACCTGCTCGTTCGACTAGCTTCGTAATTGTCGCCAATGCAGAGGGTGGGTAGCCCCGGGCAGCGACAGGCTCTCCAAGCATGAGACCGATCTCTCGGGAGGCGTGAGCCACGCGAGTAAGACTATCGAGCACGAGCAACACGCGCTTGCCTTGACTTCGGAAGTATTCGGCGAGGCCTGTAGCAAGCATCGCGCCGCGAAGGCGAAGATTTGGGGCATGATCGGCCGGCACGGCGACCACGGCGAGGCGCTCCTTTTGCTCACCTTCCATATGGTGGGCGACGAAGTCTGAAACCTCACGAGCACGCTCGCCAATAAGGCCTGCAACCACGACGTCCGCGCTTGCGGCCGCAACGATCATGTCCATTAGGACTGATTTACCGACGCCCGATCCTGCGATCAGGCCAACACGTTGACCAACCCCCAAGGTCGTCAGGCCGTCGATCGCCCGGATACCTGAGTGAAACTGTTCATCGACCTGAGTGCGCTCCAGCGCGCCATGCCTTTGCCCACCAACTGGCCAGAGAGTCTGTCGGGCAAGCGGTGCCCCCCCATCGATCGGATGACCTAGACCGTCAACAGCCCTGCCAAGGTTGGCTTCACCGACCCGAACCATCCCGGGCCAACCTTCAGGTCGAACTCGCATGCCTGGCCGTAGCAATACCGAGTCACCGAGCAGCATCATCAACGTACGGCCATTCCGAAAGCCCACGACTTCCGCTGCAAGCTGTCGACCTTTACCATCGTCGATACGAGCGATCGCACCTACCGGTATTGCTAAGCCGCTAACCTCCAACAGGCCGCTGTCGCAGGCTGCCACATGGCCAAATCGCTGCGGACTGAAGTCCGGTTTTGATTGGCAGATGCCGTCCAAGAGGCCTTCGATTGTTTGCGTCCTCATATCAGGCCTGACTTTGCAATGCCTCGATCAATTTTTGACGCCACAAGTGGGGACCATCCTCAATGCCTCCGTCTGGCGTATCGATCCTGAGATGACCGCGCGGAAGGCTGGCGTCCGATTTCAGCTTGAGGTCCGGCCCGATCGATTTGCGAACAAGTTCAATGTCATCGGGATGGAGGCAGACTTCGCGCTCGTCTTCCTGCCGTCGCAAAAGTCCGACAGCCTTTTCCACGCGCGCCGCAATCATTTCCGGCTGGCTGGAGGTCGTTTCGATCAGATCCTCGCAAAGAACCATCACGACCTGAAGAATGCGGTCCTGCAGTTGAGCTGTAAGCTCATCGTCAAGGCGCCGAAAGGAGACTTCCAGTTTGCTTTTTTCACCTACAAGGGCGTCATGATCGGCGCGCGCTTGGGCGATACCTTCTTCCAAGCCGTCGGAATAGCCGCGCTCATAGCCCCGAGCTTCCAAGTCGATCGGCGGCGACGCCTGCATTCCGTCACAGATTTGCCTCGGCACGAACTGCCCGCTGAGGGACAGGTCGGTCAGCCGGATGCTAGACGAAGTCATCGTCACCCCCGCCGAGGGCAAGAGTACCGTTTTCAATAAGACGCTTTGCGGTGGCGATTACGTCGCGCTGCGCTTCTTGCGCCTCATCCCGGCGAATGCGTCCCAAGGAGTCGATCTCATCTCGTACGCCATCGGCAGCTCGCGTCGACATGGCGGCGAAGAAGGGCTCTCGGAGCGGTTCATTAAGCCCCTTCAAAGCCTTGATAAGCGTCTCATTCTCAACTTCGCGCAGCAATTGCCCCATGGACTGAGCGTCAAGCGAACAAAGATCCTCAAAGCGGAAGAGCTCCCTTTCGAGGTCGTCCGCCAACGCCCGGTCGATTTTCCCAATGGCCGGGATAATCCGTTTCTCAACAGCGCTGGCGGCAGCATTGATGATGCGAGCGGCTTCGCAGACGCCACCAACGGTCACAGGGACCGCTCCGTGGTTCTTTTCGATACGCTCCTGAAGCGTATCATTTAGGATTTCGAGAGACTCTTTGCTCACCGGGCCCAAGCGCGCAATCCTGTGGACTACTTCCGTTTGCAGATCCTCTGGCAGCTGCGAAAGAACCACCGCTGCATCCTCAGGCTCGAGCTGCACCAGGAGAAGCGCAATCATTTGCGGGTGTTCATCCGCCACAAGCGGCAAAATGGTCTTCGGCTGCAGCCACTTGGCCAGTTCGATTGCTGGAGTAGACAATGCCGTCTCGGCGCTTCCAATCCGGCTCATCACAGCCTGCGCCTTCATTTCTCCCAGGGCTCCCGTCATCATCGCTTCGACGCGACGATGGCTATCACCGGGCGGCGGGCCCACGCGATTAGCATTCTCAGCGAAAGACCGGATAGCGGCTTCGATAGCATCGGAGCCAATCTCGTTGAGCGCGCACATCGCGCTGCCAAGCCGCTGAAGCTCCTTGGGCTCCAGTTGAGAGAGTATCCAGCGCGACTCCTCCTCTCCCAAAAGCGTTACAAGGATAGCCGCGTTCTCGAGAATCGCATCTTTGTGCGAGCTGTCTACCGTAGCTTCCTGCATCACTGCGATCCCTGTTGGGTGGGCGGCGAAACCAGCATGCGACGCAAAGCCACCAAGGCGTCTTCTGGCCTCTCCCGCGCCAGTCGCTGTGCCAGATCGATCTGCTCGTTCAGCCGGGAACCGCCCTGAGCGACCTCATGGCTTTCGTTTGAAGCAGCACGCGGCGCAGTCGAATTATCGGCGTTTGCCAGTAGCGCTGGTTTTGACGGAGCGTCGGCCCCGTCGGGTTCGGACGTCCGTTTCCCGATCATTTTCATCGCGGGTCGAATGACCAAGAGGATTGTCAGAAGCACAGCCAGTAGCGCCGCCCCCGTGCGTAAGGCGGAGGAAAACCAACTACGCTCCCAAACGGCTAGTTCTTCTTCCACCGGCTGATCGAACGGACGCACCATCACCGCCACCTGATCTCCTCGCTCCGGGTTCGCACCGACTGCTGCAGAAATCAGGGTTTCGAGTTTTTGCAAATCCTCTTCGCTAAAACCCTCGAGCGCATTCTGGTCGAGCGCTACAGCGACCGATAGGCGATCGATTGCGCCCGGCGCGGAGTTAGAAACGCTAACCTCACGGCCGACCTGATATTGTCGCGAAGAACTACGATCTCCGATCAACTCCTGATCGACAACGCCCTCGTTTGCGATCGGTGGGCCGTCTACTGTCGCGGCGTTCTCGGGGGGCATATTCGACGTTGCACCTGGAACACCCCGCGCGTTCGCCAGAGCGCTTTGACGTCGTTGCTCAGTTTCGCTCACGAGCGCACCTTGCGGATCGTATTGCTCACGCGCCGCGGTCACCTCCGCCATGTCGAGCTCGACCTGGGCCTCGAAGGAGAAGTTGCCTGCTCCAAACATTGGAGTGAGAAGCTGTGCCAACTGAAGCCGGATCTTTTCTTCCATCCGGGACTGCAGTTCGAGGCTGTCGTGATCACTGCTTTCAGCGCCGGTCAAAAGGCGCCCATGCTGATCCACGATGCGAACGGCGTCGTTGGGCATGCCGGGGATTGAGCCCGAGACCAAGTTGGCGATTGCACGAACCTGATCATTGGACAAACTACGCCCCGGAGCCATGCGGACCATAACTGACGCACTCGGCGGCAGTTTTTCACGAACGAATACAGACTTCTCAGCTTGGCCAAGGTGGACCCGCACCGCCTGGACGCCATCGATTTCCTTGATCGTAAGCGTCAGCTCGCGCTCCTTGGCCACGCGAAGACGGTCCCCTTCCAGCGTCCGGCTAGCACCCATGGGGAGCGAATTGATCAGGTCAGTCCCCGTCTCTGGCGTAGCCAATGCCCCATTGGATGCGACGAACATACGCGCTCGATGATAATCGTCCTCGCCCACCGTGAGGCTGCCGGTACCAGGGTCAATGGAGTAATCAATCGCCGCACTATCAAGCGCGGCTGCAACAGCGGCCCTGTCGGCATCGTTCAAAGCGGAGAACAAGGTGCGCTGAGGAGGCTCGGAGACAACCGACCAAGCTAAAGCCGCCAAGCCCAGACCAGCGATCCCGACGAAGGCGGGCAGCGCCTTTCGGATCGCTGGCTGGTTCACCACGTCCGAAATACCGGGAGGCAGTAGCTTGCTTCCCGGTAGAACAGTTGCAGTCTTCTCAGACATAGTCGGCACCAGTTCGGTCACCTAGTTAGACCCCCATTCGCATAATTTCCTGATAAGCGGACAGCAGCTTATTTCGGACTTGGAGCGTAGCTTCGAAGGCAATGCTCGACTCTTGGCGGGCCAGCATCACGGAGGTTATGTCGGTCACTTCACCGCGCTCATACGCCGCACTCAATTCTGCAGAACGTTGCGCACTATCGTTGACCTCTGACAGGGCCGTCTTGAGCGTTCCCGCAAAGCCCCCCGCAGGCTCGTCAGTCGCGGGGGTGGCTGTGGGTTTGCCTGCTTGCAGTTCCTGAAGAGCGCGCGATTGCTCGATGAGTTGCTGACGCAGCTGCATCACCGATTGAACGCCGCCTCCAACACCACCGACCGGGGTCATCGACCCGCTCCTTGCATCAGACCAGCTTCACGAAACGAGGCGAGCCGATAGCGTAATGTGCGCTCGCTGATCCCCAGTTTCTGAGCCGCTTCCCGCCGCTTCCCGCCCACTGAATCGAGCGTCTCGATGATTGCCCGAGCTTCTGAGATCTTGACTACATCGGCTAGGTTAGCTGCGACGGCACCGTCGGTTTGATGGCTCTCATTGCTCATCAGTTGAGCCGACAGCTGGCTATCATCCCGATTGGCGCTGACGAGCCGAGCAGGCTGGTCGAAGACGATGTGCTGCAGCTTGATGACCTTCTCGCTCCCAAGGAGAACCAAGGCGCGGCGCATCACGTTTTCGAGTTCGCGGATGTTTCCCGGCCAACCATGCGCCAAAAGTGCCGACATCGCATACTCGTCGATCCAAGGAACCGATTGCGAGCGAGGTGTGTGGCGCGCGATCATCTCAAAAGCCAACGGCGCGATATCTTCCGCACGGTCACGCAATGCCGCCAACGACAGGGGAAAGACGTTCAGACGATAATAAAGGTCGGCCCGGAAACGTCCCTCGGCCACTTCTGTAGGCAGGTCGCGGTTGGCACATGCAAGCACACGCACGTCAATTTTGACAGGAGCTGTGGCACCCACTGGTACAACTTCACCTTCCTGAAGCGCGCGCAGAAGCTTGGCCTGGAGTGCCAATGGCATTTCCGCAATCTCGTCGAGAAGAAGCGTCCCGCCATCTGCTGCGCGAAAAAAGCCTTCTCCCCCAGCACTCGCCCCGGTGTAGGCACCTTTCACGTGACCGAAAAGCAATGCCTCGAGCATGGTCTCGGGGATTGCGGCACAATTTACAGCAACAAACGGCTTGTCGGCCCGGTCACTGCTTTCATGAATGAAGCGAGCAAGCACTTCTTTCCCTGTACCGGTAGGCCCATTGATCAGAACCGGGACGTCAGAACCCGCGAGGCGTACCGCCAGATTGACCACCGCAAGGGAGTCCGGATCCGCCGCAATGGGCCCGCGCCGCTGGTGAAGGAGAGCGACCAAAGCGCCAAAGGTGGCCTGACCTGTCGGATCATCATAGGTCAGCGTCCCCCGAACGCGCTCAGACGACCATTCAGACGCTTCGCCCGCACGGTGATCAATGAAAATCCGTGCGGTGTCGCCTTCGATCACCTCACCGGGTGCTGCGATAGTCGCGTTTTTCGAAAGCTGCAGCGCACTCGCAACGCCGGCGAGACGAGCGCAGAGCACTGGATTAGCGTTTTTTGCTTTCTCAGTGATCTCGATCATCGCGCCCCACCCTCTTTGGCATTAACCTAAGTCGTTTGAAGCGATATGCCCCTCTAACGGCTAAATGGGTATTAATTTCAGCCTAGGCATAGGCACTTAAGGGGGAACACCTAATTCGGCACTATCCGCCATCGCGATCCTACATTCGGGGTTAAATACCGATCTATCCGTCCGGTCTGAGTAGCAACTGCCCGCAGCTATCGAGGCAGTTCAGAAATGAACCGAAGGGATAGATCATTATGACCGTTATCAACTCGAACATTAGTGCCCTGCGCGCCTCGAATGCCTCGACCACCGCCAGCAACATGCTGTCGTCGGCCATGGAGCGCCTCTCGACTGGTAAGCGCATTAACAGCGCCCGAGACGATGCCGCTGGCCTCGCTATCGCGACCACGATGACTTCTCAGGTTCGTGGCATGAATCAGGGTATCCGCAATGCGAACGACGGCATTTCGATGGCGCAGACTGCTGAAGGCGCGCTCTCGGAAGTGACCAACATGCTCCAGCGTGTCCGCGAACTCGCTGTGCAGTCGGCCTCGGGGACCTATCAGGACGCCACCGACCGCTCGTACATGCAGGCTGAAGTTGACGAGCTGACCTCGCAGATCAACCAGGTCATCACGAACAGCGAATTCAACGGCGTCACCCTCTTTGATGGCTCGACTGCATCGGTCACCATCCAGACCGGTGCCAACGGTGCGGATACCGTGGCCCTTGCGATGGCCAACCTGACCACGCTTTCGGCCAACGGTGGTCTTGCTGGCTCGTACAACGTGTCTACTGCCGCCTCGGCGAATACGCTTCTTGCGACGCTCGACACCGAACTCAACTCGATCTCGAGTGCCCGAGCCACTCTCGGCGCCGGTCAAAGCCGCCTGGAATCGTCCGTGAACACGCTCACCAGCAATGTCACGAACCTCTCGGACGCCCGCTCGCGGATCGAAGACGCGGACTATAGCGCGGAATCGACCGCCCTCGCCAAGGCCCAGATCCTGTCGCAGGCCTCGTCGGCGATGCTCGCCCAGGCGAACCAGAGCCAGCAGAACGTTCTGTCGCTGCTCCGCTAAAGAACTTTACGTTCCCCAACGGCCCCCCGGCGCTTTCAGCGTCGGGGGGTTTGTTTCGCGTAGATTGGAAGAACCAATCTTTACCCAACATGGGCCTATCGATCTCACAGATATCTAGGGTGGGCGTGAAACCGCAGCCTCCCGGGGTGATGACAATCAGGACTTGACCAGCAAGCCTCCTTCTGCGGCTCATCCGTCACGCAGCTCTCGTGCCTACGAGCTGGAGGTTCCCATTCTCACAGCAGCGAGGCCGGTGCCCCATCGATTGCTAGCGTTCAAATTCCAGTTCGACCGATGGATCGGGCGACACGGGTGGCAGGAACTTGATTGCTCTTTCGACCGCCTCCACCAGATGAGCCTTAGTTTCATTACGGAAATCCAAAACGAAAACTCATCGCGAGATCGCCACTCGGACTGCTCACGTTCTTCCCGCAAGCTGGCTCAACTTACCACATGAAGTGGCCTCATCCAGTTGATCACCTCGATAACAGAGGTGGCAAAGCATATGGTCATTGGTCAGAGCCCCCTCCCCCGAAGCCCCATCCAATTAGAGGCGCTCCATTACACAAATCGCGTTGGGTCGGCCTGCAGCACATGTCTTATTGGAGCTTCGCGGGGAACTACGAAGCTAGCGGCGGTGCCCTTCGGAGTTTCGATGCGGTGATATGAGCTGCGCCCCGATGCGCGGCGACCTACAGTCCGCATTTCATCGTCCCCAGACTTTTCGGGCAGCCCTAGCCACAGCACTTTAGACGGCGAGGCGGTGGCGCGGTCAAGAGGGCCCTAGCGAGAGGCTGAGGGTCCGCAGCTGGAGCTACGCCGTGCTAGTTCGCGATGAAGATCGAAATCCGACGATTTCGGGGATCGGTCGGATTATCAGGGATCAGGGGCTCACGGTCCGCAACGCCCTCAATTCGGGTGAAGCGGGTCTGTGGGAGACCGTGCCGCATTAGCGCCTGCCGGGTAGCTTCGGCACGGCTGGTCGAGAGCGACCAGTTGTTGGCACGTGCGGCCTCCTTCCACCGGACTGCGTCAGTGTGGCCACGAACAACGAGGTTTCCATCTTCAGCGGACAAAGACTTGGCAAGAGCCTCGACCAACGAGCGCGCGCTATCGGTCAACACCGTCGTGCCTAGTGAAAACATCGAGAAATCGGCATCGTCGACAAGGTCGATCCGAATACCTTCGGTTGTCTCCACCATGCGCACTTGGCGCAGGAGCGTCTCAAGGCCTGGACGGTCACCGAGTTGTTCTTCGAGGCTCTTTCGAACGCGCTTGATCTTGCCAGCCCCTTCCTTGGGACCACCCACCGTATCCAGGGGGATCGTAATCGTTTCCGTGCCTGTTTGCCCTTGAGCATGCTGATAATTGTCAACGTCGGTGAGCGATGCCCCACCAAGCAGCCCGTCTGAGCCGGCACTTTGCTGCCGAATCTTTACCAGGGTCGGCGTGAAATAGTCGGCCAGGCCCTTGCGCTGATCTTCAGTCGTTGCGCCCAACAGCCAGAGCATAAGAAAGAAGGCCATCATCGCTGTCACGAAGTCGGCGTACGCAACTTTCCATGCCCCACCGTGGTGCCCGTCGCCGCCATCGACGATGACTTTTTTGACGATGATCGGGGCCGGCTTTTCGCCCTCGCCGTCAAGAGTACCAGCAGACATCGGCGTTACTTCCCGCGCGTTGCATCAAGCAATTCAGTCAGCCCGGGGCGAACCGCGTGCCCCAGACCGGACCGTGCGCTTTCAATAATGAGGGCTTGGGGGTGCCCATGGAGGTTGGCCATGATCACCTGCTTTACAGCGTGGAAGATCATCTCGTCTTGCACGAGCACTTGTTTGAGCCGAGAGGCCATCGGTCCGACAATTCCATATGCCAGAAAGACGCCCAAGAAGGTTCCTACGAGCGCGGCCCCGATCATTCCCCCAAGAACCGAGGGCGGCTCATCAATGGAGCCCATGGTTTTCACGATTCCCAGCACGGCCGCTACAATGCCCAGAGCCGGCAATGCGTCAGCGAGATTTTGAAGTGCGTGCTGGGCTTCGTGCTGCTCATGAAAGTGCGTCTTCAGGGCATTGTCGATCACGTCCTCTACCGCATGCGGCGACAAGGTGCCCGACGAGACCACCATCAGCGTCAAAGTATCCGCGATGACAGCTACAAGAGGCTTGTTAGCCAACAGCTTTGGATACTCTGCAAAAAGAGATGAATTCTGCGGATCTTGGACGTGCGCCTCGACAGCGACGGGTCCTTCGGAACGCCACAGCTTCATCAGTCGACTGGTCAACGAGATGGCATCAATATGGTCCTGCTTGTCATGCGAGGGACCTTTAAAAATCTTCTTGAACGCGGCCCCCACACCTTTCAGCTCGTGGCTCGAGTTCCCGATCAGCAAGGCGCCAAGTGCGGCGCCGCCAATGATCATTAGTTCCAATGGCATGGCGGCAAAAACCGGTCCGAGTGCTCCGCCAGCCAGAACGAAGCCACCGAACACCATTACAAGCAGAACTATGATACCGATGATGGGAAGCACGGTGAAATCCTATTTCAAGAAGCTGATCAACGCAGACGGTTGAAAAGGGTAAGGCTGGAAAGACGCACGAAGCTTGCCTGGCTTGCTTCGAGGACGGTCATGAGGCTCTGCAAATTGGACACGGCCGTGGCCAGATCCACTCCGCCAACCTGATTCTCTCGCTCGGCGATGCTGTTAAGCGTCGATTGCCGCTGCTCCCCGACCACGCCGATTAGCCCCAATTTCGCCCCGACATCGGTCTGCGCAACGGTCACTTTTTCGAGTGCGGCACCAAATGCCTCGGTTGCGTCCCGAGCCCCAGCAGCTGCTGCAGCCGGATCCGCCCGTATCTGGGCAACGAGATTTTCGATCACGGCGAATAGGTCCGTCGCGGATCCGGCATGGGAGAACTGAACAATGTTCTGGCCGACAATGCCACGCGAGACATTTACATCCGGACTGATTTCGACTTCCGAGGATGTCTGAGTGCCCGAATAGCTGACAACATTCCCGACCTTCTCGAAGGCCATGCCCGTTGTGGTACCACCGAAGAGGGCGTGGCCTGCAGTATCGCGGCTGTTCGCCACCGTCAGAAGGCTTTCGCGAAGCGACTCCAACTCAACCGCAATAATCAATCGATCTTGCTCGCTGGCTGTGCCATTCGCCGCGCTGACCGCCAATTCGCGCGCGCGGATTACCAAATTCGCCATCTCGCCGAGAGCGTCATCTGCAAGTTGCAAGTCTGAAGCCACGAGATCGGCGTTGCGTTGATCGACGCCCGCAAGGCGCTTCTGCCGATCAAGTGAACGCAGCTGAGCCGCCCCGACCGGATCATCCGACGAACGCTCGATACGCTCTCCTGTGGCGATCTGCCCTTGGAGCTTCTCGGCCGATTCTCGTAGTTTCGCCAGTTGGCCGGTCGCCCGGGCGTAGAAGTCATTAGTACTGAGATTAATCATCGTTCATCCGATCCCCAGCAGAGTGTCGAAAATCTCGGTCGCAGTCTGCATGGCCCTGGCGGAAGCTTCGAAAGCCTGCTGGAAACGAACGAGATTTGCGGCCTCTTGCTCGAGGTCCACGCCGGCCTGCAGCTGGAGAGCGGCCCGCGCCGCGTTCGAGACAGCTCCTACTGCCTGGACCGTCACGTCTTGTTTGACGACCTTAGTGGAGACGTCGAAGAGATGCTGGTTCGACGCCTGTGCTATCCCCTTTTGCGAAAGAGAGGCCCGCAGATTGTCTAGGTTGGACGTATCTCGGCTCATCGGGCTCGCGCCCGCTGGCGCTGTCGCTAGTTTGTCGGCTCCGGTAATAACGACCGACATCGTTCCTGCGGTGCTGCCACCAAATAGCGGGCTGCCCGGCGCGCCGGAGAGATCCGATCCAGCCGATTGGCTGGCATTGACAAGCTGGCGCAGGTTATCTGCCTGCTGGTCGAGCCTGACAAAAGCATCACCGATCTCCAATTGCGTCTGTCGCAGCCCATCGATTGCGCCTGAGCGGAGATTCGTGTTCGCGCCGTTCACCTGGAACGTAGCGACGCCACTAGCATCGGCCGCCCAGGTGAAGGTCCCGACACGAGTACCCGAGACCAGCGCCGAGGACCGATCGTCACCAATCTGCACTTTGACCGTGCCATTGCTTTCAAAGCTGACAGCAATATCGGCACGCTCGTTGAGTTGGCTCAGGAGAAGGTCCCGCTGATCTAACAGGTGGGCACGGCCCGAGCTTTCTAAGCCAGCTCGCGCAATTTTCTCGTTCAACTTAGCAAGGGAGCCCGCAAACTGATTAACTTCATCAACGGCGTATGAAATGCGTTCGGCGGCCGCGACCGACTGCGCGCCCAATTCACCCGACACATGACGGAAGGCATTCGCAACTGTCTCAGCCTTGCCGATCACAGCAATGCGCAAGGCCGTGTTCACAGGATCAGCCTGAAGTGCCTGCAAACTCTCTTCAAACCCGACGATCGCTCCGAACGGGTCTGCGGCTTCAATTGCTCCCTCGATTGCCTTGAGGCCCGAAAGAAGCGTCTTCGCGCCCTCAAATTCACTCGAAGAGCGCCGAGCCTCTGCAGCAAGTAGTGGATCGATGTTTCGTTCAACACCGGCAACTCGCGAGCCAGCAAGCGTCAGGCGGTCTTGGTAGGGGAACCCCGGGCTGGCCGCGACCTCCCTGATGTTGGCTGACCGCCGAACATACCCGTCAGTGTCCGCGTTAGCGATATTCTGAGCAGTCACTTCAAGAGAACTGCGGGCGGCCCGCGTACCGCTATATGCGATCGAAAGTAGATCGGAAGCCATCGCTTATTCCTTTGGTCGCTGAGCTGACAGGTGCGTCTCGAGCCTCTTTGCGAGACCGATCTGGCCAGACTGCGAGGCAAGGTCCGCAAAGACCTTGTCGCGCATCTCCGTGAATGTCTGGAGACCCTCCCCCTCGAACAGGCCGCCGTCGTCGATTGAATTTGCGCGTGCTGTGGCGAGAAGCTGCCGAAGAAAGATAGCCTCGAATTGCTGACTGGCAGCTTTAAGGTCACGCAGCGGGGTCGTGCCAGCCTCGTCGAAGCTCCGTTTAATCGACACACCTTCCGGCGCCCTGAAGGAGACCGGCACCATCAGAGGATCACCATTTCGGCCGTGAGGGACCCGGCTTGCTTCAATGCTTCGAGAATGGCCACAAGGTCAGCCGGGCTGGCCCCCAACTGATTTAGCGCGTCAACGACCTCGGCAAGCGAGGCTCCGCCCTCCATAAGACCGATGCTTCCCATGCCCTGTCCCACGGAGATACTAGAACTCGGCTCGAGCGCAGTTTCGCCATCCGAAAAAGGTTCCGGTTGTACGATGGCCGGATTTTCGTCGATCCGTACGACGAGGCTGCCGTGGCTAATTGCTGCAGGCGCGAGCCTCACGGCACTAGAAATGACAACCGTGCCGGTACGACTATTCACGATGATCTTTGCGGAACTTTCAGCCGGTGCCACCTCGATCATATCGATTGCGGCAATGAGATCTGCACGTTGGTCCGCGCCAGGCGGGAGACGCAGCGCCAATGTCACGCCATCGACTACCTGCGCGACGCCGCTGAACTTTGCATTGATGGCATCACGAACCCGCGAGGCGGTCAGGAAGTCTGCGCGATGCAAGTTCCAATTCAGGATGGGGCTTGCTGCAAAGTCGTTTCCAACTTCCCGCTCGACGCTAGCTCCATCTGAGATCCGCCCAACAGTCGGGACGTTGACAGTCAACTTTGAACCGTCTGCTCCGGAAACCCCCAATCCGCCGACGGCCAAGTTACCCTGAGCCATGGCATAGATCTGACCATCCGCCCCGTATAATGGCGTCAGGATGAGCGCTCCGCCCCGCAAAGACTTTGCCTTACCCATGGTGGAAACGGTCACGTCGATCCGTTGTCCACGCTTAGCATAAGCCGGCAGGTCAGCTGTGATGATGACCGCTGCAGCGTTCTTGAGGGCCGGATTGACGCCTGGCGGGAGCTGCAGGCCTAGACGACCAGACACACCTCGCATCGCCTGGGTTAGATATGCGAAGTTATCATCGCCTGTTCCGTCGAGGCCGACCACGATGCCGTAGCCCGTGAGCTGGTTGCTCCGACTGGTCTCGAAGCTACCAAGATCACGAACCCGTTCCGCTGAAGCGGGTGGAGACCAAAACACGAGCGAAAGAAGGGCCAGGAACCAGAATGGGTTTGCGAGTTTCATCAGAATGGACTCACCACATTGAAGAAGCGAAGGAGCCAGCCTGATCGGCTAGCCTGTTGCACGCTGCCTCGTCCGGAATAAACAATTCGAGCATCCGCCAATCGGGTAGAAGCGATGCGGTTGTCCTGATCAATGTCCGCAAAGCGGACGATACCCGACACCTGGACCCACTCTTCGCCCTGGCTAAGTTGCATCAGCTTTTCCCCTCGGACGAATGCCGTTCCGTTGGGGCGGACCTCTGCGATCGTGACCGTAATGTCGCCCCGCAGCGAACTCGATTGGTCAGCGCTGCCCTGTCCAGTGAACGACGATCCGGAACCAGAATTAAGGGAGTCGGGGTTGAACGAGAACGGCCCCACTGCCGGTGGCGCGACATCGATGCTGCCATCTCGACTGGTCGACGAGCTGGTGGATTTTGAAGAACGGACGCGCTCAACCAAAACAATGGTAAGAAGGTCTCCCACGCGCCGCGCACGCTCACCATGATAGAGCGGAGCATAGCCAGCATCTGCCTGGAAAATAGCACCGTTCGCCGGGCTGGAAGTCGCATAGACAGGCGGCGGAAGAGTTGGCGCATATTCTGCTGACCGCTTAGCGCCGCAGCCACTCACGATTAGCGCCCCCATCGCGGCGCATAGGATGGTCTTACCATTCATCGCTAGAGAACCTGATTGGCATTTCGAAGCATCTCGTCGACCGACGAAATCATCTTCGAGTTGATTTCGTAGGCACGCTGGGCCTCGATCATTTCGACAAGTTCCTCGACGATGCTCACGTTAGACGCTTCGAGCATGCCCTGACGAACCTGTCCCCGCCCGCCTTCACCGCCGGCCCCGAGCTGAACAGGCCCACTAGCGGCCGTTTCACCAAGGAAGTTGTCGCCAAGCGCTTGGAGGCCAGCGGAGTTTGCAAAGCGAGCGACTTGGATTTGTCCAAGTTCAGCCGGCTCGGACTGCCCCGGGATTTGAGCAGTCACGGTACCATCGGTACCGATCGAGATTGTACCAGCATCCTCAGGGATGCTGATGGCGGGCTGCACAGCGTAGCCTTGTTGCGTCACGAGCATTCCCTCGGCCGAGCGAGCAAAGTTGCCAGCGCGCGTATAGGCGAGTTGCCCGCCTGGGAGCTCTACTTGGAAATAGCCGTCGCCATCGAGAGCTAGGTCCAGCCCGTTGTCGGTTGTATCCAACGTGCCTTGGGTGACGATCTGGCTGGTCGACTGAACCGCCACACCGGTACCGAGGTTGATCCCGGTTGCATATGCCGTTTCTCCACTAGAGCGCTGCCCCGCCACGCGCTGATCCTGGTAGGCAAGTGTAGCAAAGTTGGCCCGGTCCTTTTTGAAACCGGTGGTCCCGACGTTCGCGAGGTTGTTGGCAATCACACGCATCCGAGCGTCTTGGGCCTCGAGCCCGGTCCGAGCTACGCGAAGAGCACTACTACTCATCTTCTTTCTCCTTCTTACCCAAGCCGCATCAATTGCGAGCCACTCTCATCGATGTCTCGCGCGGTGTTCATAAGCTTGGCGCGCATGGCGAAGAGGCGCTGGGAGTCGATCATTTCAACCAGGATTTCCGTCGAATTCACGTTCGATTTCTCGAGAAAACCGGGCTTCAGCTCAGCGGCCTCATCCATCGGAAGAACACCACCACCAATCACCCGAAAGAGGCCGTCGATCCCCTTCCCCACCGAGCTGCCTTCCCAGTTTGCCAGCTTGATCTGCGCCACCTCGATGGCGGGCTGACCGGGTTGTGCGGGGTCCAGGATCTCGACCCCCCCTGAAGGGTTGATCGTCACCGTGCCATCGAGCGGCACGGTAATCGGGCCTGCCTGCCCCATCACGGGGTAGCCATCTCCGGTCGAAAGGACACCGCTTGCATCAATCTGCAGGTCACCTCGCCGAGTGTAAGCTTCAGAACCGTCAGGCAGTTGCACACTCAGGAAGCTCTTGCCCGAGAGGGCCACATCGAGGTTGCGTCCGGTCTCGATGATTTCACCCTGGGTAAGGTCCGCCGTCCGGACCTCGCCTTGTTGCATTGACCGCACGTTCAACTGTTCGCCATCGAGCGAAACCGGGCGGCTATCGAATATTTCTCGACGGAAGCCGATCGTCTGGGCGTTTGCTAAATTATTGGCGAGAGCGGTCTGGTGCCGGGTGGACGAACGCATCCCCGAGAGGGCTGAATAGATCAAGCGGTCCATGGTTCAGTCCTAGGTCCGGAGATTGATGACCGTCTGCGACAGCTGCGTGGCCGTATCGATCGCTTTGGCATTGGCCTGGAAATTGCGCTGAGCAGTAATCAGACCAACCAGTTCTTCGGCGAGGTCGACGTTCGAGCGCTCAAGAGCCCCGGAAAGGAGACCGCCGAGGGTGCCGGTTCCCGGCTCCCCGTAGCTCGGGTTGCCCGAAAGGCCGGTGCTTTCCCAATTTGCGGAGCCCACCTGCTTGAGGCCGTTTGGCGCGATGAAATTGGCAAGCGCGACCTTCCCGATGCTATCACCGGTGCCATCAGCATAAGTCGCAACGACATTGCCGTCGTTGTTTACAGTCACACCGACAAAATCGGCGCCAGCTGCGTTGGTCGCTGGGATCTGGGCGTCAGTCGGGGTGGTCGAGAGGGTGTTCCCGCTCACGTCCGTCGGGAAAACCTGGAGGCGATGGCCCGATCCGTCAGTGACGAAGCCAGAGCCATCAATCCGGAACGACCCGTCACGCGTGAACAGCGTATTGGAATTGCTGGGAGAGCGCGTAGTGAAAAAGCCGGGACCGGCAATCGTCAAGTCGAGCGCTGAGCCAGTCTGTTCAATCGGACCGAGCGCAAAATTTTGAGTGATAGCTTCGACGCGGGCACCGATGCCCTTGATCATCTTCGGGTTGCTCAGAGTAGATCCGACGACGATATCGGCGAACTCAGTCCGGCTGCGCTTAAAGCCGTGCGTTTCGCTATTCGCGATGTTGTGCGAGATGACCCCCAGGTCGGTCTGGGCGTTTTTCATGCCATTGAGAGAAGTGTAAAACGACATCGATATTCTCCTAAAATCAGGCTTTTTGCGCGCCGAGAGCGTCGAGTTTCCGAGAAATTTCTTCCAGGGTCGCGTTGGTTTCGGTGGCTGCCGAGAGCGACGAAAACTGTGCCAGCTGCGCGAGCATCTGCTGGTTATCGACCGGCGACAGCGGGTCCTGTTGCTGGAGCTGGGTCGTCAGAAGACGGAGAAAGTCCCCATGACCAAGGCCAGAAAATCCGCGGCCGCTGGTTTGCTGTTCGCCTACTGTCGCCAAGGGTGAGAGTGCAGGAATGCTCATTTCAACCTCATCGTTTCGAGAGTGAGTTGTTTGGCAGTCGAGAGGGCCTCGACCATGTTGCGGTACTGGCGTGACGCTTCGAGCATCTCGACCATTTCAGCTTGCTCATCGACCGCCGCGATCCAGACATTTCCGTCTTCATCAGCCAAAGGATGCGTGGGATCGTGCCGTTGGGTGGGCGCCTCCTCGGAACGCAGGATCGCGTCCACCGACACCGAACTCACACCAGGAAGCTCGCCAAGCTTTTCGGCGAAGACGGGACGCAGTGCCCGATAGGCCTCGTTTTCACTTCCTGCCACGCTACCCGCGTTCGCCAAGTTCGATGCTGCGGCATTCATCCGAACGAGCTGAGCCGACATGGCTCGCTGACCGATTTGAAAGAAGTTCATTGGGTCGCCCACGCTCATTCTCCTCGGATTGCACGAGTGAGGGTTTCGACACGGCCGCGGATGAAATTGAGGGTCGCGCTGTAGGCGACAGCGTTTTCGGAGAAGGCTACCTGCTCCGTCGACATCTCGACGGTGTTGCCGTCGAGGCTGGGCATCACGGGGACGCGATATTCGACGGCATTCGCTGTGGCTTGTTGCGCTTCGTTGCCATCCAGCCGCGAACGCAGCGCCTCCGCAAAATTTATGTCGCGCGCCTTATATCCAGGGGTCCCCGCGTTTGCGATATTCGCGCCGAGAACGGCCATGCGCTGGCTTCTGATTTCAAGCGCTGCCCCATGGACTCCAAAAATTCCATTGCTCATGACAGTCTCCATTGTCTGGGCAGTCATCTGCAAGGCTCGTGCCAATTTTGGCGGCCGCACTTAAAAAGAGGCGGATTTGCCCGTTGCGTCGGTCAGGCGGCTAGATTTTGCCGCCTTCCGGCAATTTGCCGCACCCTTAAGAAGCCGGCAATATGTCCGTCTTCCAAGACATGGATTTGGCTTCACAACTCTTTGCCCGCACAGATCCGGCGGCTGTAGCCCTCGTTTTGGGGGGCACCGTGCTTGCAACCATCCTCCGGTTTGGAATGGAAGGCTTGCGAGACGCACCTTCGTGTCTTCGGAGCATTCGCTTTAGTGAACGCGCCTGGAAGGTGGTTCGAGCCAAGCTGGCTAGCCAGGTACAAATTCTAGAAAGGGACGGGCTTCTGAGAGCCAACGTGCAGTCGGTAGGGGATCGAGAACTCGACGAACTGTTGATTGTGCTGGTCCACAAACGCAGCTTTGACGCGGCAAGAAAGCGGTACGATACGCTTCGAAAGCGGAGACTAGCGCGCGCATCACAGGTTCGCGACATGTTTGCCTATGCGGCAGAAATGGCCCCGGTCTTCGGCTTGGTCGGAACCCTCTTGGCAATGGCTAGGCTCGACGCCGCGCCGAGCAATGGGGTGATGCCCGAGATTCTGGCGAGCGCAGTAAGCACCACTCTCTGCGGCCTAATCGCGGCAAGCCTCTTCTTCACCCCCCTCGGGGCCTTCGCGTACCGCCGCGCTGAAAACGAAGATGCGGCCCGCACTAAGGCGGCCGCGTGGGTTATAGATAGCCTAAGTCGCGCCTCGCCCCCGACCCTCCAAGCAATTAGGCAGGTCGCATAATGATGGCATCCAAAAGCTGGCAAATGGCCCTTACCGACTTCTCGCTGATCCTCTCTCTGACGCTCCTTGCGGGAGCCACCTTCACGCATACAGTTGAGTTTTCCAACGACGAAGCCAGCGAGGCCCCTGCTCAGGCCTTTTTTGATTCCGCCCACACCACTCAGTCGCTGAACGCGTGGCTAGAGGAGCAAGGTGGCGATCCGCGTTTGAGCCTCGACATCGAGCAAAGTTACGCCCCCGGCGAGGCCAACGAGGCTGCGGACCTCGTCGCAAACGCGATGCTAAACCTACCGGCGGAAGGTCGCGCTATTTCGATCAAGATGATTCCTGACAAGGATACTCGAACTCGCGCATCGCTCAGTTACGACTGCAGCGAAAGAAAACTGGCACACTGTTTGCATAATTGAGGGGAGCAAATTTTAGTATCGGGAGACCGGTGAGTGACCATGACCCCCATTATCGAAGCGGTAGCCCTGTCCGTAACGACATTGGCCCCAACCAATGCGGCGCCTCACGTTGATCTCGCTTCCCTCGAAGCCGAGGTCATTCAGTTCATGGGCGCAGGGATCGGCGAGAGTGGTGGACCACTGAGCCCCATCGACCGACGCCTCCGGCTGACGTCTTGCCCCGTGCCCACAGAGTTTTCCTGGTATGGGCGAGACCGTTCCAGCGTTCTGGTCAGATGTCCGCAGCCGGGCAGCTGGAGACTATTTGTGCCCGTCTCCCGCACTCCTGCATCGGTTGAAAGCGAAGCGCCCGCAATCGAGCGAGGGGACCATATTAGCGTCAGCATTGACGGAAAAGGTTACACCCTCACCCGCAAGGGCCAAGCCCTCGAGAGTGGGAAGGTCGGGGATTGGATCAAAGTGCGGTTTGGGGACCGCAACAGCGAGCCCGTCATGGCGAAAGTCGTGAGAGGCGGGAAAGCCGTAATCCAGCCTTGATCGATCAAGAAGATTGATCGGAAGCCTCGCCTCTATAAAGTTTTGATGAGCGGTCGTTCTACTCAGTGAACCACTTAGGAGATTGTCGATGAAACCCCTCGACAACATTGGAAATGTGTACTCGCTACGCCCGGAAGCTAAGCGCAATTCAGCCGCGCAGGACGCTGAGGCGAAAGCAGGAGTGCATCCGGTGCCAAAGCGGAATCTTTCCTTCACGAGCGTGACACAACTTCCCGAGCAACTCAGTGCCCCTCGCGACGCCAATCGTGTTGAAGAACTGCGCGCAGCGATCGCCAAGGGTGAGTATAAGCTCGATCCTGCGAAGGTCGCAGATGCAATGCTTGAGCTGGACGTCCTTTGGAAGGGCGAAGAATAAAATGTCGGCCGATATTCAAGCCGCCCTCCGGCATATTCTTGCCCTGCTCGACCGAGAGCGGCAAGCTTTTGCCACCCTCGACATTGATCTGATGGCAGCGTGCGTCGATGATAAGGTTTCTTCGTGCGACCTGCTCGAGGGCGCTCAGGCTAACGAGCTAAACGAGGAAACTCTTGAACTCCTTCACGCTGCACGTCGTCAGAACGAGATTAACCGTCGAATGCGCAATATTCTGGCTAGCAATGTCCAAGAGCGCCTGCAGCGGATCACTGGCCGGGACCATAGTTACTCCGTTGGCAGCTCGCCTCAGCCCATGACTGCGGCCTAGAACGACCGATCTCAAAAACTGGCACGCTTATTGCTTATTACTCATCTGGAAAGAGGCCCGATGGCCGATTGAAAGATCGAGTAGGCAATGACTGTCGTAAACGCTGTTGGTCACACCCCTAGAAGCGCTGCCGCCCTCCGGGCCATTGCAGATGCTGCTCGCGCGACTGGCGTAGACTTCGACTATCTCTACGCGCAGGCAAAAATGGAGTCTGGCCTCGACCCCTCTGCAAAGGCCAGCACGTCTAACGCCGCCGGGCTGTTCCAATTCATTCCCTCGACCTGGCAGACCCTCGTGGCTCGTTATGGCAATCGACACGGCTTGTCGTCCGATAGTGGCCAACATCTCTCTGCAAGGTTCAATCCTCATTCCGCAGCGCTGATGGCCGCCGAACTCGCGAACGAAAACGGTTCGCTACTGGAAAAATCGTTCGGTCGGTCGCCGACGGCAACTGAACTATATGTCGCCCACTTCCTCGGAGCGAGCGATGCGCAAACTTTTTTCCACTCTTTGAATGAACACCCCGACCAAAACGCCACGTCGTTGCTCCCCCGCGCGGCGCAAGCCAATCCGGCAATCTTCCTTGAAGCCGGGCGAGAGCGTTCGGTCGGTGAGGTTTTTGAATTAATCGACGGAAGGATGTCGAGGGCGCTCTCGTCCAACGACTTGAAGTTGAAAACGGACTACATTTCGAGTGCCGCGGTACCGTCGCAACATCACTATTCAATTTCCGGTCAGCCGATGAACGTTAGTCGGCTGCCGGGCCTAAGAGTGATGGCACCCTCTCCCGACATTCCATCGATGGCGGCTACGATTTCGCAGACCTTTGGAAGCCAACGCGGAAACGAGACTTCGTCGAGCTTGGTTAAAAAGGCCTATGCAAAGTTTGAGGCATTTGGCTTGTGAGACAGAGCCCTCTCTTCTCCTCCGCCATGCTGCTCCCCGCGGGCATCCTGACGATCATCTTCTTGATGGTCGTTCCAATGCCGGCGATCTTTCTCGATATTTTTTTCGTGGTGAACATCGCGCTTTCTGTCGCCGTGCTCATGGCAGCAATGAATGCCGAGAAGCCGCTCGATTTCTCCGCCTTCCCTACGGTGCTGCTGTTCGCAACGCTGCTGCGGCTGGCTCTAAATGTCGCCTCGACGCGCATTGTCCTTCTTAAGGGACATGAGGGTGAAGCTGCGGCAGGTATGGTCATCGAGGCCTTTGGCGCATTTCTAATCGGCGGCGACTTTGCTGTCGGGCTTTTCGTCTTCCTCATTCTCATGATCATCAATTTGGTGGTGGTCACCAAGGGCGCCGGTCGCGTTTCAGAAGTGTCGGCCCGATTCACCCTCGACGCGCTGCCAGGCAAACAAATGGCGATCGACGCGGATCTTGCGGCCGGTCTCGTCACATCAGAAGAAGCCAAGGCACGGCGCCGCGAAGTAGCCACCGAAGCAGACTTTTACGGCTCGATGGATGGTGCCAGCAAGTTCGTGAAGGGTGACGCTATCGCGGCGCTCTTGATCCTCGCCATCAACGTCATCGCTGGCTTCACGATGGGCATGGCTAGCCATGACCTCACGTTCAGCGAAGCCGGCGAGCGTTATGTAACCCTTGCCGTGGGGGATGCGCTGGTCGCCTCGATCCCCGCTTTGCTGCTTTCGATTGCTGCTGCCGTGATTGTTACCCGCGTGTCGGATAGTCGTAACCTTACGGGCCAAATCGGGGGACAGTTTGCGGACGCTCGTATCTGGCTTCCGGTCGGCCTCATTCTCGGAATCCTCGGCCTGATTCCGGCCATGCCTCAATCGATCTTCCTTCCTATGGCAGGAGCCGCTCTGGGGATCTGGTTCTTACTCGACAAGAAAGCCCGGTCGAAGCCAACCGACGAGAAGCCCGCTGAAGCCGAGCGCGATCCCTCGGAGATCTTGGTAGCCGACATTTCCGAGACCGCTCTCGTCACAGTGGAGCTCGGTTTCGGCCTCGTGCATCTGGCCGATCAGAAGAAAGGTGCTCCGCTCGCTTCCCGTCTAACTGGGCTTCGCAAGCAGCTCTGTGCCCAGCTGGGGTTCGTGATCCCCCAGTTCCGTATCAGGGACACCTTTGACTTGGGGCCGAGTGATTACCGGATTACCCTTGGCGGGGTTGCCCTTGGCCAAGCGCAGCTACGCGCAAACAGGCTCCTAGCCATCAATACGGGCGAGGCCGCCAACGATCATGGCATTCCAGGGGAGCCGACCACGGATCCAAGTTTCAATTGCCCTGCGCTCTGGATCGACCCATCGCAGCGTGACAGTGCAGTTGCTGAAGGGTTCCTAGTTGTCGATGCCGAGACTGTTCTCAGCACTCATCTGAAGGAACTGATCGCCGAGCGCCCCGCCGCGCTCCTGGGGCCAGACCAAGTTCGCGAATTGCTCGATGAAATTCGAGTTCGGAACGAGCATCTGGTCGACACTCTCACTCCGGCCCCGCTGACATTGGCGGCGCTCACGCATGTCCTGCGCGATCTTCTTTCGGATGGCTTCACCCTCGCCCATCCGTTGCCGATCTTGATGAGCCTTTCGCAAGCAGCTCAAAAGACTACAGATCATGTTACGCTGATCGACCTGGTCCGCGCTGACCTGGGCTCCATGCTGGTGGGGCAAATCTGCGGCCCATACGAAAAGCTCCCCGTGATCACGCTCGCTGCAGAGCTGGAACGCATGGTTGCCGAGGGACCGCGAGACCCGGCTAACGGAAAATTGCTTCTCGCGCCGGAATTGGCGGGAGCCATCGGCGATGAAATCGCGGAGATCGTCGCGAGCCGGGATGCAGCTCACCCCTCCCCTGCGTTGATTGTGCAGCCCGCCGTGCGGCGCGCCCTCGCCGAACTACTCAAACTTCGCTGCCCTCAAGGTCGCGTAATCTCGATCAACGAGTTGCCTCAAAGCCAACCGATCGATGTCATCGCCGTGGTTGGACAGCAAAACGAGGTGCAGACGCCTCCCATGATCGCAGCGCCTCAAACACCTGCAAACGAGCCCAGTACCCGGAAGGAAGTGGTATGACCTTCTCTTACACCCGCTTTGCCGCCGCACGCGCCTATCAGGACGATGCCGGTGAGAAGGTTGCCCGGTACCTCCCACTGGTACGAAAGTATGCTTGGCAGTTTAGTTCTTCAGCATCGTCCAGTTTCGACATGGATGATCTGATGCAGGCCGGACTGGTGGCTCTGACCGAATGCGTGCAACGGCACTCAAATGACAGCGAGGATGGTTTCGCGGCATACGTAAAAATGCGGGTCCGAGGAGCCATGGTCGACCTGATGCGAGCCTCCTCGACGATCAGCCGGACGACACGATCCCGGTCCAAAGCTCTTTATGAGCACCAAGACCGGCTTCGTCAGGAACTCGGCCGTGAACCCACCTCCCCCGAGCTCAGTAAATCATTGGGTATTTCGCTCGACGAGCTTTTTGAGCTCCGCGCCAATCTCGCCGCAGGACAAGTTGACCCGATCGACGAGAACTATTGCGACACGGATTTACAATTCCAGTCAGATATCGCCGATCCCGAAAGCGAAGTATTGGCCGGGGACGCGAAAGAAGCGCTCACCGAGGCGATCACCGGGCTACCCGAGCGACTGCAACTCGTGGTCCAGCTCTATTTTGTCGAAGAGATGAATTTGAACGAGATCGCAGAGATCCTTGAAGTGAGCGTTCCACGCGTCCACCAGCTCAAGGCAAAGGCTCTCAAGACCCTCCGCGAGCGGTTCGACTGAAGCGGCCTCGCTTTGTCCCACTATCGAACAACCACGTGTTTTTACGGGCCTTGTCTCTTGCCCGTGCCCCGGTTTAGCGACGCGCACAAATAACCGGGGATAGAGAATGGATCATCAAGAGGGGCCTTGGCTGGCACAGGCCAATGAATCGCTTCATGCCGCGACCGAAATTAGCGAATGGCACACGGCATGCTTGGAATTGGCGAACGGATGTCGCCAAGAATCTCAAGGCGACGAGACACGTCAATTTCATCGCTTGTGCGAGCTTGCATCTCAGAGGGAAAGGCTGTTCGGGCCACACCCTTTCGCCATTCAATACCAAGATGACATTCGTGGGATCATTTCCAGCCCGGGAGAGATCGTAAGCTTTTTGCTCAAAAAGCTAGAGAGCTATTCCGGCTACATGATTTCGAAAGCTCTTCATGGCGACGCCCATGTGTCGATTGCGCCAGTAGGCCCGGCAAAGGAAACGCATTTTGCGGCGCCCACCTTAAGCTTGGCGCTTATTGGAGCGTGCGGGCTGATTTTGGGCGAACGGGCGGCCGAACCGGCGGTTTAGGTTCCAGAGGCTTTCCACGCGAGCTTTGCCGCCTGGATCGCATTCTTTGCGCCGACCTTCCCGAGCATATTACCGCGGTGAATTTCCACCGTCCGGTAGCTAATTCCAAGCTGCAGGGCGATTTCCTTGCTCGATAGCCCCTCAGAGATACCCCTCAGCACCTCTCTTTCTCGATTGCTCAAAGAATTGATCCTGGAACGTGCGCTTCCGACGTCTTTCATTTGAGCTAGGTGCGGTTCGCTGATGGACAAAAGTGCCTTCAGAGTCCTCGCAAGCCCTTCGCCGCTAGAGGGCCACGTAACAAAACCCGCCGCGCCCATTCGAATGAGGTCAGAAATCGCCTCGATCGACTGATGGTCAAATAGCACAAAGACGGGAAGAACTTGTTCGTGGGCGGCGGCCTCCTTCAGAGCAGCGACGGCCTCTTCCTCCCCATTGCCGATCAAGATGCAACCCGATTGCGGCCAACAGCCCAGCAACTCCCGGAGATTTTCCAAGGGCTGCGGCACGAGGTCCGAATTAATGAGTGAACGACAGATTTCCGTTCTACGATCGAAACATTGATCGACCACGAACACCTGAGAAATTTTCTGATTGTGGACCATCGATCACCACTTGAGCCAAAAATTTAACCTGACCGAGCAAGATCGATGTAGCAAAATGCCCCTTTAGGATCAATAATTTATGAGATGGTGGCGGAACTTTTTTAACGAGATAAAGCAGCATTAAGCCGTTAAATAAAAATTTAATGCGAGCCGCGGAATTGACGTTACGGAAACCTAGATCCTCGGTTCAGCCTTTAAATTCGATTTGCTGCACCCCGTCAGGATATTTAACGTTGAACCGAACGGGCTGATCGTTCTCGAGCTCAAAAATATGCGCCTGACCGGCGTAGAGTCGTTTGCCCGGCAGAGCGACGCAGTCGTCGCTTCCTTTCACAGCGCATTGCTCACCGCTGAGGATTTCGATGCTCGTGTTTCCATGATTGGAAACATGCAGCTTCCCGTCTTCAAAGTGCCCCTCGACCCGCCGCAAGGGATTTTCCGGGCGCACCAGCACAAGGACGTCATATCCCACCATGATGCGCAGCCCTGTAGCTTCGGGCTCGTCCGGAGCAGAGACCGGCCGCACGAGGACCCGAAAGACTTCTTCGCGCTCTTGGGCTGTGGTGAGAGCGACAATCCGGATAAGTTTACGCTGGCCCGGCTCCAGAATCATTTTGCTAGGTGATGCCAACAAGCCAAGCTCTTCGGGATTGGGGTTTACGATGCGCTCAGCGGATGCGCCAGGGTTAAGGATACGCGCCGGCTCGATCGAAACGAACATGCGCTCCGATCCCTCGTTCGACACTTCAATATCGTCCACCCGACGGCCATCATTAAACTCGACCACGAGCTTTTCGAGGAGGAGTTCGGCTTGGGCCGGCGTTGAAGCGAAGGCGACCAAGGCAGACGCCAAAATGAGGTTGGCGAAGCGCGTCACTCGCATACTAGATCTCCGACGTTCCTAAATGAAAATTGCGTGTCCATGGTGGGGGGCAACGGACAACTGACCGAAGCCTCCGGTCCCACCAAAAGGTTATTACGTCCAACGACATCGATTTGGAAATATCCCTGAGCGTCGGATACGCTTATGTTATCACCACTCCGGATTACCTGGTCCTTAAGCACCTCGCCATCAGCGGACAGCAGACGACCAAAAACCGTCGTAAGCTCGGCGCCTTCAAATTCCAAGGTAACCACGCCACCGGGAAACAGGGTCACCTTTTTCTCCGTTTCCGACAGATGAATTTGCCGACCGCCCCGCGGACGGAGCGAAATCTGATATTCTCGATAAGGCTCCAAAAAGGCAGAAAGCGGGCGACCCGGTTTAAGAATGCCAAAGCTTTGGCCATCGAGATATATCTCGAACTCGGCGTCGTCTGGCGCATTCACGTCTATACTAACGGCCGCGGTAGCGAAGCTACTTCCAGCAAATAGGACAGCTTTGTCCGCAAGCCCGAGAGCCGAGCGGAACGAAGCCGAGTATTGGGTTTGTCCGCTATTGCCGCTCAGATTTTGGAGGATGCCCCCTTGAGCTGCAAATTCCTCTCCAATGAATTCGAACTCTGCACGGCTATCGAAGCCATAGGCTTCCTTCGTGAGCCCCAGCGTGCCTCTCAGATCGCCCGATCCGACCTGCCTCATGTGATCGAGCGCGATGTCCCCGAGGAATCCGCCGGTCTCTTCGAAGGAGCTCGCACCATTCCTGCTGTGTACAAATCGATGACCGCCAGAGGCGCTCAAAGAGGTTCTACCGAACGAACCTATAAAACGAATGCCTACATATGCCGACATTGTGCGGTTCGCTTCGAGCAAGCTTGTTGAAAGCCTCAGCGAGCCAGTTCTTCCGGCATAAATGGGGTAGTCAAATGTCGCCCCGTAAACGACGCTTTTCTCGGTCGACGGAGACGAATAGGCTGAGCCGTGGAGCCTCAAGGCCCCTTTGCCGACCGCTGCACCAAGATTGAAATTCAATTGCGTGAAATTTCCCTGCAGCCTCTGGCGTTGCCTTTCCTCACCCGGAACCAGCGGCACCAAGTCTGCAATGGAAAGGGGAAGAACCCCCTCCCCTAGATCGTTCCGTCGTGCACTGAGATCGACCGAAATTCGCTTGGTCGGTTTGAAATTGACCCTAAGCGAACTTCCGGTCTCGCCGCGAGCGCCCCGCATCATTGTTCCGTTCACACGGAAGGCGTCGCTGATGTAGTAGGCCGAGATCTCACCAAGGGCAGTGCCATCGGCGATTAGAAAACTCGCTCCCCCTGCAAGTGAATTGAGCGGACGATTGATAAGGGAAGCCGTGAGTATTGGCGTATCCAACTGGCCGACGCCCTTGAGGTTGTCTGTCGGCAAACCGGCAAAAATATGAAAGGAATTGCGTCCAACCGGCGGGAGGTCGCGATCCTTAACAAAGAAGCGCTGCTCCTCACGGACCTGCCCTGAAGCCCCGGTAATCGTGAGGACAAGTGTGTAAGCGCCCTGCGGGAAGTTTCTGGTGTCGATCTTTGAGTTACCGACGTCGAGAAACCCAGTCCAAAGAAGGCGTCCACTCTCGAAGACATCGACACGGGATCTCTCTGAGAGCGACACATCCAAAATGCTGCCGAACCGCGTCTCACGATCGACCCGCGTGTCCCATTGCGTTTGCGTACCGACACCCAAGATACGGCGCCGTCCCACCGGGGTGATGGTGGGCGACCAGAACACTCCAGCCTGACTGCGCAAACCCTTGTGGTCGCCCTCGAAGAACGCCTCCTGAAGTACGAAATCATCGGTCGAGGAGACGCCAGCTACCGCGGTCGCCCGGACGTCGCCAAATGAACTTACGAGATCGGTCTGGAAATAATAGTCGAGATCGCCGTCATTACCGGCCACGGACCCGTCGAGGATGGCGGTCACTGAAGCCTTCTCGTGCGAAGGCATCAGGAACGGATCTTCCTGAGACTGAATTAACGCGTTTTCTGCGACAAATGTGTCGAGGCGGAATTTGCCCTCATCCACTATGAAGGCAATGCTGTCGGTGCTCACGAAGCCGCATCGGTCATCCGATAGCCGTGAACAAACCTTGTCAAAATTGCTTTCAAACCAGCCGTGTAATTCGGATCGGAATTCTTCCTGCACCATGGGAAGGAGCGATTTGACAGTGTCAGGGTCCTCAAACCGTATTCTGCTACCCTCGATATAGACCGCTACGGCCCCAAGCGGGCGGCCACGATAATAAATATCAAGGACCACTACTCGAGGGGCATCGAGCTCTTCGAACCCGGGCGGCACCTGGGTTGGCTGGATCGCTTGCGCCTGGTTAGGAATGAGGATGGAAAGGCCGATCAGGCCTGCCGACCGGACTGGCAAACTCATATCTACTCAACTGCGACAACGACGCTCAACGTACCGGAATAGTCTCCGGCCGGAGCGGCTTTCAAGGCCGTGCTGCGCAGGCGAACAATAAGCGACGCTGTAGAGGGAGATGACTTCTTACAATGCTTGTGGTCAGCCTCGCTGAACTGATTTCCCATCGGCACATTTGGTGAGAGCGTCGTGCCGCTCGACACGCCACCAGCCTGAGCCCACTCCACTTCAAACGGAAGATCGGCTCCTGGGCCCGCAAGCGCAAAGGCTCCGTCTCCGGCTGAGCCATAAGCCATCACGCTGTATCGCGAGGTCGAACTGTACACGCACAGATCGAGTGACCGGACGGCATCGATGGCGGGGTTCGAGATCAGCCCAAAATTAAGATCCTGAAAACCGGAAGCTCGCCCCTTATTCTGGGCGTGGGCTGAGCCCTCTGTTACAAAACAAAGGGCCAGGGTGGTCAACGAAATGGTAAGAAACCTCATCATTGTCCGCCCTGGCCCCCATGCAATGCACGTGTTACTTCACGCCAGTGTTTAGTTGGGCGCAACCAGAAGCGTCAACGTCCCCGAGTAAGTTACGCCCGCAGCCATCTTCTGAAGCTCACTGGGAGCAATCGAGATGCCAAGGCTCGCGGACTCATTCGCCATGCCGCCACAGGCCACGTTGTTGGCAGTGCTCGCCAGGCCAGTTTCGACCACACCCGAGGTGAGAGCGGTACCCGACGTCTGCGCCGGAGCGTCGTTGAAAGCAACGGTATAAGCGATGTTGTCGGTGCCATCGGTGATCACGAAGCCATCCGCGGTCCCGGTAGCCGTGATGTTATAGGCACCGCCAGCATTGTTGCTATAAACGCAGACGTTCTGCCACTTATTCGCGGCGACACCCGGCTCGACATCGAGAAGCTCAACATCTTCAAGGCCACGAATGCTGACACGAGCCGGAACGCGCGCACTGACGAGCAGGCTTCCTTCGCTCTGAGCCGCAAATTGGCCCTGGACAGGAGCGGCCATGGCAGCCGACGAAAATCCGGTGGCCGAAAACATGGCCGCCGAGAGCCCCACAAAAGCTTTTTTGAACATCGTTTTCCCCAACGTTGTTTTATATGGAAAACCCTTAATGAAGCAACTGGGGTAAAGATTAGGTAAATCCATCTAATTATCGCCTTCGCGTTAAGCGCAATTAACCGAAGGTGTTATGGCTCTTGGGCCGAGAATGTCGGAAAAGCGCGTTTTATGCAGAGAGGCTCTTCGCGAGGTTGACGCCTGCCAATCCGAGTGCGCGCTGTGAGATCGTTGCCCCTCGCGCACCGGTCCAGCTCTCCTTTTCCCATCCATCGCGCACTAAATCTCAGTGCTCAGTGACCGTCCTTCTCTGCGAAGCCAATTTTACCTCGCAGGAAGCGGCAAACGAGATGCACGAGACAAGCGAAATCAAGAGACTGCTGGCCGTCGTTTTCCTAAGCCATACAATTTACGTTCTCCAAAATTTCAGCCCTTCGCTGCCCACCGCGAAGGCGGCGATCGAGATACGCGCTTCCGTTCGCCCCCCCCGCCCCTCTCCTGACACCCCTCACGAGGTGCGCGAACTGCAAATCCGACGAGGCGCCGCGGTGAGATCGCGTCTTGAAACATTCGACGAGACGCAGATCTTGATCATCGCTCCCGAGTAATATGCGTGTCAGCCGTTGAGGGAATGTCAGGAGCTGTTCGGTTTAGGCGACAGCGATAAGGCGGCTCACTCCGTGCCGTCACGCTCCATCGAAAAGTTAACGCCATTTTAAGGATTTTGAGCGAAGCCTCGGATCGGCCAGTTGAGGATGAGTTAGTGACGACTGAACGCAAAACAGAGAGCATGCAGGTGAAACGTGCGCTCTCTCTGGATTCGTACATTGCGCTCAAGAAGCAGATTCCTCTGCTCTACTTTGTGGCGATCGTGAATCTGCTGGGCATGCAGGTGGTGTCCACGCGTGGTCAGCCGTTCGAACTTCACCCCATTCATGCCGTAACCGCCCTTTTGCTCTGGCGAATGGCGCATTGGCTTTTCCTTGCGCGACCCACGCTTCCAATCGCTCAGATCCGACGGGAACTCCGCAAGACTATCATTTTCTCAGCCATCCTCTCATTCGGCTTTTCGGTATGGGCGCAGAGCCTCATTTCCTCGATGCCCGAGTACACGCTTTACGTCGTGATCTTTGGCTCGCTCGCAGCTGTAGGATGTTCCTATGGGCTGAGCAGCCTGCCTCAAGCCGCAGCAATGCCCCTCGTGATCATGGGTGTACCAATCGCGATTCGGCTCATTGCCTTGCAAGATCCGCTTTACAAAGTCGTCGGTGTGAGCGTGCTGATTGCGCTGATCGCAATCGGGAAACTTTTGCTGGCCCACTACAAGAACCTGCGCCGCGTGGTCTCAACACGCATTTCCGAGCGTCATGAGCGCTCACGCGCAGAGAAAGCCGAGAGCGATGCAAAGAAACTTTCCGAGACTGACTTTTTGACCGGAGCTGCAAACCGCCGAGCCCTTTTCCCCTACTTGGACAAGGCCATCCTCAATATTGGGAAGACGCATAATTGCGTGGTCATCGCGACCATTGACCTCGATGGCTTCAAGCCGATCAATGACACCTACGGTCACGCTGCAGGCGACCAGGTTCTGGTGGCGGTTTCAGCGCGCCTCAGGAATGAGATTGCCGGCTCGCCCTTTGTTGCCCGCATGGGGGGCGACGAGTTCGCCCTCGTCTGGAAGCAAAAGGACATCTTCAATCCCCAACTCGTAGTTGGTGAGCTGGAAGAGCTTATCGCCCAGCCGATCGATTGGAGTGAGAAAGAGCTGACAGTCAAAGCCAGCTGCGGCGTATCGATCATCACGGACAATGCGACGCCGGCCAAGGTCGCTTTGGCCAATGCCGACCAGGCTCTCTACAAGGCGAAGGACGCACCGACCATGAGCTGGTGCATCTTCGATGACGAGATGCGGGCCGAGAGCACCCGAGCCAATCTGATCGAACGTGAACTCTCGAAAGGCGACTTCGAGGAAGAGCTACGCTTGGCTACGCAGGCTATCTGGTCCTGTTCGCGTGAAAAGGTCGTCGCCCGTGAGGCGCATTTGCGCTGGAACAGCCCGAATGCCGGCGAAGTCCGTGCAAAAGAACTGTTCGAGATCGGAGAGAAGCTGGAACTCTCATCCGTGTTCCAGAAACGAGTCGTAGAGTTGGCGGCTGCACTGCCGCTGGAAATTCCGCTTACGTTGAATTTCGATGGCAAGCAGCTGAGCAAACGGTCGGCAGGCTCGCAGCTGCTCAGGGCGTTCTCCGAAAACCGTCTCGATCCCCGTCACGTCGCAATCGAGGTTGCGCATGACACCATTCTTCCCGACCTTGAGCTTTTCAAAGCCGAGATGGCGAAGCTGAGATCTCATGGCTACAAGGTCGCGCTGGATCGCTTTGGCGCCAACGACATATCGCTCGACGTGCTGCGAGAGATGTCGTTCGACATCATCAAATTCGATGGGCGTTGGACTTCGAATATCGTGACGTCCGAATTGGACCGCAAGTTGCTTCACGGCATGGTATCATTCTGCCGCGCAATCCAGGTGGATTGCGTCGCAACCAACGTCGAAAGCCAGGCGCAATTCGAGCTTCTGAAGAGCATCGGCGTAGAGAAGTTTCAAGGCTATCTCATCGACCTGCAGTTCGAGACGCCCGGTGGCCGCGCCTCCCGAAATACGGTCCTCCACGACCCCACCGCATACGCATCCTGAGCGTCTAAGCCACTGTTGAACCGCACCTTTTCGACTGTGCTCAGCAGCGTGGAGGCCAGCGCACGCAAGACCTCTGATCGAATGGAGCGCCCGACAACTGGTCTTATCGCGCGCAATCGGCTTGCTATTTCAATAGCTTAGGGATCGCCGCATCGCCCCGCTTGGGGCGACGCGGCAGGGCGCGAACAGGGAAGTAACAGGGCGCGATCAGGCAAAGAACAGGCGGGCACCTGGCCGGCAGCAGGTCGGCGCGCTGCTCCCACCAGGTCCACTGCCCGGCGACCGCCAATCGAGTTTCGTGCACCCGGGTGCATAATGTGATGAAAATCAGGGGCTAGGCGCGCTGGCGGGTGGCGCGATATGTAGGGGCAGGGAGAAACCGGACGCCCGCCGCGGTTACTGACGGGTCCTCGCGCCGGGTCGCCTGCGTCCCCGGCGCGCCGATGAAAGTCACTCCCATGTCCAACAAACCCCGCTTCGTTTCTCCACCGCTCAACACCGATCCCGACGCCGCTCCCGCGCGCGATGCAAAGGGGCGCTTCAAACCCGGGCACAGCGGCAATCCGCGCGGCCGCCCGCGCGCCGAACCGCGCGACATCCTGCCGCTCGGACCGCAGTTCGCCGCCGCGCTCGCCGAGGAGGTGGAGGTGCGCGAACGCAATGGCAAGAAACGGACGATGACCCGTTACGAAATGGTCGTCGAGCGAATGCTGAGCGGGCTCGAAGATGCCAAGCCCAAGGAGCAACTCGACGCGCTCCTGCGGTTGCGCGATATCGGCGGACTGCCCGAGCCCGTCGACGAGCACACCCGCGGGGCAGAGATGCTGCGCGGAATGATCTACGAATTCCTCAGCACCAAGCCGGGGGCGGGCGACATCGACGCCGACGACGTGGTGGCGAACGATGACGCCGACGCGGGTTGCGCCCCCGATCAAGATCGGGACGGACCGCGCAGCGGCGACGGTGATAAAAGCGGCGATGCACCGGAAGCCGAGCGCTCGATCCGTCGGCGGCGACGCGGCTAGCCGCTCCTCGAGCGCTCGCGTGCGACGCCCTCGGCGGATCAGCCCTGCGCGAGGCCGCGTCGCTGGAGACGACGGGTCACGTCGATGAGGCCGAGCATCATCGCGGTGGCGAGCGTATCGACTGCCCAGTCGGCCAGATCGGGGTGGCGCCCGAGCGCGGGGATGGCCTGGACGAGCTCGATCAGCGCGCCGAAGCCGCTGAGAACGACCAGCAGCGTCACCAGCCCCGCGCGCGGATAGGCGAGCGCGGCGAGCAGCGCGAGCGTGGCAAAGGCAAGGAAGTGCTGGAGCTTGTCGCCAGGGTTACCCGGGAGCGGCGCGGGATGGGGAAGGCTCGCGAACACGACCACCCCGACGAGCGCGGCAACAAAAGCGAGGCGAAAGAGGATGGTCACGATGGGGGGCCGGAAGAGTTAGAAGAAGGTGACGACGGGACGTTGCGAAGCCGCACGCCCGGGCTGGTAATCGGGTCACCGAGAAATTCGACCCCGGCGTGCTCGAGCGCGGCCCCGACCTTGGCGAGCGTACCGCGGCGTGACGGCGGTATTCCCGTTACCGCCTCGAAGCGTTTGACCGTCGTCCAGCTCACCCCGGCCCGCGCGGCGAGCTGGCGCGAGGTCAGCCCCAGGAGTCCCCTTCCCGCGCGGATCTGTGCAGCCGAGATTTGCATTTCTTCACCTAAGGGCTTATAAGACCTTTTGTGAACCCCAAAATTTGTGACCCTGACCGCCAGCGCGACGTGCTGGAGCGGATCCTTTCGCGGTGCCATGGCGCCTATGCCCCGATCACGCTGCGCGGCTACCGCAGCGACATCGAGCAATTCCGCGACTGGTGCGCGACGCATGGACGCGAGTGGTTCCCCGCGTCCCCTACCACGCTCGCCGCGTCCATCGACGCCCAGGCGCCCGCGCTGGCGATCGCGACGATCAAGCGGCGGGTCGAGGCGATCAAGTAGGTGCACCGGATGGCCGACCTTCCCAACCCCGCCGACCATAGCGAGGTCAGGCTCGCCCTCCGCCGTGCCGGACGCTTGCGCGTTCGCCGGCCCCACCAGGTGGTCGGGCTCACCGCGAAGCTGCTCGAGCATATCGTCTTGGCATGCCCCGACACGCTGGCGGGGTACCGCGACGCGGCATTGCTGAGCGTCGGCTACGACACGCTATGTCGCAGCCATGAACTCGTCGCGATGCAAGTCGCGCACCTCGGCGCAGCGTTCGCGACGGTGCACGTTCCCCGCTCGAAAAGCGATCCCTTCGGCGACGGGCGGACAGCTTACCTCTCGAAACCGACGCGGCACCGGCTCGACCGCTGGCTTGAGCATTCGAAATTAGAAGACGGCGCGCTGTTTCGAGGGCTCGCGAGGGGGTGCGTTTCTCCCGGCCCCTTTCGCACGTCGTCGGCACGCCGGCTGATCAAGCGAGCCGCGATGCAGGCGGGAATCGATCCCGATCTTGCCAACGCGCTATCGGGTCACTCGATGCGGATGGGAGCCGCGCAAGACATGATGCTTGCGGGGATCGACACGGTGGCGATCATGCAGGCGGGCGGATGGAAAAGCCACGAGGTGCTCGGACGCTATGTCGAGCATGCCGCCGCTGAGCGCATGCACGAGAAGCGGTCGGCCCGGTTAGAAACTTAGCTCAGCCAAAGAGGTCGATAGCCCTTTGACCTCGTCACTGCACACGTTCGCGGGCCAGCGCGTATCAGGACCTCAAATGCGACAGCAGACCTTAGCTTTCGCTTCGAACGGCGGCCAGGCGCGGCAGCTATCCCAGCGCGACCCTCTCGACCAGAATGTATGAGGCCCCTCTCGCCCGACCGGATTTCATCTCCCGCCTCGATCCGGATGCCGCTTCCTGCAGCGACCAGCTCCTGTAGTACGGCAATTCCACCGGCGCGCGGAAGAAGGAGGGTCAGATGGGAAGTCTCGACGGCGCGCCCTCAAAATTTGTTTTTGTTTTTGAAGGCCACCCCCTGTTATCGCACAGAGTTAGCTCACAGATGGGCAGCCGCTAGGAACCGTTCGCTAGAGCGCCAAGATATTCTCCGTATTCGTTCTTCGCAAAGCGTGATGCCCGGGCGGTCAGATCTTCGCGGCTGATCCATCCCAGTCCATATGCGATCTCATCCGGCGAGCCCACTTGCTGTCCTTGGCGTTCGGTGAGTGTCCTGACGAAGTTGCCTGCATCGAGCAGCGAGGCATGAGTGCCGGTATCCAGCCACGCGTAACCGCGTCCCATCAGCTTCACTGACAGGAGGTTATCGTCAAGATAGCTTTCTAATAGTGAGGTGATCTCCAGCTCTCCACGCTCCGACGGCTTCACGCGGCGAGCTCGCTCCGGCGCGGTCTCATCAACGAAATAGAGACCGGTTACGGCATAGCTGGACGGTGGAACTTCTGGCTTTTCGACGATCGCCCGCACCGTCCCGTCTTTGTCGAAGTCAGCGACGCCGTATCGCTCAGGGTCTTTCACGTGATAGCCAAAGACAGTGGCTCCGTTGGCACCGCTCGCTTCAGAGAGCATGTCGGGCAGCCCGTGCCCGAAAAAGATGTTGTCGCCCAGAACCATCGCCGAAGGTGCACCATCGAGGAAATCTTCTGCGAGGATGAAAGCCTGCGCCAAACCGTCGGGGTTCGGCTGGATCGTATAAGAAAGCGCAATTCCCCACTGACTCCCATTCCCAAGTGTACGCTTGAATTGGGCCTGATCTTCTGGGGTGGTGATGATCAATATCTCCCTGATACCTGCGAGCATGAGCACGCTTAGCGGGTAATAGATCATCGGTTTGTCGTAGATGGGAAGAAGCTGCTTCGATACGCCGGTGGTCACGGGATAGAGGCGCGTGCCTGATCCCCCTGCGAGAATGATTCCCTTCCGGGCGGTCATTACCAGATTTCCAGTTCATTGAGGACCTGTTCAAGGCCGCGCCGCCAGTCGGGGCGAGCGATGCCGAAAGTCTGCTCGAGACTTCTGCAGTCGAGCCGCGAATTAAGCGGTCGCGTGGCCGGGGTCGGATACTCGCTTGTGGGGATGCCCTTCACTGTCACATCACGTCCGGCCTGCGCAAAGATTGTCTCGGCAAATTCCTGCCAACTGACATCGGGCGCCCCGCTGAAATGGTAGGTGCCTTCTTTCGAAGCGTCATTCGCCAGCTGTTCTACGAGGTTGAGGCAGGCCTGCGCGATATCGCTCGCCGGAGTTGGACCTCCGACTTGGTCTGCAACGATGTTGAGCTGCTCGCGGTCCTCGGAAAGCCTCAGCATACTCTTCACGAAATTGCTTCCGTGGCTCGAAAACACCCACGAGGTACGAAGGATTGCGTAGCGTCCGCCGGCCTCGCGAACCGCCTCCTCTCCAATAAGCTTGGTCAACCCATAGGCGTTTTTCGGGTTTGTCGGCTGGTCAGGCCTCCAGGCCTTCTCTCCGCTACCGTCGAAAACATAGTCAGTCGAAATATGGACGAATGGAATATCGAGCTCCGCGCATGCTTTTGCCATTGCCGCAGGTGCCTCACCGTTCACCCTTGCGGCAACAGTCGTCTCATCCTCTGCGCGATCTACAGCGGTGTATGCAGCGGCATTGATTACTCCGCTCGGCGAATGTTTGCGGATTGCCTCTGCGCAGCTCACTGGATCCGTGAGATCCGCTTCGTCACGACTTAGGCACGTGAAATCTCCTAAGGCTTGAAGCTCTCGAGCCACCTGCCCCGTCTTTCCAAAAACGAGTACGCTCATGCGGCCTTTGCCTTTCCAGTGCCGAGCCGCACACCAACGCCCTTACGCTCCAACAGGGGCTGCCACCACGCCTCGTGTTCGAGATACCAGGTAACGGTCCGCTCCAGACCTTCTTCCACGGTCACCGAGGGCTTCCACCCCAGCTCGTCCCGTATCCGCGAGGCGTCGATTGCGTAGCGAGCATCGTGTCCCGGGCGATCAGTCACGAAGGTTATGAGATCGGAATAGAGACCCTCGCTTCGTGGCTGAAGGCGATCGAGAATCGAACATATCGTCCGTACAAGCTCGAGATTGGTGCGCTCATTATCGCCGCCGATGTTGTAGCTCCGACCGAGCTCGCCTCGTTCCGCAACCAAGAGAAGTGCCTCGGCATGATCCTCGACGTAAAGCCAGTCACGAATATTCGAGCCGTCGCCATAGATTGGCAGCGGCTTGCCCGCGAGGGCATTGAGGATGACGACCGGGATAAGCTTTTCAGGGAAGTGATAGGGCCCGTAGTTGTTCGAGCAGTTGGTGATCACCACCGGGAGGCCATAAGTTTCGTGCCATGCTCGAACCAGATGGTCAGAGCTCGCCTTGGAAGCAGAATAAGGGCTCCGCGGATCGTAAGGAGTGTCCTCGGTGAACTTGATTTCCGGATCGGCAGGTAGCGAGCCATAGACTTCATCAGTGCTGATGTGATGGAAGCGGAAACTCTCGGGCTGCCCAGCTACTTCCCAATATTTCCGAGCTGCCTCCAGCATATTGAAGGTCCCGTTGATATTGGTCTCGATGAAATCGGAAGGTCCATCGATCGAGCGATCTACGTGGGATTCCGCCGCAAGGTGCATGATGATATCAGGCTCAAACTCGTTGATTGCTTCCTGAACGGCTTCGCGATTCCGAATGTCACACCGCTTGAACTGATAAAAAGCACTGGCCTCTGCTTCGCTCAGATTCTCTAGGCAAGCCGCATAAGTAAGAGCGTCGAGATTGAATACCTTATGGCCTCGCTCAATAGCGAGCCTGACTACGGCAGAGCCGATGAAACCGGCACCACCGGTAACGAGAATTTTCATTGTGAATCCTTCCAGTGGAAAGGGCTTTGAAGTTTTGAAAGAGGAAGCGCCACGGCGTCCTTCTCGCTGAGGACCGGTTCCTCTGCCTTCGGCCACTCGATGCTGAGATCCGGATCATTCCAGCGCACCGAGCCCTCGGTCTCGGGAGCGTAATAATCCGAGCATTTATAGACGATTTCGCTGCCCGGCCTTAGCGTCATGAAACCATGCGCGAAGCCGGCAGGAATGAAGAGCTGCAGGCCATTATCCGCGCTCAGCTCAAAGCCAACCCACTTTCCATAGGTCGGGCTTCCGACACGGATGTCTACCGCAACATCGAAGATAGAACCGCGACCACAGCGGACCAATTTGGCTTGAGCCGCCGGAGGCTTCTGAAAATGAAGACCTCTGACGGTGCCCACCTTGTCTGATAACGAGTGGTTATCCTGGACGAACTCACACTCAATCCCCAAGTCTCGATAAGCTCGGAAATTATAGGTCTCAGCGAAAAAACCTCGGGTGTCGCCGAACCTTTTTGGCTCAAGCAAAATGACGCCGGCAAGGTCGGTCTGCTCAACTCTCATCATCTTTACCCTTGTTGGAAAATTTATGCCTCTTGTAGAAGCGAGAAATAGTCGGCGCCGATGACATCCCAACGATATCGGCGGTTCGCGATTTCCTTCATCGACGCACCATTTTCGTGCTGTGAAACTTTGCCGACGAGATCCGTCAGTTCCCTCGCAGTCGTAAAATAGGCAGCGCAATCTTCCGTGGTGTAGCGATTGAAGTTGCAATCAAAAGCAAGGATCGGATGGCCGACGTGCATCATCTCGACCAACGCAGGGTTCGTGCCCCCCGCTGAGTGACCGTGAATGTAGGCCGATGCCTTCTGGCGAATTCTTTGAAGCGCTGCGGGCTCATATATTGGATCGAGCATTTCTATATTCGGCGAGCGGTCATATTGCGACCTCAGCTTTCGACCAAATTCGCTGTTGTTCCAGTTACCGACGAACACGAGCGGAAGCGATGAGTCTTCGAATGCCTCGAGGATCATCGACACGTTGTTCTCAGGCTCAATCCTGCACAAAGCTAAGGCGTATGGACCTCGAGGTTGTGATGCGTCGATCGATTCTTCGGCAATCGTCCGAACTGCGTGGTCGCCGCCGTAAGCGATAACGCGAGCTTGGATCTTGTAAGTTTCTTTGAGATAGTCAGCGATACCTTGGTTGTCGGCGACAATCTCGTGTGAGAACCGAACAGCCAGCCATTCCGACCACTTCAGGAAACAGCGGCTTAAACCTTTCCACTTCGGGCGACGCCACTCGATCCCATCCACATTTGTAACGATCCTTGCGCGAGAGATCAGCCTAATCAGGGGAAATACAATCGCTCCCGACACCCCTAGAACCAGCAGCCGATCATGCCGTCGCCAGATCGCGTCGAGCGCCGTCACACAATCATAAATGATACTCTGTATGCCGTTAGCATTGTAGCTAGAATATCGCAGCCTAGCCCCGCAATAGTGGGAAGGCCGCTCAAGGTAGGCCTGCCGCGAGCAGTATACTGTCAGCTGATCGATCGGCTGTTTTCTCGACTGTGCATAACGGACAAGCCTTTCGACTAGTGTCTCGAAGCCGCCGTAACGGGCTGGCACCCCGACCGTTCCTATAATCGCTATTTTCATTGGTCTGTGGCTTCAAGCCTTGGCGAATTCTATTGACGCCAACGCTTCGCGCAGACGCGTATAGAAGCTCTCGAGACTGAACTCGCTTGCGCGGCGCCTCGCATTCACTGACATTTGCAGCATCAATTCAGGATCGTCCTTTAGAAGACGGATCTTTCGTTCCAAAGAGGCGATATCACGAGAATCGACAAGAAAACCCTCTTGTCCATCAGCGATTAGGTCGGCGGGCCCCCCCACAGGAGGTGCGACTACTGGGATACCGAAAGACATTGCCTCCACTAGCGTCAAACCGAATGTCTCGACACAAAGATCAACCCTAGTGAGGTTCAACACCAAATTCGCGCGGGCGTAAAAGTTTTCAGGCTTCTCAGAACGGGAATACACATTAACATTTGACCTGAACTCAAGCTTCTTTAAATATATGTTCAACTCTGGCCATTCGGCATTAAATAGAATATCGAATTCTATATCGGTTTCAGAAGATAATTTCTGAGCAAGCGCAAAGAATTCTGGGACACCTTTGTAATCGCGAGGGGATGCCAGCATTAGAACTCGGAAGGAACCGGACCTTCGTTCTCTAAAAGGCAGTTTTGCTGCGGCATCTGCAATAGAACCTAAAACAGGGTTTGGCACCACCACCGATTTCACGGTCTCTATGGGGACCCGCCTACGATTATCTTCAGAAACGTAGATTACCAGATCTGAACACGCCTGCGCGACCCACGTGAGAAAACGCCCCAGTAAAGCGGGAGACAGGGAAGATTCATGGACGTGATAAACGACACGATGCCCGTTCAAGCGCGCCCAAATCGCCGCTCCGAACGGAAGCAATGTGTTCACATATATAGTGGACCCTTTCGGAATACCTGCCCTCCCAAGCTCTATACATAAAAGCAACTGGCTTACCAAAAAGTTTACTAGAGTTAGTGAACGATAGCGACTCCGCTTATACCAATACTGCCTGACGTCTACACCAACGTGATCTAGTGCTCCTTGCCCGCGGCTACCAACGAAGAGAATACTCCGCCCCTCTTCTCCTCGCAGGGCCTTAATGACCTCTCGCAGGACCCTCGGGCTACCTGAGTTATCGTTCAACAAATGACAAAAGACGTAGGCCATTCTTTAGTCCAGCCGCTGATTAACGGTCATTAATTTCGATGATCGCACTGTTGTTTGTTTCTTAAACCCAGCGGATTTCATTGCAAGCCGAGCTCCTTCCATTTGCCGGCTCAAACTGAGTTGCGAGCGATGAAATAAAATGACGAGATAAATTGGCGCTAGCACTGTCGGCGGTCCAAAAATTCCGAACTCAACCAAAGAATATACAAGCATCATGACAGCGAAGCTTCTGTAAAGATTCACCTCCGCACACAAATCGCCCCCTCGCCTCAGTAGTTCACACATCGCGGACGACCAGAAAATTATGTGCAGCAGAAGGCCAATGCCGCCGAGCCCCAAATAGGTCTGGATAAATGTATTGTGGGCCATCGTAACAGTGATCTCACCGTCGGAAACTGCCTGGCCCTGAGCAGATAGCATTTGATAACCGTACCCCCAAAGTATGTCTTCCTCGAAACGAGCCGCCCCGACCATCACCTGCCAAATTGTAGTCCGCCCGCCCAACGAGACGAGATTGCCCGACCCGTGACCTCGTTCGAAGTACGTCCACAGGTAATCGGCGAATAACATTGCTAGAAAAACGACTCCAAAACGAGCTATTAGTAGTGCCGTGCCGCCCGCCTCACTACGGGGTCGCCATACAACCATAAATATTACGATGGCCACGAGCAACGCAGATCGCGAATAGCAAAGTACAAAACCCATAACCAGAAGTGCGATTAAAATCGACCTCAATACTAAGGGGCGGAAGCTCGATGAAACAAGCTCCATGACAATTAGCCCAAGTAAGCAATATGCTAATATATTTGGGTTGAGCACCCCTCCCCCGAGTCGTGGCACGCCGTCAGCACCCATGTAACGATAGAGGGGCTGATCGAAAGTCGATGCGATCGCGTAAGCCCCTAGAATAAAAGTGTAGAGAGCTATCTTTATAAATAGAATAAGATCTTCAGTTTTGCGGATGTGGGCCGCGATTAAGAACCCCATCACGCAAAAAGTAATTAGGTCGAGTGCGCGCATAGCGCTGAAATAAGGATCAGGGCTATAAACAGTAGAGACGAGGGCAGCGGCACATGTACCCCACAAGGCCCCAGACCACATTGATACTGATTTTCGAAAATACCTCTCTGGAAGACTCAGCGAGGAGTACATCAGAAGAGCCAACGATATGATTCTGAAAAAGAACTTTAGATAAATATCGAACGGGACTTCAGAAGGATAAACATAGAATTGGGGCGCGATCGAAATTGCAAGCGCCAATTTTAAACCGATCTTCACTTAATGACCCTGCCCCTCATTGCGCCGCACACCTTCGCCCGATATTCAAAGATGTAGGAAGTAACATTCGTGCTTTAGATATTTTTGGGTGTGAGCCTACTCACCCCTACAAATAGTTTTCATAGCCGTGACGTTCGATCTCTGCGCATTTTGCTGAGATCGAGAATTTGCTTGCACGACTACGGGCGCCATCAGAGAGCTTGCTAAACATTGCCGGTCTCGTCGTAAGTTCGAGGATAGCATCGCCAAGGTTTCGGGAGGTCGAAACCGTATCGCTAAACGGAATAAGAATACCAGAGTGTTCATCGACCATCTGTGAAAGGCCTCCATAATTCACCCCAACGACGGGTTTGCCTCGCGCCATGGCCTCTAAGACCACCATGCCTCCCCCTTCGAAAGACGGGTAAAGAAAGGCATCCATGGCTTCGATTTGCTTGAAAAGTGCAGCCTGTGAGACGCGGCCATGGAAGAACAGGTTCTCCACAGTGGCGTATTTCGCCGAAAGATGAGGATAGTCCGCCCCATCCCCAAACATATGCAACTCGAGACCTTTCTCTTGCTCCTTGGCGCAAAGGAATGCGCGTATGGCTAGTTCCGGCCCTTTCCAATAAATGAAGTTTCCGGCCCAATAGAATTTTCTTGCCGGGGAGGCTGGTCTCCGACTGAGCGTATGGGCGATTGGGTCTAAGTCTATGGCAACAGCTGGCAATACATTCGTTTTGTGTCGGTGCTTTTCTCGGATGAGTTCATCTGAGATGACGAAAATCTTTGCGGCTTTCTGATGCGTGTACCAGAGAAACGGATTTAAGTTGTCCGCGACCTCTCGAAGCGCAGAACGGGCCATTTCGGAAAATCTCGAGCGAAATGGCAACTCGCTAAGGTACGTCTTGGGAAGCCTTGGGTGTCTCCCCACAGGACCCAAAACGAACGGAAGCTTCAAAAATGCTCCCGCACTAGGGAGCCAGTCATTTACGAACGTAACGTGGTGAACAAAGGAAAAATCCTTTCGGTTCTTCATTCTCCAAAAGTGACGCCAGCACGACAGATTCCAAAGCAGATAATGAAACGCCCTTGCCGCCCCGAATTTTCGCTTCATGGGGACATTTAGTGATCTAACAAACTCAAACTCGACGTTAGAAGGCAAGCGCTCTCTGCGAACCAAATGTTCCTTGTCGGATTTAGTGAAAACTGTAAGGTTGTAACCTCGTTGCCCCATTTCCTTGACAAAATCCCAAGCAACACCGGGCTCAGATCCTCTTCCTGGTTCGCAGCTGTATGCTATGATAGCTATTCTGCCCATCGATTCCCTCCTGACACTCGCGTGAGAACCTGACTGACAATATTTTGCGGCTTCTTGGTCGCGTCCAAAATCTCTATATCGGATTCAGCACTATGCCGATCGTATGCACATACCAAGTATTGCAACTCTTCCAATGTCTCCTCTGATTTGCGGGCGTGGAGAAGAGATGGTTCTCCTCGAAGGTAGAAACGAATCGGCGGCTGAGGTACTATAATTGCCAAGACGCTTTTCCATGTCTTGGGCAAAAACACATTTGATCGATTTGCAGGCGCAATGACGAAATCGTCCACATAACGATCGCAAATAACGACCCCTTCAGCTACTAGAGCTGGTCGTGTACGGAACCAGTATCCGACTAAGTAGTCGCCAAGATAGTAGATAAACCGTATCAGGCTCGAAATTTGTCTAGCCTTCGTCACTCCTGAGGCGCTTTGTACCTCCGAGCCGCGTGATGATACTCCATCAGGCGAGCCTACGCCACGCCTGAACGTCGCGAGTGGCCGCAGGACCCCCGGTCGCCAGTGCTGCACAATGAAGTGCTCACCGGCACAAAAAACGCCCATCTTTTCAGAAAGAGCTTTCACTAATGTCGATTTCCCAGCGCCGTCCGGTCCAATGATCGAAATATAGATTCCAGGCGGGAAGATGAAGTTTTTTATCTTTCTGTAGATTGTAACAGAAATATTATAAATCGTTGCCATTGGCATTCCCTTTAAGGAAATAAACCAAAATGCTGTCCGACGCGTTTTAACTAGACTTCCAATGTGGCCGATGTTTTCGATGCTGCTTTGAACGTCAACGCCTATAAGAGAGGATATCTCTTGTTTCAGTCTGACCCTATCCTCCACAGTAATTTGCTCAAGTCTATTTTGTATTCGCGCTATTCGGCTCTCCTTCATTGGCAAGCCCGCAAGGCTGGCCTGAAATATATTTGCGATCAGCGCATGGCGGGGATTCAGTCTCGGGATCCTATCGACGACGTTTGATTGCTGAACGGCCTCTTCGGCCTTTAGATAAGTGGCGCCACGCCACTGCTCGCCATTATGGACATCAAATTTTGCGCAACAGAGTGCGCCCGACTTTGATTTGAAGACAATGCGGTAAATTTCAACGTAATGTCGTCTCACCGGCCGTATCACAGAAGCATTGTTTTGTTTGCAAAACTTCTTGATCGCCTTCCGAAGCAGCTTCGGATCTGTAGTAATAAGGTCAACATCCCCAGGAGGAGCATGCTCATCCTCTAACCCGCGCACGACTGCGAACGGTATGCCAGCATCTTTGGCCCAGAGGACAAACTTCAATCCAAATTGGAAAGTCTCGCTCATATAGATTTGGTCACTGCAGGCCCTTCGCCAAGTATCTCTGTACCTGACTATGGCTAAGTTGAAGAATCGGCCTTCACTCACTTCCGCATAGAAGCAGGGAAACCTTAGGTGATGTCATGGTTGTGCATACGACGTTGCTTGCTTGGCTCTCCAAGATACGCTGCGGCGAATTTTTTCGAGATGGAGCTCCAGTCTAGTTCCCCCCCGATTGCCTGACACGCCGCTGAATAGTCCAAACACTCATCTTTGAGTTTGATTACCGCTTCAGCCCACTTTTCTGGCTCACGCGAATTGACGAAAGTAACACCTCGAATTTCATTCAGATAGCTTTCCAAGTTAGTCTCTGGCGACAGGACCAGTCTTGAACCGGCCCCTAGGGCCTCCAGAGGTGCCAAAGGCATCCCCTCAAAATGTGAAGGGTGAAAAAAGATGTCGATTTCAGAAAGAGCTTTGAACTTGGCGTCCCCATAGATTGGTCCACGATACACGGTCCGATCACAAAGTTCCTGATCGGCGATCAGCGCCTTGAACCGCGGAAGGTCTTCTCCGGACCCTATCAGGTGGAACTCGAAGGCCACGCCGCGGTCTCGAAGCAGTGCCAATACGCATGGTAAGAGTTCTAATCCTTTCTCCTGGAAAGATACTCGACCACAGTAGCCGAGCCTCAATACCTTGCCGGACCGGGTACAATTGAATTCTCGCAAAGTTGAGCGTTGAGTAGGGACGCCATTTGGTATTCGCTGCAGACGCACATTGGCTCGCAGACATTTAATCATATACGCGTCGTAACTGCCATAAACTTGAACGAACTCAGCTCCCTCAAGATACGGCTTCACCACAAGATGGCAATACATCCTCTTTATCCGTGGCAACTCACGTGGTCTACGCGAGAACGCGCCATGTGGGGAGACGCAGTATCTAACGCCGAGCGCTCGAAGGAAGAGCGCAATTATATGCAAGTGCACATTGAGCCCACCATGGAGGTGAAAAATACAGTGCGATCCTTCGCTCGCAATATTTCGTAAACTACGGAATAGCGCTATCCCAAAACGATGGTAAGCAATTGGGCGGGATGCCGAGAACTTGCTATCTTTCGTGATACAGATCGCTTGAGCTTCGACCGTAGGTGCCGGATGACGCATCAAGCACTCCACAACTCCCAAAACTCCGTTCTGGTTTTGGGAACCCACGGCACCCACCGTAAGATGATACACCTTCACTACTATTCTGTCCTTAATAACATTTCGAACTGACGTTGAACATCGAGAAACTGGAAAGATGGGTGCTTAGAGAAGGCCAGCAGGCCCTCCTTCAATGCATCATGCAATCGCGCTTTGGTTAATTCCATTCGGTAGGCAGTAACAAGGTCATACCCCAGAAGCTGTAAAGTAGCGTTCTCAAAGTCAAATATGTGAACATCATCCGCCATGTCTATAAACATATTCCATTTGTTTAGGTCGCCGTGGCCGATTACTTTGCAGCATCCCTCAGCGTTAGTTTGTATGCCAAGTATGGAATACATCGAAGTCAAGGCTTTGATTAAATTGTAGCGATCCTTTCTTTTCCGAGGATCGAAACCTCTTTTTGGCAGCCTTCCCCTCAATTTGAGGGAGCCATAACCATGCGATATAAGCCAAGGAAAATTTGCCGAATTAGCCGCCTGAAGCCTCTCCAGAGTCGCCGCCTCGTTCTTTAGATACTTTTCGGCGGCGACTTCTACAGCGTATTTCTCGATCAACACGCTGTCACCTTCAAACTTCATCTTGAGTTCAGTTCGCTTTCCATCTGGAACCCCCAGATACAGGAACTCATAGCCACCCAATTCATGGGCGCTCTCAATCACGCCTCTGGAAAAGCGTGGGAAGATCCATCTGGCAAATCCACGACGCGCCAATCCTCTCAAGCCGTTTGCGGGCAATATCCTCCAAAAGACACCCTCAAATCCATGCCGAACAACCCAACGCGGGCTTCTTTTAGTTGGAAAGTAGTGTACCGTAGAATTATCAACGAGTCTTGTATGCAATTCCGGGGAATCTTTCATGACCTTTGAGACTAAAATATCCCGGGGAAGATGTTATGTTTTTTCTTTATAATTATTAGCAGGAGAATTTTTGCCAACAGTAATCCAAGTGCTATAGAGCTTGCGGCCCCAATGGATCCATACTTTTCTGCCCACACCGTGCACCCCATAAGAATAACGAGCACAGAAACTAAGTTAACTAGCGCCACCTGCTTTTCCCTGCCATCGGCTACTAGGATCAATGCTGCCGGACCGGTCGCAGCATGGAACAAGTAGAAGGCGACCAATATAATCATAGGCTGGTACGAAAACGCATAATCTGATCCAAACACAAATTCGAGGAGTTTTTCGCCAGGTAGGAGAAGAACCGCAGCGACAATGATCGCCAACGAAAACGAAATTCGGGAAGACTGTTTCGAATACTGCTTCAAGTTTTTTGAGGGCTCTGTTTTTAGCGAGGCAACGAACTTGGCCACGATTATAGATTCCAACATCAATATAGGAAACGCCACCAGCTGCCCTCCCCGTTCCGCGACGCGGAGTTCAGCTGCTGCCTTGTGAAGACCCTCGAAGCCAAGATATATAATCGCGATGTTGGCGCTCAACACAATAATGGCACTCAAGGCACTGAACGTGAGAGTTAAGCGAACCAAGCTGCCAGCATCAAAGCTTCCTAAAGACCCGCGCGGGAGAGCTCCGATCACCTTGCGCGCAAAAAAAGTGGCCATGGTGGCAGCAGAGATTAGCGCCAGAAACTGCGCCGCAAGGGTGTACTCAAGGTTCAAGGTTCCAAGGAGGCTTATTGCGCAAACGATAGTTAGGAGAAGAGCTGGTTGCACGAGCTGAGGTGGTAACGCCGCAATCACCGGCCTATCAAACCCCCGAAGTACCCCTGCATTAATCGCGATTAGCGCCATCGGAAGTGTTAATATCGCAGCACTAGCAACTTTGTAATCGGCGACTCGCAAGGATCTAATGCCAGAGGAATTGACGTCGTAAACAATCGCAGCCAGAAACACGACGCAAAAAATTGTCACCGCCCAAGCGTAGGAAAATCTTATTGTTCCCCTTATACTTTCAAATTCTTGGTGTATAACTCGTTTGGAAACTTCCCGATTTAGTAATAACTGCATACCTCCTGAAGTTGGGACGGATAGTACTGCCGATAGAGACACCACGACAGAGAACATTCCAAAATCGACTTGGGAAAGACTTCTGGCTAAAATAACGTTCGAGAGCGTTAAAATGATAGCACTTAGCGAGAGCACTGACCCAAGGACTACAGCTTGTCCCGAGATACGGCCTTTCTGCGACATGGGGTTGTAGACAATACGTTTGAGACTTCCGATCATTCGACCGCCACCGGCTAGCAAAACTGCGCGGCCATGGCCGGCGGCACAAGCTCCAGAACGGTGTGGCTAGCGATATACGCTGCACCACGTGTAACGAGAATTTTCATGCCATTAGTTCCCATTGAGTTTCGTGGCTGCGCAAGTCCCCATGCGCGATAACACCGATTGACGCGCCTCAGGCCGCATCGCCACCCTCCCCCGCCCCGCCGCGCTGCTCGAGTTCGGCGGTGAGCGCCGCGATCTCGGCCTTCAAGGCGGCATGTTCGGCGCGCTTGCGGGCAAGAAAGGCGCGGGTCATCGCCGCCTTCTCGGCCATCCCACTGGGGGTGAGCAGATAGGCATAACGGCGCTTGGTCGAGGACGCGCGGAAATTGCCGAGCTTGACCCACCCCTTGGCGACCAGCGCCTTCAACAGGTAATTCGCCGCGCCCGCGCTCACGCCTACTTCGCGGGCGAGCTCGCGCTGCGAGATGCGGGGATTGGCCTCAATGCTCCGCAACATGCGGAAGCGCCGGTCCTGGTCGATCAGGTCGCGGGTCATGGAAAATCTAGGGGAACGGGCGCTGGACGGCTACCGCACTGCGCGAGAATCACCCCCCTCGCGCAGCTCGAGCCCCCCGGCCCGTTCAATAATGAACGCGTGGCAAAATTTGCATGCCAACGCAATAACTAAAGCGTTTTTTCGAAGGCGCTCAGGCGGCAATCAGCTGGTCGCGCCGGAGCGTCACCTTGGTCTCGCCCGAGAGCAGCTTGAGCAGGACGACGACGCGATCGGCGCCGGGGCTGCTCGCGAGCGCCCCGCAGAGGTCGTCGAACGGGCCACCGACGATCCGCACCGCATCGCCCTTGCGGAGCTCATCGTCGAAACGGATCGCCCCCTCCTCGCCCGCCATCGCCTCGAGCGCCTCGACGAAGCCGGGTGGGAGCAACGCGGGCCCCTCGCCAAAGCTGATCACCCGCAGCACGCCGAGCGTGCCGTTGATCGAGCGCCAGCGGCCGGCGTCGGGGACGACGAACACATAGCCCGGGAAAAGCGGCTCGTGTGCCTCGATCGCCTTGCCGCGGACGCGGCGAAGGCGGACGACGCGCGGGCAATAAGTGGTCATGCCCTGGCGTTCGAGGTTGGTCAGCGCGAGCGCTTCGCGGCGCGGCTTGACCTGGACTGCGGCCCAGCAACAGCGCGACAAAGCCGCGTCCTCGCACGGGCCGCGATCGACCGTCGCGGCGAGGTGCTCGGGAGCCCTCATTCTACTTGGCCCCGTAGCCGAACAGCACGACGCGAACGGTGCGGAAGGCGATGATGATGTCGAGCCAGTAGGACAGGTTCTTGATGTAATAGAAATCGTAATGGAGCTTGTGACGAACCTCGTCGATCGAGGCGACATGCCCCTGGTTGACCTGCGCCCAGCCGGTGATCCCGGGCCGGACAATGTGGCGGTAGCGGTAGAAGGGCAGTTCGTCCTCGTACCACTTGGACAGCCCGACCGCCTCGGGACGCGGCCCGATCCAGCTCATCTCGCCCCACAAGACGTTGAAGAGCTGGGGCAGCTCGTCGATCCGGTAGCGGCGGAGAAAGCGCCCGACGCGCGTGATCCGCTCGTCGTCGGTCAGCGTGACCGCGGCCTCGCGATCGGAGCCGTCGTTGACCTCGGTCATCGTGCGGAACTTGACGACCTTGAAGGGCTTGCCACGAAATCCCTGCCGCTGCTGGCGGAAAAAGACTGGGCCACGGCTGTCGAGCTTGACCGCGATTGCGCAGATCGCGAGGAGCGGAAGCACCAGCGGGAGCGCGACAACGCACAGGGCGACATCGACCAGCCGTTTGATCTTGCCATAGACGAGGCTCGGGACGAGCGCGCCGAAGCTATTCTCGGACAGGTGCTCGATCTCGACCTTCCCAGTCTCGGCCTCCCAGATCTGCTTGTAATGATAGACGGGGGTTCCCGAGATGGCGGCCTCGGCGAGAAAGCGCTCCCACTCGGGGCCGATTTCGGCGTGGAGGTCGGCGACGATCGCGTGCCCCGGGACGCCGTCGTCGCACGGTTCGAGCAGCGGTGCGGTCGGGGTTCGCTCAAGTTCATGGACGAGCGCAGCGCGCCCGCCGGGGACGACATAAAATACCAACTGCTCTACACGGACGTGGAGCGTCTCGATCGCGAACCGTGCGAGGAGGGTGCCGACAAAGGCAAGCACGAGGATATAGCTGGAATATTCGAGCCGCGCGATGAGCAGCAGGCTGACAAAGCCCGCGTATACACCCCCGACAACGGGGAGGATCGAGCGCGCCAGCGGCGCGCCGGGGAAGAGCCGAAGCCGACGCAGGACGAGGATCGAGATAAGTGCGCTCGCCGCGGCGCCAATGAGAGAATTGATGATCGCCGGGCTCGTGTCCCAATTCGCGAGCGACATCCCCACGGTGAGACCGTGCCGCCCCCCGACAACATGGACCAGCGCGGCGCCGAGTACGGGCGCAACGATTCCAATCGCGAGAACGAAGGCGACTTCAAACCGAAGCGAATGAAAGATGCTATTCTTCCTCGCGATGCGAGGCACGCGACTGAGAAACACGCTACTTTACGCCCAACTACATCAAAATTGAGGATGCCGGACGGGACCGCCCGGCGTGTGGTCGAGCACCGTTAGACCGATTCAAATCGGTTTTACAACTACAAAGAGGTTAATGATCCACTATTGAGACGAAAACGCCAAGGGACTGGAATTGCCAGTTTACTTTCTGCGCCAATTCGACCATCTCGGCCCGCCGCCTTGTGGCCGATTCCGTCAATGACAAGGCTCCTCCAGCGTGACGTCGATTGCGGCTCGCGGCATCGGGATGAGCGCTTTCGATTACCGAGAAGATGACTGTGAAGTTGCGCGCCCCCTCTCCTGCATTCGATGCGTCCCTTGGGTGGGCCGTCTTTGGTGCCCTGCTTGTCCTCGCGATCTTCACCTTCGGTGGCAGCTCGCGCGCCGACGTGTCGAGCCTGGCGCTGCTCCGTCCCCTTGCCGCGATCGCGATTGCCGCGCTCTTCCTCGGGGTCGATCGGGAAGAACTCGGATCGGTGCGGATTGCCCTGTGCTTGTTGCTCACGGTCGCGCTGGTCGCGGCCGTCCAACTCGTCCCGCTGCCTCCGCACTGGTGGCAGGCGCTTCCCGAGCGCGCACCGATCGCGCGTCTCGACCAGCTGATCGGGCTCGAGGCGTGGCGCCCAATCAGCCTGTCGCCGGCGAGCACTTTCAACAGCCTTGCGAGCCTGGTCGTGCCTCTTGCCGCCTTGCTCCTGTGGGCGAAGCTGAGAAGCCCAGAATGGATGCTCGGCCTTATCACTGCGATTGGTAGTGCGAGCGCGCTTCTCGGGATCGTCCAGCAGTTTTCGCCGACCAGCAGCCCGCTCTTCTTTTATGACATCACCAACCGCGGGAGCGCGGTCGGCTTCTTTGCCAACCGCAACCACCATGCCGTCTTTCTCGCCTGCTCGGTCCTGATTGCCCTCTTCCTGGCGTCGCGGCCAAGGCTGACCACGTCTGGCTGGCACAGGATCGGCGGGGTGGCGGCTGCAGGACTAATGAGTGTCGCGGTCATCGCCAACGGGTCGCGCGCCGGGCTCGTCGCGCTGCTGCTGGCGGTGGCGGTGGGCGCCTACCTGGCGGAAAAAGCGCGCTGGTCGCCCCCCACGCCGGGTCAGCGACCGCGACACCGGTATATCGCTCCCGCGCTGATCGCTAGTGTCGCGAGCCTGCTCGTCGTGGCGTTCATCTTCACCGGGCGCAGCCCGGCGTGGGACCGCCTGGTTGCGACCGACGCCACCGCCGAACTGCGTGCCAAGATCCTACCGATCCTGTTCGAGATGGGGGTGGATTTTCAGCCGTGGGGCGCGGGCATAGGGGCGTTCGAATATGCCTATCGGATGCGCGAACCGACCGAGCTGCTGAGTTCTGCCTATGTGAACGAGGCGCATAATGACTGGCTGCAATTCATCATCGAGGGCGGCGCGCCTGCGCTCCTGCTCCTAATCGCCGGGCTGGTCGCGTTGCTTGTTCGCCTTGTCAGCCTGTGGCGGCGGCGGCACACGGAAAGCTCGCATGATCAGCAATGCTGGCTCGGCTTCGGATTGATTCTCATCCTCGGTGCCGCGAGCACGGTTGACTATCCGTTGCGGACGCCGGCGTTGATGACGTTGGGCGTTTTAGCGCTTGCCATGTTCACCCGACCTCTCGTAAGGCGGTCATAAGCGAAAGCTGCATTTTCACATCAATATTCAAGAGGTTGCCGAGAAATCGGGGCTAAGTCTCGATTTTCCGACGAGTCAAATCCATGCCTGTCCCGCGTCTTGCCTTGCTCGCGCTCGCGAGCACCGCTCTTGCCTCCTGTGCCTCGACCCCGCCCCCGGTGGGCACCGCGGCCGACATTCGCGTCGCCGAGTTCAACCAGCTGCCCAAGCCCGCCACCGATGCGAGCGCGCTGGTGCATCCGGGCGACAAGATCCAGATCTCGGTGCTCGGTTTCGAGGACCTGAGCCGCGAACTGCTGGTGGGGCCGACGGGCGAGTTCCAGTTTCCGCTGATCGGGCTCATCCAGGCTGCGGGTCGCAACCCATTCGACATCGCGCAGCAGATCGAGGCGGAACTCGCCGGCGATTATGTGGTCAATCCGGTGGTGACGGTCGACATCCTCGAGCAGAGCGGGCGGCTTTACACCGTCGGGGGCCAGGTGGAGAAACCCGGCCGCTATGACCTCGTTGGACCGATGACGCTCCTCGAGGCCGTCGCCACCAGCGGCGGGACGACCGAGACCGCCAATCTCGCCGACGTCGTGATCCTTCGCACGATCGATGGGCAGCGCTACGTCGGTGCCTACAATCTGGGCGCGATCCAGCGGGGCAATTACGAAGACCCCGAGATTTTTGTCGGCGACATCATCCAGGTCGGGGATTCGCCCGCGCTTCGCCGGATCAAGCGGATCGCAACGCTTTCGCCTTTGATCACGACCCCGATCATCCTCATCGAACGCCTGCTGCGGTAAAAAGAAATGAATATCAGACCGGCTCAAGAGGTGCTGCGCGCCGAACCGCATGACGGGTTTATCGGAGATCGCCCCGAGGCGACGGCCTTCGAGGTCCCGCCCGTCGAGCGGCTGTGGCAAATTGCCAAGAACAACAAGTGGCTGATCGCCGCACTGATGGCTGCCAGCCTCGTGGCCGGGGTGGTTATCACGCTGCTGATCACGCCCAAATATGAAGCGACCGCGCGGATCGAGATCAGCCGGGCGGAAAAGAATGTCACCACCGTCGAGGGCGTCGAAACGCAGGACAGCATCCTCGACGCGCAATATTATGAGACGCAGTATGAATTGCTGCGCGCGCGATCGCTCGCCGAGCAGGTCATGCGCGAGGCCGAGCTCGCCTCGGACGAGCAATTCCTCGAGGCATTCGAGGTGGACGTGCTCCCGGGACAGCTCGACAAGACAATCACCGCGATCCTCCTTGACAATATCCGGATCGACCCGGTCGGCGTGTCGAACCTTGTCGACATCAGTTTTGTCAGTCCCGACGCGGCGCTGTCGGCACGGATCGCCAATATCTGGGCCGAGGAATATATCGCGAGCAACCTCGATCGCCGGTTCGGGGCGACCAACGAAGCGCGCGAATTCCTCGAAAACCGGCTTGAGCAATTGCGCACTCGCCTCGAGAGCGCCGAGCGCGAATTGATCAATTACGCCGCGGCGCGCAATCTCTTCACGGTCGAAACTCCTTCCGATGGCGGCAGCAATGACACCGCATCGCAGACCTTGGTTGCTACCGACCTCCAGGCCCTCAACGCTGCGCTGGCCGAAGCGACCGCCGAGCGTATCGCCGCGCAGAGCGCGCTCCAGGCGGCAGGCCTCGAGGACGACGCGACCATCCAGCCGTTGCGCCAGCGCCGCGCCGAGCTCGCGAGCGAGCGCGCGCGTCTTCGTACCACCGCGGGTGAGGAGTATCCGACGGTGCGTGCCTTGACCGAGCAGATCGCCGAACTCGACAGCGAGATCGCGACGGCAGTCGCCCGGTCAGGGGAAAACGTCCGCGCGCGCTACCGGCAGGCGGCCGAGACCGAGCGGCTACTCCGTGATCGCGTCAATGCTCTTCGCGAAGAGTTTGTCGGGCAGCGCTTCAGCAGCGTCCAGTACAATATCTTGCAGCGCGAGGTGGATACCAACCGATCGCTCTACAATGCGCTGTTGCAGCGTTATCGCGAGATTGGCGTGGCGGGCGTAGGCGAGAACAATATCGCGATCATCGACCCGGCGGATGTGCCCTCGTTCCCGAGCGAGCCCAGCATGCTTCGCAACCTCGTCCTCGCCTTCCTGATCGGCGCCGCCGCATCAGGCGGGATCCTGCTGCTACGCGAAAAGCTCGATCAAAGCCTTCGCGACCCCGCTGATGTCCCCGACCTGTTCGGGGTCCCCCTGCTCGGCAGCATTCCGATGGCGCGCGATGGCAGCGATGAGACCGACGTCTCGAACAGGTTCTTCCTGCTCTATGAGCCCTATTTCAGCCTGTTCACTAACCTCGGCTTCCTCACAGAGAAGGGTTTCCCCAAGCGTTTGATGTTCAGCAGCACGCAGCCCGGCGAGGGCAAGAGCTTCTCGAGCGTCGCCCTGGCCAATATTCTTACCCAGCAGGGTAAGCGCGTGCTGTTGGTGGATTCCGACATGCGAAAGTCGGGGCTTGCCAAGTATCTCGACCTCAAGGTGGGCAAGGGTCTCAGCAATCTGCTGCGCGGGGAGGACGATTGGCGCGCCTGTGTGCAGACGGCTGAGCCATTCGCTTTTGACGTCATTCCGGCGGGGCGCGAACCCCCCAACCCCGCGGGGCTGTTGGCGGGTGAGCGCTTCGCGAGCATCCTCGATGCCGTCGGTGCCGACTATGACCATGTCATTATCGACTCTCCTCCGGTTCTCGGGCTCGCGGACGCGCCGCTGATCGCTTCGGTCGCAGACGGGGTCGTGATGGTGATCGAGGCCAATCGCGGCAAGGTCCGGATGACAGCGCAGTCGCTCGACCGTCTCGAGAACAGTGGCGGACAGATCTTTGGTGCGGTGGTGACGAAGCTCGACGAGCGCAACGCCTCCTACGGCTACGGCTACGGCTATGGCTACGGCTATGGATATGGCTCATCCGACGGCGCCGACGACATTGAAGAACCGCGCGCGCTAGCCTCGTAGCCATGCGCTACCTGTTCGCATTGGTTGCCCTCACATCCGCGCCGCTCCTCGCGCTGCAGGCTGCTGTCAATAGCGGAGGGGAAGCACCCGACTGGGCGATCGAGCGAAGTGGCTTTCGTTCCGCCGAGTCCGTGCTTGAACGCGCCGAGACCCAGCTCCTTGACCCGCGCCCGGGCGTGTCGGTCGCCGATGAGCTGGTTTCGGCCGCCACGCGCGCTTATGCCAAGGAGCCCCTTTCGACCGATGCCCTGTACGTCATCGCCGGAGGGGCGAATACCGACCCGGAAGACGTGTGGGAGCATGCGCGCGCGCTAGACCGGCGCCATGTCAAAACCAGTCTGGCGTTGCTCGACTCGCGGGCGCGACAGGGCGACCTCGAGGCGATGGGTCCGCTTCTCGATGAACTGGGACGGCTACGCCCCCAGCTGGCAAGTGAATTCGGGAAAAGCCTCGCCGCTAGCATCGAAGACGAGGCCACGGCGGTCTGGCTTGGCAGCGCGCTCAGGCATGACCCTAGCTGGTCGAGATCATTTTGGCGCAGTCCTCCCGACACTCCTGGTGCCTTGGACCGCTTCTTCTCGCTCCGGATGCAGCAAGTGCAGGGCAGCGACTATCATGGCAATGCGGCGCTCCTGCGAAAACTGCTGGCGAACGAGCGTTTCGACGACGCCTTTGCTTTTTACCGTGCTCTTCGGAGTATCGAGCGAGGTGGCAGCGCCGAGAGAGACACCTACCCTCCGCTCGATTGGCAGGTTGATAAGGGACGCGACGCAAATGCCCGCGAGACCGCGCCCGGCACATGGAAGCTTTTCGTCAACGACGGGACCGCGGGCCGGTTGGCACAACGCCTGGTGAAGCTGTCGCCCGGTGAGCTTCGGCTCGAGGGACGTCTCAGCCAGCTTCGAGGCCGGGGAACGCTCGAAGTTGAACTCACCTGTGCCGGACGAGACGGACACGACTTCGGGACGCAATCCTTCGATGGGGAGGCCGTCTGGATCGTGAAAGAGAAGACTTGCGATTATGGCTGGCTCCGCCTTCGCGGATCCGCGTGGGAAAGCTCGATCCCCTTCGAGGCAACCTTAAGAGACCTGCAACTTTATCGCTCTTAATCTACGCCTGTCGTGTCGGCCGTTGCCACGATCCAATCTCCACGTGTAGAAGAATGTTTCTTTTTGGCGATTGCAAGACTCGGCGTCCGACCGTAGGCAAATGACAAAGTGTCAAAAGGGTACCTAATGAAAAAATCCCTTCCCTTCGCGGCCGCGGCCTCGATGCTCGCGTTGTCGACCTCCCCCGCGCTTGCCACCGCCAATCAGCCGGCCACCGGCTCGCCCCAGATGGTGCAGGTGCAGGACCAGTTCCGCATGCTCCCCGCCACGGGTGGAAGCGTTGCGACGATCTGTGTATATAGCGTCTTCCAGGTCGGGAATCCGGCAGCGATCACGGTGCTCCATTACAAACCCACCGACGCGTTTTTCACCGAGTGTCAGAAGCGAGCGAGTTCGTCGCAGCCGACCCCTCGGACGGTTTCGCTGAGCGATCTCCCGCCATGTTCGACGGCCCTCCCCGGCGGTACGGTCGTGGGCGGGACCCCGCTTTCCGCGGCGCGCAATGTCTGCCCGAACGCTTTTGCGCTCAACTCGAAAAGCACGACCACCGGCAGCTCTTCACCGATTGGCGGCATTTCGACATCGTCTGTCGTTATCGGCGCAGTAGCGGTCGGTGTGGCCGCCGCGATCATTGCTAATTCAGACGACGACACTCCAGTTAGCCCCTAAGGAATAATCTCCCGGCGAGGGAGGACAAAAGGCTCGGGACAATCCCTTGAGCCCCTACTCTCGGCAGTTGCTGTTAAAGGGTTGAAAAGTGTAGGCGCGGCCGGTAGTCGATACGCGTAAAGTAAAAAGGGTTCTCATGAAAAAGCATCTTCTTATCGCTGCCGCGGCTTCGATGACCGTGGCCACCGCCACCCCGGCTTTCGCGCAGGCGCAGATGGTCCAGGTGCAGGACCAATTCCGTCTCCTGACGGGTGTCAACGGCAACGGCGGGACGATCTGCGAATATAGCGTCTTCAAAGTCGGCGAAGCCTCGCCGGTGACCGTCATCAACTACAAGCCGTCGGACAGCTTCTATGCCGAGTGCGCGAAGCGCGCCTCGGCTCCCAAGGCAACGCCGCGTTCGGTGTCGCAGATGGAGCTGGCCAAGCTTTCTGGTGTCAAGGCGGGGGGCATGCCCCCGGCGGTAGCGGGGCTGTTGGCTGCTGGTGCTGTGGGCGGCGTCGTCGCGGCAGTGGCGTCGGGCAAGGATGCCCCGGTTAGCCCGTAAACAGCCTAACGATTCCACAAATGAGGGCGCCCTTTCGTCGAGAGGGCGCCCTTTTTGTTTCCCGGTGCTCCGAGAATAGGCCCTCCGCCAATGTTTGAATTTTGATACTGACACAACATAGGTTATAAGCATGGGTGAATCCATCAGCGCAGCAGGTTCACTGCCGTATGGCGATGTTCGCTCTTGCAGCCCTAGTTTTGGCGGCTTCCCCGCAAGCCGCCCCCGACTCTCACCCTATGGCTGCAGGCTTTGCGCATCAGCAACAGGGAAGCGTGAAGATCACGGTCCGACTACGCCCGCCAAATACCCGAGAGCTTCGGCAGCCGGTGCAAGATCGCAACGCGTCCCGCCGCCTTTTGACGCGAGAAATGCTTCGCGACGGCGAAATACTCAGAATTATCTCTGTCGAGTGACGCTTTTTCACTCGAGACAGGCCTGAGCCGAGCCCAAGCGTCCATGACCACTATTGATCCAGCAGAACGACTCTCATCGAATGGCGCGAGGCTGGCCTTCTTCGATGGACGCCCAGTTAGAAGGCGCGGACGATGCCAACCTGCGAGCGGAAATAGTCATAGGTTTCACTACTGGTGATGGGCTGGTTGGTATAGGTCAACGATGCGCTAATCCCCCAGCCCCGCCGGTCGGTCGGGCTTGTCACGCGAAGATCGAGATAGCGGGATGAGCGCCAATCGGACCGGGAATCTTGCTGCGCGCCCCAGCCAACCGCACCTCGATACTGCCAGCCGCCCGAAAAACGACGCAGCTGGATGACAGGCAGGATCTCGACATGCCAATCGGGCGAAAAATAATCGGCTTCATTGGGAACGCTGTTATGCGAGTAGCGAGTTCTCAGCTGCGCACTCAGTCCCCAGTCCGGCTTGATGACCTGGATGAAATTGGCCCGTGCGTGGGTGCGCACGTTTGTCCCGTCGAAACCTTGAAGGCCTCCAAGGATCGTCAGTTGGAAGTGATCGCCTAGCGGGAAATCTATGGCCGCCCCGCCAAAGGTCGCAAAGAGGCGCTGCGAGACGCCCAGTGGGGTCTCAAGCTGATCTCGCTCGACAAAGGCTTCAATCCGCAAGGGTGCATCGTTGTGGACCGAGGCCGCTCCCAAGACAGTGTGTCCATCGCTGCCCACTTGGGCGTTCAGCTGCCAATCCGCGATGGGCTTGGCGACCTGAAGATAGACCCGCTCGCTCTCGCCGCCATCTGACCCAGCCGGGTCGAACCGGACCTTTTCGAGCCTGAGGCCCGCGAAATCCTTGGACGACCGGTAATGCGGCGCCACAAGAAGACCGCTTCTCAGGACCTCGGTCCCGTCCGCATCGCTCGAATAGGTGACGTCTCCCCCGACGGCGAAGGACGCATTCCGTTCCTCCTCGCCTTCCTCGAACGAAGCGCCAAGCGCAGCGACTATAAGCCACAGCTCGATCATTTGGTCCCCCAATTCTTCTTCCGGCCCAGGATCTCGGACACATAGCCCCACAAGGAAACGGGCTGCATGAGGACCGCATAGAACAAAATGTACAACACCAGCGCACCGTAATGACGGCGAACCTTCATGCCTTGCTCACGGAACATTCGATTCTGGATACGGAAGATGACCAGGTTCCAGAACGCTGCGAGGGGCAGCGTCAGGAGCGTCATCGGTCCCGCGATCCAATAGTAGCCGAACAGCGCTGCCACGACGCCGGGGATAAAGACGATCGTGAAAACAGCATCCATCGGCAGAAACAGCATGTTCCACCAGATGAACATCGTCGAAAGGCGACGTTTGACGAGGAGCTTCTGCTGGTGCTGGAACGCCTCGATCAGTCCCCGCGCCCAACGCCGCCGTTGATGTGCAAACTGGCGGTAGGTGGTCGGCGCGTTGGTAAACGCAATCGCGTCCTCGGCGTAGCCGGTGCGCCACCCCTTCTCGAGCAACGCCCAAGTGAGAACGATGTCTTCACCAACGGTCTCGGGCCACCCCCCGACCTCGAGAAGCGCATCCCTGTGGTAGATGCTGAAGGCACCCTGGGCGACCAGCGTGCCGTGGTAGAGCGATTGCATGCGTTTGACGGCGGCAATCCCGTGGAAATAGTCCCATTCCTGAAGCCCCGCCATCAATGACGCGCGTGAATTGCCGACAAGAATTGCGCCTGCAACCGCGCGGGTGTTTTCGGGGTCGGACAAGAGGCGTTCGACCAAGCGGGTCAGACTGTCGGACCGCAGTCGTGTATCCGCATCAATGGTCACAATCAGATCGTGGACCGCCGCTTCAAGCCCGGCGTTGAGAACGGCGGCTTTCCCACGGTTCTGCGCGTAATCCAGAACCCGCACTTTTATGTTGTTCGGAAATGAGAGTAATGCACATGCGGCCTCCGCTGCAGCGGCCGTCCCATCGGTAGAACCATCGTTGAGGACGAGGACCTCAACATCACCAGGATAGGTTTCCTTCGCGATACTAGCCAAGGTGCCGCCGATCGTCGCTTCCTCTTGATACGCAGCGACGAGAATCGAGAGGCCGGGATATGTCTCGGGTGTTCTGCGCTTGGGTCGCTTGTCCGACAGAAGCGAGACGATGAGAAACGCGTTCATGAAACCCGGCACATAGGCGATGAAAACAAGGCAGAGGAGCGCGATCGGATAGGTAACCAGCGCAGCCAATTCACTCAGCCAATACTGAGAAATCCAAATGCTGAAAAACATCCAAGCCGCGGCAATCGAGGTTGCGAGCATGAACTTAGCGGGTACGGAAATGTATAGCCGCCGACGGTCGGATCGACCGTCGGACAACCCTTGGCCCTCGCTTTGGTTAACGAGGACAACTCTTTCGTTGGGAGCCGATTTGGCAGCCCATCTTACATTCATTTCGACGCTTTCAGATTCTTTCGCTCGCAGCCGTTAAGCCATTCAAGCGGTAGACGAAATGGTTAAAAAAGCCGTTACCAATCACCCTAGGGTTTCCACAACCCTTTGGCTCCACGGTTGTCTCTACGGACGCCTTGGAGATCAACACGTGATGCGGCGAATTTTCTCCGATCTTATCGATTGGGTGCTGATGGCGAGTTTCTTTGGCGTTCAGGTCGCCATCTTTCATTTTGGCCTGCCCCAATAGATGTCATTCGATCGCTAGCAACCGCGTCTGAGATCGGCGTCGCCCCCACCAGATGGCACTGTGCAGCGGCTTCCTGAAGCGCGCGCGATCCAACTTCGCATCCTATCTCCGCCAGCAGTAGCTAGGCCTATTCTCACGAAATGGGCCGGGTTCATCGATGGATTGCCCTCTGCCGAACCGGTTCGTGCCAAGCGATCGACGCTGGCCGGCTCCAACTTGATTTCTCGGTCGCGCAGCTAAGAGGTGGTGACATCGGCCGTTGCTTCTAATCGCGTTCGGCCCAGGCCGAACTGAAGGGTCGGGCACTTTTGGTGTTCCCGATCAGCGCGCTCGGCATTAATTTCGGCCTCTCGAGACCGTCCTTTAAGAAGAGAAAGGACGGCTCATGCTTCGTCAGATTGTTTACACAAGCTTGGTCACATGCCCGTTGACTCCCGCGGCGATCGAATTGCTACTCTTGAAGGCGCGTCGCGCCAATGCGTTGTCTGATGTGACCGGCCTCCTCATCCATTCAAACTCGCGATTTCTTCAAATCCTCGAAGGCCCCAATGACGCAGTCGTTGCGCTCTACGCGAAGATTGAAGAAGATAAGCGTCATCATTCGCTGCGTCTTATCGATGATCGACACACTGCATTCAGAGCATATCCTGATTGGCAGATGGCCTTCGAGGACAACCCCAACCCCAACACCAATGACGTCGTTTTGAAATCGTTGATCCGTATGATGAACCATATCCCGATCGACAAAGTAGCTTAAGTCGGGCGGCTAACAGCAGTAAATTGTTCTCGTTCGAGCTTCGACGGACAGTGCGCCTGGCCTTGTCCCGGGCCAAATCGTCCCGTCCCCGCTGCCCTTAGCGAACTGGTGCCCATCCTCAGCAAGCCAGCCTCCTTGGGCCCGGCCTGTTCGAGCAGTTGTTAACTCCGGATACCTGATCGACCGCGGTCCTCACGTCGCAACTAATCGCATGAATATGCGCGTGGCCTTTCATAGGTCCGCTTGTAGGGCGTCTCGGTAGGGCTGTCTTCGCCGTTATCCGCAAGCATAGCCCCACCATACGCAGAGGGTCTCAAGCTCGACGCTCACTCCGCTGCACCGCTGAGATGTTAGCCGGCCTTCGCAAATCCAGATGAGTCAATCATGAGGCCCTGACACACGACGGTGTCTCGTCCGTTTCGTTTCCCGCGATAAAGCGCCTCGTCAGCCTTGCGCAGCACGTCAGTGGGAGATGCATCATCCCAACTTGCCGCCAACCCAATGGTTACGGTTGTTGAGAACGATTGCGCCTCATCGTCGTAGAAGACCAAATTGGAGATCTCCTCACGCAGCCACTCGCAAAAGTGAAACACATGCTGCTGATCCCCACCCTCAAAAATGACACCAAACTCTTCGCCCCCGAGACGAGCAAAAAAGCGACGATCGGTATGGTATTTTTTCAGCACGTCCGCCGAACGGGCCAGTACACGGTCTCCCACCGCATGCCCAAACGTGTCGTTGATAGACTTGAAATGATCGAAATCGATGATCGCGACCGAAAGAGGTTTTTTCTGGAGAAGTGATGGCTTGATTGCCCGCATGAACGCGCGTCGATTGGGCAACTGTGTCAACGAATCCGTATGGGCGAGCTCAGTCGCAGAAATCTGCTCCAGCTTGGTCTTGGTCGTATCGCGGAGGGATACGACGTAGCTTATCTCGGCTTCCCTCTCCTCGCGGATAGAACAGACGCGAAACTCCAACCATCTGGTCTCCAATCCTTCGTCGATCCGGATTTCCCTCATCACCGTATGACCGTGTGCAGCCGCCGCTTCATTAAGCGCGATCTGAATTGGCTGGAAAAACTCTTGGGGAAAGGCGGTCCGAATATTCCCCGGTTTCCCTTGCCCCTCTCTCTCGCTGAAAAGGTCAGACGAAGAGTAGAAGGTGATATTCTGCTCTGCGTCCAAGGTCAGAAACACGTCATCGGAATACTCGGAAATGACACGATAGAGCGCCTCCCGACGGCGCACCTGGCCCAGAAGTCCATCGCGCTGATAGAGGATCACCGCCAAAGGCACCGTCACGATTGAAAGCGTCGCCAGGTAGAACTGGACGTATAGCGACCTTGCCACTGGCCCGAGATCCAAGCCGGCGAACGCATTGTGCGGAAGGAAGTTCGCTGTGATTGCAACAACGGCCACCGCAATGGACCCGACCGCGGCCCCCGCTCGATCGACACGAAAGGTCAGAACGGCCAACGCAATCAGCGGCAAGAAGAGAAGAGGCACCACTTCCTGATAGAATGATACCATGCTGATCAGCGCCAGCGCCGCGACAAGCGCCACGACATCGTTCCGAAATAGCTTAGCGCGCAGGTCGGCGTCCTGTGGCTTCGATCGAGCGAAGATGATGGCGATCGGCATGGAGATGATCGTTCCCAGGCCGTGGCCAGCCAGCCATTGGAAGCTATGGAGCCCCCAAGCCCCGTCGACGAGCCAATGGACCACGAAGCCCGCAGGTACACTCAGGGCGAGCGGACCAATCAGCCCTGCGATAACCAGCATCGAAAGAAAGCCGGGAATGCTCTCGAGATAATCGCCTTGAGGACGGTGGACCCGAAGAAGGGTGGCGATGAGTGCGGCTTCGGCGAGATTCAGAACCGCCAGCGGAAAGGCACCCTTCAATCCGAACCCGAAGATGGTTGTCGCAATAGCACTCAGAATCCCGAAGCTTAGGACGATCGGCCACCATTTCTTGAAGGGCAGATTTCGTAAATTTGCGGCAATAAGGCCCGTGCCCAGCCACACCAAGGCCAACCCTCCGCCATAGCGTGTGGTGAAGATAGTCAGCGCGGTCACCACAAAGAAGGCGACAAAAAACCCAATCTGTCGCGGGTGCAGCAGGGCGCTAAATTTGGACGATTTGAGCATGTCCCATCGCTGTGGACCGTCACGGTTACCTTTTGAAGGTACCGCACCTAGGTGAGAGCACTTAGGGGGCTTGATCTCGATCAACTCACCTTTTTAGGTCATCGATCATATTGACCGGATTTCAGGTCTTTTCAGCCCCGGCGGTGGCCTCGCCTCCAAACCGCTTACCTCGAGCGTCCCGTGAATGGATCGGAGGTCACGGCGGTAACAGCTTCTTCTGAGGTTGCTGTCTAACGTCCATCGATTAGCTATTCGGGAGGCTGAATAACGGCCTTTTCACCGATCGGCCGCTGCCAGCATCGCACCTTTTCTTCATTGTTCGCGCAGACGGTCGTCCTTGATGGTACGCGAAAGGAAAGACCGGTGCTTCGACGGATCAAGACCACGAGTGACGCAAGGAGCGAACTTGGACTTGCTGTACGGGTTCACACTAGGTCTGAAGGTAGCCCCTTCTTAGTAAACTGTGATTAACGGTTCCGTGATGCGCTTCCTGTCGCACGCCTCACTCGGCCTAGACGATCACTCGCCGTATGGGCGGCTGCTCTTGCGGCAGCGTTTCGTGGCCATCAAAAAACAGTTTCCTTGGGTATACGGCGTGCTTCTTTCGAGCCTAATCGGGCTCGAAGTTGCGCTTCGCAGCAGCGGCTATTCGGGTTTTAGCCCCGGTCCGCTCGTTCTCGCAATCTTTGCTCTGCGGGCACTGTATTGGAAGCAAATTGGGGGCCACGTCCCCGACTCTCAAATTCGCGCTGCCCTCCAGCGCACTTTCCTCGTCGCCCTCGCGGTCACCGGCCTATTTTCGGCTTGGTCGCTCTTTGCCCTACTTACTCTGCCCGAAGCTCTGACGCGCATCGTCCTGTTATTCGCTAGCACAACAGCGGTAGGTATCTGCGCTGCAATGGTCTATTTTCCTCCGGTCGCGCAGGTCCCCATCTACCTGATCCTCGCGCCGATGATCGCCGCTCAGCTCATTCCCAGAGATGGCATCAGCCTCGCGGTTGGGCTCAGTTTGCTCGTGCTCTGCTTCCTCATTGCCCGGATCATTCGGGCCCACGACAAGTCCTTCGTCCGATTGGTGCGGACGCGATACAACGTTCAGATTGAACGCTCCCGCGCAATCGCATCCGAGAACACTGCCCTGCGTGAGAAGACCAAAATCGCTGAGATCGCGAACATCGACCCGCTTACCCGCCTTTGTAACCGGCGCGGATTTATCGCGGCACTGCAAGCTACCACCGAAGCGCGGCAACCCTATGCTGTGTCAATCCTTGATCTTGATGGGTTCAAGCCGATCAATGACACTTTCGGTCACCCGGCCGGCGACGCGCTGCTGGTCGAAGTGGGGCGCCGACTGCGCGAGGTGGTGGGCGCTGATGGGTGCGTCGGTCGATTGGGCGGCGACGAGTTCGCCATCCTGCACCACGGTTCGACCTGTGCCGATCTGCTTGCGATCACCCAGAACGCGGTGCGGGCGATCGAGGCTCCATGCTGGACCGAGGGACGGGCCATGAACGTGTCGGCCTGTGCCGGCGTGGCCGGAGCTGAACCAGGAGCGCAAGGCTCCGACACGATGCGACAAGCCGATCTTGCGCTCTATCTCGCCAAATCGAATGGACGTGGCGAAGTCGAGGCATTCTCGGACGAAATGCGGAGTGACGTCGAGCGCCGGACCCTGATTGAGCAGGCGCTCCGCGAACCGACGGCCGCTGACCAGATTGAGATTGTCTTCCAGCCCGTCTTCAAGCTCGACACCCTCGAACTTCGCTCGTTCGAAGCGCTCGCCCGCTGGCGCCATTCAGAATTGGGTTGGATATCCCCGGCCGAGTTCATTCCTATCGCCGAACAGCTCGGCGTTATCGAACGGCTTAGCGACACGCTCCTCTCTCGCGCCTGTGACGCCGCCCGCCATTGGCCCGATCGGGTGCGCCTGTCATTCAACTTGAGCCCTGTCGAGATCTGCCGTCCCAATGCGGCCGAGCGTATCCTGAAAATCTTGGCCGCCCACGGGCTTGCGCAGGAGCGCTTCCAGGTCGAAGTTACCGAGACCGCGCTAATGCGCGACATCCCTTCGGCACAGCGCTGTCTCACAACACTTCGAAAATCCGGTGTTCGGGTCGCGCTGGACGATTTCGGGGCAGGTTATGCGGCTATCTCTTATCTGCGCGAGATGCGCTTTGATCTAATCAAAATCGACGGGTCGCTCATTCGGCCGATCGGAGAGGAGCCCCACTCGATCGAGCTAGTCAGAGGAGTGATCGCGCTCTGTGAGGCAATTGGGCAGCAATGTGTGGCCGAGCATATGGAAACTGAACACCAGCTCGCGATCCTACGTCAACTCGGATGTCGGTTCGGTCAGGGTTATGCTCTCCAGCGTGAGCTTAGCGCTCGCGATGCGCTCGCCCTTGCCTCAGCAAGCATGCTCGCCTTGCCCGAGCGGGATGAATGGGGATCTGATCGAGATCGCCAACGTAAAGCGTCTTAAGCATATAGCGCTCCGCATGGTCGGCTGCCGCCCATAAGCCCGAAAGGGCAGCTATACCGTCGGATCTGCAGAACCGAAGCATAGCGATGGTTTGGCGAGCCCTGCGATTATTTAGATATGACTGAGTATTCCCCGCCGCGGGTGGCGACCCTCACCCTACCGCAGCAACGGCCAACTCCCCCGCGTCATAAGGCGTCGACGTCTGTTCAAAGAGCCGCCGGAGCTTGCTTGGGTTTGTTACGCAGGCGTTTCTTGCGCGAGCAGGACGGCCCCACCTGAGACAATCGGGCTCAAAACCGGACCAAGCTTGATGAAGGCAAGGCTCATCAGCATCGGGGTGTAAACACCGAAGGTATCAATCCCGAGGATCGAACGCGTAAGCAGGACGACGCAGGTCCCGAAGGGCAGGGTCAGGATACGCTCCTGACCCTTGAGCTTCCAAGCCGCCGTTGATGACAGGGCGACGGTTGGCTAGGCTCCCCTTCCTGTAGCTGTCACGCGGAAGGGATCGAGCGATGAAAACGCCCCTATGTCTGTCGGCCCTGGCCGCGCAACTCCTCTGGGTTCCCGCCGCGCAGGCCGATCCTGGCTACCGGGTGTTCAGCGCGATCCGCGGCGATGGTGGCGAAACGCTCGACTTTGCGATCTTGTACACGACCAAGTCGCGATGGAGCGATGGCGGCGAGACGCAGCTGCGCCGCGAACTCAAGACGCTGTACCCCGACGCCTACATCTCATCGCGCGCGGTAGCGCAGCCCGAATGCTATGTCTTCTCCTCGCGCGACGAGCCGACCGGACGGAGCACTTTCAACGTCAACGCGGGGCACGGGTCGCTCGACGATGCCAAGGCCGCCGCCAAGCGCTTTGCCGATTCCGACTACAAAATCATCGAGGTCGAGTGCGTCGGTGCGCCGAGCGGCAGCAACGACTGGCGCCTGAAGCTCTCCAGCGGCCGCTACGTCACCAATGCCACCCCGGCGGAGAGGCCGACCCGCGCCGAGGGGGCCGGCGGCGGCAGTTTCGAGAATTTCATGCGCGACGCCATCGAGGAACCGGTCATGACCGCCCGCGTGCAGCGCTACCCGTGCCGCGATGGCGGCAGCGCGACCGTCGAAGACAAGGGCCGCGGGCTGGTCCAGATCACCCACGACAACGGCACGCTGCTGCGCTTCCACACGCGCCAGCTGTTCCGCGGGGAGGCCGGCGGCGCGGCGGTCAGCAGCCGGCTCGACGCGCTCGTCGCCGGCGTGTGCCAACCCAAGGCCGGGCCCTCGATCATCGACCGGATCACCACGTTCATGAAGTCGTGGGTCCGGCGCGACTACGACCGCTGCGTCGAGCGGGGTGGCAAGCCGCTCCAGTGCCGCAAGGAAGCGGAATTCACCCTGACGGCGGCGATCGGCACGCGCGGTTGACGTGCCCGCCCGCTTGATGCGGGCGACCATCGGCAAGGAGGACCGCGCAGCGCGCCATCCGGGCGCGATCGCCCCCGCCCTCTCCAACGATCGCTCGCCAGCGCCGCCCCCGCGCCGCGGTGACCGCCGGTCCAGCGCGAAGCAGGACGCGCGGGCGCTCGATCATCACCGGCGCGCGGCGGCCTGCGGCGAGCGGGTTTATCGCCGCGTGCGCTTGGCCGAGGCGATTCCCGCGACGTCGGTGCGGAAGATCTCGTTCGTGCACAGCGCCCCGGTCGACGAACGCGCGCCGTAGAACTTGACGAGGTCGCGGTGCCACGGGACTTCGCGACCCGGCGTGCTTTCGACCCACACGGTGCGTCCCGGGTTGAGGTGCCACGACCCCTCGGTCGTGCCCGTCCGGGTGGGCATCGAATAGCGATAGTGGACCACCCCCGAACAATCGTTGCGGAACTTGAACCGCATCCGTCCCGACGCCGAATCATAGGCGATCTCGACCAGCACCACGCAGCCCGCGGCCGGGCGGTAGCAGCCGTTGCGCTTCTGCAGGCCGGCATGCTCCTCCCAAGTCAGCGGGGGATAGCTGCCGCGAATGACGGTCTTCGCCTTGCCTTCCAGATGGTTGAGCCCCGAGCCCTCCCCGCCGCTCGCGCCATCGCCCGAGGGCGACTGGCCGCCACCGGGGCCGGCCCCGCCGCCGTTGCCCGATCCATTGGCGGCGAACTGGTCGCCCGGCCCGCCCCCGGCGTTGGGCCCCGAGCCATTGCCGTTGCCCGCGCCGGGCGCACAGTCGCCGTGCTGCTTGACGTAGAAGGGGTCGTCGCCGGTCTCGATCATGCAGTTGCGCAGCTCGGGCATGGTGAAGTTGAGCGTCATCTGCTTGTGCGGCTGGCGGCCTGAACCGCCCCCGGCGCGCTGCTGGCGCCGCATGGCCTGGCGCTGCTGCGCGCTCATCGGGGCGTTGCCGGCCGACACCGCGCTGGCGGCGGCACGCTGGCGCGCCTCGGCCTCGCGGACCGCAGCCTGTGCGGCCGCAAGTTCGGCCTGCCGCCGCGCCAGTTCGTTCTCGAATTCACGCTGGTCGACCAGCGCCTGACCGAGCCGCTCCCCCGCCTCGAGCGCACTGTCGGTCATGGCCATCGCGATGGGATCACCGCTCTGCCGCGCCAGCTCGCGCATCCGACGGGCATATTCCTCGGCGGGGTCGACCTGCGGCGGTGTGCTGGCGCCGCCCCCCGCCATGCCGCTGCCCCCGAGCGCCGAGAGCGTGGAGGGCGCGGTGGCCGCGAGCCGCTGCTCGAGGCTGTTCACCGAGCGCTGCGCCTGCTGGAAGCTTTCGGGCGTGCCTTTCTCGGCAGCCATGCCGATCTCGCCCATGGTCGAGGCGAACTGGCCGAGCTGCTCGGCCTCCAGTCCCATTTCCGCGCCGATCGCCGCGCCCGCGGCGATCCCGACGATGGCGCCGAGGAAGCCATTGCTCTTCTTCTTCTGCGCGAGCCGCTCCTGTTCGGCGCGGCGACGGCGTTCCTCGGCCAGTCGCGCCTGACGCTGACGCTCGGCCTCGGCTGCGGCGCGCTGCTGCGCAAGCTCGGCGTAAAGCTGACTCGGCGTGACCCCCGCGAGACTGGTGTGCCGCGGATCGGCCCCGGCATCGAGCAGCGTCTCCGCCAGCGCGTCATTCTCCGCCCGGATCGCGGCGAACAGCGGCGTCTCGCCCTTGGGGTCGGCGATATTGGGGTTGGCGCCCGATGCCAGCAGCCAGTCGGTCAGCGCCGCATCGCCCTGCGACACCGCGCGGGCCAGAAGGGTTCGCCCGCTGTTCGGGAAAGGAACGTCGACGTCGGCGCCATATTCGACCAAGCGCTTTGCCGCGTCATGATGCCCTTCGTTGATCGCATAGTGCAGCGGCAGCGTGCCATCGCGATCGGCCATGTCGAGGTCGGCCCCCGCGCGCGCGAGCAGCTCGATCGCATCGCCATGCCCGGCGACCGCCGCAAAATGAAGCGCGCTGACGCCATTGTTGCCGGAGGACCGGGCCGACACGTCGGCGCCCGCGTCGAGGAGCGCGCGCATCGCGCCGAGACGGTTGCGTTTGGCCGCCGACATCAGCGCATCGGAGCCGGCGTCATTGGCAAACCGAGGATCGGCGCCGCCCGCCAGCAACGCATCGACTACCGCATCATGATTTTCGATGATGGCGACCTGCAGGGCGGTCCAGCCCGGCTCACCGTTGGAGCGGACATCGGGGCTCGCCCCCTGCTCGAGGAGGCGGCGGACGCTGTCGGCATTGCCCGCCTTGGCCGCGTGGAGCAGCGCCAGGCGGAGCTGTTCGGTGCCGACCTCCCCGCCACCGCTCGCGAGAAGCGCGGCGAGGACATCGGGCGTGCGCGCTGCGACCTCGCTCAGCGCGGAGGCATCGAGCGGCTTGCCCGCGGCCTGGAAGGCAGTGAGCGCGGCGACCACTTCGGGCGCCTCGCGCCCGTGCTGGGCCGCATGCTTGGTCCGCTCGAGCAGTTCGCGCTCGATGCCGCGCCGGGCGTTGGCGCCCGCGTTGCGCGCCAGATAGTCCGCGCCCGCCTTGGCGCCGGCATCGTCGAGCGCGCCGATAACATGGCCGAAGTCGCAGACCCCCGCGCGCCGTTCGCAGGCCGCGAGGAAGGGATCGAGGGCGCTGCTGGCGGCGCCGACATCCGACAGTTCGCGCGCGCCAAGGGCATAGGTGGTGCCCATGCAACCCGCGTCGAGCCCGGCGTCGCAGAGCGCCTGCATCTGGCTGCGAACCGCCGCGCCCCGCGCCGGGGACGCGCTGGCGAGCACGTTGAAATAGCAGCCGGGGGCAAAGCCGCTGGCGCAAGACTGCGCGAACAGTTCCGCCGCCTCGTCGGGGTCGGGCTTACCGACGATGCCGTGACGCGTCCACAGTCCCTGCGCCAGGCAGGACAGGCCATCGCCCGAGCGACAGGCGGCGCGCAGGCTCGACAAGGCCTTCTTTGCCGTGACATGCTCGCCCGCCCGGACCTCGGCCGCGCGTTCGCAGGCCTTGGCCTCCCCCGCGTCGCAGGCGGCGGTGAGCGCATCGATCGTCTCGAAAACCGACAGGCCGAAGAGGTTCTGCGCATCGTTGCGCGCCTCGACCAGCGACTGTGCCGATGCCGGCGCGGCCATCGCTGCCAGCGTCACGAGCAATCCGGCAATCGCTGCCGTGACGCGGGCCTGCAGGCGATGGAGGCGGGAAACACCCGCGAGACGATCGTGCACTGAAATACCCCCCCGACTCTAACCGTTCGACCCGCCTAGCATAGACCCAGGCAATGTTAAACATCGGTTATCAAGCTGGATTGCCGCGCGGGGTAAATCGGCGGGTGACAAGTCGGCATCTCTTGGCTAGCGATGGATGGGTCACAGCAAATGGGGGGCTTTCATGAAGAACACGACCACCATGATTGTCATCGGCAGCGCCATCGCGCTGTCGGCGTGCGCCGCCAAGCCGGTCAACATGACGGTGGGGGCCGTCGTCGCCGAGCCCGAGCGGGCCGCGCCGCTGAGCGAGCGGATCACGGTCGCGCAGGTCGAGGGCGGCAAGAAGACGACGCACACCTCGCAGGTCTCCAACGAGGCGTTCGCGGAAGCGCTGCGCCAGTCGCTCGCCAACAACGGCCTGCTCGCCCCGGGCGCGGGCGACCTGATACTGACCGCCGAGGTCCTGCGGATCCGCAAGCCGATCGGGGGCTTCAACATGAAGGTCGCTTCCGAGGTCCGCTACCAGCTCACCGACGCGAAGACGGGCGAGCTCCTGATGGATGAACTTGTCGAGGCCGATTACACCGCGAGCTTCGGCTCCGCGCTGATCGGCGAAAAACGGCTGAGCAAGGCGATGGAAGGGGCCATCCGCGCCAATATCATCTCCTTCATGCACCGCCTCGTCGATCAGCTCGGATCCGAATCCGGGGCGGGCGATGGCCTCCAGATCAGCCTTACCATCGTGCCCGACGCGGCACCGGTCGCTCGTCTCTAGGCAAGGGGGATAGCGATCGCCGAGAAGCATCGCCGCCGCCTTAAAGCGTCGGCGATGCTTAATCGGATATCACGCAGAAGCTTCGCAAAGCTGACGTTGATGTTGCAGAAATGCGTGACCAAGGCACCTTAACGTCGTGCCATTTTTCTGGCGAACCCAACTCGGCGTGTATCGCTGGCCTAAACGGCCCAGACGATTGATGGCCGCCTTGATCGCACCGCGATGGAATAGCGACTGCGATCAAGCCCGTCTTATGCCCCTGCTAGCCAAAGCAGATCGCGGTTTAGAGTATCCGCCTCGCGCGCCTTCGGTTATGGGCTCCTGATCTCGGAGCTGATGGCAAAGTGTTTCATCGGCGCTCGGGCCTCAACGATGCCCTTTGTCGGCCAATGGGCAGAGGACTGGTAGAAATGGTCGGGCCGGTATTCGCGACCCGACCATCTCCGCATCCTTGCTCAATAACCTACGCGCAACGAGAGCATGCCCGTCAAGTCGGCTCGAGCTTCACCGCCCGGTGCTGCCCCCATCCCCGCGTCCATGCGGATATCAGGACCGAGGCCGATTTCGAAGCTATAGCCAGCGTGGACCCGAAGACGGGTGATGTCGGATACTCGCTCGAAGTCCGCGTCGATAAACAGCAGATCTCCATTCTCGTCGCGGTGCCAAAGCCGGCTACCAACCTGAACGCCGCAACCAATGCCATTCGCCAAGATAAGATCTTCGCACAGCAGGCCAACGGCAGTGTCGAGGCCAGTCCCCTCTTCAGCGTTTTCAGGGCCAAAGGGCGAATAAGTGATCGGAAGGCTGATACGGGTCCAGCTCACATTTCCGAGCAAGAGTTCGACACCATTTGCGGTCTCATCCTCGAATGCAGCGTCGAAGCTGGCTGTCCCGAGACTCTCGCTTGCATGGGAAATGGCGAAATCAACGGTCGCAGGCCGGCCACCTAGCTCAAACTCGCCACGAAGCAGTGCCCCCGCGAGTATCCGATCACCAGCAAAGTTGCCGTCGATGGCGAGACCACCCTCACGAAGATCAAAGTCGTACCAGCTATGACCGATCCCAACGAATGCACCGCCAATCAGCTGTTCATCCAAACGAGCACGGCCGTAGAGTTGAAGGTTCGCACCGACATCCGCGACTTGACTGTCCTCAAACCCGCCAATGCGATTTGAAGCAGTCGAACCGATTGCCGAAATGCCAAGTGCGATATCCTCGTCGACAGTCTTCTCGATCCGCAGCGCTGCAAAGCCACGAACCCTGCTATTGCCATCAAATCGCGAGAAGGTCGCACCCGCATCCACCATCGCTCGCAGGCTTCGACCACAGGAAGAAAGCGCGTCGTTGAAGCGGATATTGGCATTCTGTTGCACTTCGTTGGCATCGATCGCGCCTGAGACATCGCCCTGTTGACGAGCCTGGGTGCAATCCATGTCATCCAACATCAATTGCTCATTGTATCCCAAGAGATCACCGAGCCCGAGCAACGCATGATTGCGGCACGACGATCAGCGTGCCCAGGCAAACCGTTAGCGACCATGATACGAAAAAGGGAAGGCTCAACTGCCCAGCAAGTAGACTGGCTACCGCGCCGCTGACCAAGCTTCCGAACACGGTCGCAGCCAGAAACGTCATGAGCCATCCGGTATTGTCGAGGTCGCGCGACGCGTTGGCACCTCGGTGCACGAGTTGCGTAATCACGACGCCTTCGACGATGTTGGCAACCGTGTACCCCGCCGCTTCGATAAGCGATGCCCCGAACTGGATATTGGAAATCAGGCTCGCCGCCGCGACCGTCGCGATGATTGGTAACTTGGCAACGCGTTTCGCGAGCAAGAGCGCGGCGACGAAGATTCCGCTTGCCGGCCAAATGGTAGCCAATCCGTTGGTCGACTGGGTGAATTCGAGCGAAAAATACGCGCTGAGGTAGTAGGCCAACCCTACGGCACCAGAGATCGCGACAGACCGCAGACTGGGGTAAAATGGAAAGGTGGGACCAAGCATTGCCAACTCATGGAGGCAAAAAGGGTTAACGCTTCGATTAGAATTCCCGGTTACCCGCGGGCCGCGAAGAATATGGTCGGGAGTGTCGTCATTGGTCTGGCCCAAGGTTAGGGGGCACAGTGAGGGGTACAATCTGGGGCAAACCACTCACCGGCTGGTGGGCTTTTCCAGATGTTTCAGCGACTTGAATGAAAAATGGCTGGGGTGGCAGGATTCTACGCCCCAGCCATAATCTTTCTAAGTCACTGAAAACAAACGGATCAGCATGGGGCGCTACGCCCTAGGGGCACAGCTAGAGGCACACTTAGGGGCACAGTTATTGCGACCCATTCGCACCTCTTGTCGGCATCATAGCTGCTCGGCGGCGGTTGCCAACCAGGCCTCGCGCGCGGTGGCCCGATCACCATCCGAGCCCAGCCGGCGATCGACCTTGCTCCACCCGAACCTGGTCAGCTTTCGTGGCAGCACCATCGCATGAACGTGCGGCGCATTGTCGCTGCCCATGCGAAATGGTGCATGGAGCACCAGCAGGAGCGGAAGGCCCCTGCCCTTCACATATTGCTCGCGCAGCCACTGCCTCGCGACTTCATAGGGCCCGTGGAGGTTCATCGCCTCTGCGAAGCGCATGGTGACCTGCGCGAAGGCTAGCCGGTCTTTCGCCGAAAGCGACTTTTCATAATCGCTGACGAGGAAGTCAGGATCTGCGTAGATTTCGGGGGCATCAGCGGGCAGGAGCAGCTCGACCCGCTCTGCGGTGTCGACATTCCCCTCCTTCGCTCCCGGTCGGCGCTTCGCGAGAAACATCGGCGCGATGCTCTCCCGTTCGCCCAATCCCTCTTCCCAGTTGAAGCGGGCGAAACTGAACGGGTCGTCGGCATCGCCCTCCCAGAACGGCTTGAGCGCGATTGTTTTCGATTTGGTGGCCTTGCGATTGGTCATCAGAACCACCCCTGCGCCGCGATCGACAGATATTCGGCGCCGAACAGGATGCCGCGATGACGGTCAGCCCAGTCGAGATATGGCGGATGTTGCTCCACGATGAGTCCTTCCTGCTCGAGCCGGACGCATGGCCCCTCGCCGACACTAGGCACCAGCCACGCTGTGCCTGTGGGTTGCGGGATCCAGAGCTGATAAGCAAAGAGCACAAGCTCGCTCGCGAGCAGCTTGACGTCGAACGTGGCCCGCCCCGGTCGGTCATTGGCTCGAACGATGAGGAGATCGCTCTCCACTGCTGACGACACGAGGATGGCCTCGCGCGTCACTAGCGGCCGCCGGCAACCAGTGCCGACAATCAGCAGGTTGGCTTCGGGCAGGAAATAGTTGTGTTCGAGAAGCGGCGAGAGGCTTGTCGGATCCTGGTCGAGAAACCCATCGATGATCGACCCTGTGGCGAGCATCAGCCGTTTGGCCTGCGCGCATGGCTCAGGCGTCGGTTCGAGCTTCAGGCGAGCGAGTTCTTGCGGTAAAGTATTCATTGGCTTGGTCCTTGAGATGGTGGTTGCACGGCAGCCGCGACGACCAAGCCCAAGGTCGCGTCTGCCAAATTCTTTCATTCATTCTGGCTTAGTCAAAAGCCCGACTTCCATTCCCTTCAATAGCGTTGTGGATGCGCAAGCACCGCTAGCGCCCCCGCCCTCCCTTCTGGCGACGAAGGATCTCCGCGTTGATCAAGTCATGACCGTCAAGCTCGTTGGATCGTTCGATGTCTTCCGCCTGAGGCTCGGCATCCTGAGCCATGTCGTGCTCGCTCTTCTCGATTGTCGGCTGCCGACTAGGGTCGCGTGATCGTTCGTGGTCCTGCTCGGCGGCTGCGCGCTCCCGAGCCACGCGATCCCTCTCACGAATGCGGTCAAATTCCGATTTCAGCGCGGGATCCTGCTCCAACCAACGCAAGTGAGGATGAAGGTCCTCGGGGAAGTTCTTCATCAGAGCCAATACCTGTTGCCCACTGACCTTGCAGGCGTCGGGATTCCTCGTCAGGATTTCGCTGAAGCGATCACGGCACTCGATCAGAAATGAGGTGGCGCGCTCATCTATCGGGCCCTTCATAAATTTCGCGAAATACCGGTCGTCAGGATGCAGGCGTTTGAACGCACTAAGTGCCAAGCGCGGGACACCATCGCGAAAAGCCACCTCGAAATTGTCATTCTGGGCGAACTTGATGCGCTTCATGAAACCGTTGAGCGCGGCTTCGCGATCCTGTGCGTGCTTCGCTAGCGCTTGATCCTTGAGTTGCCCCCATTTGCCATCCACGGACGCAGGTAACTGCTTCGGTTGGGCCTCAACCGTTCGAGGCGATTTAGTTTGCGCGACCGCGCCAGCTGTACGGTCAATGCCGTCAGGTTCGCCGCGCTCATTGCGACGCTCGAAAATCGCTCTCAGACGCCCCTGAGTTCGCGCCATGAGGATCGGGTTCATCAGCACATCCAAGTCTGCCTTCGAGATCCCCGGTACCTTGAAAAGGCCCGCGGGACCGGAAGGCGCTTGGATCAGAAGCTCACGCTCAATCTTCTTAATGATCTCGTTCCATTGTTGCTCGTAGACGGGAGGGTCCTTGTGCATGTTGCTCACTTGAGCGCGTTCGCGTTGAGTGAAGCGACTTTTTGCCTTGGCTTCACTTTCTTTGGTGGGCTCGATCATTCTTTCCTTGGTCGATGGCGTCTCGCCGATCGCCTGGGCCAAAGCATCAATTTCCCTTACCAGTTTCGTTGCTTTGCGTTGCAGGGCTTCGAGCCGAGCATGATCGATTTCCGTACGCTGGAGATCGTTCAGGAATTCACGATCGAGCATTTCTCGATATTGCTGGGCTTCCTCCAGCCGCCGAGCGTACTGATCCTGCTGCCTCTCGCTTTTTTTACTCGCGTCGCCGCCTTGCAGTCTGCGGCATCTTTGCTCCGTCTTGTGGGCCCGTGAATATAGCATGCCCTTCGTCAAGTGGAGTTGCATCGCTTGTCGTTCCCAGCGCGACAGGTTGTCCGCCACCTCCCGGAGGCTCGACATCGAGCCCATCAGATCGGCCGCCTTAGTGTGCGTTGCATTTTGCGCCTTTAGCTCGGCGATGACCGCATCTCCGCTTTTAAGGGCTCTCGTGCGCTCGGCGATCAAGGCTTTGAGCGTTTCCTCGGCACGGTTGAATGCACCTTGCCAAGTGCGCTGCGCGTTCAGGATGCCACCCTCGGTCGTGACGCCCGCGCTGTCGAGCTTCTCAGCCCGACCTAGATGTACTGTCGGTTCTTGGTCGATCCCCATCGCTTCAAAGGATCGTGGGTCGAAGAGGCGATTACTGCCGCTCTTTCGGAGCAACTCGTTACAGATCGAGGCGTAGTCCGATCGAAGGGTCTTCACGAATTCGCGCCCATGCTCCTTCGGAGATTGACCTTCTGCAGGCTGCGCGACGCCTACGCTCTTATTGTTGCGTTTGGACGCCTTCGATCGACCTCGCTGCCCTGGGACGGGCGTGCGGATTTCGAAGTCCCAGCATTCCTCTTCGAAAAGATATTTGCAGGGCCGGTCGTAGAAGGCGATGTGGAGATGGTAATTCCGGCGGTCGTTATGCTCGTCAGGCTCGTGAATAACCGCCGTGTACATCACCTTGAGCGCTTCTAGGCGCGCCGCGAAGGCCTGTAAAATTTCGAGACGCGCGCCATCAGATATGCCATCGGGAAGCTCGGCAACGATGCGATACTGGACGCGACCACCTCGCCCCCGGCGGAGCTTGGCAAGGTCGTCCGTCCAGATGGCCTGGCGCTTCAGTTTATCTCGGAACTGATAGAAATATTTGCGCGGAATATCGATCTCGACGGTCGGCTCCGGCCATCTCCATTCGCGAACCTCTTGCAGCTTCCCGCGATCCTCCTGCGACAGGTCCTTGCATTTGGCGAGCATATCGATGGAACTCTCCCTCCGCTGTGAAGGGATCTTTGCGAGGTTGATGGTCACGCGATCCCGTCGGGGAGTGCGCTCCATTCGTACTACCGCATCCCAAAAACGCTTTCGTGCCGCCGGGTCGTCGGAAATATTGCTGATGATGGCGTGGGCACTCGATGCACCGGCCTCGATATATTCACTATAGCCATCGGCCTCGACTTCCATGACAGCGCTTTCGCGGCCGATATAGTCTTCATGGGCACCCGGATCCGAGACTTCGCCGCTTCCGGTGCCTGAGTTGATGACGGTAACGAAGGCTCGCTTGTCGTCCCCGTAGGTTGCCGTCTTAGACACGCTGATCAGGTTGAAATGGAAAGTCGTCTTGCCAGACGCACTGATCGGACGACCGTCATAGGCAACCGGGTATCGAAAGTCGGCAGGCAGCGAATAGGCGCCGCCGCGTTTCTTCTCCTGATCATCGACCAGCGGCCGGATGCGCACCACGCTCCGAATGAGCTCTTCTTCCTCGAGCTGCGCCTTGCGTGCCATCCGCCGTAACAACCGATCGCGTTCGATCTCCTCTTCAGTCACTCGACTTCCCCCTCGAGACCGAATTGTATCAGTCGCCCAAGGGCCTCGAAAAGCCGATTTTAAAATAAAATTAAGTTACTTAGCTGTTAACCCTGATCGATCGATCAGTCCCGACCAGCGCACCGCCGCGGTCGCCGACGCCAGCATATTTAAGCCGTAAAAGTGAACGGCTGACCATGGGGGCGTACGGTGCAAAAATCACCGTAAAACTGATGCGTTCAGCTTTACGGAATTGCGCTTCTTTCATGTTCGATCGACCGAGGAGTGCCGATTCCCTTCTTTTCCTTCTTGCGGTGGTGGCAAAGCCGTCAGGCGGCGTAGCGTCCGTCCTTGAGTCGGCGAGCCATGCCGATGCCGGTGAGCGCATCGAGGACCGGTCGAACGGTGCCCGCGCGCTTACCCTTGAAGGTACGCGCAACGTCCTGAGCTGCGAGTGGCGCCTCCGCTGGAGGCTCAAAGCGTCACCCGGAGAGATCAAGATCGTCGAGGAATTCCGATCCTGGGCGAAGGCCACTCATGTAGAGGTGGTCGCGCGCGCGGGTCGCAGCAACGTAGAGAAGGTGACGCTCAGTATCGTGGATCGCTTCAAGATCAGCGAGGTCGCCCACTTCGGCAAGACGGTGCGCCGAGGGGACCACGTCCTCATCGAGCGCCATTACGGCCACGGCTCGGAACTCAAGCCCTTTTGCATCGTGCATGGTCATAACCTGCACTCCCGTCGCCTCGGATGCCGCCGCCTTGGCTCGATCAGGCTGCTGGGCATCGCGGACGAGGACACCAATCTCGATGGGATCGATCCCGAGCTCGGTCATTCTTGATAGCCAATCCCGGACGGCTACTCGCTCGTCTTCGAGCGATTCAAAGAGATCCACGTCAGGTGCGGGGCCATCGAACACGGACACCGTTCCCCGCCGACTCTCAGTGACACCATCTTGGTCGACAATCTCGTTTGAGAGAAGCCGATCAGCGACAGAACGAATCTGATGGGACGTGCGATAGCAGACCTTCAAGACCTTAGAGCGTCCGCGAACATCGATGCCGAGCCGACACCAGGAAAACGGAAGATGAAATATGCGCTGGCCTAGATCCCCGGCGAAGAACAACGCATCGTCTTGCGCTTGACCTAGCTTGCCGAGAAACTTCGCTTGAGCAACCGACAGATCCTGCGCTTCATCGACAACGACGTGCGTGTAAGGGAAGGCCTCGCCTGCCTGGAGACGGTGGCTAAGCTCCGCATAGGCATCAGCCCATGTGACCAAGCCGCTTTCCATGAGGTGCGAACGAACAGAGGAAAATACTTCCCAGGCCGTCTCGCGCTGGTTCTGACCTAGCCTGATCTTCCGACCGAGCCGGGGAACCTTCTGGTAGTCATCGGGGTCGACCACCCCCCAGGCATCGACAACCTCTTCCCATTCTTCGAACAGGAAGTCGGTCGTATGCCCTGCGCCATGGCCAGACCTCACAGCTGCTGAGATAGCGTCGTGGCAGTTGCCACTGGAGACGTTCACGTTTTCGGCCAATGGCAAAGGAGCATTTCTGATGGCCCGTCACTGACTTACTAGATAGTCGTAATTTGGGCCGATAACGGACCGTCGGCATTATATGAATTCGTGGCCAAGCGAGCCACAAACGACCGCCGCGACCTCCCCCCCAATGCGATTGCCCGAGTCCGTCATGCCCAGCCCGGATTGAAGACATTCGATGCGCTTCGCTGAGGACCTCGATGCCTTCATTTCTCCTCTCAGTGGCCGTTCTTAGTCCTATTGCAGAGAGGGAAAAAGATGCTGCGACAGATCATGTATTCGAGTTACGCGACCAGCCCGATGTCACCGACGTCGATCGAACTTCTTCTGCGCAAAGCGCGCCGGGCAAACGAGACCAACGAGATCACCGGCCTGCTCATTCACTCCAAGTCTCGATTTATTCAGATCTTCGAAGGGCCCTCACACGCTGTCAACGATCTCCTGCGCAAAATTGAATGCGATCCTCGTCACCACTCAATGAAGATCATTCATGATAGACGCTCAGCATTTCGAGCCTTCCCGGATTGGGAGATGGGGTTTGAGGATAACCCCAGTCCGACGGCGAACGATGTTGTGGTTCAATCAATGATACGAATGTTGAACTCGCTTCCCGTCGCTAAAGCGGCCTAGCTGGTAGATGACGGCCAACTTATAACTTAGTCGGCCATTGGGCCGGTAGCCGACCGTCCGCATCCAGTGTCCGGAGCTGGGTACAGTGACTCTCCGCGCGTGATAATGATCCTAGGGCTCGGACCTGATGACTTTCTCTAGTCATACATCGTCCGCGCGCTCAAAAGCGCGTAACTGCTTCCGGTATGCCATCAGTAGCGTGTCGTTCTCGCCGATGCGCTCAACGCGTGCGCGATGCTCTTCCGCACTTTCATATGTAATTTTGCGATCTGAAGCTCGTCGATCGAACAGGCAAGCGCGGGTTTTGGCAATGCGAGCGCGGTGATGCCGATCATGTAGGTCCGGAAAATCATGCTGGTACTCATCGCCAGCTCAGAGTTTGACTTCCTTCACAGTGATTCCGCAAAGTGGGGCAGCACTCTTTAAGATTTTCCTGACGGCCAAAGTCCTAATCTTCCCGTCCACTTCCGGTGTAATCGATGGATCGAATAGATAAAATATTCGATCTGCTGGATCATCGAGCAATTCCCGGCCCTTCATATTAGTTCTTTCGCTCGTGATCACTCTTGGTGCGCCTCCATGTCCCACAACAGCTATTGCCAGATTCCTCTTGAAGTCAGCTGGCAAAGGCTCTTCGGCGGCATTCTGGAACGGTAGATTAATCAAATGAAGCTCCTCCCCTTCCACGATCTCAAATCTGGCGAGACTACTCGTGCCTACGAGGTGGGAACCATCATCGGAGGTAAAAGAGTCACTCTTTCTTGCGAATTCGAACTGGCAGTCTCCATCGTCGTTGCGCGTGACGGATATTGATCCCTTCACCTGATGATCTAAAAATTCATCATGGTACGTTAATTTGTAGTGATGGTTGAATGCCTTGATGCCCGCTTGGATAGCCGTCCAGCTACTGGAGGGGTTTAGGTTGAGATAGGCGCATCCTGCCTGCTGCCGTTCAGAGTCAATGCGACTACGAAAACTTGAGAGACTCGCCGAGCTGTAAACCTCTTCGAGCTCTTCAATTACCTTGCAAGTTTGGACTTCCCGACCCAACTCGTTAAGAATCTCGCTAAGTCTCACTAGGCTTTCGGTGGCGTGAGGGTCTTCCTGGTTTTCCTGATAGATACTCAGATATATCTCTGCTGCCCCCATGAGATCGCCTACGCGGTAAAGTTCGCTCGCCTGCGAAAGATCATCGTTTTCGCTGGACTGACCGGTGTCGTGCTGACGTAGATCGCCAAGCTGCGCGTGAGCAGCAGCCTGCGTGCCTGGTACCAGAAAGATGGCCAGCGCGCATAAAACGGACCAATCAGCAGCTTTCATTAGATAATCCTCGAGTGACATATTAGCGCTTTATAAGTGCGCACGAACTAGCGTGTCGGGCCTAGCGAATTCGTTTGCCGCCCTTAAGATCGATGGAAATCGGATCCCATTCGAAGATCGTCCAGTCGTCACGCGGACGGTGCGAGCTCAACCAGCTTTCTTTCTGAACATTGCGATCTCGAAGGGCTTCCAATGCGCCTGAAAGAGACGCTTGGTAATTGGTTTCAGCCTTACAGTAAGAGCCAAAGCTGGCGACCTCACGACGCTCGAGGTTGTGCGCTTGTTCAAAACTACGCTGGATGCTCTCCAACATACCTTTGCGCCATTCGTCATAATCGGCACGAGGAGAGCTCGAAGTTACCTCATATACCGCTGGTTCGTATTGCCGCATGAAGGTCTTCTTTGTCCGACCGTCATCGTACGTATCTGAAAATTGGCAATTCGGGCTATCGACGAACCATTCCGTTCTCATGGCGGCGTCGCGAGAAGCATTTTTGCGTGCAGAGCGAACGCGGTCACGCCGGCGCTCCTTGGCGCGCGCCCGAGCGATATCCGCCTCTACGATTGCTTCCGATCGCGCTTTTTGCTTTCCCTGCTCACGTATGCGCTCCCAGCGCTCGTTTCGAGAAGTTGGAGCGCCTGGTATCCGCGGAGGACGCGACGCACGTTCAATCCGCGCGGCGCCTCGCGCGGTTTCTTGCACAATCGTTTCGGCAACACCGGCCCACATCCGGCGCTCAGCTTCCGCTTTACGGCGTCGCTCGGCCTCCTTGGCTCGCTCATGAGCTTCGTCTGCGCGAAGACGTCTCTCTCGCATTGCGGCTCGGTCCGCCGCGAACTGTTCCCGCGAGGCCTTAGCGCTATCCGACCACCTCATAAACCATGTCTCGGCGGTATAGCTTCTTTCATCAGGGGCAAAATATATCTCTGCCTCTGGGTCGAGCCCGAGAGCAATAAGTTTGTCGATCGTTGCAAGACGATAATCGGGAATGGCCCCTTCATCGGGGTAAGCGACGAAAAGCGCGGTGACGCCTTCGGGGGCTTCATGAAGATCAGCTCCATTGGCCAAAACGAAATCAATTAACTCGGGAGAAGCCATTCGCGCGGCCTGATGTATAAGAGGAGTCTCAAAGGGTGAATAGCTGCCCCCTTTACGCATAAGAGGCTCAATCCTGCCATCAGCCCAAACGCGGAGACTGTACCCTTCCTCTTTGTCGGCAGCGAAACGTTTGTAATGGATGTACGCTCCAGTGGAATGTCGCTCACCAACCACTCCCCACCGGCGCCCCTGAGAATCACGATTGCCAACGAGTTGAGGCAATATCTCAAGCTTGGCCTCGTCCTCTCCCGCCTTTAGCCCTTCGGCACCACCACCTTCCCAAAAATTATCTTGTGCGAGCGCGGGCCCCGCCAAGACAGTAGACCCGAATAGCAGCATTGTTTTCCATCGCTTATAAGGTGTCATGCCCAAACCCTCCAAAAGCATCTATTAGCCTAAAGACAACGCTAGCGAAGTCTCATCAGCGTCTAACTACTCTCTGCGTCCGATCGTAGACTTTTTCAGATCGCACACTTCAGCAATCTCTTCGAAAATTTCATTGATAAGAGGGAAGTGTTGCTCAATTCCGACCTGCGGGCTTTCTTGAAAAGCGGTATAAATTGGGAGCATCCCAGATTCGCCCGAATAGCCTGTCCGCTTGCCTTGAGGCCGTTCGTCAGCAAACCCAATTACTTTTATCGTTTTCGGCGGCCCGCCTTTCGAAGACAATCCGAACCAAGGACTTCCGCGAAACAGGGGGTGCGAGTTTTTGGGGTTTTTCTCGAAGCTAAATACAATTCCATCTCCCGGCTCGGTGTAGAAAAACCCATTATAGGTAGCCCTGGTATAACTATCCCAAATTCCTGAGAGACGCGAGTATTGCTTGCTTGCCTGATGAGAGTAAAAGATTTTGCATTTATATTCAGACGTATGGGGTTCAACAATCGAGATACCTACATGATTCTTTGTGCGTCCTTTGGTTTTTTTGTCGAGCCTTTTGATGTTACTTGTAAAATTAAAGGGCCGGAGAGCAATTTTTAACTTCTTATTGATTGATTCTAGGCGCTCGGGGAAAAGGTGTTCCTTCTGAGCTTGTGCTTTCGCTTCTAAGCGTACCAATTCCTTTTGAGCTTGATCAGACATTGCATAGTACTGTGGGATAGAGCTCAATATAGAAGATACGTACCAAGGCTTTTCTAGGCCCAAAAAGATTTCGGCTCGCAAAAGCTCTAATCGCGCATTGGAAGCCTTGTCGGAGAACTTTTGGTAGTCCCGACGAGCGCTGATCAAGTGCGATAGGGCTTCTTTATACCTTTCGGCCTCTAGGGCGGCGACACTGTCTAGATAGTGTTGTTTCGCTTGCGTTTCCCAATGAGTTCGATCGGAATTATCTGCGACTTGTGCAAACGCAGATGAGGTGGCCGCCGTCAAATTAAGGTAGGCTGCAAGAGCAAGGATACGCATTTTTGGCTCCATTTATGTCAGATTTACGACGATCCACCTCTTTCGCCAGACTGACCGCGAGGTTCGCGCAGTTTAGCGAATTCGTTTGCCGCCCTTAAGATCGATGGAAATCGGATCCCATTCGAAGATCGTCCAGTCGTCACGCGGACGGTGCGAGCTCAACCAGCTTTCTTTCTGAACATTGCGATCTCGAAGGGCTTCCAATGCGCCTGAAAGAGACGCTTGGTAATTGGTTTCAGCCTTACAGTAAGAGCCAAAGCTGGCGACCTCACGACGCTCGAGGTTGTGCGCTTGTTCAAAACTACGCTGGATGCTCTCCAACATACCTTTGCGCCATTCGTCATAATCGGCACGAGGAGAGCTCGAAGTTACCTCATATACCGCTGGTTCGTATTGCCGCATGAAGGTCTTCTTTGTCCGACCGTCATCGTACGTATCTGAAAATTGGCAATTCGGGCTATCGACGAACCATTCCGTTCTCATGGCGGCGTCGCGAGAAGCATTTTTGCGTGCAGAGCGAACGCGGTCACGCCGGCGCTCCTTGGCGCGCGCCCGAGCGATATCCGCCTCTACGATTGCTTCCGATCGCGCTTTTTGCCTTCCCTGCTCACGTATGCGCTCCCAGCGCTCGTTTCGAGAAGTTGGAGCGCCTGGTATCCGCGGAGGGCGCGACGCGCGTTCAATCCGCGCGGCGCCTTGGGCGACAGCTCCCGCTATCCCTGCCCACATTTGGCGTTCAGCCTGAGCTTTTCGGCGCTCTTCCTCCTGCTCCCAAGCTTTTGCCGCTAGGCGCTCCCGTTCGCGCTCCGCCTCGCGTCGACGACGCTCCTCTTCGTAGGCCGCCCGCTTTCGGTCTTGCTCCTCGATCCGCCCGCGTTGGCGCTCCTGCCAAGCCTTGTAACTTTTCCGGCTCGCTTCGTACGACGTATAGGCAGTGTTCCCGAATACATCTTCATGATCTTCGTCGACGCCCGCAGAGATAAGCGCATGAGCGATGGCTAAACGCGTCTCGGAAATATCCTCGTCACGGCTCTTAAGTGCGTAAAACAGCACGGTTCGATCATTATTATCCACCCAATTGAGATCGGGCTTCTTTGCCAGCACCTGTTCCAAGACCGATAGGTCTTCCCATCGAACCGCAATAAGAAGAGGGGGCATCCCCGGAGTTACTCTCGCACCCCCACCAGAGAACTTCCCAGTACTGAAGCCTTGTTCTTCGTCGAAGCGAATAAAACGGCCTACAGGCTTGTTACTGGCGACCTCGATCCAATAGGTAGTGTCGTCGTCGACCGAGACTTGCATATAACGACCGTCAGAGTTCTTGACGGTTTTGAGGTACGCTATCTCCTCTGACGGAATGGAATCCTGCTGAACAAAAAAAACTCCGTTCGCGAGTGCAAGAATGGTGAAAAAGCTTAGCCGCATCACACTGATCCCAGTTTGAATCTAGACGTGACAACCTCTCACATCATTCGACCCAATACAATAATCGAGATTGCAGTCTTTCAGCATAGATCACGACTTGAGCACTCACAAGCGTCGGAGAATTGCATCAATGATTCGCTGCTGAGGGCTCCGCCGCCTGCCCGGGCCTTTTCGAAATTATGTCGAAGCCGCACTCTCGCCCGATCGAGCTGAACAGATCCGTATATTTTTGGGTGTCAACATCGCCTTTGTTATCACCGTCTAGTTTTCTATAGTAAATCGGCATCCATTGAAAACTATTATCGGCGATCACCTCGCGCCCACTTAAATATTTATTCCTAATTACTATGTAGTTAAGTCCTCCATCTGATTTCTTATGTCCAACATAGAGGTTTCTCGGAAAATCAGCGGGCAACGGCTCCTCTGCTATGGGCTCGAACGGGATCTCCAACAAGTAAATCGTATCCCCTGGCCTAGCGGAAATGTTTGCGGAATAAGCCTCTAGCAGAAAAGGCGGATTAGAGGGCTTGTCATCGTAAACGTATCTTCCGGAGATTTCAACAATGCACTGGTTGTCCGCATATCTTTCGAGACTGATTTCACCTCGCCAATGTCCTTTGTAGCCATTCTCGTGAATTGACGAGACATTCCAATCTCGATTGATGTCCTCTATTTGAGACTGCAATTGCCTCCACCTCGGACCGGAATCGTAAGGTTGACTGCCAACTAAAATCGACGCCGCGACCACAGAAATAAACATTTCGACCCCTTGTATCCTGGTTAATTCAGTCACCGACTTTCGTCGAAAAGTATGGAAACATCAATAATCAGGGCTATGGCGATTGACCGGTGAGAATGGCAACATTTAAGTAGGCCTTTCTCGAAGGAAAGAGATGCAAGGGGGCATGATGAAATATTCTGGATTGCTGTTGGCCGGTCTGTTCTGCGTGGTTGGCTCCTCAGGCCATGCGCAAGACAGGGGAGGTGACTGGGCCACTCTGCAAGCGGACGTTGCGAGCTTTAATGATGGCTACAAGCTCACTTATCACCAAGACTATTTATACACTGAAATCGTCGGCAGCGTAGCCATCGCTCGCGATGACGACGGGCGTTGTCGATTTTCTTTTTCAAAGCAGAGCAGTGCGATCGTCCCAGAAAATAACAAGTCTCTGACCGAAACTTGGAAAGTCGCTGATTTCACCGTCGAAGATGGTGATGACTTTCTGCTCATAACACTTCCGTTTCAGACGAACGGGGAAGAACCGCTGGCAGCAGACTTTCCAAAAAATCTTGTCATTGCAGTGCAGAATTCGGAAGGGAAACCGAAAATAATCACGAGCAAAAAAACATATTTTAGTGGGCGGGAGTTGATTGACGATCCGACTGAGCCAGGGTTTTTCGTTTATGACAGGGCGATCACGGCGGACATAACTGGTGAAATTCAAACGCAACCACTCATCGCAATTTTGAAGAACGCTGCCACGCAGTGTGGGTTCGCGCTGCATGAACGAGAGATGTAGGTTCAAGCACGATATGGAGCCCGGCAGTATTTGCAGGAGGACAGACCCGACCTTTAGCCAGCGCCATATTCGTTCGTATTTTCGGATCGCACGAGCCGTGCGGGCACCTGCCGTTAGCACAGAACGTCTTCGAACTTTTGACCCGTCACCTAGCAAAGAAATCTGCTTTCACCTGCAAATGGATCAGAGCAGCAAGGGACAAACGCCCGGGAAGCCCCGTCCTTCATTCGCGAATGACCGATATGGTGCGCCTCTCACCCGTCCCTGAACCACCGAAATCGGGCGCTAAGCGGACATCAATTTCGCCTCCAGACTTGAATTTCCCAATGATTTGAGTGCCCATCTTTGTTACGCCGGGCGCACCATTTCTCAAAAACCTCAATATCAAGCCATTCTTCTGGCAGGCGAAATATCGAATGTGGGCACCAACGACCGCCTCTGGGCCGTAAGCTGACTGTCCGGTTGTAAAATGGCAGGCTGGGAAAGCAGACGCTGGGCGGGGTGGCGGATTGGCTAGGACCGCGTGATCTCTCATTGTTGAGGTGCCGGCACTACGCGAACAACGCCAAGGTTAGGAGTATGGCTTCATTGCCGAGGCTTTGCTTCGCAAAATCTAGAACTCTGCGCGACTATTGTGCGGAGTGAAGCATTAGCGACTAGGCCTTTCTGATTTTTCGCGCGATCCACTTCCAAAAACGCTTCCACCATGGAGCATTGAGATCATCGTAGTAGCGCTCACGGCGAAGCTGTTCGGCTCTTCGACCCGCCATGATTTCCTCTTCCGTCCACTGGGCACACCATTTTACCCGACCGTTCGTGATGAAATAGTGCGAACGGCATGGCCTCTGCCAATTGCCGACTGAAGGGCGCAACGTCGGATTTTTGTCCGAGCCGGCCAAACGCCATTCGGTCGGAAGTATGGGCGTACGTATCTTCGAACCGCAGCCACACGCGCATAAATGCGCAGCGGTCTCGAACTCGTCAGACACATACAGTACCCCCGGTTCGAGTTGCTTCGGCATGAAATGGACGCGCTCAACCTCAAAGTTCATCGATCGTTCTCACATTAATGACGCTCAGATCTGCTATTTCGAAGAGACTGTTGATGTTCGCTTCAGCGCTTCGGTAAAATTCGCGAAGCTGCTTGTAGCGGATCATGGCAAGACATGCGTTCAGTGCGTTGAGCTCACTAATCTGAATATTATCGCGATAAAGATTGTCCGCTCCATCTGCTGTCTCGGCAAGTCCTTTCGCCTTTAGCTCCCTTGCAATCCCTGGCTCGAAATAGGTGGCCCTCATCATTCCGCTGATGGGTCCATCCTTCCGTTTTAGGCCCATACCGACATCGATGAATGGGATGCCGAGCTCGATCAATAGATCAAAGATTTCGTTTCGGGCCGAACCCTTATCGACGCAAACAAAAGCAAACGTCACCCCTTCGAGCTCTTCAGCTGACTCACTCGTGATGTAGTTAGCTCTTAGCGAGAGGCCATGGCGGAATGGCTCGTACCGCGCTTGATAGACGTCCGCCTTTTTGCATCCGAGCTCTGCCTCGTCGAGTTTTCCTGGCGATCTGTAGGCATTGTGGACGTGAAAGTCGTCGCCATCGAAGCCAACGATGTTTGGAATGCGCGCCTTAACCGCATAATCGAGGAGGAAGGCGCCAGTACCACCCAGTCCGATAATCGCGATCTTTTCGTCGGCGAACCCTGCATTGAGTTCAGCAATGCCGGCTCGGCTCGTCAAGGTATCCTGGAGTTTGAATATCGCATCCTTAACTTCAGTCTTGTCCGCTCTGTACGTGTATGGCGTGACCATATGTTTCTCGATGGCCGGCCCCGAAATAATGGCTACGTAACTCTCGATCTTTTCAAAGTGGTCGGCGAATTTTCCAGTGGCTTTGGGTTTGTTGGAGAACGAGCGCTGCACAACAACGTCCGAGTGCTCAGCAGCCAGCGCGATGGAAGTTGCCCCCCCACCCAAATTCAGAATCTGCCGACCTTGAAGATCATATGGATGCGATCCCGCGAAATAGATTTGGTGATCCTGCTGCTGCATCACTTCGCCATCGACCGACACAAGCTTGGAAACGATTGCGCCCGACTGCAAATTCCCGGCGGAGTCGAGATAGGGAATATCCCTCACGATCAGGTGACCTTGATCGAAAGCGACGGCGTAACCTCGCTCGACAAGTCGAGCGAGGTCCTGATTACGACTGACCAGTTTCTGAAACACTGAACCGCATCCCATCCTTGATTTTCACCGAAGCGCCAGCGACCAACGTGCCTTCCGGCTTGTTGCCCTGACCCCGTTTGTAGGTCACCGAATAGGTGATGTTGGGGTTATCGGCGTAGCTGGGCTCTTCCAGCGTCACGGCCTCCTCGTAACTGATCTCATCTTTCGACCACGGATGCGGAGTGCCCTCTACATAAATTGTCACTTCTTTCGTTTCATTCTTAGCCATGGGGCTGCCTTTCATGCTGTCACACGCCACTACGTTCAGCGCCGCTTCATCAATAATTAGCTATATAATGGCTGGACAGTAGCTAGTCAATAGCCATGAGGTGTTGACATTTTGGCTTTGAATCGTATTTTGGCGACCCCGAATGGAGAGAGGACATGGCAACCAAACGAACAATGACACTCAACCTTACTGACGCGGAAATGTCGGTGGTTGAGGACTTCAGCGCACGAAAGGACATGAGCAAAACCGCGGTCTTGCGGCAGGCTCTGCGCCTTTACCAGCTGCTTGAGGCTCGTGTCGAAAAGGGCGACAAACTCTACGTCGAGAATGAAGCTACGAAGGACAAAGCCGAGATCATGATGGTATGAGTGAAAATGGTCTAAGGGTAACGTTGCTTGATACCGCAACAGGAGAGCCTCGCGAGGCCGAGCTGCTGTCGTCAATCACCGAGAAGCAATTGACTGATGTAGAAGGCGAGTGGAAGCCGGCCCTCTATGACCGCTTTCGTGAATTCAATCGCGCGGGTAAGCCGCCGACCGAGTGGCCTGGCACCGAGAATAAGCATTGGGATTGGCGTCAAAAAGTTGAGAAGCTGCAAGGATTGCTTTCGCATGACGGCTATTGCCTGACCTGCCAAGGCATGACTGAGGGGCTGATGTTGATCGATACGAGCAGTTATCGCTGTCGTTTGCCCGAAAACGAGAAGCGAAACTTGGTCTACATTGACTATGTCGAGAGCGCGCCTTGGAATAGGCCGGAGCTAGAACAGGTGCCCCGTTACCGTGGCATCGGCAGCATTCTGGTAGGCGCCGCGATTGAACGCAGTATCGCCGAAGAATTCAAGGGCCGTATCGGCCTACACGCTCTTCCGCAGGCTGAGCCTTTCTACAGCGCTACCTGTGGCATGAGTGACCTCGGACGCGACGACACAAAACAGGGATTACGATATTATGAGATGACGGCTGCACAAGCAGAAGCGTTCATCGCGAAAGGAAATAATCGATGAGCACTCATATGACCATGGAGTGGTGCCTTAGAATGGCAGAGCTCGAGGGCAACGCTTCGATCGCTGCAGGCGCGTTAGCGCTTGACCCCGTTTTTGAGGAAGCGCCTGCTGTGGCTGATGCAGATGAGGCCAATGTTGCATTCGGCCGCTTTGTGCGACTCATGCGTCGTTCGCGAAGGATGTCGCGTGAGCAGCTCGCCGAGCAAGCAGATATCGACATTAAAGAGCTTATCGAGATCGAGGACGATGTAAGGCATAAGCCGGATATCCGCTCCGTCTATCAGCTATCACGCGTGTTCAAGCTCCCCAGCGCAAAGCTCATGCATGTTGCCGGCCTGGCCAAGGCTCGCAACGACAATCTTGAGCGTCACATGGAACGATTTGCCGCACGCTCTGACCCTATGGCGGACCTGACAGATGAAGAACGCGCGGCTTTAGAGGATTTCGTTGCGCAACTAAGTTTGGACAAATGATAGACACTCGCCAAAGGGGGCATGATTGGCAAAGAACCGAATTCTCTCGGAAAGAACTACAGCAGATATCGACCGCCGGGTTGCGAAGGTGTTGGATGGCCTTGGTAACCCGGAGCCCCCTTTGGAGTTGTCCGATGTTCGCCAGCTTCTGCGGCTAGATAGACAATTCTACACAGCTGACGACACAGGTGCGGTTCGAGAGACTGTCAGTCGAATAAAGGTCGCAACAGTCCAAATCTACGAGCGGCCTAAGCTCCTCCTCGAAGCTATTCGGAAGATGTCGCTAAAGGCACTCTACCTACCAGACCAACGCCGGATCCTGCTCGATGAAAACGAGCCTAAGTTGAAGCATCGATGGAACGAGGGTCACGAAATTGGCCATAGTTTGCTGCCGTGGCACCATGACGTCATGCTTGGCGACAATGGCTTTACCTTGTCTCATGATTGCCACGATCAGATCGAAACGGAAGCCAACTACGCGGCCGGTCAGCTGCTGTTCCTTCAGGGTCGCTTCGCCAACGAAGCCTTGGACCTCGCACCAACGCTCGACAATGTGAAGGAGCTCAAGGGCACGTTTGGCAATACGTTTTCGACTACGCTGTACCGGTTCGTTGAGCTTCGTGGCCGGGAAGTACCGATGGTCGGGATGATTAGCGCCCACCCACATCAATCAAGGCGTCCAGCGAATTTTGATCCAGCAAAGCCTTGCCGACATTTTATTCAGTCGCCCGCATTTGCTGACCAGTTCAGCCGTCAATCGGAGGTTGAAGTATTTCGAACCATAGCCAGCTATTGTGGCTCTCAGGGAGGCGGCCCGCTCGGAGAGAGTGAGCTAATTCTGACTGATGACAATGGCGCTCAGCACCGCTTTTTCTTCGAAACCTTCTTCAACCGTTATGACGCTCTTACGCTTGGCTCATATCTGAAGCCGGAACCCATTAAGATCTGCGGATCGGCTTCGATTTTCTAGTCGGTCGAGCAAGGGATCCTGTTCACTACCGGTTCGTCTGCAAGTGCGCGGACCACATCCCAGCAGCTAAGAACTAGAGGGCATAAATAGTCCGTTATCAGCATCCGCGCCGTCGAGAGCGAATGTCCGATATCGGGCGCTAAGCGGACGCCCCCCCCAACCAGCGACCATTGGGGTCGGTTTGCTCGCATTCGACGTCGGGGACCACTCCACGAAAGATCGGCATGTTAAGCGGCGCCGGCTTTAGATGTGCCGTCAGATTTGGAAGATGCTCTATGTTCTCCAACATCTCCTCCAACCTCGTCGCGAGCGTATAGCGCTCATCGGTCTCGCCTTCTCCGGCATGACCCATCATGTCAGCGCGCTCTTCCTTACTGACCCGTTCACGTCGCAGCTTTGCGTTGAAGCCGTGCCGGAAGCCGTGGATATCGCTCTCCGGCGATAAGCCGCCTCGCTTGCGCATGTGCGACCAGGCTAGATCATAGAACTGATCTCCCAAGCTCTCGGAGGAATTGGTCGGTCGAAGCTCGGGGAAGAGTGCTTTGCAATCGCGCTTGGCGATCTCGCGGACATAGTCGACGAGGCCAAGCCTAATGAGCTCGGGGTGTAGAGGAAGTCGCCGGTCGGAGGCCGCTGTCTTGATCTTCCCGTTGTGATTTTCGCGGATATGCACGTAGGGGATCCGCGCATCCAGGACGAAATCGCATGCACAGAGCTTGCAAATCTCCTCGCGCCGGCACCCGAGATAATGGATCATGATCGGACACCAGTAGAAGGCGTCGTGAACAATGGTCTTGCCCGGTGTGAAGCGCTTCTTGAGGACGACCGCCCCCTTCCCCCCGTTGTGCTTGAGCGAACCCGTAAAGGTGGGAAGCGCGAACAGTTTTTCGAGATCCTCCACGCTGGTCGGCGGACGTTCATCGCGCGCTCGCTTGGCACGCGCGCCTTTCTTGATGCGAAGCCTTTTTAACTTCAGCCCCGCATCGATCGAATAGCCCTGCCCTTCAGCCCACTCGAAGAGCGTGCTCAGCCCGGTGACGTCACGATTGATGGTGGTCGCGCTCGGTGCGTTCTCGATTGACTCGTTCGACCGCTCGCCAGCTTCGACGAGCTCGAGGATAATCTTCGCCTCCTTCTCGTTTCGAGGGCTGAGCTTGCGATTGATGAAGCGGCGCTTCTTCATGAAGGTCGCCATATGCTGCTGCGTAATCGAGGAGACGGGAAGCTCCCCCATCAACAGCGTGAAGAGCTTCGCCAGCGTTCGGCGTTGGCGCCCCGTCTTCGGGGACCATTCCCCATCGGCGATTTTCGCCTCCGCGGCTCGCTGAGCGATTTCATATAGGTCTGGGGAGGTATCGACTGCCTCGGCGTCTGATGCAGCTTGTGCGGGGGACGCAGAAGGACTGACAGGCTCCGGTGACGTCGGAGTCTGCCAAACCGGCTGCACCGGTGACGGCCAAACCGGCGGATACACCGGCTGCTGCGCATAGCGTGACCGCGGTGGGTATCCGCGCATAATGGCGTCTGCATCCTGACAGGCATCGCGATAGGGCTCATACATCGCCGCCGTGACCTGTCGTCGGTGACCGTCATGCGGCTCGATGCCCATGTCGCGAAGGCGCGCGTCGATGAAGCGGGGCTTGATGAACACATGTCCCTGCTCTTCGAGCGCAATCACCGCCTCGAGTTCTTGCACGCGGCGAACGCCCCACTTCGCCACCAATACCTCGCGCTCGGCGTCGGTCAGCGGCGCCGGGCCACCGCGCTCACGGCAGCGCTCATAATGGTCGGCAAAGGCACGGTTCGCGATCGCATGCGTATCGACGAGCTGCGGCGAGCATCTTTGCTGTTCGCAGAACCGTCCCAGAAGTTCGTCATAGGCCTGGCGCGCGATCGCCTGGACCTCGCTTTCCGTTAGCCGCGCGTCTGCCGCACGGATCCTCTGTTCGAGCATCAGCTGCACTTCCCCCGTGGACGCGGTCAGAAAAGCCCCCCGGCAGACCGCCTCCTGTTTTTGATATGTTCTCAAGGATATACGCAGATCGAGGGGTCGAAAAGCGGAAGTTGAAATTTTTCTGCGCCACCAGAAAATTCGGCCGCGAAGATAGATGTTGGGGAGTGTCGTCATTGGTCTGGCCCAAGGTAGGGGCACAGTGAGGGGCACAACCTGGGGCACACTCCTCACCGGCCGGTGGGGCTTTTCCAGATGTTTCAACGACTTGTTTGAAAAATGGCTGGGGTGGCAGGATTCGAACCTGCGCATGGCGGTACCAAAAACCGCTGCCTTACCACTTGGCTACACCCCATGAGCCGGGCGCGCTTATAGCGCGTGGGACGCGATTGAAAAGGGGCGCGTGAACAAACGCGCGGGGATCAGGCGATGTCGCGGCGGTGCTGCGCCATGTCGACCACATTAACCCCGAGGATCTCGGGGCGCCCAAACAGGAAGCCCTGCAGGCTGCCGACCCCCAACTCGCGCATGACATCGGCCTGCGCGGTGGTCTCGACCCCCTCCGCGGTGGTCTCGATCCCTAGCCCGGTAGCGAGCGCGAGGATCGCGTTGACGATGGCCACGCACTGCTGGTCGCCCGCCGCCGCCGCGCGCACAAAGCTCGCGTCGATCTTGACCTTGGAGAAATGCGCGCGGCTGAGGTAGCCGAACGAGGAGTAGCCCTTGCCGAAATCGTCGAGCACCATCCGCACGCCGAGCCCGCGCAACCGCTCGATCGAGGCGAGCGTGTCTGGATCATCGCCGAGGAAGATGCTCTCGGTAACCTCGAGCTCGAGCCGGTGTGGGTGCAGCCCCGACAACGCCAGCGCGTTGACGACCGTCTTGGCCAGCCCCGCCCCGCTAAGTTGCGCCGCCGAGACGTTGACCGCGACCCGGACCTGGTCGTCCCAGTTGGCGGCCTCGTTGCAGGCCTCGCGGATCACCCAGTCGCCGATCTGGTGGATGAGCCCGGAATCCTCGATGATCGGGATGAAGCGGTCGGGCGCGATTTCGCCGCGCGTCGGGTGGCGCCAACGCAGGAGCGCCTCGCGTCCCACCATCTTGCCAGTGCGCGCATCGACGATCGGCTGATAGGCGAGCCGCATGTCGTCGTTCTTAAGCGCCTCGCGCACGTCGTTCTCGAGCAGCCGGTGGTCTTCCGCCGCCTCAAGCATGGCGCGATCGTAGAAGGCATAGCCGCCGCGCCCCGAGCGCTTGGCGCTGTAGAGCGCAAGGTCGGCCGAGCGCATCATCCGATCCTCGCGATTGCCGTCGTCGGGGCCGATCGCGATGCCGATAGTCGCGCCGACATTGATGTTGGCCGCGCCGATGGTGACCCCGCGGCTGACCTCGGCGACGACGCGCTCGGCTAGCCCCGAAAGCGAATAGCGGTCGATGTCGCCGTGCCAGATGATCGCGAATTCATCGCCCCCCAGCCGCCCGACATGGCCACCATCCCCGACGACATGCGCCAGCCGTTCGGCGATCGCGCACAGCAGCTTGTCCCCGATGGCATGACCGAGCGTGTCGTTGACCAGCTTGAATCGGTCGAGATCGACCAGCAGCAGCGCGCAGCCGCCATGGCTGTTCATCTGCCCGAGTAGCGCCTGTTCGAGCAGCTCGCGGATCAGCAGGCGATTGGCGATACCGGTGAGCGGGTCCGAGCGCGCCGCGCCCAGCGCGTCGGCATTGGCTGTGCGAGATTCGGTGACGTCAGAGGCGACCCCCTTCCAGCCGATGAGCTTGCCGTCGTCGTCATAATGCGGGCGCCCCGACAGGGACCACCAGCGGTCGGTGAACACCTGCGGCACGACGACGTCGCGAAAGGGCAGCTCCTCGCGAAAATAGCTGAAGAGCTGGCGCACGCCCGAGCTCATGTTGCGATAGCGCCCGTCGGGATCAATCATCTTGAATACCGACCGGCCGCGGACCTTCTCAGCGGACAGATCGATCGCAGCGGTCAGCGCCTGGCTCATCTTGGTGAAATTGAGATCGGCGTCGAGCTCCCACAGCCCGCCCGAGCCGGGCGCGTCGAGTTCGCGCAGCAGCTCGACCAGCTCGCCCATCTCGGACAATTCCATCTGGCTGCGGGTCTGGACGAACAATTCGCGCCCGATCACCAGCGAGGCCAGCACCAGCGCCATGCAATAGAAGAGGACGAGCGCGGCGAGCGCGGGGCTGCCATGCTGGGCCGCAATCATGAAGCCCCCGACTGACATCAGCACGGTATAGGCCACTGCGGCCGGGGGCACGTAGACCAGCATGAAGGCGCCAGTGCTCATCAGGATCACCCCCATGCCCGCGATCACCAGCTGCTGCGAGGGCGGCAGCTCGCCGAACCAGAGCAAGGGCACTGCCCACCACAGGACGGTGGTCGCGACCGTCCCCAGCGTGGCTGAGGCGAAGGTGGCGGGCTGCCGGGCGCGATAGTCGGCGTCGTGGTTGAGCCGGTGGTGGCGCATCGCGAATAGCCCGCACAGAATGGTACAGGTCCCCAGCCACATGCTCAGTTCGAGCGCCGAGACATAGGGCGCCATAACGGTGGCCTGAACCGCCGCCATGAACAGGTTGCCCATGATGACCTTGGGGCTGATGCGAGTGAACTGGTTGACCTGCCGCCAGCGTACGGCGCGGATCAGCGCCTGGCGTCCGCTATCAACCTTGAGCAGGTCGCCGAAGGAGAAGGACGAGGGGGGCAGATGCGGGGCGTGCGACGGCGAGCCGCGACGCGACACCGCCCCTTCGCTGCCCTTTGTCTTCCCACCCACTGCGCCCGACCACCTGTTGCTAGATACGCGACCTATGTCTTATCGGCTGCGCCCTATCAACATTTGGTTACAATCGCAAGTTACTGGATTTATTTGGTAATTATTCAGCGCCCGTGGACGAGGTCGTCATAGTCGCCGCGCAGCTGCCGGCTGAGCTCGCCGGGGGTGAACCGCCACGGACCGATTTCCTTGACGAAGGTGACCTCGGCCGCGCTGCCGGTCAGGAAGCACTGCTCGAACCCGCCCAGTTCCTCAGGCCAGATGCGCCGTTCGATCACCTCGACCCCGCGCCTTTTCGCCAGGTCGATCACGGTGCGACGGGTAATGCCGTTGAGGAAGACGTCGGCGATCGGGGTGTGGATCGCGCCATCCTTGATGAAGAAGATATTGGCACCGGTGGCCTCGGCGACGCGGCCTTCCCAGTCGAACATCATCGCATCGTCATAGCCCTTGGCCTCGGCCTCGTGCTTGGAGATGGTGCAGATCATGTAGAGCCCCGCCGCCTTGGCGTGGACGGGCGCGGTGTGCGGCGCGGGACGGCGATAGGGCGCGATGTCAAGGCGGATGCCCTCGTTGGCCTTCTTCTCGTCAAAATACTTGCCCCATTGCCACGCGGCGATGGCGAGGTGCGGCTTGGTTTGCTGCGCGCTCACCCCCATCTGCTCCGAGCCGCGCCACGCGACCGGGCGGACATAGGCGTCGGTGAGGTCGTTGGCCTTCAGCACTTCCTCGCAGGCGGCGTCGATCTCGGCGACGCTCCACGGAAGCGTGAAGCCGAGGATCTGGGTCGACTTGTGTAGCCGCTCGGAATGTTCGGTCAGCTTGAAGATCTTGCCGCCATAGGCGCGCTGCCCCTCGAACACGCTCGAGCCATAGTGCAGCGCATGGGTGAGGATATGGACCTCGGCCTTGCGCCACGGGCGCAGGCCCCCGTCCATCCAGATGAAACCGTCGCGATCGTTATAGGGCTGAACCATGGAACATTCTCTCCTTGGCCGACCGCCTAGGATAGCGAACGCATTTTGGTCAACCGCGCAGCCGCTAGCCCCTTGCTTCGGCCGCCATTTCCTCGGTCCGGCGTCGCGCCGCCGCCACGGTGCGCGCGATCAGCTCCTCCACGCCGCCCGCCGCGTCGAGCACGTCGAGCCCCGCCTGCGTCGAGCCGCCGGGGCTGGCCACGCGCACGGCCAGCCCGCGCATCCCCTCGCCAGTGCTGCGCGCCATCAGCCCGGTGCCCGCGACCGTCTGCAGCGCGATCGCCTGCGCCGTCGCAGCGTCGAGCCCGAGCGCCTCGGCCTGCTTGGCGAGCGCGGTGATGAAGCGAGCGACATAGGCCGGCCCCGACCCCGCGACCGTGCTGATCGCGGTGATGTCGTCTTCCTGCTCGCCCCAGGGGGCCAGGCCGAGGTCGGCGATGACGTCGGAAATTTCGGCGCGGAGCGTCTCGTCGGCATCGTCGGAATAGAGCCCTGTCACCCCCTCGCCATGGCTGACGGGCAGATTGGGCATCAGGCGCACGATCGCCCGCGCCCCCGGGAACAGCCGCCGCAGGCTGGCGCATTCGACCCCGCCGAGGATCGAGAGGATCACCGCCCCCTCCACCTTGGGGGCGAGCGAGCTGGCGACGTCCTCGACCTGGTAGGGCTTGTGCCCGAGCCACACCCATTCGGGCGCCGCGTCGGGGGGCTCGGTCGCGACCTTGACCCCGGGCACCTCGCGGCCCGAGGGCGAGATCGCGGTCAGCGCCGACAGGTCGCGCCCGGCGCGGACCCAGCCCGCGACCATCGCCCCGCCCATGTTGCCGCAGCCGACGAACCAGCCCGGCGGCATCGCCTTGCCCGAACCGCCGAGGCTCATGCCTCGCCCGCCGTGTCGATCAGCGCCGCCTCGATCGCCTCGCTTGGCGACTTGCCGCCCCACAGCACGAACTGGAAGACGGGGAAAAAGCGTTCGCATTCCTCGAGCGCGGCCTCGCTCACCCCCTCGGCCTCCTCGAGGCTCAGCTGGCCCGAATTGTCTACCAGGATGGCGTGGCGAAAGGCGATCACGCCGGGGCCCTGCCAATATTCGAAATGCCCCATCCACAGCTGCTCGTTGATCAGCCCGATGGTCTCGTAGATCGCCGCCTTCTTGTCGGTGACGACCTTGATGTCGGGAAAGGCGAGAAACTGGAGTACGCTGTCGTCGGCGCGCCACACCGCGCGCAGCTCATATTGCGACCAGGACCCGCTCGCGCTGGCGATCGCCTCGCCTTCGCCGACGCGTTCGCAGGCCCAGCCGCGCGCGTTGAAATAGGCCTCGAAGATCTCGACCGGCGCGTCCTCCTCGCGGGGGGTGATCTGGCGGTCCTCGGCCATCATCGTCACTTCTTCGCGGCGGGCTTCTTCTTGGCAGCGGGTTTCCTGGTGGGCGCCTTGCTCGCCTCCATCGCGTCGAGCCGCGCCTTCAGGAGTTCATTTTCCTCGCGCGCCTTGATCGCCATCGCCTTGACCGCCTCGAATTCCTCGCGGCTCACCATCTCGTCGGAGCCGACGAGGTCGCGCAGCTTCTCCTTCATCCCCGCCTCAGCCTCGCGGCCCATCCCGGCAACGGTGCCGGCCATGCCGTTCACTACCTTGGCGAGATCGTCGAAAAACTTGTTCTGGCTCTGCATCGGCTGTCGTCTCTTTCTATCCGAACAGGGGCTCGGAGACCCCGGGGTTCAGCTCCACGATCGCGCTGTTGAGCATGAAGGCGAAGATCAGCCATAGGAGATAGGGCACCATCAGCCATCCGGCTAGGGGGCGAATGCGCCAGAAACGCCCCGCCGCGAGCGCGGCGACGACGAGGATCGCGGCGAGATGCCATTTGGCGAAGGCGATCGCATGCGCGCCGAAGAAGACATAGCTCCAGCTGAAGTTGAGCAGCAGCTGGATGCCCCACAGCCCCACCGCCGCATCGCGCGCCGGGGTGCGCGGTTCGTTGAGCACCGTCGCGAGCGCCAGCGCGATCATCGTGTAGAGCGCGGGCCAGACGATCCCGAATAGGTAGGCGGGCGGCTGGAAGCTCGGTTTCTCGAGCGCGGCATACCAGGCGTCGGGCCCGAACCCGACGCCCGACAGGCTGCCCCCGATCACCACCAGCGGCACCAGCCACAGCGCCCGCTTCCAGATCCCCTTGTCACTCTTCGTCGCGCTCATTCGCCATCCTTTCGTGCGCCGAGTAGGAACTCGACATTGCCCTCGGGGCCCGTGATCGGGCTTTGCTCGATGCCCAGTACGCGCCAGCCCTTGCTTTCGACCCATGCCGCCGCCTCGTCGCACACGCGGGCGTGCACCGCAGGGTTGCGCACCACCCCCCCCTTGCCGACCTCGGCGCGGCCCGCCTCGAACTGCGGCTTAACGAGCGCGACCAGCCAGCCCCCGCCCTTCGCGAGGTCGAGCGCGGCGTCGAGCACCTTGTGCAGCGCGATGAAACTCGCATCGCAAACGACGATATCGGGCGTCTCGGTGACGATCTCGCTGGTGAGCGAACGTGCATTGGTCTGTTCGTGCACGCTCACCCGCTCGTCGCAGCGCAGCTTCCATGCCAGCTGGTTGGTGCCGACGTCGACCGCGAACACCTTCGCCGCGCCGCGGGTCAGCAGCACGTCGGTGAACCCGCCCGTCGAGGAGCCGACATCGAGCGCGGTCATGCCCGTGACTTCGATGCCGAAATAGTCGAGCCCATGGTCGAGCTTGATCCCGCCGCGGCTGACCCACGGATGCTCCTTGCCGCGCACCTCGAGCGGCGCATCCTCCTTCAACTGCTCGCCCGCCTTCTCGACCTTGCGTTCGCCCGAAAAGACGTCGCCGGCGAGGATATAGGCCTGCGCCCTGGTCCGGCTCTCGGCGAGGCCACGGGCGACGAGCAACTGGTCAGCGCGGATTTTCCCCATTGCTCTTCCCTTGCGTCCGTGGCGGTTGCTGTCAAACCCTTCAGAGGCGCAGTCCCCGCCCCTTGCCGAAGCCGACGGTGCGCCGCCGGCCTTCTGCATCGCGGCGGACCTCGCGCGGCTTGAAGCGCCCGGTGCGCTGGGCGAGGCGGAAATTGCGCTGCGCGGCGGTCGCCACCTCGTCTAGCGTGCAGTCGAGGTCGTCGGTGCGGACCCCGAAATTGCCGAAGCCGAAGACGCGGCTGATGCCGACCGGGCGGCTGCCCCCGCCGGCCGGCGCGTCACGGAGGTCGAACAGCACCGCCTCGCCCTCGCCCGCGCCCAGCGTGCGGATTTCCTCGACCGCCTGCCAGTCGATGCGATCGGGGTGGTAGGCGGGATAGACGATCCCCTCGCCGTCGATCCGCAGCCCGAGCGTGCGCCCGCTCGGGCGCAGCAGTAGCGCGAGGCTGGCCATGACGACCACCGGCAGGGCGAGCCAGCCCCACAGGATCAGCCCGCTGACCGGCGGGCGCCCGAGCAGCCCCGCGAGCCAGGCGGCGAGCACCACCTGCGCGAGCATCGCGGGCAAATGCCAGCGCGGATGGCGGCGCCGCGTCCGGGCTTGGAGGACGATCGGTTCGCTCGGCTCGCGCTCGCTCATCGTGCGCGGTCGGTCAGGCGCCGAGGAACGCCGCGACGTGGGGCCCGAAGACGATGACCACGCCCGCCAGTGCGGCAAGGCTGGCGATCACCACCGCGGCGCTGGCCACGTCCTTGGCCTTGCCGATCAGCGGGTGATGCTCGAGCGTAACCGCGTCGGCGAGCCGCTCGACCGCGGTGTTCACCGCCTCGGCGAACCAGATGAAGGCAATCAGCGTGAGGGTCGCGAACCACTCCCACCGCTCGAGCCCGACGGCGAGCGCCGCGACCAGCGCGGCCACGCTGCCGACGGCGTGGAACCGCGTGGTCGGTTCCTCGCGCCAGAGCGTCCTGAGCCCCGCGAGCGCGAAGGTGAAGGCCTTGAGCCGCCCGCGCAGGCTGAACCGCAGGTCGTTCAGGCGACCACGCCTTCGTCGCGCACGTCGTTGCGCTTGAGCGCCTTGAGCACCGTCTCGACGATGTCGGGGGCGGTGAGCCCGGCTTCCTCATACTGCTTGTCGGGGGCGTCCTGGTCCTGGAACGTGTCGGGCAGCCGCATGGTGCGGATCTTGAGGCCCGCGTCGGTCAGCCCCTCATCGGAGGCCATCGTCAGCACGTGCGCGCCGAACCCGCCGACCGCGGCTTCTTCGATCGTCACCGCGACCTCGTGGCGCGAGAGCAGGTCGCGGATCAGCGCTTCGTCGAGCGGCTTGGCGAAGCGCAGGTCGGCGATGGTGACGCTCAGCCCCCTCGCCTCGAGCTGGTCGGCGGCCTTGCGGCATTCCTCGAGCCGGGTGCCGAGGTTGAGGATGGCGACGGTCTTGCCCTCCTTGACGATCCGTCCCTTGCCGATCTCGAGCAATTGCGGTGTCTCGGGGATCGCCACCCCGGTGCCCGCGCCGCGCGGATAGCGCACCGCGATAGGCCCCTCATCATAATGCGCCATGGTGTGGACCATGTGCGTCAGCTCGGCCTCGTCGGAGGCGGCCATGACGACAAAATTGGGCAGCGTGCAAAGATAGGCGAGATCGAAGCTACCCGCATGGGTGCAGCCGTCGGCCCCGACCAGCCCGGCGCGGTCCATCGCGAAGCGCACCGGGAGGTTCTGGATCGCTACGTCGTGGACGACCTGGTCGTAGGCGCGCTGGAGGAAGGTCGAATAGATGGCGCAGAAGGGCTTGTGCCCCTGCGCGGCGAGCCCGGCGGCGAAGCAGACCGCGTGCTGCTCGGCGATGCCGACGTCGAACATCCGCTCGGGGAAAGCCTTCTCGAAGGCATCCATCCCGGTGCCCGAGGGCATCGCCGCAGTGATGCCGACGATCTTGTCGTCGCGCTCGGCCTCGGCGATCAGCGCGTTGGCGAACACCTTGGTGTAGCTCGGCGGCCCGCCCGAGCTCTTCTTCTGCTCGCCCGAGACGACGTCGAACTTGGCGACCCCGTGATACTTGTCGGCGGCGGCCTCGGCGGGTTCGTAGCCCTTGCCCTTGACCGTGCGCGCATGGACGAGGATCGGCCCTTCCTCGGCGTCGCGGACATTCTCGAGGATGTCGACCAGCGTCTCGATGTCATGCCCGTCGACCGGGCCGACGTAATAGAAGCCCAGTTCCTCGAACAGCGTGCCCCCGGTCACCATCCCGCGCGCATATTCCTCCGCCTTGGAGGCGGTCTTGTGGACCCGCTTGGAGACGCGGCGGATGAGCTTGGAGGAGAAGTCGCGCACCTTGAGATAGGCATCGCTCGACACCAGCCGCGCGAGGTAATGCGACAATCCGCCCACGGGCGGGGCGATCGACATGTCGTTGTCGTTGAGGATGACGACGAGGCGGTTGCCCGCACCCTCGGCATTGTTCATCGCCTCATAGGCCAGCCCCGCGCTCATCGCGCCGTCGCCGATCACCGCGATCGCGCGCCCCGGCCGCCCCGCCAGCTTGTTGGCGGTGGCGAACCCGACCCCCGCCGAGATCGAGGTCGAGCTGTGCGCCGCGCCGAACGGGTCATATTCGCTCTCGGCGCGCTTGGTGAAGCCCGAGAGCCCCCCGCCCTGCCGGATGGTGCGGATGCGATCGCGCCGCCCGGTGATGATCTTGTGCGGATAGCATTGGTGGCCGACGTCCCAGATCAGCCGGTCCTCGGGCGTGTCGAAGACATAATGGATCGCGACCGTCAGTTCGACGACGCCGAGCCCCGCGCCGAGGTGCCCGCCGGTGGTCGAGACCGCATCGATCATCTCGGCGCGCAATTCGTCGCACAACTGGCGCAACTGGCTCTTGTCGAGCTGGCGGATATCGGAGGGGAACTGGACCTGGTCCAGCAGCGGCGTCTCGGGGCGTGTCGTCATGGCGCCGACCCTAACGCCCCCGGTGCCCGGTGTCATCACACTTCGGTTGCAATGGCGCGACCGATCGGCGCGCGCGGCGCGCTCAGTCGTTGCAGTCGCCGCAGGTGCCGCGCACCTCGATCACCGGGCGCTTGGGCGAGAAGCCCGCGTCGCGCGCCACGCTGCGCACCCCGCCCGCGATCGAATCGTCGTCGAGGTGGGTCGCCTTCCCGCAGGCATCGCAGATCAGGAAGATGCAGTCGTGCAGGCAGCCCGGATGCTCGTTGGCGACATAGGCGTTGGCGCTCTCGACCCGGGCCGCGAGGTTGGCATTCACGAACAGGTCGAGGATGCGATAGACGCTGTTGGCCGCCACCCGCTTGCCCCGCGCGGCCCCGACCTTCTCGGCGATGTCATAGGCCGAGGCGGGCTGGTCGAAGGTGGCGAGCGCGTCGAACACCGCGGCGCGCATGTCGGTCCACTGCTCGCCGCGCTCGAGCATCTGGGCGCGCGCGGCATCGCGCAGCGCCTCGCCCTGGTGGGCGTGATGGTGGTGGTTGGGCTCGGCCATAGCGTCTTTATAGGCGCCGCGCCGGGGCCAGACAAGCAATCCGGCGGTGCGCTCGGCGTGCCGATGCGCCAGCTAGTCGTTCGCCATCGCGTTGAGCCGGTGCCCCAGCGCGAGCAGCCCGACCCCGACCATCGTGGCGACCAGTTCGCTGCCGTCGTGGGGCAGCGTCAGCGCGCCCCCCATGACCCCGAGCCCGAGCCCGCCGACCGCGCTCGGCATCATGTAGCCATGCGCGCGCACCCCGCGGCCGAGCGACAGCGCGCCGAGCAGCATCGCGATTCCCAGCCCCGCCTCGTGCACCACCTCGGCGCCGAGCAACCCGCCCGCGCTCGCCAGCGTCGCCACCAGCACGGCGGTCGCCATGCAGTGGACGAGGCACAGCCCCGACAGGCCGATGGCCAGCCGGTCGAGGGCAGCGGATTGGCGCAGGATCGCGTTCATGCGGCGGCATATAGGGGCATCGCGCCCACGTGACAATATCACATCGCATCCACGGTGATTTTTCCGCGGCGGGCCCCTAAGCCCTTGGTGCCCCTTCCCAAAGCACGCCGATCGCGGCATAGCCCCGCGCCATGAACATGGATCGCCCCGTCGCCGCGTCCCCGGTTACCGCGCGGCCGCTCGCGCTCGCCAACTGGCTCTTCGCCGTGGCCGGGTTCGTCTTCGTCATGGTCGTCGTCGGCGGCATCACCCGGCTGACCGAAAGCGGGCTGTCGATCACGCGCTGGGATCTCGTCACCGGCACTCTGCCCCCGCTCTCGACGGCACAATGGGAGAGCGAGTTCGCGCTCTATCGCCAGACGACCGAATATATCGAGGTCAACGGCCCCGCCGGGATGGACCTCGCGCAGTTCAAGCTGATCTATTTCTGGGAGTGGTTCCACCGCTTCCTCGCGCGCATGGTCGGGCTCGCCTTTTTCCTCCCGCTCGCCTGGTTCTGGGTGAAGAAGGCGATCCCCGAGGGCTACAAGCCGCGCCTCGTCGCGCTCTTCCTGCTGGGCGCCAGCCAGGGCGCGCTCGGCTGGTACATGGTGCAGTCGGGGCTGGTCGGGCGGACCGACGTGTCGCACTTCCGCCTCGCCGCGCACCTCCTCACCGCGCTGTTCATCCTCGCCGGGCTGATCTGGACCGCGCTCGACCTGCGCCAGCATGCGCGCGGCAACCTGACGCCCGCGACGATGCGCAGCTTCGCGCTCCCGGTGTCGCTGATCCTCTTCGTGCAGCTGCTGCTCGGCGCCTGGGTCGCGGGGTTGAACGCGGGCTACATCACCACCGAATGGCCGCTGATGGCCGACAAGGCCTATCCCGCGGGCGCGGTCGACTGGTCGGGGGGCGCGTGGTCGACGCTCACCAACGACCCCTTCCTCATCCACTGGATGCACCGCTGGTTCGCCTTTATTGCCGCCGCCGCGATCATCATGCTCGCGATCCGCGTCAAACCGCTCGACCGCCGCGCCGGAATCGCGCTCCACGCCACCATCGGCACGCAGATCCTGCTCGGCATCGCCACCGTGATGAGCGGCATGAACATCACGCTCGCCGTCCTCCACCAGGCGGTCGGCGCGCTGGTCGTCGCCAGCCTCGCCTGGGGCGCGCATGTGCTCGGGAGGGCCCGATGAGCGACAAGCAGGCGGTCAGCGTCTTCATCATGTGCTCCTCGCTCGGCGAAGCGCAGGAAATCGCCCGCACCCTCGTCGAGGAACGCCACGCCGCCTGCTGCAACATCCTCGGCCAGGCCAAGTCGATCTATCGCTGGGAAGGCCAGATCGAGACCGGCGCCGAATTCCCGGTGATCGCCAAGACCACCATGGACTGCACCGACGCGCTCATCGCCCGGGTGAAGGACCTGCACGGCTTCTCTGTGCCCGCGATCACCGTCTGGCCGATCGCCAAGCTTCCGGGCGACTATCACGACTGGCTTGTCGAGAATTCGGGGCCGCGCGGCGACGTTTCGATCGCCTGAGTGGTCGCCCGCAACGCGGGGCGGTATCATAATACCCGCCAGCAACCGCCCGGATTGCTTGACTTTCCCGCCGCCTGTCGCCAATAGCGCGCCCAACGGCATGGGTTCGTCCCGTGCCTTTCGTCTTTTTCAACGGGAGATCAGGCCATGAAGGCGCTGATGAAGACCACCAAGCCGGCCAAGCCGGCCGAGGTCGAAAAGAAATGGCATCTGATCGATGCCGAAGGGCTGGTCGTCGGGCGTCTCGCCGCGATCATCGCCAACCATATCCGCGGCAAGCACAAGCCGAGCTTCACGCCGCACGTCGATTGCGGCGACCATGTCGTCGTGATCAACGCCGACAAGGTCCGCTTCACCTCGGACAAGGCCAATACCAAGACCTATTACAAGCACACCGGCTATGCCGGCGGCATCAAGGAAACCACGCCGGCGAAGATCCTCGAAGGCAAGTTCCCCGAGCGCGTGCTTGAGAAGGCCGTCAAGAACATGGTTCCGCGCGGGCCGCTCGGCCGTGCGGTCATGAAGAACCTTCATCTCTACAACGGCACCGAGCATCCGCACGGTGGCCAGAACCCCGAAACGCTCGACGTCGCGTCGATGAGCCGCAAGAACAAGGTGGGTGCGTAATGGCTGACGAAAAGAAGGGTCTCGAAGACCTCAAGGACCTGACCAAGGGCCAGCAGGGCACGACCAAGGAAGAAACCGTCACCGCCCCCGACGCCGAGCAGAATGCCGACGTCGAGACGCAGGCGCCGGTCGAGGAAGAAGCCCCGCTGCGCGAGCAGGAGCTCGACCAGTATGGCCGCGCCTACGCCACCGGTCGCCGCAAGGACGCGGTCGCCCGCGTGTGGATCAAGCCGGGTTCGGGCAAGATCACCGTCAACGGTCGCGACCAGGCGGTCTATTTCGCGCGTCCCACCCAGCGCCTCGTCATCAACCAGCCGTTCGGCATCACCGATCGCGCCGGCCAGTATGACGTGATCGCCACCGTCAAGGGCGGCGGTTTGTCGGGGCAGGCGGGCGCGGTGCTGCACGGCATCGCCCAGGCGCTGACCCGCTACGAGCCGGCGCTGCGCACCACCATCAAGCGCGCGGGCTTCCTGACCCGCGACAGCCGCGTGGTCGAGCGCAAGAAGTACGGCCGGGCCAAGGCACGTCGTTCGTTCCAGTTCTCGAAGCGCTAGGCTTCGCGAACCGCGACCAGGAGAAAGCCGTCCCGTCCGGGGCGGCTTTTTCTTTGCGCGCTCCTTTCCTTCGCAGCCCGCGCGGCCTAGCCTTGCCCCCGAGCCGTCCAGGACCAGGAGATCGTCATGCGCCTCGTCCTCGCCTTCACCGCCCTCCTCGCTGCCACCACGAGCCCGGCAGGCGCGCAGGAGACGATCGACAGCGCCGGGCTGGCGGGCAAGTGGACGGGCACGCTGACCACGCCGGGCGGCGCGCTGCCGCTGATCTTCGCGCTCGGCGATGCCGACGGCGACGGCAACCCCGATGGCAATGCCTACAGCCCGGCGCAGAGCGACCAGCCCCTGCCGCTCGGCGAGGTCGCGCTGGCCGACGGGATCCTCACGCTCACCATCCCGATGGTCGGCGCCTCTTACGAGGGGCGCTACGAGGAGGGCCGCTTCGTCGGCACCTTCCGGCAGGGCGGGGCGCAGCTGCCGCTCACGCTGACGCTCGACCCCGAGGCGGAGCTGCCGGAAGAGGCGGCGCTGCCCGCCGACCATGTCCTGCCCGCGCCCGAGACGGTCGCGGCGCTGCTCGACCCGGTCGTCGCCGAGCATGACGGCATGGCGGTCGCGGTCGCGCTGATCGCCCTGGGCCGCGAGGATCTCATCGTGCGTGCCGATCCGGCGACCGGCTATGACGGCGACACGCGCTTCGAGATCGGTTCGATCACCAAGAGCATGACCGGCCTTCTCCTCGCCTCGCTGGCGGCCGACGGAACGGTGGCGCTCGACGACCCGGTCAATCGCTACCTGCCCGAGACCGCGCAATTGCCCGACGGCGCCGACGGGCGCGCGATCACGCTCGCGGACTTGGCCCGCCATCGCGCCGGCCTGCCCCGCCTCCCCGCCGACTTCTCGCCCTCGCAGCCCTTCGATCCCTACGCGCATTACGACATCGACGCGCTCCACGCCTCGATCGCCGCGACCAGCACGCTCGAGAGCGAGCCGGGCGAGACCGTCGCCTACAGCAATTTCGGTGCCGCCATTCTCGGCGCGGCGCTCGCCCGGGCCGCCGGCACCTCCTATGCCGCGCTGCTCGAGGAGCGATTGTTCGTCCCGCTCGGGCTCGAGGCGGTGATCGGCAACAGCTCCGAGGGCACGCTCGCGCAGCCGCACGGCAGGCTCCACCAACCCCAGTCCGACTGGGATCTCGGCGCCTTCGCCCCCGCGGGCGGGGTGCGCGCCGACATCGCCGACATGGCCCGCTTCGCCCGCCTCTACCTCGAGCGCCCCGCGGCCTTCGCCGAGGCGATCGCCCTCCTGTTCGAGGGCGGCGACGCCGACGGGCTCGGGCTGTTCCGCCGCCGCTTCGGCGACCGCGAGATCGTCTGGCACAATGGCGCCACCGGGGGCTCGCGCGCGATGATGGCGCTCGACCCAGACCGCGGCGAGGCGGTGGTGGTGATGGTCAACAGCCATGCCGGGATCAACCCCGACCATCTTGCCGTCCATCTCCTCACCGGGCGCCCGCTTCCCTGATCGCCCCGCCCGCGCGTGGCAGGCCGTTCGTCGAAATCGACCGAGCACCCCTTGCGCCGCGCGCCGCGGCTCCCACATCGACCGGACACTTTGAGGAGACCATGCCGATGACCCGTTTCGCCCCGCTCGCCGCTGCCGCCATGATGCTCGCCGCGCCCGCGCATGCCGACGATCATGACGAGGCGATCGGCACCTGGGCGGGCACGCTCGAGGTCGGCGATACTTCGCTGCGCGTGATCTTCGTGTTCAGCGACGAGGATGAGGACGGCACGCTTGAGGGGATCGCCTACAGCCCCGACCAGACCGACATGCCGCTGCCCGTCGGCGGGGTCGCGCTGGCCGACGACGTGCTGACCGTGACGATCCCCACGGTGGGCGCGAGCTACGAGGGCACCTGGAACGGCGAGGCCTTCGTCGGCAGCTTCAGCCAGGGGGCGATGCGCCTGCCGCTCACGCTCGCCGGGTCGGACTGGCAACCCGCCGACTGAGCGCGCGGCGCGCCGGGCCAAGGCGGGCGCGCGGCGTCTGCCCCCTTGCCAGCCGCGCCGCCTTGCGCCAAGCGCTTGGGCCATGACGACAGAAGAACGGATTGACGGCCTCCTCGACGACCTCGAGGCCATTTACGAGACCAGCGTAGCCAACCTCCACGCCGATCTGGCGGCCTATGCCGGCGACGGCAGCCGCCCCGACGAGGCGGCGCGCGCCGAGGGGCGCTTTGCCTATCCCGAGCTGCGGATCGTGCACGACCCCAAGGGCGATGTCGCGGTCCCCGGGCGCGCCTTCGCGCGGCTCAACATCCCCGGCACCTATTCGACCTCGGTGGCGCGGCCCAAGCTGTTCCGCCCGTACCTGCGCGAACAGCTCAGCCACATCATGCGCGACTATGACGTGACCGTCACCGTCGGTCGCAGCCACAGCGAGATCCCCTACCCCTTCGTGCTCGACCAGGCCGACCTCGATCTCGACGGGCTGAGCTCGGCCGAACTGTCGCGCTGGTTCCCCTCGACCGAGCTCGAGGCGATCGGCGACGAGGTGGCCGACGGGGTGTGGGACTTCTCGCTTCACCCGACCCGCCCGCTCGCGCTGTTCGACGGACCGCGGACCGATTTCAGCCTCGCGCGGCTCAAGCATTACAGCGGCACCTCGCCGTGGCACTTCCAGCGCTATGTGCTGTTCACCAACTATGTCCGCTATGTCGACGAATTCGTCCGGCTGGCGATCGACGAGTTGCGCAAGCCCGACAGCCGCTTCACCGCCTTCTCGGTGCCCGGCGGCTATTACGAGCGCGGCCAGCTCGCCGATGCCGAGGCGCAGATCGCGGCGGGCACGTGGCGGCGCCACCAGATGCCCGCCTATCACCTGATCGCCGAGGACAATGAGGGCATCACGCTGGTCAACATCGGGGTCGGCCCGTCCAACGCCAAGACGATCTGCGACCATGTCGCGGTGCTGCGCCCCGAGGCGTGGCTGATGATCGGCCATTGCGGGGGGCTGCGTCCCTCGCAGACGATCGGCGACTATGTCCTCGCCCACGCCTACCTGCGCGATGATCATGTGCTCGACGAGATGCTCCCGGTCGAGATCCCCATTCCCGCCATCGCCGAGGTGCAGACCGCGATGTACCGCGCCGCGCTCGACGTCACTGGCGAGAGCGAGGAGCAGCTCAAGAAGCGGCTGCGCACCGGCACCGTCGTCACCACCGACGATCGCAACTGGGAATTGCGCTACACGCTCTCGGCCAAGCGCTTCAACCAGAGCCGCGCGGTCGGGATCGACATGGAGAGCGCGACGGTGGCCGCGCAGGGCTATCGCTTCCGCGTGCCCTACGGCACGCTCCTGTGCGTCTCGGACAAGCCGCTGCACGGCGAACTCAAGCTGCCGGGGCAGGCCAACGCCTTTTACGAAAAGGCGATCAGCCAGCACCTGCGGATCGGCATCGAGGCGCTCGACCAGCTCCGCCACGAGGGCGACGGGCTGCACAGCCGCAAGCTGCGCAGCTTCGACGAGCCGCCGCTGCGCTGAGCCCGCTCAGCGCGCCGGCGTCCGGTTGTCGATCCGCCCCACCGCGGGCACCGCGCGCCCCTCGGCGATCCAGTCGACCAGCGCATCGAGGTCGAGCCCCGCGCCGGTGCGCCCGCGCCCGCGGGTGAAGACGCTGTAGCCATCGCCCCCGTTGGCGACGAAATTGTTGGTCGTGACCCGATAGTCGCGGGCCGGGTCGATCGGCACGCCGTCGAGCCGCATCGACACCACCCGCTCGCCCGCCGGAAGCGACAGGTCGTAGGCGAAGGTGAAGTTGCCGCTCGGGATGAGGTGGCTTTCGCGGTCGCGCCCGTCGGCGGTGACGAACTGCTGCTCGAGCAGCGCCTTGAGCTCGGCGCCCGAGAGGGTGACGGTCATCAGCGTGTTGCCGAACGGCTGGACCGCGAAGAGCTGCTCGAAGGTAACCGCCCCGTCGGGGCCGGGCACCAGCGCGTCGCGGACCCCGCCGCCGTTGATGAAGGCGAGCTGCGCCCCGCCCCGGTCGGCGGCGCGGGTGGCGGCGAGCTGCGCGTCGGCGATCAGGTTGGCGGCGGGGCTTTCAAGGTCGTCGGGATGATCGGGCGCGGGGCCCGACAGCCGGCCGACCACGCGCTCCATCTGCGGGCGCGCCTTGTCCAGCGTGCGCTCGACCAGCGCCGCCACCGCCGGGTCGGGGGTGAATAGCGGCAGCCGCGGCGAGGCCGCCACCACCTCGCCGTCGCGCCCGACGAAGCTCTCGCCCTGAACCACGACATTGTCGGCGCGCGTGGCCACCAGTTGCTCGCCCGCGAAGGCGAGCCGGATGTCGGTGAAGAAGGCGCCGTAGCGCCCGGCGCTGGTGAGCAGCCGCTCGCCCGCGCCGTCCGCCATCGGCAGCCGGCAGGTATAGGCGGCGTGGGTATGCCCCGAGACGACCACCGCGATCGCCGGGTCGAGCCGCTCGACGATCGGCAGGATCTCGCCCGACAGCCCTTCGCAGCCCTTGTCGTCCCAGCGTTCGACCCCGCGCGCGCCCTGGTGGATCAGCAGCACGATCGTGTCGGCCCCGGCCTCGAGCAGCGACGGGACCAACGCGTTGGCGGTCTCGGCCTCGTCGGTGAAGACCAGCCCGTCGACGAGGTTGGGGGCGACCAGCCCGGGGACCGAGACCAGCGGCAGCCCGATGATCCCCACCTGCACCGCGCCGAAGTCGCGCACGAAGGCGTCGGGCAGCAGGTTGGTCCCGTCGGGCAGGAAGACGTTGGCGCCCATATAGTCGAAGTCGGCGCCGTCGAAGCTGCCGTCGAGCGCGCAGGGGGTGCGCGCGGTGAACTGTTCGCAGCCGCCGTTCTGGATGCGCAGCAGTTCGGGCACGCCCTTGTCGAATTCGTGGTTGCCGAGCGCCGAATAGTCGAGCCCCATGAGGTCGAGCGCCTCGATCGTCGGCTCGTCGAGGAACAGCGCCGAGGCGAGCGGGGTGGCGCCGATGAGGTCGCCCGCCGCGACCGTCATGCTGTTGTCGGTGCGATAGGCCTTGAGCGCCCCCCCCAGCATCGCCGCGCCGCCCGCGGGCACGCGGATGACGCTGCCGTCGGCCATCGTCACCGGCACCACTTCCTCGGGCGCCTCGAGCCGGCCGTGCAGGTCGTTGAGCGCGAGCAGCTGGATCTCGGTCGCGACGGGGGCGGTCTCGACCGGCGGGGTCGAGGAACAGGCCGCGACCGCGAGGGCCAGCAGCGAAACGGGAACGAGGCGCATGGGTCAAAACTCCTTTGCGGGCTGGCTAGCCGCGACTAGAGACAATGTCATGACCGAACAAGAACTGATCGCCCGCGCCCGCGGTGCCGCGCTCAAGGCCTACGCCCCCTATTCGGGCTTCTCGGTCGGCTGCGCGATCGAGAGCGTCGATGGCGAGATCGTCACCGGCGCCAACCTCGAGAACGCCTGCTACCGCCTCGGGCTGTGCGCCGAGCAGTCGGCGCTGACCACCGCGCAGCACGCCTTCGGGCTCGACAAGGTCAAGCGCATCGCGGTCGCGGGCGGCGACGGCAGCGGCGACGCGCTCGCGGGCGCGGCGCCGGTCACCCCCTGCGGCGGCTGCCGACAGGCCATCCTCGAGGCCGCGCACCTTGCGGGCCGCGACATCGTGATCCTCGCCGCGAGCGGCGACGGCGAGGCGGTCGAACGGCTGACCATCGAGGCGATCCTGCCGCACGGTTTCGGGCCCAAGAACCTCGAGGACGGAGCCTAACCGCCGCGCCCGCCGTTCACCGGCTGCAAAGAGCGGAGAAGAACATGCCCAACCTCGCCCTCGTCACCGGTGCCTCGGCCGGCATCGGCCGCGAATTCGCCCGCCTCCACGCGGCCCGGGGCGGCGACCTCGTCATCACCGCGCGGCGCGAGCAGGAGCTGCAGGCACTCAAGGCCGAACTGGAGAGCGGCCACGGCGTCAGCGTCCATGTCTTCGCGCACGACCTGGCGGGCCATGCCGAGGCCAGGGCGCTCTACGAGAAAGTCACCAGCGCGGCCCTTACCCCCGACATCCTCATCAACAACGCGGGCTTTGGCGGCGGCGGCAAGCATCTCGCGCGCGACCTCGCCACCGAGATGGCGATGATCGACCTCAACGTGAAGGCGCTGGTCACGCTCAGCTGGCTCGTCGCGCGCGACATGGTGACGCGCGGCTCGGGGCGGATCCTCAACGTCGGCTCGACCGCGGGCTTCGTGCCCGGCCCCGGGCAGGCGGTCTATTTCGCCACCAAGGCGTTCGTGAACAGCTACAGCCAGGCGCTCGCACAGGAACTGAAGGGCACCGGTGTCACCGTCACCGCGCTCGCCCCCGGCTATGTCGAGACCGAGTTCGCCGACGTCGCCGACCTTCGCGACACGCAGATGGTCAAGCAGGGCGGCGCCTCGCCGCGCTCGGTGGCCAAGCATGGCTATGACGCGATGATGAAGGGCAAGCTGATCACCATCAACGAGAAGAAGCTCTCGATCCTGCTGAAGCGCATCATCCCCTTCGTGCCGCGCAAGACGCTCCTCAAGATGGTCGCGGCGGGACAGAAGAAGAGGGGCTAGGCGAAGATCGCGATATTCTGGCGCCCGATGGCGAGCAACTGCCCGTCCTCGCGCCACAGTTTCATGTCCTGTGTCGTCAGCCCCTCGCCCGCATGCTCGGCCTCGGCGGCGAGCAGGTGCCAGCCGTCAACGTCCGTAGGCTCCGCGACGAGGTCGATGTGCCAGGTCACGCTCGACAATGGCGCGACCCGCGGGAACCGGGTGATCGCGGCGGGCGGCGGCGCATCGGCGAGCGCCAGCAGCGCCGACACCGGATCGCCCCCCGGCGGTTCGCGAAACTTCGCCCAGGTCGCCATCATCGGCTCGCCCCCCGAGACGCCCTGCGCACCGCCGCCCAGCCGCATGTCGAAATTGGCGGTGAAGCCGGGCGCGCGCTCGTGGCCGCTCGCGAACAAGGGGATCGCTTCGTCGGGCTTGGCGACATCGGGCAGCCCCGGCGGCTCGACCGCCACCGCGCTGTCGCGGCTCGCCCCGAAGACGAAGCTGGCGCGCAGCACCGGCCCGTCATCGCTCACCGCCTCGACCGCCACCATCGTCGTCGAGCGCCCCTTGCGCAACATGCCGGGCAGGAAATGCACTCGCCCCGCCGCCGGCCCCACGAACAGGCATTGCGCGCTCCTCAGCGGCGGCAGCTCGTCGAAATAGCGCCGCGCCGCCTCATGCGCGAGCGCCAGCGTCATCCCGCCATAAAGCGTGCGCCCCTGCGCCCACGCCTCGGGCGCAGTGCTCGTAAAGCGATCGCCGTCACGGACGAACGCGTCGAAACTGTCTGAAAGCACGGCCATGAACCGACCCTAGCAGGACAGTTTCGACGCGCTACCGATTTACTTGAGCTTGATCTCCGCCAGCCGCTGCTGGAGATAGTCGTCCGCGGTGATCGGCGGATATTTGGGCTCTTCGCCCTCGGGCACGCAGTTCGGCAGCGCCTCGATGCAAAAATCGCTGCGAAAGTGCAGGAAGAAAGGCATCGAGTAGCGCGAATTGCTCGCGCGTTCGGGGGTGGGGTTGATCACCCGGTGCTGGGTCGAGGGCAGGTAGCCGTTGGTCAGCCGGTCGAGCATGTCGCCGATGTTGATCGCGAGCTCGCCTTCCTTGGGCTTGACGTCGAGCCACTCGCCTTCCTTGGTGAGCAGCTGGAGCCCCGCTTCCTCGGCGCCGAGCAGCAGCGTGATCGCGTTGATGTCGCCGTGCGCGCCGGCGCGAATATGTTCGCCCGGCTGCGCGGGGATCGGCGGGTAGTGCAGCATGCGCATCACGCTGTTGCCGTCGCGGATCGCGTCGACGAGGAATTCCTCCTCGATGTCGAGGAAGCGCGCGACCGCGCGCAGCAGCCGTTCGCCCGCATGATCGAACTCGGCATAGAGCTTCTTGAAGGTGGTCTCGAAGCTCTCGATTTCCTCGGGCCAGATGTTGTCGCCCATATGATCGCGGAACTTGTGGCCGGGCGGCAGGTCGCGCCCGACATGGTAGAATTCCTTGAGGTCGTAGGCCTTGGCGCCCTTGGCGGTCTCGATGCCGAAGGGGGTGTAGCCGCGCGCCCCGCCGCCGCCCTCGATGTAATACTTGCGCTTCACGTCCTCGGGCAGCGCGAAGAAGGCCGCGGCCTTCGCATGCGCCTCGTCGATGAGGTCCTGCGGAATGCCGTGGTCGCGCACGATCGCGAAGCCATATTCGACAAAGCTGTTGCCGAGGTCGCGGGCGAGCGTATCGGGATCGTCCTTGAGGCTGACGGTCGCGACGCTCTCACTGGTGATGGTCTTGGTCATGGGCAGGCCTTTAGCCCTCAATCACTTGGGGTTCAATCGACGCGGCTCAAAAGGAGAGCAGCAGCCCCGCGAGCGCCGCACTCATCAGGTTGGCAAGGCTGCCCGCGGCGAGCGCGCGCAGCCCCAGCTTGGCGATCACCGGGCGCTGGTTGGGCGCCAGCCCGCCGGTCACCGCCATCTGGATCGCGATCGAGCTGAAGTTGGCGAACCCGCACAGCGCGAAGGTGACGATCGCCACGGTGCGCGTCGACAAGCCTTCCATTGCCCCGAGATCGATGAAGGCGACGAATTCGTTCAAGACCACCTTGGTGCCGAACAGGCCGCCGGCGATATTGGCTTCTTCCCACGGCACCCCGATCAGGTACATAATCGGCTGGAAGACGAAGCCGACGATCTTCTGGAAGGTGAGGTCCTCGAGCCCGAACCAGCCGCCGACCCCGCCGAGGATGCCGTTGGCGAGCGCCACCAGCGCGACGAAGGAGAGCACCATCGCGGCGACCGCGACCGCGAGCTTGACGCCCGTCTGCGCGCCCATCGCGGCGGCCATGATGATGTTGGCGGGCTTGTCCTCGTCGGCATGCGGGTCGACATCCTCGAGATGGTCGTCGTCGAGCGCCTGCGAGATCGCGTCCCTGGGGGCGCGCTTGAGCGTCACGTCGGCCTCGCCGTTGGCCGGGGCCGCCAGCGCGGGACGCGGGTCGGGCATGATGATCTTGGCCATCAGGATGCCGCCGGGCGCCGACATGAAGGCGGCGGCGAGCAGGAATTCGATGTCGATCCCCATCGCCGCATAAGCGGCGAGGATGGTGCCCGCCACGCCGGCCATGCCGACCGACATGATGGTGAAGATCTTCTGCGGGGGCAGCGCGGCGAGATAGGGCTTGACCACCAGCGGGCTCTCCGACTGGCCGACGAAGATGTTGGCGGCGGCGGCGAGGCTCTCGACCTTCGAGATGCCGGTGATCTTCTGGAGTGCGCCGCCGACCCATTTGATGACCAGCTGCATCACCCCGAGATAATAGAGGATGCTGATCAGCGCGGCGAAGAAGATGATCACCGGCAGCGCGGCGATGGCGAAACTGTTGCCGCCGATCTCGGGGCTCGCGATCGGGCCGAAGATGAACTGGGTCCCGGCCGCCGAATAGCCGAGCAGCGAGGACACGCCGCTCGCCATCCAGCCGAGCACCGCGGCGCCGCCGTCGGTGCCGAGCACCAGCCCGGCGATCCCCGCCTGCAGCGCGAAGGCGGCACCGACGACGCGCAGCCGGATCGCCCGGCGGTCGTCCGACAGGAGGAAGGCCAGGAGCAGGATCAGCGCGATCCCCGCGAGGCTCATGAGAATTTGCACTGTTGGTCGCCCTCCCCCGGCGTGTTGGTGCCTACCAGACCATGCCTTGTTGGCGGGCCTTGGACGCTTCGTCCAGTTTTTCGATGGCCTCGACCGGGTCGTGCGCCATCAGCAGCTGCTGGCGGCGGCCGGCCGACATGAAGCCCTCGTCGGCGACGCGGTCGCAGAAGCGCGCGAAACCGTCCCAGAAGCCGTTGACGTTCAAGAGGCAGAAGGGCTTGGCGTGATAGCCCAGCGCGTTCCACGTCCAGGCTTCCATCAACTCGTCCATCGTCCCGATCCCGCCGGGCAGGCAGACGAAGGCGTCGGTGAGTTCGGTCATCTTGGCCTTGCGCTCGTGCATGCCCGGCACCGGGTGCAGCTCGGTCAGGCCGGGATGCGCGACCTCGACGTCGACGAGGCTCTGCGGGATGACGCCATAGACCTTGCCGCCGGCCTCGAGCACGGTGTCGGCGACGATCCCCATCAGCCCCAGCTTGCCCCCGCCATAGACGAGGTCGATGCCCCGGTTCGCCATCTCGGTGGCGAGCTGCACCGCCATCTCGGCATAGGCGGGATTGGCCCCCGCCTGGTGGCCGCAATAGATGGCGATCCGGCCGATCTCGCTCTTGCTCATAGGCTTACCAGTTCCTTCAGGTCGACTTCGGGGCGGGCGCCATAATGGCCGATCACCTCGGCCGCCGCGACGGCGCCGGTCTCGAGGCAGCGCTCGATCGGGCGGTCCTTGACGTAGGCGGCGAGGAAGCCCGCAGCGAACAGGTCGCCCGCGCCGGTGGTATCGACCACCTCGGCGACCGGCGCGGCGGGGACCTTGGTGCGCGTCCCGCCCACCGTCGCGCTCGCGCCCGCGGCCCCGTGGGTGACGACCAGCGTACGGACCTTGGCCGCCAGAGCGGCCTCGGCGGCGAGCACGTCCTCGTGCCCGGTGAGGAGCCTGGCCTCGTGGTCGTTGCAGAAGAGGAGGTCGATCCCGCCTTCCTCGATCAGCGCGGTGAAGCGGTCGCGCCGGTCCGAGATGATCACGCTCTCGGACAGGGTGAAGGCGGTCTCGTTTCCCGCGGCATGGGCGATCCGCCGCGCCGCGAGCATCGCGTTGCGCGGCTTGTCGGGACCGAACAGATAGCCCTCGAGGTAGAGGATGCGGCTCTTGGCGACGAGGTCCTGGCTGACCGCCCCCGCGACCAGCTCGTGGCTCGCGCCCGGGGCGGTGTTCATGGTCCGCTGCCCGTCGGGGGTGACGAGGATGAGGCAGCGCCCGGTCGGGCGATCCGCCGTCGCCTCGAACGCGGGGGTGTCGAAATGCACCCCCATCGCGGTCAGGTCGTGGCGGAAGATCTTGCCGAACTGGTCGTCGGCGACCTGCCCGATGAAGGCGACCTTGCCGCCCAGCCCGGCGACCCCCGCCATCGAATTGGCGGCCGAGCCGCCCGAATGCTCCTCGGCCACCCCCATGCGGGCATAGAGATCGTCGGCCTCGCGCGGGCTGAGCAGCTGCATCGAGCCGACCGGCAGCCCGTGCTCCTCGAGGAACCGGGGGGTCGCGGGGGCGATCACGTCGACGATCGCATCGCCCATGGCGACAATATCGAAACGGGTCTCGGGCATCTCGTCTTTCGCGCGCGCAGGAAAGGGGCGGAGGCCGCACCGGGGGCCTCACGGATCGGCGCCCCGCCTAGAGCGCTCGTCGCAAAGCGTCAATGAAAAGCCTTTCCTTTGGGCTTGAAAATGGGCAGCAACGGGCGTCATGACCGACACGACCACGCGCGCAGCGCCCCCCGCCATCCCCCTCTCCCTCTTCGCCTTCGCCGTTTTCTACGGCGGGATGGTGTGTATCGCCGGGGTGTTCGCCAACAAGCAGGTCGAACTGTTCGCGCTGCCGGGCGTGGGCATGCTGGCGGTCGAGGCGGGGATCTTCGCCTTCCTCATGCTGGTGGTGACGAGCTCGGCGGTGACCGAGCTGTTCGGCGCCGGGACCGGGCGGCGGATGGTGCTGTTCGGCTTCGTGCCGCTGCTCGTCTCCTCGGCGCTCACGCTTCTCATCCTCGCGCTGCCGCCCGCCTCCGAGATGGAGGCCGAACGGCTCGACGCGTTCAACCTCCTGCTGTCCTCGACCCCGCGGATCTGGCTCGGCGGCATCGTCGCCTACGGCATTTCCACGCTGCTCAACGTGTGGATCTTCGACAAGCTGCGGCGCCCGGGCGGGCGCCTCCTTTGGCTGCGCAGCGCGGTCGCGGGGATGGTGAGCCAGGCGCTCGACACGCTGATCTTCGTCACCATCGCCTTCTACGGGGTGTTCCCGATCGCCAACCTGATGCTCGGGCAGATGCTCGCCAAGGTGGTGCTCTCGGCGGTGCTCTTCCCGCCGCTCATCTACGCGATGGTCGCGCTGGCGCGCCGGCTCGACGCACCGCGCCGACAGGCAACCCCGGCCTGAGGTCGCGGGTTGTTCCCGCCATGGAGATCCATTTCGAGGAACGCGACGGGCGCGGGCGCTGGTACGGCACCCCCGAGGGCAGCGAGGAAGAGGCCGAGATGAGCTTCAGTCGCAGCAATGCGACGCTGATCCTCGTCGATCACACCTTCGTGCCCCCGCCCGTGCGCGGACAGGGGCTGGCCGCCGCGCTCGCCAAGGCGGCGGTCGCGCACGCGCGCCGCGAGGGGTGGAAGATCGTCCCCGTCTGCCCCTTCCTCAAGGCCGAGGCGCAGCGCCATCGCGACTGGGCCGACGTGATCGAGGACTAGCGCGCGATCGCGCTTCCTTGGCGCGGGCACCGCGCCTGCCTCACCCCTCGATGCGATGGCGCGGGCACCGCGCCCGCCTCACCCCTCGATGCGATAGTCGATCGGCTTGAAGCTGCCCGCGTTGGACTTGGGCGCCGAACAGGCGGTCAACCCGATGACGAGGTCCATTTTCGCCTCGAGCATCAGCCGGTCGCCCGCTTTCGACAGCGGCGGGTCGACGCTGAACCGCCCGCTGGCGCCATCGACCGGTACGTTCATGAAGCAGTTGAACGCGCAGGGGATGTCGTCCTCCTCGATCCCGAACGGCGCGAGCGCGGCGGCCAGGTTGCCGAAACAGCCGCGATGCGGGGGCTCGTTCTCGTAGAGCAGCGCGAAGGTGTCCTTGCTGCACGGGGTGAGGAGGAAATCGTGCCGCCCGACCTCGTCCTCGATGATCTCGAGCATCGGGTTGGAACGGTTCGAATAGAGCAGCGCCCCCGTGGTCAGGTAGATGGTGTCGGCATAATCGAAGGTGCGCCCGTTGCTGATCACCTCGCGCACGTCGTCGCGGTTGAACGCGAGGAGGTCGGCGACCTGCTGGCCTTCGGGGTCGATGACGACGAGCTTCTGGCCCTTGTCGAGCGTGAAGGCGGTGCCGCTGCGCGGGTCGATCCGATGGTGGGTCATGCCGCATCGTCCCGGCCGGCGCCCCGGACGCGGACATGGTCGGGGACCGGCTTGGGCTCGAGCCCGGCGAGCGCCTCGCGGTCGCAGGCCACGTCCTCGAGCGCGGGCATGTCCTCGATCTCCACGTCGGCGCGGGGCAGGATCGAGAGCTGCCCGTCCATCTCAAGCACGACCCAATTGGCCTCGTCGATGCCGTACATCCCTTCCGAGCGGATGCGCGCGAGCACCTCGGCGCGCGACACGCGCTCGCGCTTGAGCGCCTCGTCGAGCCAGTGCCCCTTGTGGGTGAGCAGCGTGGGCGCGGCGCGCAGCGCGTCGGCGACCGGCTCGTGCCGCGCGAAGACCAGCGTCACCACGAACTGGCACAGTCCCAGCACCGCCATCGCGACCAGCGCGCTGACGACGCTGACGTCCTTGAGCAGGATCCCGCTCGCGAGCAGGCTCCCCGTGGCGACCGCGATGAGCCAGTCGAAATTGTTCATCTGCGCGGTCGCGCGCTTGCCCAGGATGCGCACGAACAGCACGGTGAACAGGTAGAGCGCGACCCCGGAGATCGCGATCTGGTACAGCCGCTGGCCGTCGGGAATCCAGAACTGGTCGCTAAACATCATTCGCTCGGCGCCGCTGGCCGCCCCGCTGTAAAATTTCTTGGGTCATCCCACCGCCAACGTGACGGGGCAGGGAGCGTTCCACTCGAGCAGCGAGAGGTATCGGCGTCCCGGCACCATCCAATGCCGTTAGTTGGCGCAACCCCCACCCGGCGCTCGCCTCGTCGCGTCTTAATTGGGTTTGAGCCGATACCCAGGTCCGCAAAGGGAACGGGCTCCGGTCAGCGAGCGTCAACTGGCATCCCATCAACAGGAGTATGTCGTATGTCCGCACCAAAGAATCTCGAGGACTGCTATACCCACGAGCTCAAAGACCTCATCTCGGCCAACGACCAGATGAAGAAGGTGGTCAAGGACCTTCATGACGCGGCTGAGAACGATGACCTCAAGTCGATGCTCAAGAAGACCATCGACGGTATCGAGAAGCACACCCAGACGACCGAGCAGTTGCTCGCCGATTGCGGCGAGAGCGGCAAGGAACATTGCAAGGGCATGGAAGGCCTGGTGAAGGAAGCGCGCAAGCACGCGCTCGAGGAAGCACCGCATCTCAACGCGGTGCAGGACGTGGTAATCCTCACCCAGTATCAGCGAATGTGCCATTACGGCATCTGCGGGTTCGGCAGTGCCGCTGCGTTCGCCGAGGGCCTATGCAAGTCGGATCACGCCGACAAGCTCGACCAGATCACTGCCGACATTTACGGTTCCGATGAGGAAATGACCAAGGTCGCAGAGAGCTGCGTCAACCTTGCCGCGAAGGCCTGACGGCTGCCCGCTTCCGCAGCGCGCGTTGCACAATCAGCTCACGCGCGCTGCGGCGGCTCCACCGTAGCGAATATTCGCTCCTCGCCGGGTCTAACCGCGGCCCGGCCACGGGCACGTCCACTCGGGGCCTACGATCCGGCCCGAATATTGCCGCGCCTCGGACGCTTCGCCGTGCCGCGCGAGCATCGGGTTGACCGACCCCGCGAGCTGCTCGTCGCGCGCGAGGATGGAGGCGCGCAGCTTCTCGTAGCGCCCCTCCGCGCGCAGCCGCTCGAACTGGTCGTGGAGGTTGAAGACCATCGCGGGCACCTCGAACCGCCGCGCCGGGCGCGAGGCGTCGGGGTGCATGCCGACCACGAAGAAGGACTGGCCGCCGAAGCTCAGCGAGAAATTGGGGCTCGTCGGATCGGGGTCGACGGCTTCGTCATACGGCTGCCCGAGCCACTCGTCCTTGGCCTGGAGCGAGGCGATGCGCTGCCAGATCGCCTGTTCGAACGCCTCCTCGTCGAGCCGCGGGGTCTGCGGGAAGAAGGCCACGAAGGTGATGAACAGTTCGCGGTGGCGGGCATAGTCACGGGCAAAGCCGACGAGCTGGCGCGCCAGCGCGACATCGTCCCACGCCGAGGTCAGGTCGGTACCGACATAGGCGGTCATCTGGTTGCGCGCGAGCGCGCTCTTGGCGCCGACGCACGGATAGCTGCGCGCGGCGATGAAGTCGCGAAAACGGACCGCCACCGCGACCCCGGCGCGGATCGCCTCCTCGTCGCCGACGCGCGGCGGGGGCGCGGCGAGGAGCGTGTCGACCCCGCGGTCGGCGAGCGCGACCTCACGGGTGTTCATAGCTCTTCACCTCGTGCGTGGCGGTGGCGACGGGCGCATCGGCGCTGATGAAGAAGCGCACGGTCTCCTTGGCGCCGATCATTTCGATCTCGACCGGCGTCGTGGTGGCGCCGACCGTGACGTCGAGTTGGACCTTGTGCGCGGTATAGCCGCCCTCGTTGCTGATATCGACCGGGATGAGCCATTGGCTGCCTTCCTGCCGGATTTTGTCGGTCTCTACCTCGGTGCGGAAGGTCACCTCGCTGTCGCTGGTGATCATCTTCCAGACGATGAGCCCGCTGAGGATCAGCAGGAAGCCGAGGCTGACGATGCGCGACACCCAGCCGAGCCAGGTCGGCGGGCGATCGACCGCTTCCTGCTCCTGGCTGTTGTCGGACGAATCGTCTTGGCTATCGCCGCCGTCCTTGGCGCCGCGCTGCCGCTCGCCGGCCTTGTCGCCTGCGCTGTCCGAAGCGCTGCTCGATGCGCCTCCCGTTGCGCCGGCCCGCGCCGACATCGCGTTGCGTTCCATGTTCATAGCACCAATCTCCCGGCTGCGCCGCCCAGCGTCGTTGCATAAGCGAGCAAGATGGTCTGCGGCAGCCACACCTCAAGCGGGTCGGTGATCGTGGCGTACCCGAATACCCAAAGGAGCAGCATCGAGACGAGGAAGGCGATGATGTAGGCGATCGCCGCCTCGAGCCACTCGCTGTCGATGATCTTGCGGGTCGACAGGTCGCGCGTCTCGAAATTGGCGATCGCGACCATCATGTAGGAAATGCCGAGCGAGAGCAGGAAGGTGGCACCGATCTGCCACCATCCGAGCTTGAGGACGATGACCTTGGGCTCGATCGTCGGCGCGACGTTGAAGGCGAAGAGCACGCCGCCGAGGAAGGAGGCGAGCACCATCGTGACGTCGGGCGAAAAGCCGTCGTCTTTTGCCGAATCGCCGCCGCCCAGCTGGTTCATCGCGACCGCCGCGCCGATCGCGGTCGGCACGGCCTCGAGCGCGATGATCTTGGCGCTGATATAATAGTCGAGCTCGAGCGAGATGATCCCCGCGACGAACAATGTGATGACGCTGGCGACGACCCCCAGCCCCATCGCGACCAGCGCGTCCCACGTCTTCGAGCGCTGCCACGCCTTGCGGCGATAGCCCGAGAAGTTGATGAACAGGCGCACGACGAGGAAGGCGATGGCGAGGAAGGCGAGCAGGACGGTGTCGGGGATCCGCCGCGCGATCTGCCACATCTCCATCGTGAACAGGAGCGGCAGCGACACGAACAACGCCCCCGCCAACCCGCGCGCAAGGTCGCGGATCTCGACCTCTCCCGCCTCGCAGCATTGCTGCCCGTCGAGGATCATGGTGCGCCACGGGGTGACGGCGATCATGAGCGGCAGCCTTCGTGGCGGCACCGCCCCAGGGACGGGCAAACAGGCGGGCGGTGGATCATGTGGCAACGCGAGGACATGGAACGTTGGGCTCCCGTGATAACTTGCCCCGCCTACGCACGGAGCCAAGGCCATGTTCCCCCTCGCCCCACTGGACCTAGGTCCACCCCGAGCCATTTTTTCCCAATTTCCCGGCATTTTTTCCAACCACCGCCGGCACCCCCCCCCGCGCATCGGTTGTGACTTGCTCCTCGAAAATCCTCCCTCGGCAAAAGCCGGTTTGATGCAGCGCGCCGTCCCGGGCGAGCGCGAGTCAGTCGCCCGCGCGCAGCGCCGCGCGGCGCAGCTTGCCGGTGGGGGTCTTGGGCAGGCTGTCGACGAAGTGGATCGCGCGCGGATATTTGTAGGGCGCGATGGTGCGCTTCACATGCGCCTGCAACGCCTCGACCAGCGCGGCGTCGGCGGCATGGCCGGGGGCCAGCACCACATGCGCCTCGACGCGTTGCCCGCGCTCGGGACAGGGCGCGCCGATCACCGCGCACTCGAGCACCGCGGGATGCTCGCCGAGCGCGATTTCGACCTCGGGCCCGGCGATGTTGTAGCCCGACGAGATGATCATGTCGTCCGAGCGCGCGAGGTACCAGAAATAGCCGTCCTCGTCCTTGCGATAGGTGTCGCCCGTCACGTTCCAGCCGGCGACGACATAGTCGGCCTGGCGCGGGTCATCGAGATAGCGGCACCCCGTCGGCCCCTTGATCGCCAGCCGCCCGGTGCCATGCGCGAGCGGCGCGCCGTCCTCGTCGAGCACGGTCGCGGTATAGCCGGGCACCGCCTTGCCGGTGGCGCCGGGGCGGATGTCCGCGCCGCTCGCGGCGATGAAGATGTGCATCAGCTCGGTCGCCCCGATGCCGTCGACGATCGCCAGCCCGGTGGCCTCGTGCCACGCGTGCCAGGTCGCCGCGGGGAGGTGCTCGCCCGCCGACACGCAGGTCACGAGCGAACCGATATCGCGCCCGTCGAGCTGGCCGAGCAGCGCGCGATAGGCGGTCGGCGCGGTCGCGCAGATGTTCACCTCGAAGGCCTCGATCGCCTCGAGCAGCCCCTCGGGCCCCGGCGCGGCGGGCGTCACCGCGGTGCCGCCGAAGCGCAGCGGGAAGAGATATTGCATGCCCAGCCCGAAGGTGAAGGCGAGCGGCGCGGTGCAGGCCCAGCGCTGCCCGCGCGCGGGGCGCAGGACGTGTCGCGCGAAAGTGTCGCAGGGCGCGAGGATGGCGCGGTGATCGTGGACACAGCCCTTGGGTTCGCCCGTGGTGCCCGAGGTGAAGGCGATGATCGCGGGATCCTCGCGCGCGGTATCGACCGCGGCAAAGCCGCTCGTGGGCGCGCGCGCGATGCGCCGCGCGAGCTCGTCCCCGCCGGTATCGCCGTCGAAGGTGATGAGCGAGCGCAGGCTGTCGCACGCCGCCGCCGCCTCGGCGTGCGCCTCGAGGCAGGGCGCATCGACGAGCGCGTGGCTGATCGCGGCCTTGCGGCACACGGTGGTGAACTCCTTGCCGCGCAGGATCGGCATCAGCGCCACGACGATGCCGCCGGCCTTGAGGATCGCGAGCCAGCAGGCGAACAGCATCGCCCCGTTGCGCCCGGCGAGCAGGACGCGGTTGCCGGGCACGAGCCCCTCCTCCTCGACCAGCACGTGGGCGATGCGGTCCGACAGCGCATCGAGCTCGCGATAGCTCCACTGCCCCGCCGCGTTGAGGATCGCGATATCCTCGGGGGCGCCGCCGCGCAGCAGTTCGACCGCCGCGTTCAATCGCTCGGGATAGTCGAGTTCGGGCAGGTCGAAGCGAAACTCGGGCTGCTGCTCGGCAGGCGGCAGCCGGTCGACGACGAACGGGTCCGCGCTCATTGCGGCACCACCGCGGTCGTCTCGATCTCGACCAGCGCGGCCGGCTCGACCAGCCGCGACACCTCGACCACCGCCATCGCCGGGAACACCTTGCCCAGCACCGCGCGCCAGCCCGCCCCGATTTGCTCGAGGCTGGCCACATAGTCGTCGCGGCTGGTGACATAGCAGGTCATGCGCACGATATGCTCGGGCGCCGCGCCGCCCTCGGCGAGGATCGCGCGGGTGTTCTCGAGCACCTGCCGGAACTGCCCCGCCAGGTCGGTCGCGACGAATTCCTCCGCCGCGTTCCAGCCGACGACGCCCGCGGTGAAGATCATCCGCCCGCTCGCGGCCACGCCATTGGCATAGCCCTTGGGACGCGGCCAGCCCGGCGGCTGCAACAACTGGTTCATTGGTCTCCCCCCTCGATCGCGGCCTCGAGCCGCTCGCGCCACTCGCCCGGCCAGGCGAGCGAGCACGCTCCCTCCATCTCCATCAGCACCTGCCGATAGACGATCGAAAAACAGTCGCGCCCCCCGACCGCAGCGGCGAGCGCGAGGTCGACCGAGGACGTGCCGACGCGGCGCACGTGCAGCGCGATGTCGAGCCGGTCGCCGAGGCGCGCGGGGCTGGCGAAGGTGGCGCGCATGTCGACCGTCGGCAACGCCAGTCCGCGCTCCAGGTGCAGTTCGCGCCGCGGCACCCCGAGCACCTCGGCCGTCCAGTCCTCGATCACCCCGTCGCACAGCTCGAACAGCGCGGGATAATAAGCGATCCCCGCGGCATCGCAGGCGCCGAAGCGCACCTTGCGCGAGGCGGCATAGGCCATCAGCCGCGCTCCTTGAGGATCGACTTTGCGATCACCAGCTTCTGCACCTCGGAGGCGCCCTCGTAGATGCGCAGCGCGCGGATGTCGCGATAAAGCGCCTCGACCGCCACGCCCTTGGTGACGCCGAGCCCGCCGTGCAGCTGCACCGCCTGGTCGATGATCGCCTGCGCCTGCTCGGTCGCGGCCAGCTTGGCCATCGCCGCCTCGCGGCTGTTGCGCCGACCGGTGACATCGCGCACCCAACCCGCGCGGGCGATGAGCAGCCCCGCGCTGTCGATCCCCAGCGCCATCTCGGCAAGGGTCGATTGCGTGACCGGGCTGTCGGCGAGCGTGCCCGCCCCCAGTGCGCGGCGCGTCACCCGATCGAGCGTCTCCGCATAGGCTCGCTGCGCAAAGCCCAGCGCGGCCGCGCCAACGCTGGTGCGGAATATGTCGAGCGTGGCCATCGCCTGCTGGAAGCCGCGGCCGCGCTCGCCGATCAGCGCCTCGGCGGGCAGCGCCATCGCGCTGAAGCGCAGCGTGGACAGCGGGTGCGGCGCGATCACCTCGATGCGCTCCTTGTCGTCGAGTCCCGGGGTGTCGGCGGGCACGAGGAAGGCCGACAGCCCCCTTGCCCCCGGCGCCTCGCCGGTGCGCGCGAACAGTACGTAATAGTCCGCGATCCCGCCGTTGGAGATGTAGCTCTTGGCGCCGTCGACCCTCCAGCCCTCCCCGGTCGCGACCGCGCTGGTCTCGATATTGGCCACGTCCGAGCCCGAGCGCGGCTCGGTCAGCGCGAAGGCGGCGATCTTCTCGCCCGCGGCGACGGCGGGCAGGATCGCGGCCTTCTGCGCCTCGGAGCCGAACAGACTGATCGTCCCCGACCCCAGCCCCTGCATGGCGAAGGCGAAATCGGCGAGCGCGTCGTGCCGCGCCAGCGTCGCGCGCAGGATCGCGAGGCTGCGCACGTCGATCGTCTCGTGCACCCCGCCATGGCTCGCGGGAACGCAGTAGCGCAGCCACCCGCCCGCGCCCAGCTGCCCGACCAGCCGGCGGCAGGCGGCGTCGGTGTCGCGATGGTCGACCGCGCCGAGATGCTCGCTGCACCACGCCTCGAGCCGCGCGCCCAGCTCGCGGTGGTGGTCATCGAAGAAGGGCCAGTCGAGATCCATCGGCTAGTCCCCCTTGAACGCGGGCGTGCGGCGCTCGGCGAAGGCCTCGAAGGCGCGGCGGAAATCGTTGGTCGCCATGCAGATCGCCTGCGCCTGCGCCTCCATCTCGATCGCGGTCTCGAGGCTCACGTTCCACTCCGCCGACAGCTGGGTCTTGGTGATGCCATGCGCGAAGGTCGGGCCCTCGGCGAGGCGTCCTGCCAGCGCCTGCGCGGCCTCGAGGACGCTCCCCTCCTCGACGATGCGATTGTGGAACCCCCAGGCGAGCCCTTCCTCGGCGCTCATGAACCGGCCGGTGTAGAGGAGCTCGGAGGCCCGACCCTGCCCGATCAGGCGCGGCAGGATCGCGCAGGCCCCCATGTCGCAGCCCGCCAGCCCGACCCGGGTGAAGAGGAAGGCGGTGCGCGTATCGGGCGCGGCGAGCCGCATGTCCGAGGCCATCGCCACGATCGCGCCCGCGCCCGCGCACACGCCCTTCAGCGCGGCGATGACCGGCTGCGGGCAGCCGCGCATCGCCTTCACGAGGTCGCCCGTCATGCGGGTGAAGGCGAGCAGCCCCGGCATGTCCATCTTCGTCAGCGGCCCGATGATCTCGTGGACATCGCCGCCGCTCGAGAAATTGCCCCCCGCGCCCGCCATCACGACCGCCTTGACCGCGGGCGTGTCGCGCAGCTGGCGGAAGGTCGCCACTAGCTCGGCATAGCTGTCGAAGGTCAGCGGGTTCTTCTTCTCGGGCCGATCGAGCGTGATCGTCGCCACCCCGTCGGCAAGGGTCCAGCGGAAATGGTCGGGGGCGAAGGTCTCGGGGTTCATGATCGGTCCTCGATGGTGATGGCGGCGCCGTTGGTGCGGTTCGACGGGTCGCACAGCTCGGCGACCACCTTGGCGACATCCTCGGGGGTGAGCAGCGTGCCGCCCTTGTTCTGGCGGGCCAGCTGGGCGCGCGCTTCTTCCTCGCCCATCCCGCTCTTGGCGGCGATCAGCGCGGCGGCGTTGGCGACGATGTCGGTATCGACGAACCCCGGGCAGACCGCATTGGCGGTGAGCGAGGTGCCCGCATATTCGGCGGCGATCGCGCGCATCAGCCCGACCACCCCGTGCTTGGAGGCGACATAGGGCGCGACATAGGCGAAGCCCTCGAGTCCCGCGACCGAGGCGATGGTCACGATCCGCCCCGCCTCGGCGGCGAGCAGGTCGCCGAGCGCGGCCTTGCAGCAGTGGAAGGGCGCATCGAGGTTGGTCGCCATCACCGCGCGCCACGTCGCGGCATCGGTGCGCGCGAAGGGGGCCGACGGCGCAATCCCCGCATTGTTGACGAGGATGGTCAGCGGCCCGTTGGCCGCGCGCGCCTCGGCGACGGCGCGGGCGATCTGCTCGGGCTCCACGAGGTCGGCGCGGATCGCGGTTCCCCCGGTCTCCTCGGCGACCGCCTCGAGCGGCGCCAGCCGCCGCCCGACCAGGCTCAGCCGGGCGCCCTCGGCGGCCAGCGCGCGCGCGATCGCCGCGCCGATGCCGGTGCCGCCCCCCGTGACCAGCGCATGGGCGCCTTGCAGCCTCACGATCGCGCCTCCGCCGCCGCCTGCGCCAGTTGCGCCGCCCGTTGCAGGTTGCGCGCCAGCTGTTCGTGCCCCGCCCGATAGGGCTTGGGCACGCGCACGCCCTCATAGTCCAGCGCCGCCGCCGCGCGCAGCGTCCAGTGCGGGTCGGCAAGATGCGGCCGCGCCAGCGCGACGAGGTCGGCGCGCCCGGCGGCCAGGATCGAATTGGCATGGTCGGTCTCGAAGATGTTGCCCACCGCCATGGTCGTCAGCCGCGCCTCGTTGCGGATCTGGTCGGAAAAGGGGGTCTGGAACATGCGCCCGTAGACCGGCTTGCAATCGGCCCAGGTCTGCCCCGCCGAGACATCGATCAGGTCGGCGCCAGCCTCGGCAAAGGCGCGCCCGATGGCGACCGCCTCGTCGGGGGTCACCCCCTGTTCGCCCATCCAGTCGTTGGCCGAGATGCGCACCGACATCGGCCGCTCGGCGGGCCAGGCCGCGCGCATCGCCGCGAACACCTCGAGCGGGAAGCGCAGCCGGTTCTCGAGGCTGCCGCCATAGGCGTCGGTCCGCTTGTTGTGGAGCGGGGTGATGAAGCTCGACAGCAGGTAGCCGTGCGCGGCGTGCAGCTCGAGCATGTCGAACCCCGCCGCGACCCCGCGCCGCGTCGCCGCGACGAAGTCGTCCCGCACCTGGTCCATGTCCGCGCGGGTCATCGGCCGCGGGACCTGGTTGTCGGGGCGCCAGGCCACGTCCGAGGCGGCCATGATCGGCCAGTTGCCCGCCTCCAGCGGCACGTCATAGCCCTCCCAGCCGACGCGGGTCGATCCCTTGGGACCCGAATGGCCGAGCTGGAGGCAGAACTTGGCATCGCTGTGGGCATGCGCGAAATCGACGATGCGCCGCCACGCCGCGGCCTGTTCGTCGGTCCACATGCCGGGGCAGCCGGGGGTGATGCGCCCTTCGGGGCTAACGCAGGTCATCTCGCTATGGACGAGCCCCGCCCCGCCCTTCGCCCGCTCGCCATAATGCACGAGGTGATAGTCGCCGACCAGGCCCTCCTCGGCCATGTAGATCGCCATCGGCGAGACCACGACGCGGTTGGCAAGCGCCATCTCGCGCAGCCGGAAGGGCGCGAACATCGGCGGCACCGCCTCCCCCGCCCCGCCCGCGCGCCGGTCGAACCATTCTTCGAGCCGCGCCACGAACGCGGGGTCGCGCAGCCGCAAATTCTCGTGGCTGACCCGCTGCGAGCGCGTGAGCAGCGAATAGGCGAACTGGATCGGCTCGAAATGCAGGTAGCGATCGAGCGTCTCGAACCATTCGGTCGAATTGCGCGCGCTGTTCTGCAGCTTGAGCACCTCGAGATGGCGCTCGGCGCGATATTCCTCGAGCGCGTCGCCGAGCGCCAGCCCCTCGCGACCCAGCACCTCGGCAAGCTTGATCGCGTCCTCGAGCGCGAGCTTGGTGCCCGACCCGATCGAGAAATGCGCGGTATGCGCGGCATCGCCGATGAGGATGAGGTTCTCATGGTGCCAGCGCTCGCAGATGATGCGCGGGAAGCGGAGCCACGCCTCGGGCCCCTCGAGATGTTTCGCGTTCGACAAGAGCGGCGCGCCGTCCAGCTGCGCCGCGAAGATCGCCTCGCAGCGCGCGATCGCCTGCGCCTGGCTCATCTCGCCGAAGCCGAGCGCGTCCCACGTCTCGGGGGCCATCTCGACGATGAAGGTCGAGCAACCCTCGTCGAAGCGATAGGCGTGCGCCCACACCCACCCCTCGGGCAGCTGCTCGAAGGCGAAGGTGAAGGCCTCGAAGGTGCGCGGCGTGCCGAACCAGAAATATTTGTTGCGGCGACGGTCGATATCGACCCCGAAATGCTCCTCGTAGCGGCGCCGGATGCGGCTGTTGGCGCCGTCGGCGGCGATGACGAGGTCATAGTCGGCCCAATCGGCAAGATCGCTCGAGGCCTCGTGCTCGAAGTGCATCACCACCCCGAGCGCGCGCGCGCGCTCCTGCAGGATCGCGAGCAGCCGCTTGCGCCCGATGCCGATGAACCCGTGCCCCGAGGAGCGGATGCACTCCCCGCGCAGGTGCACGTCGATGTCGTCCCAATGCGCGAATTCGTCGCGGATCACCGCCCCGCTCACGGGGTCGTTGGCCATCAGGTTGTCGACCGTCTGGTCGGAAAAGACCACGCCCCAGCCGAAGGTGTCGTCGGCCCGGTTGCGCTCGAACAGCTCAATCGTGCAGTCGGGATCGCGCCGCTTCATCGAGATCGAGAAATAGAGCCCCGCCGGCCCGCCGCCCAGCACCGCGATCTTCATGACGCCTCCCCTGACCAGCCGAGGCGTAGGAGATTCGCTCCGGCGTGGCAATCCGCGGCGAGGCTGCGAACGACCTCGCGCCGACCTTCGGCGCGCTGCTGGCGCGCCATGGCCCCGCCCCCCGGCAGTAACGCCCGCAGCCCGGGCGGGGCGAGGCGCCGCCGAGCCTATTCGGCCGCCCGCATCGCCTCGACGAAGCGCCCGACGGCGGCGCCGATATGGCCGGGGCGCGGCGCGACCTCGGCCCTCGCCCCCTCGTCACAGAAGCGCAGGTCGTCGATCTCGACGTCGGGCAGCCCCGCCTTGCGCCGCGCCGTGTCCCAGCTCGAGGCCAGCGACTTGTAGGGTTTGCGGGTCGTCGGGTTGGGCATCAGGTAGGAGCAGTCCTCGAAGCGGGGCAGGCGATCGATCACCCGCCGCGCCGCCGCGGTCAGCGGGACCACCCGGTCGCGGCTGCCCTCGGCGGTGGGGATCGTCCACGTCCCATGCGCCAGATCGATGTCGTCCCACCTCGCCTGAAGGATGTCGCGCTCGCGCACCTTGCTGTGAATGAGGAGCGCGACGACATGCTTGAGCTGCGTGTTGGGGCTGGCCTCGACCGCCTCCTCGATCCGCGCGACCTCCTCCTTCGAGAGCGGCCGCTCGTGGACGTTGCGCCCGGTGCCGCCCGCAACCACCTGCGCCGGCGCGCCGACGGTCCCGTTGCGCCCCAGCTGGATCGCGCCGAGATAGATCTGCCCCATCAAACGCTCGAGCCGGTCGACCAGCGCGGGATCGAGCCCCTCCTCCCGCGATTTGGCCACGAGCCACTCGCCGATCCGCGAGGCGGAGATGGTGTCGGGGCTCAGGTGCCCGAAGGCGGGCAGGATATGCTCGCGCAGCAGCTGGCGATCGCGCGCCGAATAGGCGGCCTCGTCGGCGTTCGAGACGAGGTCGACGATCGCCGGCAGCCGCCGCCACTTTTCCGCCGGATCGCCCGCACGTTGGTCGCCGCCGCGCGGCTCGCCCGCGCGCTCGGCCGCCCCGGCCCGCGCGCTGGCGGCGCCGGCGGCGCCGGCGGCGGACCCGGGGATCTTGAGACGCGCGCGATAGCGTTCGAGCGCGTCATCATCATAATCGCCCGGCGCGGGCAGCGCTGCCGCGGGCGACAGCGCGGGCAATCGCGCCGCCTCGAGCGCATAGGTCGACACCGCCTGGGCGGGGCGGTAGGCGCCCGCCTCGTCGCTGACCAGTCGCTCCTCGAACTCGAGCCCCTGCTGCCGGTTGCGCCGCCGCACCACCTTGGCGAAGGCGAGGAACCCCTCGCCGAAATCGACGATGAGCGGCGACTGCGGCGGCACGTCGTCGAGCCCTTCGACCAGCGCCCCCGTCTCCGACAGGTTCCGGATCAGCAGCTCGCGGCTGTGGTTGCCGAAGATCGCCCGCACCGTGCGGTACATGGAGACGCGCTCGCTGCGCTGGCGCGAGGGCCCCTTGGGCGTGATCGTCAGCTCGCCCGTGCCGATCCGGCGGGCCAGCTCCTCGACCTCGAGCGGCTTGCTGTAGACGTAGCCCTGCACGTGGCTCACCCCGAGGTTGCGCACCAGGTCGAGCTGGTCGAGCGTCTCAACCCCCTCGGCGGTGGTCTCCATGCGCAGCGCCCCGGCGAGCGCCACGATGGCGGCGATGATCGCCTGGTTGCGCGAACCCGGCAGAGTCGCGGCTCGCACGAAGCTCTGGTCGATCTTGATCTTGTCGAAGGGCGCGGTCTTGAGATAGCCGAGCGAGGAATAGCCGGTGCCGAAATCGTCGAGCGCGAGCCGCACCCCGATATGCTTGAGCCCATCGAAGACATTGTCGACCGAGGCGGACGGATCGAGGAACACCCCCTCGGTGATCTCCAGTTCGAGCCGCTCGGGCGCGAGCCCGCTCGCGGCCAGCGCGTTGGTCACCTTCGCAATCAGCGAGGAATCGAATTGCAGCGGCGAGACATTGACCGCCACGCGCACCTCGCCCTCCCAGCTCGCCGCATCCTCGCACGCCTTGCGCAGCACCCAGTCGCCGAGCGGGACGATCAGGTTGGCTTCCTCGGCGACGGGAATGAACTGCGCGGGCGAGATGTAGCCATATTCGGGATGGGGCCAGCGGATCAGCGCCTCGACGCAGGTCATGCGGTCCGACTGGGTGCTGACCACCGGCTGGTAATGGACCTCGATCTGCCCCGCCGCGAGCGCATCGCGCAGGTCGTTCTCGAGGATCCGCCGCCGCTCGGCGGTCTTGAGCAGCGAGCGGGTGAAGAAGCTGACCCGGCCGCGCCCGCTCCCCTTGGCGTCATAGAGCGCGAGATCGGCGTTGCGCACGATATCCTCGACGGTCTGGCCGTCGTCGGGGGCGATCGCGATCCCCACCGAGGCGCCGATGGTGCAGCGCGTGCCCTCGATCGAATAGGATTGCGAGAGGCTCGCGATGAGCCGCCGCCCGAGCGCCTCGAGCGTGGCGGCACTGCAGTCGCCGCGGTGGACGATCTGGAACTCGTCGCCGCCGAGACGGAAGGCACGCTCCTTGTCCCCGACGATGCCGACGATGCGGTCGGCGACCTGTACGAGCAGGGCATCGCCCACCGGATGCCCGAGCGTGTCGTTGACCTGCTTGAAGCGATCAAGATCGATGGTCAGCACCGCGCAGCGGCTGGTGGTGGCGCGCGCGGCTTCGAGTTCGGCCTCGAGCACGTGCCGCATGCGCAGCCGGTTGGGCAGCCCGGTGAGCGGGTCGTGCATGGCCAGCCGCGAGGTCGCCCGGGTCGCCTGCACCTGGTCGGTGACGTCGATCGCCGAGCCGCAATAGCCGCTGAAGCGGCCCGCCGCATCCTCCTGCGGCACGCCCGACAGCGACCACAGGCGGGTCGATCCGGGCAACCGCGCGCGCACGGTCAGTTCCTGGAACTTCTTCTTTCGCGCCAGCGTGAACCGCAGCCCGCGGCTGCCGCTGTCGCTGTCGTCGGCCGCCTCGAAGAAATCGAACAGCGGCGCGCCCAGCGCGGCATCGGGTTCCCCGAACTGCGCCGCGACCTCGCGGGTCAGATAGGACAGGCGCCCCTCGGCATCGGTCATCCAGAACCAGCCGACCGAGGTCTCCTCGTAGGTCCGCAGCAGCCGCTGCGCGGCGGCGTGGTCGCGCGATCCGCGCCGCGGGCGCGCGATCGCCGCGCGCGGCGCCCCACCCTCTTGACCGGCCGCGCCGGCCGCCGTGGTCTCATTCCTTGCCCAGAACCTCATGTCCGATCCAAAACCCCGTGACGTGGCGTCAGCGCGAGGTTGTGCCCCTACGACGTTGAATAAGCGTTAATCCCGCCCCCGAAGACCGGCCGCTCAGCGCGACGCTCAGACGTCCTCGGGCAGACGATACCTGTCGGGCTCGAGCCCCGCCTCGCGCGTGCCGCATTCCGAGGAGGTCGCACGCGCCGGGCAAGCCATGGCCATCGGGGGGCGCGAGCCGCGTGCAGATTGAAGCAAAGTCGAGGTGACAGCGAGGGGCGCGCGGGCTAGGCCGTCTTGATGCCCGATATCCAACAGTTCGAAAATTCGAGCGCCGACCTCCTCCGCCTCGTGATCGAGACCGGGCATATCGGGATCTGGAAGCTCGATGTCGCCACGGGCCACGCCTGGAGGAACCGGCGGCACGACGAGATCTTCGGCTATCCGGACGGGCTGGCCGAATGGACCTACGAGATGTTCCTCGATCATGTCGTCGAAGAGGACCGGGCGCGCGTCGATGAACTCCAGCAACAGGCGCTCGAGCAGCAGACGGAATGGCTGTTCGATTGCCGCATCGTGCGCGCCGATGGGGTCGAACGCTGGATCAATGCCGCGGGGCGTCCGATCTTCGACGACGACGGTTCGATCACCGCGCTCATCGGCAACGTCATCGACATCACCCAGACGAAGCGCAACGAGATGCGGCTCTCGCTCGTCACGCAGGAACTCAATCACCGCGTTCGCAACATGCTCACGATGGTCAAGGCGCTGATCAGCCTGTCGGGCCGCAGCGCCAAGGTGGATCCGGCCTTCGTGAACGCGCTTTCCGGCCGGGTCGAAGCGCTCGCCCGCACACAGGACCTGCTGCTCGGCGAGACCGACCGCGACCTCGGGCTCGGCGAAATCCTCGAGCGCGAACTGACCGCCTTCCCGTCGCTGCGCGAACGGGTCGACTTGCAGGAAGACGACGTGATCGTGCTGGCGCCCAAGGATGCGCAGGCCTTTGCCGTCATCATCCACGAACTGATCACCAACGCGATCAAATATGGCGCCTTTTCGAACGACGCCGGCCGGGTGGCGATCACCATTGCGACCACGCCCTCGCAGGCGCGGGTCGAGTGGCGCGAGACGGGCGGCCCCCCGGTCGCCGAGGTGCGCGAGGACGGGCTCGGGTCGAACCTGATCGGCCGCGCGCTGGGGCCATCGGGCCGCGCGCAGCTCGATTTTCACAAGGACGGGCTGGTCTGCAGAATCGAGCTCGATCGCGAGCGGACACGGCGCCGGAGCGCCGACCCCGTCCGCTTTTAGGCCGGGTCGGCCGGGTCCGGCGGGGCCGCCGCGTCGGCCCGCTCGCGCTCTCCCGCCCCCGACATCGGATCGAGCGGGGCGACGGCGGGCGAGGTGCGCGGCATCGCGATGAAGGCGCGCTGCTCCTCGTCGGGCACCGGAGGCCGATCGAGCAGCCGCCAGAGCGCGAAGACGAAGATCGCGGCGGCGCAAGCCGCGGTGTAGAGGAACAGCCCCGACGGCCCCGCCGCGCTGACCGCCAGCGAGCCGAGCAGCGGCCCGGCGATCGCGCCGAGCGAATAAGCGAGCACCATCCCCGCGCTGGTGGCGATCCGATCCGCGTTATCGACATGGTCGTTGGCATGCGCCACGCACAGCGGATAGAGCGCGAAGGCCGTTCCGCCGAACAGCGCCATGGCGATGAACAGCGCGAGCCCCCGCGCCTCGCTCAGCGCCAGCGCGATGCTCACTGCCGCTACCGTGGCATAGACCAGCAGCAGGACCTTGCGACGGTCGAAGGCGTCGGACAAACGTCCCACCGGGATCTGGAGCAGCATGCCGCCGACGATCGCGGCGCTCATGAACGAGGCGGTGGCGGCGACGTCGAGCCCGATCAGCCGCGCATAGATCGGGGCGATCCCGTAAAATCCGCCGAGGATGAGGCCGCTGGCCATGCCCCCGGCGACCCCGAGCGGCGAGATCGCGTAGAGCCGCTTGAGCCCGAAGGGCACGACCGCGGCAAGCACCGGCTGCTCGCGCCGGGTCAGCGCGATCGGGATGACCGACAGCGACAGGAGCATCGAGGCGCCGATGAAGGGCCAGTGCGACTGCGCCCCGCCCGTCGTCAGGAGGAACTGGCTGAGCGCCTGACCGGCATAGAGCGCGACCATATAGGCGCCGAGCACCGACCCCCGGCTCGCCGTGCCCGAGCGCGCCGCCAGCCAGCTCTCAAGGCAGATATAGACTCCCGCCATGCAGAACCCCTCGAGCAGGCGCGCCAGCGCCCAGGTGGCAGCGAAGACGTGGATCGCATAGACGAGCGCGAGCGCGGAGAGCACCGAGACGAAGGCGGCGAAGGCGCGGATATGCCCGACCTTGGCGATCAGCCGGAAGGCGATGGTCGAGCCGATGGTAAGGCCGAGGAAATAGGCGGTGGCGACCAGCCCGATGACGGTCGTGTCGACCCCCGCGCCCTCAAGCCGCACCGCGGTCAGCGTGGCGAGCCCGCCGCTCCCGCTAGCCAGCAGGAAGATGGCGAACAGCAGCATTCTGACCGGTGCCAGAACCGATAGCATGGCTCAGTCCATTCGGCGCGCGTGACGGAAATGCGCATAGCGCGCGAGCATGTCGCCGATCAGCTGGTCCTGGCTGTAGCCGGTGACGTCATGCTCGGCATCGCCCTCCGAGGAATGCGCAAGGACGCGATAATGGCGCCGCTCGGCCTGCGCCTCGGTGTCGCTCTGGCTCCACGCGAAGCTGGGGAAGCGGAAGGCGCGCACCCGCAGGCAATAGCTGAAGCTGCCCAGCTCGCCATGCGCGATCCGCACCGCGACCCCGCCGGCGGTGGAATCGAGCCAGTGGCTGATGCCGGGCTCGTCCAGTTGCCGCAGCACCTGCTCGAACGCCGGCACGGCCCGCTCGTCGATGAAGGCGGCGACGTCCTCGCGGCGGTGGAGGCGGACGATCGACTGGAGCTGCTGGCGCCAGTTGGGCGTGGCGGCGGCGGCGATATAGGCGGGGGGCACGTCGCCTCGTGAGGGCTCGCCCTCCTTCTGGAGCGCGCGCAGCAGCCCGTAGCACATCAGCACCATCACCAGCGCGAAGGGCAGCGCGCTCGCGATCGCGGCGGTCTGCAGCGCCTGCAGCCCCCCTGCCAGCAGCAGGATGGCGGCGACCACGCCCGCCGACACCGCCCAGAAGACGCGCTGCCAGACATGCGAGGAATCGGCCGCGCCCGAGGTGATGGTGTCGATCACCAGCGCGCCCGAATCGGCCGAGGTGACGAAGAAGGTGATGATGAGGAGGGTCGCGATCCCCGAGGTCAGCGCCGACAGCGGGAACTGCTCGAGCATCGCGAACAGCGCGACCGGCAGGTCGTCGGCCACGACCTGGGCGATCGGCGCCAGTCCCGACAGGTCGAGCGAAATCGCGCTGTTGCCGAAGACGGTCATCCACAGGAAGGTGAAGAGCACCGGTACCAGCAGCACCCCGGCGATGAATTCGCGGATCGTGCGCCCCCTCGAAATGCGCGCGATGAACATGCCCACAAAGGGCGACCAGGCGATCCACCACCCCCAGTAGAATAGCGTCCAGTCGCCGAGCCAGGCATTGGGCTCGTAGGCGTACATGCGGAAGGTGCGCGGCACCACGCTGCCGAGGTAGGCGCCGATATTCTGGACATAGGCCTGCAGCAGGAACAGCGTGGGGCCCGCGACAAGCACGAACGATAGCAGCCCGACCGCGAGGATGATGTTGAGCTGGCTCAACCGGCGGATGCCGCGATCGAGCCCCATGATGACCGACCCCGTCGCCAACAGGGTGATCGCGCCGATCAGCATCACCTGCACCGCGGCGCTGACGGGCACCCCGACCAGATAGGCAATCCCCGCATTGACCTGCAGGACGCCGAGCCCGAGCGAGGTCGCGACCCCGAACATCGTGCCGAGGACCGCGAAGATGTCGACCGCATGCCCGATCGGCCCGTGGATGCGGTTGCCGATCAGCGGGTAGAGCGCCGAGCGGACGGTCAGCGGCAGCCCGCGGCGGAAGGCGAAATAGGCCAGCGCCAGCGCCACCACGATGTAGATCGCCCACGCGTGCAGCCCCCAGTGGAAGAAGGTCAGCGTCATCGCCTCGCGCGCGGCGGCGACCGTCTCGCCCTCCCCGACCGGCGGCGAGACATAATGGAGGACGGGTTCGGCCACCCCGAAGAAGACGAGCCCGATCCCCATGCCCGCGCTGAACAGCATCGCGAACCAGGAAAGGTAGCTATAGTCGGGGTCGGCATCGTCGGGGCCGAGCTTGATGTCGCCATGGCGGCTCACCAGCAGGAACAGCGCGAACAGCAGGAAGCCCGCCACCGCGAGCACGTAGAACCAGCCGAAGCTGCTCACGATCTGCGCCTGCAGGCGATCGAAAAAGGACCCCGCCTGCTCGGAGAACAGCGCCCCGAGCAGGACGAACAGGAGGATCAGCCCCGCCGAGGTGAAGAAGACGGGAGGGTTGATCCGCGCGCGCCGCGCGCCTGTCTCGATCGCCGGTTGCTGCTCGCCCATCTGCCCTCTCGTCATGGCCGCGTCAGTCCCCCAACGGCCCGCGCGGTCGAATGGTGCCCGATGGGGCGAACGACCCCGGCGGTCCTCGCGATCTTGCGGCTAGACCAGCCCCGCAGTGATGCTCGTATAGGCGGCATAGCCCGCCACCAGCGCCGCCCCCTCGCTCCGCCGCAGGCGCCCGCCGGTATAGGCGAAAACCATCACCAGCAGCGCGATGCCCAGCAACAGCGGCAGGTCGAAGCCCAGGATGCCGGCAGGGATTTTGGTCGGCGCGACCATGCCGGTCACCCCGCCGATGAAGAGGATGTTGTAGATGTTCGAGCCGAGCACGTTGCCGAGCGCGATCTCGCCCTGCCGCTTGAACGCGGCGATCGCCGAAGTGACCAGTTCGGGCAGCGAGGTGCCGACCGCGACCACCGTCAGCCCGATCACATCGTCGCCCACCCCGAGGTCGGAGGCGATCGTGATCGCCGCATCGACGAGGAGGCTGCCCCCACCGATGATCAGCCCCAGCCCGGCGATGAACTGGACGGCCGCGACGGCGGGATGGCCGGACCGGTCGGGAACGGCTCCGACCGCCGGGTCCACCCCCTCGAACGCCGCCGCCTTGTCGTAGACCGCGCCGTGAACGGTCGCGGCCTTCTCCTGCCGGTAGGCGAGCAGGACATAGCCGATCATCGCCAGCACCAGCGCCAGCCCGACCGGGCGGCTCAGGCCGGCGACATGGCCGGCCACGAGCAGCGCCAGCGCGGCGAGCGCCCCCATCCCGCCGTCGCGCCACAGCACGCCGCGCGGCACCACGAAAGGCGATACCGCCGCCGCGACCCCCAGGATCAACAGCGAATTGGCGATATTCGAGCCCACGATGTTGCCGAGCGCGATCCCCGGCGACCCGGCGAGCGCGGCCTGCACGCTCGCGGCGAGCTCGGGCATCGACGTGCCCATCCCGACGATCGTGAGCCCGATCAGCATCGGCGACAGCCCCATCCGCTCGGCGATCCGGACGGCGCCCCTCACGAGCAGGTCACCACCGACGATCAACAGCGCGAGACCGCCGAGGAGCAGGAGGTAGGTCATGAGCAAGGTTCCCTGTTGCGCGGCCATCTGCTGGCCTTGGGGCTTACGCCAGCAGTTGCCCCAGGCGGCGCGTCAACTCGGCGAAGGAGAAGGGTTTGGTGATGACCTCGACCCCCTGTTGCTTCAATTCCTCGTCGTTCAGCGCATCGCGCGCATAGCCCGTGGTGTAGAGGATCTTGAGCCCCGGCCGCACCGCGCGCGCCTTGCGCGCCACCTCGACCCCGTTCATCCCCCCGGGCAGCACGATGTCGGTGAACAGGAGGTCGACCCTCGTATCGTCCTCGAGGATCCGGATCGCCGCATGCCCGTCGGCGGCCTCGTGGACGGTGCAGCCGATCTCGCGCAGCAGCTCGACCGTATAGGCGCGCACCCCCGCATCATCCTCGCACACCAGCACGTGCGCGTCCGATTGCAGGGTCGCCTGCCCGCCGCTGCGATCCTCGCCGGGAGCGTCCTCGGCCTGGTCGTGGCGGGGCAGGTAGATCTCGATGCAGGTCCCCACCCCCGGCTCCGACTGGACGTCGATATGCCCGTCCGATTGCTTTACGAACCCGTAGACCATCGACAGGCCGAGCCCGGTGCCCTTGCCCACCTCCTTGGTCGTGAAGAAGGGTTCGAACACGTGGCTCTTGACGTCGGCGTCCATGCCCGCGCCGGTGTCGCGCACCGCGATGCGGACATGGTCGCCGCACCGGGCATCGAGGCGCGCGGCATGGTCTTCGTCCAGCGTGACATTCTCGGTCGCGATCGACAGCGTTCCCGCCCCGTCCGCCGATTTGGCGAAGATCGCGTCGCGCGCATTGACCGCCAGGTTGATGAGCGCGCTCTCGAGCTGGTTGCGGTCGGCGAGGATGGGCCAGGCCTCCGGCGCGAATTCGGTCTCGATCTCGATCGTTTCCCCCAGTGCGCGGTGGAGCATGTCGCTCATGTCGCCGATCAGCCGGTTGGGATCGGTGGCCTGCGGTGACAGGGGCTGGCGCCGCGAAAAGGCGAGCAGCCGCTGGGTCAGCGTGGAGGCGCGCTCGGCCCCGAGCGCGGCATGGTCGAGCGCCCGCCGGACCTTGGGGTCGGCCGCGTCCCCGATCCGCCGCCGCACGCTGTCGAGGTTGCCCGAGATGATGGTGAGCAGGTTGTTGAAATCGTGGGCGATCCCCCCGGTCAGCTGCCCGACCGCCTCCATCTTCTGCGACTGGCGCAGGATTTCCTCGGCCTTCTCGCGTTCGGCGACCGCGGCCTCGACGCGCTCCTCGAGCGTCGCGTTGAGTTCGCGCACCGCCGTTTCGGCGCCGCGGCGCTCGGCGATCTCGCGCTGCGCGTCGGCGAAGAGCCGCGCATTGTCGATCGCGATCGCGGCCTGCCCGGCCAGCCCGACGAGCAGGTCCTCGTGCCGCGCCGAGAAGCGGCCGGGGTCGGGATGCCCGAACAGCAGGCCGCCGATCACCTCGCCGCCGCGGCTGACCACCGGGACCGCGAGATAGCTGCGCACCGGCAGGTGGCCCTCGGGCATGCCGTCGTGCGGCGCGTTGCGGCCGTAGCGCGGGTCGGCCTGGATATCCGCCGAGCGCACCACGCCCGAGCCCGAGAAGGTGGGATGGAACACCTCGGTGATCCGCGGCATCGGGAAACGCTCGAAATCGGACCGCTTCGCCCCCGACAAGGTGTAGAGCATATAGGCCTGCTCGGCGGTCGCATTGTAGAAGAAGGCCCCGAATTTGGCGCCGCTCAAGCGGACCCCGCTGTCGGTGACCATCTGCACGATCTTCTCGAGATCGAGTTCGGCGGCGAGCCCCGCGCCGACCCGGTTGAGCGTCTCGAGCGTCTGCGCCTGCTCGCTGCGCTCGCGCTCCGCCCGGTCGCGCGCGATCACCAGCGAGGCGGCGCGGCAGACGAACTCGACCAGTTCGCGATCCCCGTCCGAGGCCTCGCGCGGTTCGGGATAATAGATCGCGAAGGTGCCGAGGACCTCGCCGTCGCCCGACAGGATCGGGGTGGACCAGCAGGCGCGAAACCCGTGCTCGAGCGCGAGATCGCGGAACGGCGCCCATTTGGGATCGTGCTCGATATCGCTGACATGGACCTCGCGCCCATGATAGGCGGCGCTCCCGCACGAACCGACCTCGGGGCCGATCTCGAGCCCGTCGATGGCCTCGATGTAGGAGGCCGGGAGGTTGGGCGCCGCGCCGTGATGCAGCCTGCCGTCGCGGTCCAGCAGCAGGATCGAGCCGACCATCGCATTGGTGCTGCTCTGCTCGACCGCGAGGATGAGCTCGCGCAGCGGCTCCTCGACCGGGCTATTCGCGATCGCCAGCTCGAGCACCCGGTTCTGCGTGTCGCGCAGCAGTTCCTCGCGCCGGCGTTGCGAGATGTCGCGCGCCTCGATGATCGTGCCGATCGGCTCGCCGTCGTCGTCGCGGATCGGCGAGGCGGTGAAGGCGACCGGGTAGAAATGCCCGTCCTTGTGCACGAACACTTCCTCGCCCTGCATCTGGTTGCGCTCGGGGAAGGCGCGGTCGATCGGGCATTCCTCGAGCGGATAGGGGCGGCCATCGGGGTGCGTGTGGTGGATGACGTCGTGCAGCGGACGATCCAACGTCTCCGCGAGCGTATATCCGGTCAGTTGCTCGGCCGCGCGGTTCATGAACACGCAATGCTGGCGCGCATCCATCATGAAGATCGCCATCTGCGTGTTGTTGAGGATGGCATCGAGCCGGCGCGAGGTCTCGTGCAGGTCGTCGCGGACGCGGCGGCTGGCGCTGATATCCACCATGCCGCCGACATAACGCGCGGGCCGCCCTTGCTCGTCGCAGACGATCGCCGAGCGACTGGCCACCCATCGGGTCTGCCCGCTCTTGCGGTGGATGATGCGATAGCTCTGCTCGACCGGCTCCTGGTTCTCGATGCAGTGGCGCACCTGCGCCACCACCTGCTCGCGGTCATCGGGATGCAGCAGGTCGGACCAGGCCTCGAGCGACAGCGGATCGCCCGGGTCGATCCCGAGAATGTCATAGCAGTGGGGCGTGCACGTCGCCTCGTCGCGCGCGATGTCGTAGTCGAAACCGCCGATCCCGCCCAGCGTTCGCAGGAGCGCGAGCACCTCCGCGTTCCGGGGCGAGGTGCCGGTCGCCGGCCCCGCCTCGCGCGATTTGTCCAGATCCCCACCCGCAACGCTCGCCACCCGTGCCTCCGCCCATACAAACGTGTCTCCGCTGAAACTCGTTGCGGACCCGTTAGTTCAATTTCGCCGATCGGTTTTTGGACCGCGTCGGCGCCGCTCGAGCGCGCGGGCGAAAGCGCATCAGATGGCTGCGGCGGCACCGGGCATGGGCCGGGTGCCGCCGCAGGGCGTCACGATGTCAACCGCCGGGCTGGTCGATGCCGTCGACGGCCTTGCTTACGAGAATGTTGACCGCCACGCGGCGGTTCTGCGCCTTGCCTTCCTCGGTCGCATTGTCCGCCGCCGGGTCGGCCTCGGCCATCCCGGTCGGGGTCAGCATGCGGTAGGGCGCCCAGCCGCACTTCTGCTGGAGGTGGTTGACGACCTTGCCGGCGCGCTTCTCGCTCAACACCTGGTTATAGTCCTCGTCGCCGACCGAATCGGTATAGCCGACGACCAGCAGCAGCGCGTTGTCCATGTTCTTGGCCTCGGTCGCCGCGTCACACAGCAGGACTTGCTCCTCGCGGGAGATCGCCCACTTGCCGGTGTCGAAATAGACGTTGGTGGTGCGCTTGATATTGTACTGGTCGATGTCGCCGAAGCGCCCGCGAAGCGCTTCGGTCGCCGCCGCATTCTGGGCGATGGCGGTGTCATGTTCGCCAAAGCGCTGCGCGGTGCCGTTGCGGATCATCGCCGCGGTCTTGAGGTCTTTGCCCTTGAGCTTGACTTGCGTGGCGACCAGCCCGTCGCCCCATTGCACCGTCTTGATCGTGACCGGCAGCCCGTTAGACAGCGCGTCCGCCGCCAGCTTGTCCTTGTCGAGCCCGAGGAAACCGCCGCGCGAGCGGATCTCGGTGTCGGGCACGACGAGGACCGAGGTGCTGGCGCCATCGGCGCTGGCGACCTGCACCTGCGCGCCGCGGCGCGCGGCGATGAACCCCTTGACCTCGGGGCCTTCGGGCAGCCCCTCCAGCGTGGCCGGGAACTGGCCGGTGACGGTGATCGGGTCCATTGCCCCGGGCTTCTGCGCCGAAACCGCGCTCGCCGGGATCGCCACCGCCGCCAGCAGCAGCGATGCTGTCACTCGATTGAAGATGTTCACTGATTTCGCTCCTTGAATTGACCGTCCTGCCGGCTCGGCAACCCGGTTCCCGCCCCCTTCGGCCTGCCGACTGTTGGTCGAAGCCTTGCTGCCAGATGAACGAATTCGCGCGCTGTTTAGCGCTCGTTAATTATACGGGCAGCGCGGGCGAGGAGCGCGGTGAGCCGTTGCGCCCCCGCGCGCGGCAAGCGCGAGATCGACACCGCGCCCGGACGATGAACGCCTCCGCCGCGACGAACGAAGGCAGCGATAAGCTGCAACGCCACGGGAATCCTCGCGGCGCCCCCGCGCGCGCGGCGCCCGGACCGGGGGTGGAAAGCGGACGCTCACGATGCGGCCTCGCCGCGCGTCGCGAATTGCCAGCTATCGCGGCACATGGCCTCCACCCCGCGCCTCGCGACCCAGCCGAGGGCGTCGCGCGCCGCGGCGGGATCGGCCACCAGTTCGGCGACATCGCCGGGGCGCCGCTCGGCGAGCCGATAGGGTACGTGATGACCCGTCACCCGCTCGAAGGTGGCGATCAGTTCGAGCACGCTGGTGCCGCGCCCGGTCCCGAGGTTGAAGGCTTGCACCGGGGGGCGGTCCGCCCGCAGCGCCGAGAGCGCCGCGCAATGCCCTGCCGCCAGGTCCATGACGTGCAGATAGTCGCGCGCCCCCGAACCATCGGGTGTCGGATAGTCGGTGCCGAACACCGACAGGCACGCCTCATTGTCCCCGTCGCGCCGACCCCGCGCCGCGCGCACGAGCAAGGGCATCAGGTTGTTGGGACGATCCTTGGGGTTCTCGCCGATCAGCCCCGAGGGGTGCGCCCCGACCGGGTTGAAATAGCGAAGCGACACGACCCGCCAGCGCTCATCGGCCGCTGCGAGGTCGGCCAGCAGCTGCTCGCCGACCAGCTTGGTCTGGCCATAGGGATTGGTCGCGCGCAGCGGGTGATCCTCGCGCAGCGGGAGCTGCTCGGGCTCGCCATAGACCGTCGCCGAGCTCGAATAGATCAGCTGGCGCACCCCGACCTCGTCCATCGCCGCGAGCAGGGAAACCATGCCCCCGACGTTGTTGTCATAGTAAGCGAGCGGGCGCTCGACCGATTCGGCGACCGCCTTGAGCGCTGCGAGGTGAACGACGGCGTCGACGCCGTGCGCGCGTAGCGCCTCGGCGACCGCGCACCGGTCGCGGATATCGGCCTCGACCAGCGGCACGTCGGCCTGCGCGAGGGCGCGGATCGCGGCCACCACCGACCGGTCGGAGGTGGCGAAATTGTCGAGGATCACGACCCGGTGCCCCGCCTCGAGAAGGGCGAGCGCGCAATGCGAGCCGATGAAGCCGGCACCGCCGGTGAGAAGGATCGTCTGGGACATGGTCATTCCTTGGTCTGCGGGCATCGGTCGGCGGGTTCAGCTGGCGATCCGTCCGCCACCGTCGAGCGCTTCCCAACGCTCGCGCTTGCGGTAGATGGTCGAAGGGCTGACGTTGAGCGCGCGCGCCGCGCGGGTGATGTTGCCGTCGGCCTTGGCGATCGCAGCCTCGATCAGGATCTGCTCGACCTCGGCAAAGCTGCGCCCCTCGAGCAGTTCGAGCGCGGCGTCCCGCAGCGGGTCGCCCCAGCCGTTCATCGCCGCGCGCGAGGCCCCCGCCTCGGGGAGGTCGGCGCGACCTGCGGGCACGGGGCGTGCGCGCCCGACGCGGTCGAGTTCGAGCGGCCCCCCGTCCTGGAGGATGATCGCTCGGCGGATGACGTTCTGGAGCTCGCGGACATTGCCCGGCCAGCTGTGCGCGATGAGGAAGGAGTCGCTGTCCTCGCTGAACCCGTCGAACCGCTTTCCCTCCTCGGCGGCGTAGCGCTCGAGGAAGGCCTTGGCGAGCAACATCACGTCATCGCCCCGCTCGCGCAGCGGCGGCAGTTCGATCGGGATCACGTTGAGGCGATAGTAGAGGTCCTCGCGGAAACGGCCGGCGTCCACTTCGACGACGGGGTCGCGGTTGGTGGCGCAGACCACCCGCACGTCGACCGGCTCCAGCTTGTTCGATCCCACCTTCTGGACCAGCCCCGTCTGCAGGAACCGCAGCAGCTTGACCTGCAGCTTGAGCTCCATCTCGCAGATCTCGTCGAGGAACAGCGTCCCGCCGTGGGCGGCCGAGATCGCCCCCTCGCGATGGTCGAGCGCGCTGGTGAACGCGCCCTTCACATGCCCGAACAGCTCGGATTCGACGAGGCTCTCGGGAATGGCCCCGCAATTGAGCGGCACGAACGGCCCCTCGCGGCGGTCCCCGGCCTTGTGGAGCGCCTCGGCGGCGACCTCCTTGCCCGTCCCGCTCTCCCCGGTGATGAAGACCGATGCCTTGCTGCCGGCCACGTTCTCGATCGAGCGATAGACCGCCTGCATGACGGGCGAACGACCGACGAAGCCGTGGAACTGCTCGCGGTGGCGCCCGGCGCGCACGGCCTTGACCTCGCGCCGCAGCCGGTGCCGCTCCGCCGCGTTGCGCACGGTCGTTGCCAGCCGTTGCCCCGGCACCGGCTTGACGAGGAAGTCGTACGCGCCGCAGCGCATGGCGGTGATGGCCCGCTCGAGCGACCCGTCGGCGGTGATCACGATCACGCTGCTGCGAGCGAGCTCGCGCTCATGCTCGCGATAAAGCTCCAGCCCATCGCCGTCGGGGAGTTGCAGGTCGAGCAGCACGACATCGAACGCGGCGCGCTGGAGGATGGACCTCGCCTCATTGGCCGAGGCCGCGATCTCGACCGAGAAGCCCTGCTCCTCGAGTTGGCCGGCGTAACCGAGCGCCAAGCTGGTCGCGTCTTCGACGATCAGGACACGCGTTGCGCTCATGCTACTTCTCCATCGCGATACGGAAGGATGCCTGGCGGGGGTCGGAACGGTCGTTCCAGCGAACGGTCCGCGGATCGTTGAAATGCGCGAGGCACCCCGCGATCAGCCCGTAAGCGATATGCGCCAGCGGGCGCGAGGAGCGATAGTCGACGACCAACGCGTCGCCCTCGCGTCGCCCGGTGACCTGCGGAGGCACCGCATCGGGGTAGAGCACGACGACCTCGCGGTGGATGTGGCTGCCGACATGTTCGAGCATCGTCTCGGCATCGTCGTAGCGCCCGACGATATCGGGATAGCGCACGGTGAAGCGCTCGAAGAGCCAGCGCCCGAAGGCCGTGCAAAGCTCCTCGCTCGGGGTCCCCGTGCGCTCGCTCGCGATCTCGACCATCCGCAGCGCCTGCGCGCTCGGATAGGTGCCGACGGCGCTGTAGGCGGCGGCGTTGGGCAGCTTGGCCGCCTCGATGACCTCCTCGGCAAACAGCGCGCCCCCGGATTCCTCGAGATAATTGATGAGTTCGACAAAGATCACACCCTTCATGGCCTAGCCCCTTCCGATAAACCCGCGCGATCACCGCCGCGGCTGCTTCCTGCCCCCAAGAGTGCAACATGCATGCCAACTCGGCGCGCCTCGGCGACACCCCAGGCGCGCCGCTCCATTCTCCCGCAAAATGCAACATTTCAATGCAAATTGCGAGAGTATTCGCATTCTGCAAGAGCGTGAGGATCGCGTTGGCGGGGTCGCCCTCGCGCCCCGCCGCGCCTCCCAAGATGCGATTGGCATGCTTCTTGAAACCTCGAGGGCGACAGCATCCCTGCAGGAGACCCCCAGTGGCGCACGGCAACCTCTTCACGACCCTCGCGGCGGCGAGCCTCCTCGCCGGCTGCGCGGCCGGCCCCGCACCGCGCAACCTTCCCGGCGCGGGCTGGATGGCGCACCACTATGGCGATGGCAGCCGCCACCCCGCGGCCGCGGCCGAATGGTCCCTCGCGGCGTGCCAGCCGCCGGCGACCAGCGCCCTGGTGCACGGGCTCGAGCCCGTCGATGCCGCCGCCTTCACCGCGGCGCCCGCGCCGCTCTCGCCCGGCGACCGGCTGCACATCGCGCTGCTCGGCGACGTCGACGCGCTGACCGGGACCTATGTCGTCGGCAGCGACGGCACCGTCACCCTGCCCGGGCTCGCGCCCCAGCCTGCCGCGGGACTGTCCCCGGCGCGCTTCGAGCGGGCGCTCGAGGCCCGGCTGGTCGCCGACCGGATCGTTCGTCCGGTCGCCCGCGCGGTGACCGTGTCGCGGCGCGAAGAGGCGGGCATCGACGTGACGGTCGAGGGCGCGGTGTTCGCGCCGGGGGCCGTGCGCGTCGGCGATCGCCGTCCCGAATCCCTCGGAGCCACCCGCGACGAGGATCGTTCGGGGGACGACAACCCCGGTCGGGGGCTGGCCGCGGCAATCCGCGCCGCCAGCGGGATCCGGCCCGATGCCGACCTTTCCGCGGTGCATGTGCTGCGCGGCCGACGCTACGCCAAGCTCGACCTGCGCGCGCCCACCCGGCCCGCCGCGGGAACCGAGATGCGGCTGGCGGCGGGCGACCGCATCCATGTCCCGAGCCGCGGCTGTTTCGACGAGCTGCTGGTGCGGCCCGGCCCGCTCAGTCCCCCGGGGGTCAGCATCTACGCCTCCAACCTGACCCAGCCTGCCACCAACAATGCCGGGGCCGCGCTCGACGGCGAGGCGCTTACCCTGCCCTATGGATCGCGGCTCCTCCAGGCGCTCGCGGCAATGAACTGCATCGGCGGCTCCTATTTCAACTCGGACCGCCGCGCGGTGCTGATCTCGCGCAATCCGGTGACGCGCCAGTCGATCGTGGTCGAGCGCGATATCGAGGGGCTCGTGCGCCACGCCGATCGCGATCGCTATGATCCCTACCTGATGCCGGGCGATGCCATCGCCTGCTACGACAGCCGCTGGACCAATTTCTCCGAGGCGCTCGGGATGGTCGGACGGGCGGTCAATCCTGCGCTGCCCGCCATCGCGCTGTCGAAGACGATCGACTGATGACCCGGCCGATCCTCGCGCGGCGCCGGCGCAGTTGGGTGGGCGACCTGATGCGTCCGCGCGGCGGCGGCGGCCGGGTCCGGCGCTATGTCCCCCTCGTCGTCGCGCCGGTGCTCGCCATCTGGTTGCTCACCATCGCCTATCTCGCGCTTGCCCCCGCGCGCTACGACAGCCGCTTCACGCTGATCCTCCCCGGCACCGGGATGGGCGCCTCGCTCAATCTCGAATCGATCGGGCAGGCCTCGACCTCGACCGCCTCGCCCTTCGCCTCGAGCTCGGTCAGCCCGACCGAGAATTACAAGCGCCTGCTGCTATCGGACCGCGTCCGCGCGGCGGCGGCGGCGCGGCTCGATATCGACCCCGACGAAATGCCCTCGCCGCTGGTCAAGCTGACCGACCAGACCAACCTCATCGAGGTCCGCGTGTCGGCGCGCGAGGCGCGCACCGCGCGACAACGCGCCGAGGCGCTGCGCGGGGCCTTCCAGGCGGCACTCGATGCCCTGCGCGACGACGAGGTAGAGCGGCGCGAGCGGGCCGAGGCCGAACGCATCGCCGGGCTCGCCGCGAAGGTCGACGAGGCACAGCGCGCGCTGCTCGTGTTCCAGGGCGAGACCGGGCTGGTGTCGCTCGACCAGTTCGCCGATCGCATCGCGGCACTCGACGCGCTGCGCGATCGCGAGCGCGAGGCCCGCACCCAGGTCGCGCGGAGCGGTGTCGCCACCGCGCGCCTGTCGGGCGCGCTCGACGCCGACGTCGCCACCGCCCGCCACGCCATGCTGCTGCGCGCCGACCCGCTGTTCCAGGAATGGCTCGAACGCTACGCGCGGATCGCGGGCGAGGCGGGCGAGATCGCGGGCACGCTGGGCGAGGCGCATCCCCGCCTCGCCGAGCTCGAGGCCGAGCGGCTCGCGCTCGAGGACCGGATGGCCGCCCGTGGCGCGCGGCTGACCGGGCTCGACCGGGCCGCGGTGCTGCGTTTCCGTGACCTCGCGGTGCGTGACGGCCGCTCGGCGCTGATGCAGGCCCTGGTGCAGCGCGACACGGAAGGCGCGGGTTCGGCAGCCGCCCTCGACGAGATCCAGCGCCAGATCGGCGAGCAGGCGACCGCCGCCGAGGGGCTGGTCCGCCAGGCATCGACGCTTGCCGGGCTGGTCCGCGACCTGCGCGTGACCGAGGCGGTGTTCAGCTCGGCGCTGGCCCGGCTCGACACCAACAAGACCGATCCCTTCGCCTCCTATCCGCTGGTGCAGACCCTCGAGACGCCGCAATTGCCCGAGCGTCGCGCCGCGCCCTCGCCCCAGCTCGCCATCGCCGGCGCCCTCGGCGCCACCATCCTCACCCTCCTCGCCTTCGGCTTGCTATGGCTACGACAGCCCATCATCCGGCATCTGTTCCCGAACGGCTGATCGTCTCCGCGATCCACGCCACCTGGGTCCTGTGGCTGCTCGGCGCGCTCTACGCGGTGGGGCCGCTGCTCGGCTGGCTGCTCGGCGGGATCGCGGCGCTCGGCGCCTATGGCGGCCGCGCCGCGTTCCGCCCGCACCCGGTCCTCCTCCTCTGGGGTGGGGCGATGCTGGCGATGTTGCCAGTGCTGTGGATCGGGCATGCCAACTTCGACCTTGGCGCTGCCAAGACGCTGAAATCGACCGTCGGCTGGGCCAAGGGTTGGGCATTGCTCGCGCTCTTCCCGCTCGCCGCCGCGAGCCTGCCCGTGCGCGAAGCCCCGGTGGTGCGCGCGCTCAACCGGGTCGCGTTGCACACGCTCCTGCTCCTACCGATCCTGCTCGCCGCCCCGATGCTCGGCCTGCCGGGCACCCTGTGGGTCTCGCCGCTCAAGGTGATCGGCGGGTCGGGACCCGAATATTTCTCGGCCACCATCTACTCGATCGACCCGGGCAGCGGGCGCCCGCGCTGGCAATTCTTCGCTCCCTGGTCGCCCGCCGCCGGCATGGTCGGCGTGATGCTGGCGCTGCTCGCCCTTCGCGATCCCTCCCGGGGCTGGCGCGTGATAGGGGTCGCGGGGGGAGTGGCGATGGCCTTGCTTTCGCAATCGCGGCTCGCGCTCGCCGCGCTCCTGTTCCTGGGGCCGATGGCGGTCTTCGTGCGCCATGTCGCGGCCCCACGGACGTGGTTCCTGATCGCCGGCGCCGTGTTGCTCGCGGGGTTCGCGGCGCTGCCCATCCTCGATGGAGCGGCGCAGCTGGTCGGCGACCTGCAGGCGGCGCGCGCCGATTCAACGCGGGTCCGCTCGGCCCTCGGGCGGATCGCGATCGACCGCTGGCAAGCCGAAGCCTTCTGGTTCGGGCACGGCATCGTCGAGAACGGGCCCCACTATGTCGAATATATGCCGATCGGCAGCCACCACAGCTGGTACGGCCTGCTCTTCGTTAAGGGACTGGTCGGGGCGGTGCTGCTCGCATTGCCGCTCGCGGCTACGCTGGTCATCCTGTTCGCGAGGGCATCCGGCGGGGGCGAAACGCGCGCCGCGCTGGCGGTCGCGGTCCTGCTCCTCCTCTACAGTTTCGGGGAGAACCTCGAGGTGCTCGGCTACCTGGTGTGGCCGGGACTGGTGCTGCTCGGGGTCGCACTGCGCCGCCCGCCGCGCGGTGCCACTCCCCCCCGCACGGGAGGCGCCCGACGATAAGAAGGGGCCGCGCCCGGCGCACGGCGCGACCCCCTGCCCAAGTCCCCGCTCAGGCGGCCTCGGAAAAAATCCCGTCCCAGCCCTCGACCACGCGCTGTTCGAAGCCCCGGACCGAGGCGCGGGCTGCCGCGGCGAGCTTGTCGAGGGGGCGCTGCGCGAACTGTTCGATCGCGCGCGCGATCTGGGCGGCATCGCCCATCTCGGCGACCATCCCTCCCTGCCGCGCCTGTTCGACAAGCCCGTCGACATCGGCGACGAGGATCGGGCGGCCCGCCAGACGCGCCTCGGTAGCGACCGCCCCGAAGCTTTCGTGCCGCGAGGGGATGACGAGTGCGTCGACATCGGCGAAGAAGGCGCGCAGGTCGGTGACCTTGCCGTGCAGATGGACGTTGGGAACACGGTCGGCGAGCGCCGCCAGGCAGGGCGCGCGCGGCCCGAAGCCCCCGAGGTGGAGTTCGAACCGGCGCGACGCGAGATGGCCGAATGCAAGGATGAGCTCGTCAAAGTTCTTCGCCCCGTCGAACCGGCCGATCGCACCGATCCTGAGCGGCGCGCCGCGGGGCCGGCGCGGCAAGGGCAGCTCGCCCAGCTCGTCCCTGCCCGTCCACGGGTGGATGATGCGGAAGCGGTCGGACGGCAGCCCCGAGGCCTCGACCAGCCAATCGCGCTGGGCATGCGAGACGCAGACGATCCGGAAGGCTCTCCCCAGCGCGAGGGTGAGCATCGAACGAAAGCGCGGCCGGTTGGCCACGAGGCGCCGCTCGAAGGCACGGGTGTAGCTGTGTTCGACATGCACCCACCGCGCATGCGGGTTGCGCCGCCCGAGGGTGCGGAAAAACCCCATTCGCGCCCAGCTCGGCGGCATGTTGGTGACGAGCAGGTCGCCCGCCAGCCGCGGCGCGGTCCGGAATTTCGTCGTCAGGCAACGCGCGCTGACCTCGGGCCGATGGAGCAGTAAGGGATGCTCGAAGATCCCCATCGAGGCGAGCACCCCGCCCTCGGCCCGATCCTCGAGGATGTTGATCAGGCGCATGTCGCGGCTCCCTTGAGGAAGGGCTGCGAGAGACGGCCGAACAGCCGCGGCCCGAGCGCGAGCGCGGCGAGCGTGGCGAGCATGGTGGTCAGCGTCTTGCGCGGCTCCGACAGGAGGATGCCGGGCGCGTTGCCGAGCGCTTCGCGCAACAGCTTGCGCGCCGCGCAGGGGTCGCCCATCTGGATCGCCCGGCGCGCGAGATAGCGCAGCTGGTAGGCGCGCGCCCGTGCGCCGTGCTGATCGACCAGCAGCGGGGCATAGTCCTCTGCCTTGCGCAGCATCCGTTCCCAGCTCAGATACTGCCGGACGATGTTCGCCGACAGTCCCCCGGCGACGATGCGATAATCGGTGAGCTGTCCCTCGATCCCCTCGAAGCGAACCCCGTGCCCGCCGGCGAGCCGGACCCACAGATCGATGTCCTCGGACTGGCGAAACCGCTCGTCGAACCAGGCGGGGTGCCCTTCGGGGGCCTCGTGCCGGACGAGGTCGAAGACTTCCCGGCGGATCACCGCCGCGCTGCCGTTCCCGACCGGATTGCGCTTGAGCACATGCCCCGGGGTAATGCCCGTCAGCCGGGGCCGCATCGCCACCCCGAGCACGCGCCCGCCGCCGTCGATCAGCCGCGACCCGGCATAGCTCACCCCGACCTCGGGGTTGGCGCACAGATGGATATAGTGCAGCCGGAGCTTCTCCGGGTGGAACCGGTCGTCGCTGTCGAGAAAGGCAAAGAAGGACCCCCGCGCCGCGGCGATGCCGCTGTTGCGCGCACCCGCCAGACCGCGGTTCTCCTGCTCGATGATCCGGATCCGCGGATCCTCGAACGACCGGCAGATCTCGAGCGAGCCGTCGGTGCTGCCGTCGACCACGACCAGCAGTTCGAAATCCTCGAGGCTCTGGTCGAGCACCGACTGGATCGCCTCGGCGACATAGGCCTCGACATTGTAGACGGGCATCACGACCGAATAGATGGGCTGTTTCATGCGAAATCTCCGTTAGGTCGCGCTCAGGCGAACAGGCGCGCGCGCAGGCGCGGGGACATGGCGAGACCGGCGACCGCCCCGGCCAGCGTCAGACCGCCACGGCGAGGACTGTTGAAGAAGGCGCGCGGCGAGGCGGCCACGCCCTGCAAGGCGTAGGACAAGGCGGTCCCCGCTGCCGCCCCGGTGCGCAGCGCGCGGCGGCTCAGGAACCGGTAGTAGATCGCCTTCATCCGGCGCGGGTCGACCTTATCCGTGTAGCGCTCCTGCAGCCCGCTCCAGCATTCGCGCATACGGTCGAGGTTGGCGGACAGGCCGCCCGGGCTGGTGCGATAGTAAAGCAGCGTCCGGTCGATCCCCGCCAGCTTGCCGCCGGAGGCGACCAGTCGGACGATCCAGTCCTGGTCCTCGTTGTGCGAGAGCCGGGGGTCGAACCCCCCGATGGTGCCGAAGCTGTCGGCGCGGGCGACGAGGTTGGACGAGGCGCACACCGGATTTTCGCCCAGCACGTCCTCGAGGCCGAGATAGCCCTTGGGAACGTTCGACACCGTGCTCGGGCCGCCCATCAAGCCATCCTCGTCGGGGCAGAAGGCGATCCGGGCGAAGCTGGCGTCGAGCGTCGGATCCTCCTCGTGGAAGCGGCGATGGACGGCGAGCTTTTGCGGACTCCAGATGTCGTCGGCATCCATCAGGGCGATCATGCGACCGCGAGCGTTGGCGAGCGCGAAATTGCGCGACGACGACAGCCCCCGATTGGGGCTCGAGAAGCTGCGGATGCGTCGATCGACCGCGGCATGGCCCTCGATGATGGCGAGGCTGTCGTCGGTCGACCCGTCGTTGATCACGATCAACTCGAAGTCGCGCTCTTCCTGCGCGCGGATGCTGTGGAGGGCCGCGGACAGGGTCCGGGCGCCATTGTAGACGCACAGGATTACCGAAAAATAGGGCGTTTTCATTGATAGGCTCCTTGGTTGGCGCGAGGGATGCGAGGATCGCGGCGGGGCGCTGCCAGCTGGGCGAGCGCGGCGGGGAAGAGGACCAGCGCCAGCCCGGCGACATAGGCGAGGATGGCGCGGTCGAGCGAATGCAGGGCCCCCGCCGCCAGTCCGCCCAGCGCGCAGGTCGCGGCGGCGGCGGTGATCCAGGCATCGCGCCCGGGGCGCATCGCGGCGCGCTGCGCGGCGGTCACGAGCGCGCCCGCGAGGAGCGGCAGCGCGGCGAGGCAAAGGGTGGCGACGTAGGGCACGGCCGAAGCCCATCCCGCCCCGAAGACAAGGGGCACGTACCACGGGGCAAGGAAACCCTGCGCCGCCACCAGGGGAAGGAAGACCCCTCCCCCCAAGAGCGCCGCCATCCGGAGCCGTGCCGTGCGTTCGGCACGCCCCTCGGCGGCGCAAAGAAAGGGAAACAGCGTGTTGCCGAACGCGGTGACCAGCGCCTGCGAGATGCCCAGCCCGGCGTGGAAGGCGAAATAGTAGAGGCCCAGCGCCTCCACCCCGAGCAGCGCCCCGACCAGCAGCTTGTCGAGGTGCAACCGCGCGGCGGCCGCGAATTCGCCCGCCAGCACGGCGGCGCCGAAGCCGAGGAACCGCGCCGCCGGCACGACGTCGGCGCGCCGGTCGGGGCGCCACGGGCGGGCGCGCCGGGTGAGCGTCACCCACAGCGGGACCGTCAGCAGCTTGGGCAGGATCAGCGCCCACGGCGATGCCCATGCCAGCACGAGCAGCAGCGTCAGGAGGTGGTCGGCGATTGTCTGGGTCGCGGCGATCCGCGCGATCGCGGGTTGGCGCTGCTCGCGGTGCAGCAGAAAGGTGTGGACCAGCGCCCGCGCCATCAGCGGATAGACGAGCGCCAGCACCAGGAGCATCCGGGCCGCCTCGGTGGCGTCCACTGCGGCAAGCCCCCCCGCGACCGCGCATTGCACCGCCGCCACCCCCCAGCACCAGCGGCCGAACAGCCGGTGCGCGGTACGGCAGAGCGCGGGCAGTTCGTCCGCCCCGGCGCGGACGAGCTGCTGCCCGATCCCCACGTTGGCCAGCACGCGCACCAGCTCGAACAGGCTGAGCGCGAGCGCCGCTACGCCGAGCATCGCGGGATCGATCTGGCGCGCGATCACGACGACCGAGAGGATCCGCGCGACACGCGCGCTCGCTTCCCCCGCGAAATGGGCCGACAGGCCGGCGACCAGCGGGGCCACCGACCGCCGGGACGGCATCGCGGCAAGGGGGAAGAGACGGGCGATCATCATGCCCTCCCCTCATCAACCCTCGTGCCAAACCCGCCCGAAGCCCGGAAAAGCGCGATTTCGCTTTGCTCCTTCGGCCCGCGCGAAGAGGCGGCATTCGCATTTCGCAATGCATCGCCGCAAATTGCCATGCAGGATGCAACGGGGCCGCGCGGGATCGACGCGCGAAACCGCCGCAGGGGTCTCGCGCGCAGGGAGCGGGGGCCGGCTTGGCACGATCGCTGCATTGCTCGGGCCGAGGCCGCCATCGCTCGTGATGCGGCGCCGACCAGGAGGATTCTCGATGCACGCCCTTCCATCCCCCGCAGCGACGCCCGCGCCGGTGCTGGCCCAACGCACCTCGATCTTCGGGATCGAGCTCGTCCACGCCGGGCGGGGAACCGCCGCCGCCGCGCTCGTGCAACGCGCCGCAGAGCGACGCGACACGGTCGTGAGTTTCGTCAACGCGCATTGCATCAATACCGCGGTGGACGATGCGGCCTATCGCGACTGCCTGCGGCGCAGCGACCTCCTGTTGCCCGATGGCGTGGGCATGGCGATTGCGGCGCGGCTCGCGGGCAAGAGCCTCGGGGAGAACCTCAACGGTACCGACCTCTATCCCGACCTTTGTCGCCATGCCGCGCGCGAGGGCGTCGGATTGTTCCTGCTCGGCGGCGAGCACGGGATCGCGAGCGAGGCGGGCGCGGCGATGCAGGAGCGCTTCGCCAGCCTCAAGATCGCGGGAACGATGCACGGCTATTTTCGCGCCTGCGACGACGCCGTGGTCATCGAGCGGATCAACCGTAGCGGGGCGGGCATCTTGCTGGTCGGCATGGGGGTCCCGCACCAGGAACGGTGGATCGCGCGCAACCGCCACCGCATCTCCGTGCCGGTGATCCTCGGCGTGGGCGGGCTGTTCGATTATTACTCGGGACGGATCGCGCGCGCCCCCCGTTGGGTGCGCGCGGCGCGCTGCGAATGGATGTGGCGCTTGGCCCAGGAGCCGCGGCGACTGGCGCGGCGCTATCTCGTTGGCAACGTCCGCTTCCTCGCGCACACCCTGCGCCACGCGCTCGTCACCCACCGCCAGCATCGCCTGTTCGGCCGGCTGTTCAAGCGCCTCACCGATGGCGTCGGGGCCCTCGTCGCGCTGGTGCTGCTGGCGCCGCTGCTGCTCCTCGTCGCGCTCGCGATCCGGTGCGAGGACGGGGGGCCGATCCTCTTCGGGCAGGTCCGCGTCGGCCGCAACGGCAAGAATTTCCGGATGTGGAAGTTTCGTTCGATGGTCACCGACGCGGAGGCCCGCCGCGCCGCGCTGCTCGCGCGCTCCGAGCGCGACGACGTCTGCTTCAAGATGAAGCGCGATCCGCGCATCACCCGCGTCGGGGCCCTCATCCGGCGCTTCTCGATCGACGAACTGCCGCAGCTGTTCAATGTCCTCGGCGGGACCATGTCGCTGGTCGGCCCGCGCCCGGCGCTACCCGCGGAGGTGCAGACCTATCGCGAGCGTAGCTGGGGGCGGCTCGGGGGCAAACCGGGGATCACCTGCATCTGGCAGGTGTCGGGCCGGGCCGAGATCCCGTTCGACCAACAGGTGCTGATGGACATCGACTATCTGACGCGGCGAAGCTGGTGGCTCGATTTCCAGCTGATGCTGCGGACCATCCCCGCGATTGTCTCGGGGCGAGGCGCCTACTGATCGCTAGCCGTCGCCGAAGAAGGTGCCGTAGAGCTCGTCGATCGAGCCGACGCTGCGCTCGATCCGTTCCTCGACGAGGGGGAGGTGTTGCGCAGCGAGCGCGAATGGCTGCTCGCGCAACTGCGCGAGCGCGTCGAGGATCGCCACCGCCCCGGCATTGACCGCGACGCCCTTGAGCGCGTGCGCGGCGCGCCGGGTCGCTTCCTCGTCGCCCTCCCCCACGGCGCGCGCGAGATCGTCCCCGAACGCGCGCAGGTCGCTCTTCAGCGCGCCGCGGAAACGGTCGCGATAGGAACCGGGGAGGTCCGAAAAGGCCTCGCGAAAGCGGGTCAGGTCGAACAGCGCCTGCGCCCCGCCCTGCGCGGTCCCCGCCGCGAACGCGGTCTTGAGCGCGGTCACGAGCTTGTCGCGCTCGATCGGCTTGGCGAGGCAGGCCGACATGCCCGCCGCCAGCAGGCGATCGCGCTCGGCCTGGAGGCCATGCGCGGTGACCCCGATGATCGGGGTCTGCGAATGGGGACCGCCCGAGGCGCGGATCGCGCGTGTCGCCGCCTCGCCGTCGAGGACGGGCATCCGGACATCCATCAAGATGGCATCGAAGCGGGTTGCGGCAGCGGCCTCGACGGCCTCGGCGCCGTTGACCGCGATCTCGCTCTGGCACCCGATCGACTGCAGCAACCCGCCGAGGACCTGGCGGTTGGTCTCGGTATCATCGACCACCAGCACGAGCGGCTGCTCGCCGGTAGCGGTGCGCAGTTGCTCGGGCGTCGCCTTGGTGGTCGGCGCCCGTTCGGTCGGTGCCAGCGGCACCCGCACCTCGACGTGCCGCTCGGCGATCTTGGAACGCCCTTCGAAGGCCGCGATCAGCGGGCTCGGCACATCAAGCGTGGGGGGCGCGCCCGCGCCCGCCAGCTCGATCCGCAACCCATCGTCCCACGAGGCCGCGAAGCGGACCTCCTGCTCGGCACCGCCGGCGACAGCCGCCTCGAGCAGTTGGTCGAGCAGCTCGCGCAGGCGCATCGGGTCGCTCAGGACCGCGGGGGGAAAGCCCCCCTTGATGTCGAAGCGCAGGCGATCGCCCAGTTCGGGGCGGGTCAGCCGCCAATATTCCTCCGTGCCCGACAGGATCGCGGCAAGATCGAGCGGCTCGGTGGCGAGCTGATATTCGATCGTATCGCCCCCCGCCTGTTCGATCATGTCACCAATCAGGAGGCTCAGCTGCTCGCCCGCTCGCGCGGCGGCGCGCAGTCGCTTGGCGTCCTCGGGGGTCCGCGGTTCGATCGACAGGAGGTCGAGGGTGCCAACCAGCGTGTTGAGGGGCGTGCGCAGCTGGTCCGCCATCTGCGACAGGAAACGCGTGCGGGTGCGCATCGCGGCTTCGACCTCGGCCTTGGCTTCGGCGAGATGTTGGCTCAGCCGATCGAGCTGCGCCGCGCGACGCTCGGCACGCAGCTGCAGCGCCCGCATGCGGCGTTCGGTCGCTCGCTCCTCGGTGATGTCCTGGACGGTCCCGAGCACCGCCGCCGCGCGCGTGTTGGCGGCGCGGAGCTTGCGCAGCGACCAGCGCAGCCAGCGAAGCTCGCCGTCACCGCGGATGATGCGATGGGTGTAACTCAGGTCGACGCCATAATCCTCCTCCGCATAGAAGCGGCGCTGCTGGTCGAGCACCCGCGCGGCGTCGAGCGGGTGGATCATCGTGAAGATGTCGTCGAGCTGGATCCGCGCCCCGGCGGGCAGCCCCAGCATCCGGTTCAATTCGGCCGAACTGCGCGGTTCCTTGCCCTTTTCGAAATAGACGGTGGCGAACCCCGCGGTGCGCTGCGCGGCGACGAGCCGGCTGCTCTCGAGGTCGAGCCGCTCGGCCAGTTCCTCCTCGCGGCGGCTGAGTTCGACATTGGCCTCGTGCAGCTCGCGCATGCGACGCTCGAGCGCGACCTCGACTTCCTCGAGCGCCTTTTGCGCCCGCGCATGGCGGCGCTGCCAGAAAGCGACCTGGTCGGCCGGCGGCAGGTCCTCGAGCCGGGTCACCGCAGCGCCGCGTGGAGCGCCTCGCGCAGCGCATCGGCATCGAGCGGCTTGGAGAGGATGCGAGCCCCTACCGCATCGGCACGGGCCGCTGCCGCGCCGCGCAGTTCGGCAACCTGGGCCAGGAGATGGATGTCCGGTGCTACGGGTGGCTCGCCCTCGAGATTGTCACCGTCGAACAGGATCACGTCCCCCTTCTGCAATTCGTCGATACTCGCGACCGCGGCGAAACCCAGCGTGGCAAGCTGTGCCTCGGCGGCGATTCGTCCCGTCGCGCTCGCCCCAAGCACCAGCGCGCGCCGATGGCGTCCGATTTGCTGGTCGCCGCTCGAGGCCCCGATGGCGAGCGGCACGGAAAGGAAGAATTCGCTGCCCTCGCCTTCGACGCTGCTGGCCCCGACGGTGCCCCCCATCGCCTCGGCCAGCCTGCGGCAGATCGACAGCCCGAGCCCGGTGCCGCCGAACTTGCGCGCGGTCGAGGTGTCAGCCTGCTCGAACGGGTTGAACAATTGCTCGACCCGGTCGGCGGGAATGCCGATCCCGCTGTCGCGCACCGCGAACCGCACCACCGCTTCCTCGTCGCTCGTCGATTCGCAGGACACGACCAGCTCGACCTTGCCGCTGGCGGTGAACTTAATCGCATTGGAAAGGAAATTGGCAAGGATCTGCTGGATCCGGTTGGTGTCGCCGAGCAGCGACAGGCGGCACTCGACCCGTTCGACGAGTTGGAGCCCCTTGCGCCGGGCCAGCGGGCGGAACAGTTCCGCGACGCGGCCGATGAACGCGTCGGTCTCGAAGGGAGCGCGCTCGATTTGCAGCGTTCCGCTTTCCGCGCGGGCATGTTCGAGCAGGTCGTCGAGCACGCGCATCAGCGCCTCGGCCGACTGTTCGATCACGGTCAGCGCGCGCGCCCGGCTCACGGTCCGCTGGTCGTGTCGCATCAGGTCGATCATGCCCAGTATGCCCGTCATCGGGGTTCGGATCTCATGGCTCACCGTCGCCATCAGCCGCATCCGCCGCTCGGCCTCGGCGCGCGCTTCCTCGAGCGCGCTCCTGATCCGCATTTCGCTCTCGCGCTGCTCGGTGACGTCACGCACCACCCCGAAGATGCGCCTCGCCCCGGGCTCGTGGGCGCGCAGTCCCGCCTTGATCTCGATCACGCGTCGCTCGCTGCCATCGCGCGAGACGGGCACCACCATCTGGAAGCCCTTCCCCTGCTCGAGCGCCTCCTGCGCGGCCACCTGCACCTCGGCCCGCCGGTCGGCGTCGAGCAGCCCGACGAGGTCGTCGATCGGCACCGACCGGCACTCGCCGAGATTGAGGAAATCGCGGATCGAGCGCGATAGCGTGACCTCGCCGGCGTCGTTCATGACGAAATAGCCGATCTCCGCGATGTCCTCGGCAAGCTGCTGCAGCCGGAGCCTCTCCTCGAGCTCGAGCCGCTGCTGCCGAGCCTCCGTGCGGTCTTCGATGATCAGCGCATATCCCGCCAGTTCCCCCTCGGCGTTGTGAATGGGTTCGAGCAACTCGAGCGCCCAGAACCCCGTCCCGTCGTGGCGATACCGGCGATCCTCCCCACCGAGCTTGCCCTCGCGCGCCTGCGCGAAATGGCGCGGTGCCTCGCTCGCCCCCTCCGCTCCGGGAGCGAAAAGGAAGTCGACCCGCGCACCCCGGCGCGGATTCCAGCCGAGGATGCGCTCGACGCCGATATTGCCGCGCAACAGCCGGCGGTCCGGGTCAAGCAACATGATCGCCCGATCGGGCAGGGCGTCGGCGAACAGGTCGAACGAGCGTGCGAGCCGTTCGCGCTCGCGTTCGATCCGGACTTCCATCGCGTCGAAGGCCTTGTTGAGCCGCTCGATTTCCGAGCCCTCGGGACCGTCGAGCGGCGGCGCCTCACCGTCGAGGGCGATGGAATCGGCGCGAGCCGCCAGGCGGCGAAGCGGCTGCACGACCTGGTGGCGCAGGAACAGGCCGCTGACGAGGACGAAGGCGAGCGTCGCGACGATCCCCCCGATGAGGATCGGGCGCGCGGCGGCGAGCGCGTTGGCCCGCACCTGGCGCGCCGGGAGGAGCGACACGACAAACCATTCGGGTTGCTCGAGCCGCTCGAGCGAATAGAAGGCGTCGAGCCCCGGGGCGTAACCCCCGCCCGCGCGGGTGCCCGCCCCCGCGACCAGCCGCCAGAGCGCCGCGAGTTCGGGATTGCGCGTCTCCTTGAGCTGGAGATGTTCTCCGGTCTCGGCGCGCGACTGGATGGTATAGTCGGGGTGGCGGACAAGCCTGCCTTCGGCGGTGATGACGATACGCTTCACATTGTCGCCCGCCGCCATCGGCGGGTCCCCGATCAGCTGCTCGAGCGGGATGCTACTGCCGAACGCCCCGACCTGGCGCCCTTCGAGGCGCACCGGTCTCATGCATCCGGTGGTCCAAGTTCGCCGGGTCTCGTCATAGAGGATCGGTTGCAGGCTGGTGCACCGCATGCCCCCGTCCGGATTGGCCTCCGGCTGGGTGACGAGGGTGAATTCCTCCTGCTGGAAGTCGAGCGAGGCGGGCGCGTCCCTGCGATAGAAGACAAGCTCGTCGGAACGCTCGGGCGCGTACATGACGAGATCGTTCTCGGGGGTGAAGAAATAGAGGTTGCGCACCACCGCGGGAAGGCCTTCAGACATCGCCTTGATGACGTCAAAGGCGGCGAGCAGGCGACGCTGGCGCTCGGGCGACACGCGCTCGGACCCGATGAAGGCACCGAACCCCCGCGGTGGGACCCCCTCGGCCGCCGATAGCGTCCCGTCCCACAGCGCATCGGCGCCGCGCCGGGTGCCATCGCCGCGTCGAGGGAATAGCCGGTCGAACCGCGCGAGGTCGCCCTCGCCCGCCGCCAGCCGCGCCGCGAGCATTCGTGCCGCGCGGGCCTCGACCCGCTCGAGTTCGTCGATCCGCGCACTCAGCGCCATCGCGGTCTCGGTGCGGTCGACCTCGAGCGCGCGCGTGGCGGCGTCGATCTCGCGGTCGATCGCATCCGAATAGGCACGCCATGTCAGCAGCCCGAAGACGAGCAGCGCGAAGGGCAGGAGAATGACGATCGCACGGCGGCTGATGGTCGCTGGCAACAGTGGCAAAGACCTCAACCCCACCTCCGACAAAGCACGCCCGCGCAATGGCTGGCACGCGCGCCGGTCCAGTCTGCCCCTTGCCCGGCCCTAGCGGGAACCGCGATCTCGCCTCCCGCCACCGACTTTAACAGGTGAACACGATCTTACCAATAATTGGTAAACAGGGTTGCGCGCGCCTACGCGTGACCGGCACCGCTGGCTGGCTTGATGCTGCCCGACAGGTTTTTGCCCAGTGTAAATGGGCGCAATTCACATTCGACCTTGACGCCGAAATCCAGAAATCTATGAGCGTCCCAACGCGATGCGGGTGTAGCTCAATGGTAGAGCAGGAGCTTCCCAAGCTACCCAAAATGGCGGTTTTCCGCCATCCCTGCTGTAAACTGCGCAAAAATCGATCGTTTAAGATCAACAGTTTACAGATGGCCTGTAAACCAAATCGCGAAATCCCCTGCCCTCGCCCTAAGGACCATCAAGCGTCTGGTCAGCGCCCCATTTCGGTCCTCCGGCATGGCGTTCGTTGAGAAGCAAAATGCTGCCAGGCAGCATCTGGCCTGAGTTGATTTGAGGTCTGACTTTCGGACAGAGATGGGAACCGGTCTCCACCGTCAGCCCAAATCTTGAACAGCCCCCATCATCTACGCCACTCGTTGGTGATCAACATCGCCTCAGTTTCACGACCAAAAGCATCCCCGTTCATCACATCGCTCACATAGCTGCTCACCAAGCGATCATCGGATGCCGAGGCGGTCTGGTAGCCAACATTTGAGCGAACCTTCTTCGTCCGAACGGCAAAATCAATGCGCCATGCGTTTTGTTCTCGACAGGCTACGGCACGCACGACGTCGTTCGGATTGGTGAATTCGAGCTCGCGGCACGGCTCTCCGCTCACGCTCGCGAAGCTAAGCACAGGTTGCACCTTTGAAGCGACGTCCTCGAGGTCCACTGTTGCACCACTAGGCGACGTTTCGAGCGCCGCGAACAAGGGTTCGCCAGGTACGATGCGAGCGGCAATCGCTGGAGTGCCATAAGGTGGATCTCCCAATAATGCACCCTGATAGAGCGCACCGGTGGTCAGTCCCACCACGAGCGCAATCGACGCGGCCATTGCCGTTGGCCGAAAACGCCCGCCGTCCCCGCGATGACGCCGATGGCCTTCCAGATCATTGGCCGCATATCTGTCGCCGGCCATCAGTGCCATGACGGATTGAGGCAATCGACGGTCCGCGGCCTTGGAAGTTGCCTGCCGCATCGACCTATCCGCCTGCCTGAATTGGTTCAGCCGAGCCCGGAGAGCCGGATCATTGTCCAGCGCTGCCCGAACTTCATCGGTCTGCGATGTGCCCAGTTCGCCGTCTAGAAAGGCGGAAAGCATTTCATCTGTGACTGTCATCATTTTCCACCTCGATTGATCGGGACAACATTTGCGCTTTCACCTTGGTCGCAGGCATCGCCACCTAGCGAGCCGTAGGCCGCGAGTTGGTCTCTCGCGCGGGCAACACGGCTCATTACAGTTCCAATAGGGATGCCGATGAGTTCAGCGGCTTCCCGATATTTCATTCCTTCGACCGCGATGAGCATCAGTACCTCTCGATACTCTTGCGATAGCGAGGCGATTGCCCGTTCCACCTGCGACAATTCGATGCGACGCTCGATCGATGCCTCACCATCAACGACTGCTGCATCAGGCACGTCATCGATATTTTGAGCCGTTCTCACATTCCGAAACCGCACTTCGTCTATCCATCTGTTGCGACAGATGCGGAACGCCCAGCGGCGAATGTCGTCGACGCCTGCCGCTCCACGCTGCAGCAATCGCTCGAGCGTGTCATGCAAGAGATCGTCCGCGTCATGTGCGTTGCCGGTGAGCGAGTAACAGTAGCGCCTGAGCGGCGTTAGCACCTCGACCAACTCGGCGCGAAATCCGGCGGAATTCTTACGTTGCATGTCGAATGGACGTGTGAGGGAGCGGCTTTATTCCAGCTGACCAGCGCTGTTGCCCACACGCAAAAATCATGGCTGGATCAGGCCGTGGCCATAAACCTCGTCGCGTCCCCGTTCGCCCAGGTCAATTGCCTGACTTGCCAAGTCCCGGTAATGGCGATGCAGATTGTCGCAACGTCCCGAACGTGCACCGCATCGCAACAAGAACGTTGCGGCCACAAAAGGGGAGGCAAAGGATGTTCCTGTTTGGAGGTCATAGCTTTGCGTGCCCGCCATCGCGGTTTGGACATTAACGCCCGGAGCCGCGAAGGTGATGTGGCTTCCGCGCCCGGCCAGTCGATAGACGCGATTTTCTGGCCCGATGGCCGTAATCGCAATCACTCCGGGATAGGCTGCGGGGTAAGCGGGTCCTGCAGTCGGCCCTCCATTGCCTGCGGCTGCGACGATCACCACCCCTCGTGCCTGGGCTCGCTTAATCGCGGTGTGCAAAATAGCATTTGGGGGGCCTGAAAGACTCATGTTGATGACCGGCACCCGCGCTTCGATCATCCAGTCGATGGCGCGCACCAGATCTGCGGCGGTCGTCGTGACACCTGACTCCCGGTAAGAAACGAAAACGGAAGCGGAATAGAGTCTCGCGTCGGGAATCAGGCCTTCGAAATTCCGATCACGCCCCACCAGGATAGATGCAACAGCCGTTCCGTGCGCGCGTGGCCTGGCTGCATCGCCGCTGGTGAAGTTACGGGTTGCAATATTGCTCTCTTCAAAGGCGGGATGGGCCAAATCGATCTCGCTGTCGATCAGGCCGATCCGACGGTTCGCTACTTTTGAGGCATCGCGACGGCTCATGAAGGAGGCAGGTCGATAGACGGCGCTGTCCGCGACCTTTCCGCGCTGCCACGCGTCGGGGCGATAGACGTGATTGTCATCTACTCGGACACTTGAATTTTCGGGAATCAATTGCTCCAAATCGCGGTCGAAATCGGTGCCGGTCGTAGCAATCTTGACCAGCACCAGGCCGATGCCTTCCAGATCGTTCCTGTCAACCAGCTTAAAACCGCTATCCTGCAATCGTGCGACGTCTTTGGCTTCGACCAGCAAGAGCTTTTCACCAAGCCGGATCTCATGGCCTTCATCGTCAATGCCGATTTCGAGCTCCGGAACGGAAACGCTCCCGAGCCGCTTCCCACGATCGTCGATATCGCTTTCGTCCTCGTCGGCCTCGCGGTCGCGACGTTCCTCTAGCTCATCGGCTCCTTCATCGAATTGCTCCTCGGCGTTCTCGGCTGCTTCCTCGGCGGCCTCCTGCGCCTCCTCTGCAGCGTCTTCCGCAGCCTGTTCAGCGGCCTCCTGAGCCTCCTCGACAGCTTCTTCCGCCGCCTCTTCGGCCGCTTCTTCAGCCGCCTCTTCTGCCGCCTCTTCCGCAGCTTCTTCAGCTTCTTCTGCGGCGTCCTCGTCAAAATCCTGCGCGCCGACGGGAGCCGTCAACACGGCCCCAAACAGCATGGCTGCGAAGAGGGGGAAGGGCGTTTTCATCACTTTGCTACTCGTTGGCCTGTCCAGCCCTTGGAGCCGGAACGCTGGAGACTTTCTAGGTTCTGGTGCGAGCCATCGTCAAATTGGATATGTCGCTTGGACCCAGCGACGGCTTGAAGCGAAAGGGGGCGGAGCATGGCGAAAGCATTCCTTTCCAATCCGCCCCCAAGCATCGTCGCAATTGCCGTTGGCGTTAAAGCTCCAATACCATACCAGCGCTCAGGCGGTTTTCGGTGTAATCGGCCGAGGGCAGGTTCGAACTGCGATTGGTGTAGCGATAGCCAATTTCCGCGCTGAGGCCCGCGCCGACAGGCACCGAAAGTTCGACCTCGCCGCGAAAACGATCCTCCGTACGGATTTCGCCGATTGACGGGGTGATCGCTTTGTAATCGCGATCCCGATAATCGATACCGAACTGCACGTGGGGTCCGTCACGACCGCCTGCGATCGGGAGTTTCAGGTCGGCTCCGACAACAAAGCCATCATAGTCGAACGCTGGATCGACCGCATCCTCTTCTTCCCACCGGCCGCTGACGGAGACGAACCCGGCATTGTTGTTGAAGAATTTGAACACGCTCGCGCCGAGCTGGTTTCCGGTCGCGTCGCGTCCGTCGAGGACCGAGAAGTCCTTGTCGTTATAGGTATAGAATGCACGCGCGAACACACCGTCAGCGACGAACCCCGAGATGCTCGGCGCAATCGACTGCATATCGAACAGCGCGTCACCGCCCAATCGATAGTGCGAAAAAGCATAGCGCGCGCCCAGGCGAGCGCCGGCGATGCGTGTCGAGGCATTCACATCAGCGACATGCGACTGAAGATTGAATTCGTCGAAGTCGAGGTAGATGGACTGACCGAAATCGTAGCCGAATTCGAGCTCGAATGCGTCGGTATCGACCGGTTGATATTCGAGGTCTGCGCCAAGCCGGAAAGCGACATCCCCGTCCGCCTGTTCAAGGTCGATTTCATCGACGACCAGCTGACTGTCATACACCGCGCCCGCTTCGAGTTTGAGCGAGAAATCGTCCTGTGCGAGGGCGCTGGCCGGGGCCAGTAGCGTCGCGCAAGCCAAGAACCGCGCAACTCCGGAAATTCTCATACTATTACTCCTTAAAAGAGGAGAGCGCGCCAGATCCCGATGGTGCGCGCTCTCCGATATTCCTTATCGGTTCGACTTAGTCGTCGACCTCATCCTCGGCATCTTCCTCGGCTGCTTCTTCTGCAGCTTCTTCGGCGGCCTCGCGGGCTTCTTCTTCGGCTTCCTCGGCGGCCTCGCGCGCTTCTTCTTCGGCTTCCTCGGCGGCCTCGCGAGCTTCCTCCTCGGCCTCCTCGGCAGCCTCACGGGCTTCTCTCGCAGCGTCATCGGCATTATCCGCCAGATCCTCGAGGCGATCTTCTTCGATGTCGGCGAGGTCCTCCTGGAGATCCTTCTCCAAATCAGCCAGCTCTTCGGCGAGTTCGGCCTCTTCCTCGGCGAGCTCCTCGTCGAGTTCGGCCATTTTCTCGTCAAGGTCGGCCTGTGCGTTGGCAATATCGTCGGCGGTCGCGTCGGGGTCGTTCAGCACGGCATCGAACTCACGCTGGGCCTCCGCCCGCTCTGCTTCGATGTCGGCGACCTCATGATCGAATTCCGCGAGAGCGTTGGCTGCATCCGCCTCATATTCGGCCTGCGCCTCGTCCGCTTCGGCGTCATGTTCGCTTTGGATCTCCACGGACTCATCGTCCGCGATTACCTGCGCGGCAAGCGGGGTGCTCATCCAGCCGGCCGCCGCAGCAAGCGCTATCAGGGAAGTGGTGTTCTTGATCGTCGTCATGTCTCGTTCCTTCAGGATTGAAGCCATCTCATGCGCCGTCATCTGCGCAGTCTCACCGAAGACGATCAGGGTCGCGGGTTTATTCCCGCTAGCGTTCAAGATGTGTCGAGCGGATCTCGAAACGACCATCCATCCCAAAGATCTGGGTCGCCGAGCATGGCTCGGAGGCTCAGATTGCATGCCTACTGCCCCTCGCAGTTTACACGCTAAAAAGCATGGAATGGTGAGTAAGGCATTGTTTTTTCATGCAAAGGTACGGGATCGCCTTAAGCTCAAATGAGTGCGGTTTACATTCGACCTTGACGCCGAAACTAAGAAATCTATGAGCGTCTTCAACGCGATGCGGGTGTAGCTCAATGGTAGAGCAGGAGCTTCCCAAGCTACCCGAAATGGCAGTTTTCCGTAATCGCTGCTGTAAACTGCGCGAGAATCGCTCGTTTCAGATCAATAGTTTACAGATGGCCTGTAAACTGGATTGAGCAGTCCTCTGCCCTCGCCTCCACCACCGTCAAGCGTCTGCTATGCGCCCCATTCCGGCCTTTCGAACGTCCGAGACATTTCGCCGTAGGCCGCCGGACCGGTTCGGATACAAAGCCTAGCGAACCACCTCGGTCCTATCCGCCTTCCCGTGCGCGGCCGTTTCTTTCCTGGCCATGCCGGCCAGAGGAGAAGTCAGATGGGAATGTCAGAATTCGATCCGCGCGCGCGTTCGATTCGTCCTTGGAATGTAGGCACACAGGTTGGCTTAAAGCGACCGCTGACGCAGAAGCAAATATGGGCGATCCGTTTTCACCTCGATCGTAAGCAACGCTTTCGTGACAGGGCGCTGTTCGATCTCGCGATCGACAGCAAGCTACGAGGTTGCGATCTCGTCGAGCTGAAGATCGGCGACTTGGTTGCAGGCGCCGAGATCCGACACCGAGCCACGATCATTCAACGGAAAACGAAGCGACCGGTGCAGTTCGAAATCGCTCAGGACGCTAGAGCGAGCCTCTTGGTCTGGCTCGAGCTTCGCGGAGGCAGCGTCGAGGACTTCGCCTTCCCCAGTCGGGTCGATCACGATCGGCATCTGAGTACGCGCCAGTACGCTAGGCTCGTCGATGAATGGGTCACCGCAGTCGGGCTGCGACGAAAGGATTATGGCACCCATTCACTGCGACGCACGAAAGCGTCGATCATTTACAAAGCGACAGGCAATCTCCGAGCCATTCAAATCCTGCTCGGTCATTCCAAGATCGAGAACACCGTGCGCTACCGCGGCGTCGACATCGAAGACGCCCTCACGTTGTCGGAGAAAATCGAGATCTAAGGACCGCGCCAGTCTCCTTAGGAGGCTGGCGCACCAACCAAGCGGCCGCTTTCATTTGATCTTGAGCGCTTCAGCAGCGACCGATTAGGGGTGGGAAGCGGACATTGATCAGCCTACTTGTCCGCCCCCTCCTGCAATCTTCTGGTGGTTTGGCGGTCAACCCGTCGTCTTGAGTGCCGCCATGTCCTCGAACAAACCCTCCGGAGTAGTCTCTTCGCCCCTGGCGTTGACCTGTTCGAACAGGTCATGAAACCCCGCCGCTTCGACGTCTCGTTCCAGGGTCTCAGCAGCACGACGGTCTGGCATTTTCCAAACAGCGAGATAGCGGTAATCGACTGAATGCGGGACATCTTTATCAAGCAGCGCGAAGTGAAGAGGCTCTATTCCCAAACTTACCAAGTTACCGATGCTCTCTTGAACTCGCGACAAATAGTTCTTTCTGTCAGAGTGCTCCATATCTAGCCATTTCTGCTTGGCTTTCCATAGTTCGACATAAATATACATCGTTTCCCAGTCTCCCCATTTTAGATCGAGCATTAGCTCAGTCCCGACTACCCAATTTATTGGTCATAGGCTGTAGGTCAACAGGAGCCATCCCGTTCGTAATCTTGGCTTCGAAGCATCGATGCCCATTCCGCGATGGGGTCGATCGCAGCCGTGTCGCTTTCGGGATGCTTGAACCCGTCCTCACGGTGCGGCATCGTCCGCCCGCTCGAGGTAGCGCAATTCATTGGCTGAGCTCAGGCCCTCGCGACTGCGCTTGATCGCGGTAATTCGACCGTCAGGAATGCATATCGGCATTATCGGTCTCATCGGCGTCGCTCGTGTGAGCGTCCCACTGAGACGTGAAAGGGCCGCTTGCAACCAGCGTGATGAGCACAATGGCGGCCATCAGGATTGCGAGCCAAAGTTCCCCCATGCCGCAGGCCAGCCCGATCGCTCCGGCGCTCCAGATTGCCGCCGCCGAACCAGCGCCCTGGACGAACCCGCCCTGTCGGAACATTGCACCCGCTCCCAGAAACCCGATCCCGGTGATGACGCCCTCGACTACGCGGGTCGGGTCGATGCGCGTTTGCGGATCGGACGTGGCAGCCAGCATTTCGATCGACGCGATAAGAAGCCCGCACGAGCCTACCGAGATGATGATGAAAGGGCGGAAATCGATCGGCTTCTTTCTGAAGAAGCGTTCCAGCCCGATCAGGAACGGTAAGACCGTAGCGGCTCCAAGGCGCAGAAATGACTCGCTCCAGCTTAATGCACTCGGGGAAAAAGCCTCCATGGCCGAGTAATGAATGTGCGGCTTCGATGGTTGCAGGCGCCGTGCGCTGTTGAAACCTTGAAGGCGGTGTACCGTTGAGGCGCTTGGGGGCGTGTCTGCGCTTGAAAGGAAACTCATGGCGACTGACCAGACTTTCCAATCCCGAATAGATGAAGAACCCGATCTGCCGGGTGCCGAAGCCGAACTCGACGAACAGCCCAACTGGCAACCGCGTTATCGCGGGTCGAAGCGGCTCGAGGGCAAGGTCGCCATCGTCACGGGTGGCGACAGCGGGATCGGCCGTGCCGTGGCCGCGCTCTTTGCTCGCGAGGGCGCGGATATCGCCATCGTGTATCTGGCTGACGAAGAAACCGAAGATGCGCGCACGACCCAAGAAGCCATTAAGGCCGAAGGGCAGGAAGCTATCCTGCTGCAAGGCGCCCTGGGATGCGAGATGTTTGCGCGTGAAGTGGTCGAACGCACGGTCAGGCAATTCGGGCGGCTCGATGTGCTGGTGAACAATGCGGGAGAGCAGCATCCCGACGACGAAATCAGAGCAATTACCGACGAACAACTTCGCCGTACCTTCCAAACCAATGTCTTCTCGATGTTCTATTTGGTTCAGGCTGCGCGCCCCCATCTCGAACGCGGCAGCGCGATCATCAACTGCACGAGCGTTACGATGTACAAGGGATCGGACAATCTCCTCGACTATTCCGCGACGAAGGGGGCCATCACGGCCTTTACCCGTTCGCTGTCCGAAGCTCTGGTTGGCGACGGCATTCGGGTCAACGCCGTGGCTCCCGGACCGATCTGGACGCCGCTCAATCCTTGTGGAGGCCAACCTCCCGAGGAGATGGATGATTTCGGCAAGGATACGCCGATGGGTCGGCCGGGCCAGCCAAACGAGGTCGCCCCAGCCTTCCTGTTTCTTGCGTGCGAGGATTCGAGTTACATGTCAGGTCAGGTCCTGCACCCAAATGGCGGTATCGTCGTCGGGAGTTGAAGCCCTGCCGCTATAACAAACGAAGGAGGAGCCCAATGCCTGCCAAGTCGAAGGCCCAGCAGAAAGCAGCCGGGGCCGCTCTGTCCGCGAAGCGCGGGGAGACAAAGGTCAGTGACCTCGAGGGGGCGTCGCGCGAGATGTACGATTCGATGGCAGAGCGCGAACTGGAGGAATTTGCGAGCACCCCCCGGAAAGGCAAACCGGAGCACAAATCGTCGACCTGAGCGGTCCTTACCGCTCGGAGCGCCGGAATCGTCTCCTGCTCGCCGCAGTGCGGAAAAGGTTGTCCGCCTAGGCGCTCTCAACCCTCTCAATGTCACCAATGCTTCGGCGAACGACCGCTATGGGGTCGTTAGCGGACGTTGAGGCCTGGCTCTTGCTCAAAGGCTGCTGTGATCGAGGGCGAAACCAAGAGCGGACCGCCTGCTACCGGCCCAGCAAACGACATTGGCTTTATGTGCCAAGCATCCGCTATCTATCAAATCACCACGAGACTGTTCTTCTGGATGCGCCAATCACGTCCGCGGTGACTTATCTGTCACAATCCGACCACTGTCGTCCAAACCTACACCGACGCCCAGCTCTCGCCGCCGAGCGAAATAAACACTTTCCTTTGCAGATGGCTTTTTAAGGGTATTGGCAATCTCTTGCGCTGACGGAGTGGAATTATGCGCATTTCGTCCCTGCCCAGATGAATTGCTCTCTTCCATCGTTGCTTCCTCCATAACGCTTAACCCATCTCTCAATAGCACAGATTTGGTTCATGATCGCGAGCACGGAGTTCGACAGAGATTCCGTTTAGGGCTCAGCGCCGGGCGTTATCGGACAGTCGGCTGTCGGCCCAAAAACGCGGGTCTTGGCGAGGCTATAGTCAAACAGGCGTGATGGTTACGAGACAGTGGTCGCCGGTTTCCAATCGTGCCTTTTGGCATTGTGAGCTGGGAATATTGAAAAAGAAAACGTCAGAGCCTTTTCCCCAAGGTCGAATATTCCCCTTGAATTGGGGAGTACCGTTTAAGCTGATTAACGCCTCGAACGCTTGTTTTGCCCCAAGCAGGTCCTCAGGCTTGATCACAATGTAACGGGGAAGATCGGTACGCTTCCGCAGTATCCGCGCCGAAAATTCAATCCTTGGCTTCTCCATATCCCTGACCCCATTCATCACGGCGTTCTGGCGTCCATCTGCACGACGCCCCCCCATCCAACCAGCCTGTCCGCAATTGGAGTAGTAAGCGGACGTGAGTTCAACGTCCCCCAATCAACTACCGCAGCAACCGCCGGAGTTTCCGGCAGCGCGAGCTTCTTGGATAGGCGGACAAGGCACATTTGCGTGGGAGCAGAACACGCAACAATCGCCTTTCTTAGGGCGTAGGATCTCACCGCAATGCCGGCAGTCGTAGAAAAACTGGCAGGCATCTGTCGGCATTGTTTCTGTCGAGACACCGCCACAAGTTGGGCAGGTGATAGTTGAGCGAAGTTCGGTCATTGTTGGAGCAACCAAGACCGGATCGGCCCTTCGAAAAGGCTTTTCCACGCTAGGGATAGCAGCACGAATGCGGTTGCCGCGCTAAGGAGTGCGAACGTGCGTCGACTTGGTTTCGTAGCAAAGCAATCGCCCTCGATGCTGCATCGCCGCTGCCTAGCGAAATAACTCGCCCACCCCACGACGACCGCTAGACCAGCAATGATAGTCAACGGCCAATGGTAGGGCACGACCAAGGCCAATCCGCCCGCACTCATTCCGGCAAGCGCGAGCGCGACGGGAAGGACGCAGCAGGCCGCAGCGGAGAAAACAGCTCCAACGCTTGCTGCAAAGCCGACCGCCATGACGGATTGCTCGCGCTTGGTTGAAGAGTTGGGCGGATTTGAAGTCTCACTAATCATCATCGCCACATGCGTTATGGAATGAATGGGGTCAACGAAACGCCCGCAACGGGTTGGTGGCCGTCGTTGGCGGCACGGGCGTGCCGAGTGTCTGTTTGCCCAGTTCTCGGCGCTGGAAGCGGGCAGTCAGCTATCGGCCCAAGTTCGGTCAGAAAGACTTGCACCCAACCAAGCTTGGAGGAGCCAGCGCAGAACGATCAGCGATGAGCTTGAGCGCGACTAGCTCCGCGACGCGCAAGACGTCTTCGGCCGGTTCGATCATCTCGGTCTTGGGCGCAGCGCTCATCAGGGGAGCTTTTTGGACCGCTGGATAGTTAACGAGGAAGAATCGCTCCGGGGACGGATCGCGCTTCACACTGGAGTCATCAGATGCGCATCGCTCTCGTCGCCCCCCTCGCCGAGTCCATCCCGCCGCGGCTTTACGGTGGCACCGAACGCGTCGTCGCATGGCTCGCAGACGCGCTTGTAGATCGAGGTTTAGACGTCACCCTTTTCGCCAGCGGGGATAGTTGCACGAAGGCAGAACTCCATCCGTGCGCGGAGGAAGGTCTTCGCCTAAAGAATATCGATGATCACTTACCGCACATGTTTTGCATGTTCGATAAAGTCCGCGAACGGGTGGACGAATTCGATATCCTCCATTTCCACACCGATTTTTTCCACTTCCCTGTATTCCAGCCCTACGTCGAACGCTGTTTCACGACTCTTCACGGGCGCCTGGATCTTCCCGACACATTTTGCGCCTACGAGCATTTCGACAGGATGCGGCTGGTAAGTATCTCAGATGACCAACGCCGGCCGATGCCGAATGCCAATTTCTCGCGAACGATCTATCACGGCATGCCTGCCGATTTGCTGCCCTACTCGCCTCAATCCGGGGACTACCTTGCCTTTCTCGGTCGAATATCGCCGGAAAAACGCCCAGATCGCGCAATCGAGATTGCGAAGAGGGCCGGCCGTAAACTCAGGATTGCCGCCAAGGTAGACAATGCCGATCGCGACTATTTCGAGCGCGAAATCAAACCGATGCTGGACCACCCTCTTATAGAATTCATCGGCGAGATCGACGATCGCGAAAAAGCCGAATTTCTGGGCGGCGCGATCGCCTTGTTGTTCCCCATCGATTGGCCTGAGCCCTTCGGACTTGTCATGATCGAGGCCATGGCGACTGGTACACCGGTTATCGGCTGGCGCAACGGTTCGACGCCAGAGGTCATCCGGGATGGAAGAAGCGGACTTCTGGTGAAGACTATCGAAGAAGCGGTCGAGGCGGTGGAAAAATGCGCCTCGCTATCTCGTTCGAAGGTGAGGGAAAGTTTTGACCAAAGATTCACTGCGGATATCATGGCCGCAAATTACGCGGACCTGTTTCGAGGAGCATTAGTGGAGACGACGAGTCCTTCGGTTGAAGGGCAATCACTATTATTCCGGTAAATGGAGCGCACGAACATTGCGATGAACGACGCAGATTTCGAACAGCTGGATTACCACGTCGAGGCCACGGCATCCCTCGTCGATCAACCTCTGCGGACCCTCAAGTCCGGCGATGTTTTCGCGATCTTCGATCAACAGGGTAATTTTCACGGGGGCGCGGACGGGCTGTTCTTTCTCGATACCAGATTCCTGTCGCGCTATCAGCTCAGAATAGCCGGTAGCGAACCGCTTCATCTGGGCGCTGTGGTGAGCGACGATGATATCGTAATGGTGGTGGATCTCACCAATGCCGACGTCGGCAGCGGGAGTTCGCGGCATCCTTGGCTCCACAGCGATACGCTTCACATATCGCGAATGAAACTCATACGAGATCAAGTCGCTTACGAGCGTTTGCACATACGCAGCTATAATCCGATAGGCCGACCTGTCCCGGTTGAAGTGCGTTTCGATGCGGATTTCGCCGACCTATTCGAGGTGCGAGGTGCAAGGCGCGATCGCCGCGGCAAACGTCGAGTTCGTGTGGAAAAGAACGCGGTGCGTATGCAATATCGCGGGTTGGACGCGATCCTGCGCGAAACCGTTTTGACCTTCTCACCACCCCCGGACCGGCTCGATAAGAACGCCGTCCAATGGGACCTCGACTTCGACGAGGCGAACGAGATTGTCCTCGAAATCGCAATCGGCTGTCGCCTCGGCGATCAGGAAGCTACCGAGCGGTCTTTTGACGAAGCGCTAGCGTTGTGCCGCGGCGAGCAGCAGGAGTTTGAGCGATATTGGCCATCGATCGAAGGCGACGATACCGATTTCAATCGTTTGACGAAGCGCAGTGCGTCGGATCTGCGCATGCTTGCCAGCGAAACGGAACATGGTTGGTATCCCTATGCAGGCATACCTTGGTACAGCACGGTCTTTGGTCGAGACGGCATCATTACGGCCATGCAGTCGCTCTGGCTTGCCCCCGAATTCGCCCGTGGCGTCTTAATAACACTGGCCGCAACCCAGGCGTCCGAAATCGATGCGAGCGCCGATTCCGAGCCCGGCAAAATCCTTCATGAAACACGATCCGGGGAAATGGCGCGCCTCGGCGAAGTGCCATTCCGCCGATATTACGGCACGGTCGATGCTACCCCGCTCTACGTGTGGCTCGCCGCTCTTTATTACGAGAGAACCGGCGACCTTCGCACGATTGAAGTCATCTGGCCCAACATCTTATCTGCCATCGATTGGATGGAAGAATTTGGTGACGTCGACGGCGATGGGTTTATCGAATATTCCCGCGCCAAGGATAGCGGCCTGTCCAATCAAGGCTGGAAAGACAGCGGAGACGCTATCTTCCACGACGATGGACGATTGGCGATTGGCCCCATCGCGCTTTGCGAAGTCCAAGGATATGCATTTGCCGCGTTCAAAGGAGCAGCGGCTCTCGCCGAAGTGTTTGGGGACACGGATCGCAGCACAACGCTACGCAAGCGGGCGGCAGACCTCCGTGAAACATTTGAAGAGGCATTCTGGCTGGACGGTCTGGGTACCTACGCTCTCGCGCTCGATGGTCAGAAGAGACCATGCACCGTCGTATCCTCAAATGCCGGCCAATGTCTCGCTACGGGCATTGTTTCGAGGGATCGCGCCGATCGGGTCGCTGCGACCCTCTTCGACGAAAACTCTTTCACAGGTTGGGGAATACGCACGATCCGGTGTGAAGAAGCCCGATACAATCCCATGAGCTATCATAACGGCTCGATATGGCCTCATGATAATAGTCTGATCGCGTGGGGTTTGTCCCGCTATGGCCATCAGGACAAGGCCGCACGACTTCTCACCAGCATGGTGGACGTCGCCAGATATGACGAAAACCGGCGCCTGCCCGAGCTATTCTGTGGCTTTAGCCGCGAACCCGGCCGCGGACCAACCTCCTATCCCGTGGCTTGTTCGCCGCAGGCTTGGGCCGCCGCGGCACCGTTCGCGATGCTGAAAGCAAGTCTCGGGTTGAATATCGACTGCCTCACCAATCGCATAACCCTTCAGAGACCAACACTTCCGGATTTCCTAACAGAATTGCACATAAACAGGATTACTGTTGGAGAAAGTCTGGTTTCGCTACGAATCCGGCGAAGCGCTGAGAGCGTGACATGTTCGGCCAGCCGGCACCGCGGCGAGACTGAAGTAGTCATTTTTCATTAAGTTTCCCGAACGGCCCATCAGGTCTTGGCTCAGCGTTTTTTCTGCGCTTCGTTTTTTCGTTTCGTGGACGGATCGATGATATCGATATAAGGCGGGGCTATGAAGCGCGTCAGCCATTATATCGATCCAGCTATCCTCGAGGGCATATTGGCGACGGCGCTTGACGCCGTCATCGTCTCGGATGCCGACGGCAAAATTGTCGAATGGAATCAACAAGCCACCACGACGCTCGGCTGGAAGCGCGAGGACATCATCGGCAAGACGCTGAAGCGCACTATCGTCCCCGAATGCCATCGTGAAAGCCACGCGGCCGGAATGGCGCGTCTAAAGAATGGCGCGCCGGCACGCATCCTGAATCGCAGGCTGGAATTGATGGCCCGTCACCGGTCGGGCGAGGAGATTCCGGTCGAGATGGCGATTACCGAGATTGGCAAGAACCCCAACAACCTCTTCATCGGCTTCCTGCGCGACATCACCGAACGGAAGAAATACGAGGACGCTTTAACCCGAAGAGCCGTTGAGGCGGAATCCATCGCCACCATGTCGGGGGAAGTCGCCAACGCCCGCGATTTCGAAAGCGCCCTCACCCGCAGCCTCGATGCAATTCTTCAACTCACCGAGTGGCCAGTCGGTCATGCCTTCATTCGTCCTAATCCCGACCCGGTGCTCGTCTCCTCGGGGGTGTGGGTCGAACGTGATGCCGATTGCGCTCGACTCAAGGCCGCGACGAAGGATGCGGTTTTCCCCATTGGGGTGGGAATGCCTGGCAAGATCCTCGCCACGGGAGAGCCGATGTGGATCGAGAACATCGAGCGATATCCCGAATTTATTCGTCAGGATCACGAATTCGGGAGCGCGTTCGGGTTTCCGCTGAAGTCGGAAGGCATCGTGATCGCGGTGCTGGAGTTCTTCGCAAACTCGGCTACCCGCCCCCCCGAGGAGCTCCTGAAGACCGTGAAGGTGCTGGGTGAGCAACTGGGCGTTGTGATCGAGCGAAAACGCCAGGAGGACCGCCAGAAGACCCTAGTGAACGAACTCAATCACCGAGTGAAGAATACGATCTCGATCGTCCAGGGAATAGCTCACCAGACCTTCGTGGACGGCGCCCCGATGGACCAAGCGCGCGAAATCTTCATGCGACGGCTCAATGCGGTGGCCTCCGCACACCAGCTGCTCATGTCGGAGAACTGGAAGCACGCATCGATTACCGACATCGTGGCGCACGCGATCGAAGGATGCGGCGGTGCGCTCGACCGGATTCGCATTACCGGTCGCGATTTTGATGTTCGGCCCGAGATAGCCGTGTCGATAGCGCTCGCCATCCACGAATTGTGCACCAACGCTTATAAGTATGGGGCGCTTTCCGTGCCCGAGGGGCACGTCGAAATTCGCTGGACGTTGGCACCAGAGGCCGATGCCCCTACCTTTCTATTCAGGTGGGCTGAGTTCGACGGCCCTCCGGTCAGTCCGCCGACGAAAAGGGGTTTCGGATCGCGACTGCTCGAGCGCGGTCTTTCGAAGAGCTTAGGTGGTAAGGTCGACCTGATTTTCGACCCGGCGGGGTTTCGCGCTCGCTTTACGTCTCCACTTAGCAGGAAGGACAACGAGACGGAGTGATCGTCACACGTCTGCCGCCCGGGTAGCCCGAGTGAGATGCGCCAGGAGGCCCGGCCGGGCGTTCAGGACCCACCTCCAATCCGCCCACGAGGATCGGCTTGCGACGCGTTAGCGCCTTCTCTCCCTTGACCGATCGACTACGCGAGTAAATTGTCGAAGACAGTCTTGTCGTCGTACCTGCCGTCGGAGATGGATCATGTATGAGCGCGCCATAGTTGCCGTCGATGTCTATGACGAAGCCGGAACGACGCAAACCCTACGCAAGGCGAAACACCTCGCCGAGGCGTTTGGCACCGCACTTCACATCGTCTTCGTGAGACCGAAACTGCCAGCACGATACATGATGCTCGTGCCTGACGACTTCCAAGCGATCCGACAGGATGAAGCACTCCAAAAGCTCATCGAAGCGGGTGAAGTGGCTGAACTGAATATCACCGACTCCGATTTCACCTCCCCCCAAGGCTCGGTTTCGGATGAAATCCTCAATGCCGTGGAAGAATTGAAGGGTGATCTCATCATCCTCGGTGCTCAGCAATCGAATTTTGCCCGATTGTTTATCGGGTCGAACAGCAACTCGATCATGCGCCATTCGACCGTTGACGTGTTGCTGGTTCGTTTCACCGCTTCGAACGACTAGACCGAACGTGGAAGCCCACGCCCACATCCCTCATCTAAGGGAAGTACTGCTGTTTCTTGCCACAGCAGGGATTGTCGTGCCGATGCTTCAACGACGGATCAGCCCTGTTCTTGGCTATTTCATCGTCGGCGGTCTCATAGGGCCTTTCGGACTGGGGCTCTTGGCAGGTGAATTTGACGCCCTCCAATGGCTCGTAATCGACGATCTGGAAGGCGTAACGGCGCTTGCCGAACTAGGAGTTATCTTCCTCCTATTCGTCATCGGGCTGGAACTCTCCTTCGCACGTCTATGGTCAATGAGACGGCTCGTTTTCGGGCTCGGCAGCGCACAGATCATTGCCACTGGGGCGGTTATTGCCATCATCGCGATGTCCTGGGGCAACCCCCTCGCCACTTCGATCATTCTGGGCGCCTGCCTAGCCCTTTCCTCGACCGCGATCGTCACTGAGATACTTGTCAGCCGCGGTCAACTAGGCTCAACCTCGGGCCGCGCCACCTTTTCCATCCTGCTGATGCAGGACTTGGCGGTGGTGCCCATCCTTTTCGCGGTCAGCATACTCGGTGCACTTGCCGTCGATAATCTTCTTATCGGCCTCGGGATCGCGCTGGGCGAGGCGCTGTTGACCATACTCGTCATCTACCTCGTCGGTCGCCTGGCGATCCGACCTCTCCTGCGTCTCGTAGCCGACACGCATAGTCGCGAGGCCTTCGTGGCTGCGATCCTGCTTATTGCGGTCGGCACGGCAGCGCTGAGCGGGGTCGCCGGTCTTTCGATGGCGCTCGGCGCTTTTCTCGCCGGACTGCTCATCGCGGAGACCGAATTTCGCCATCAGGTGAAAGTCGATATAGAACCCTTCAAGGGCCTCATGCTTGGCCTCTTTTTCATGTCCGTTGGCATGGGGATCGATTGGCGATGGGTCATCGAGAACCCCTTTTGGATTTTCGCCTCAGCCGTGGGCCTCGTCCTCCTCAAGGTCGCGGTAATTTGCCCAATCGCCATCCTATGGAAGCTTCCAAGAGCACGCGCGATCGAGGTCGCCATCCTTCTTGGCCAAGCGGGTGAGTTCGGGTTCTTGATCATCGGCCTTTCGACCAGTGTGGGCTTGCTCGATGCGGAAGTTGGGCAGTTCATGCTGATCGTGGTAGGCATCACCATGCTCGCAACCCCCGGACTTGCATGGCTCTCCCGCGTCGTCGGGCTGAAACTCGAGCATCGGGACGATTATCACGATGCGGCCGAGCGCATAACTTTACCAAGCCATCTCGAGGGTCATGTCCTCATCGCGGGCTTCGGCCGCGTCGGGCGTCACGTTGCCGAAGTCCTCGACGAACATGATATTGCTTATGTCGCAATCGAAAAGGATGCCGCATCCGTCAGGCGATCGGACACTGGGCCGATGGTACATGTCGGCGACGCGGCCCGAGTCGACTTCTTGAAAGAAGTCGGTCTCGATAGAGCGGGGGCCATTGTCGTTACGCTTGGTGACCCCGAAGCGTCAGAAGCACTGGTCGAGCAAATCCGACAAATCGCCCCAGGCCTACCCATCTTTGCCCGGGCGCGTACCGCCGCCGACGCCGAGGCACTTCTCGCGAAGGGCGCGCATACCGCGGTACCGGAGACCTTTGAAGGAAGCCTGCGCCTCGCTATGCGCGTTCTGTCTGAATATGGCCGCGACGAGCCAACTCTTGAACGCTGGATGGCAGGCCAGCGCGCCGACTGAGCCGCCTTCAGCCGCGCGGGTCGACAACCAGCGTGTCGATAGGCAAAGAGTCTATCAGCTCGCTAGAACTACCAATCGTAGCCGCTTTCACTCCGCTTGCGCCATGAGTGCCGAGCACTACGAGATTGGCGTTATGCTTCTCCGCCTCCTGTGTCACTGCGACATATAGGCGATCGGTTACGACATTGCTGGTAAGCCGGTCACCCTCGCCGATCTTATTCACAAGTTTAGTCATACGCTGCTCAGCCTCGGCTCGGAGTTCGCGTTCGACTGCAGGGTGGTACGCAAGAAGCATTTGCACGATGCGAGAGGCACCTTCGCTACCTTCTTGATGACAGAAACCGATCTCACCGATGTTGAGATCGCGGGCGTTATGGGGTGGTCGCCCGACGAAGTTGCGCGAATTCGAAAAGTGTATGTTGACGAGCGCGCAACAGTCGTGGCAATCGGCCAGCGGATCGCACGCGGTGTAAACCGGAACTGTAAACCGGAATGATCACGGCGAACGATTGTTAGGAAATTCGGCGGAAAACCGCCATCCGTGCGGGTGTAGCTCAATGGTAGAGCAGGAGCTTCCCAAGCTTAAGACGAGGGTTCGATTCCCTTCACCCGCTCCATTTTCCGCCATTTCGACCGCGCCGCCGGGCGCGGCTCAGCCCGCGGGGCGTGCCTGGTCCGCCGCGGCGGCTTCGGCTTCGACCGCCGCTTCCTGCGCCTCCAGCGCGCGCCGCTCGATCACCGCCTCGACCGTACCGATCGCGATCTCGACGCGGCGGTTGCGGGCCTGCCCCTCGGGGTCGGGCTCGCCCGCTAGCGTGAAATTGGGCGCGACCGGATTATGTTCGCCCAGCGCGACGATGGTCAGGCGCTCGGGGTCCACCCCCCGCGCCTCGAGATAGTCGGCGACCAGCTGCGCGCGCGCCCGGCTGGCGCGCGCGTTGGCCGCGTCCGAACCGACCGAATCCGAATGCCCGAACAGGGTGATGGGCTCCTCGCTCGCGATCCGCTGGTCGCCGAGGAAGGCATCGATCGCTTCCCTCGCGGCGGGATCGAGCCCGTCCGCCACCGCGCCGACGCCGACGGTGATCTCCATCGGCACCTCGATCGCCGCCTCGACCGGCACGGTCGAGGCGATGTCCTCGCGGATGATCGAGCGCAGCGGCGGCGCGGGGTCCTCGACCTCGGGCTCGGGGCCGGCGGGGGCGGGTTCGCGGCACCCCGCCAGCGCGCCCAGCACGAGCAGGGACAGGGCAAGGCGCGGAGAGGCCGGCCGGTTGCGGGGGGTCATCGCTTGCTCTCCTCTTCCTCGTCGCCGGGGTCCGGCAGCGCGTCGGGCCGGGCGGCCGCCGCCCCGGCCTCTGTCGCCGCCTCCTCGCGCCGCTCCTCCTCTCGGTCGGGCAGCACCTCGTCGAGCGGATGGCGGGTGCCCGGCGGGACATAGGCGACGATCGTGTCGCCCGGTCGCCCGTCGGGGCGCGAGGCGTGGGTGTAGAAGCGCAGCCGCCCGTCCTCGCGCAGGACGAACAGCGGTAGGTGCTCTTCGGGCAGGTGGCTGCGCATCAGGTTGGTATCGAGCGTGAGCGTCAGTTCGATCGGCATCAATTTCCAGCCGCGCGCGACATGGTCGGCGACATCCTCGACCCCGTGGCCGGTATCGAACAGCGAACGGCCGCGCAGCGAGGTCGGCAGCGCATGCGGGTCGTCGCCGCTGGCATCGCCCAGTTGGTAGACGTTGTCGGACCCGATCTCGGGCGCGAATTCGGAGCAGACGAGCGCGTTATACGCCTCGTTGCCGGTGGTCGCGACGAGCACCTGGAACTGGTTGAAATCGAGATCCTCCTCGGTCGCCTCGGCGAGGATCTCGCCGTGGAAGGTCGGCAGCTTCTCGGCCCGCGCCGCCCCCAGCCGCTGCCAGCTGGTGTCGGCGATCATCACCGGCACCTTGAGTTCGCGCAGCGTCTTGGCGAGCTGGAGCGAGAAGGGCGTGGTGCCGACGATCAGCACACCGTTGCTGTCGGGGCCGTTCAGCCCCAGCAGCCGAGCGAGCGGGGCGGCGGTGAACCCGTGCGCGACGATGGTCGCGGCGACCACCGCGAAGGACAGGGTGATGAGCAGCATGCCCCCCGAATAGCCGAGCTCGTCGAGCCGCAGCGCGAACAGCCCCGAGATGGCGACCAGCACGATCCCGCGCGGGGCGATCCAGGCGACGAACAGGCGCTCCTTCCACGGCACCTTGGAGAAAGCGAGGCTGATCAGCACCGTCGCCGGACGGACGAGGAACAGCAGGACGAGGAGGAAGGCGGCCCAGCGCCACTGGAACTGCTCGATCATCGACCAGTCGAGGCTTGCCGACAGCGTCACGAACACCCCCGAGACGAGGATGATCGTGATATTCTCCTTGAACGGCAGGTAGGTGCGCGCGCTCGACAGGTGCATGTTGGCGAGCGCGATCCCCATCACCGTGACCGCGAGCAGCCCGGTCTCCTGCTGCACCAGGTTGGACAGGACGAAGGTCCCGATCACGGTGACGAACAGGATCGGCGCCTTGAGATATTCGGGAACCATGCCGCGCGGGAAGCTGAAGGCCACCGCCTTGGCCGCGCCCCAGCCGACCGCGCCGGCGGCCAGGCTGGCGATGACCAGCCCGATGATATTGTCGATGAAGCTGGTGCCCTGCTGCTGCTGAAGCAGGAATTCGTAGGTCACCACCGCGGCCAGCGCGCCGAGCGGATCGTTGACGATGCCTTCCCATTTGAGGATCGCGCGCGGGCGCTGCGCCAGGTTGGTCTGGCGCAGCAGCGGGATGATCACGGTGGGGCCGGTGACCACGAGGATCCCCGCGAACAGCACCGAGACCGCGAGCGTCAGCCCCGCCACCTCGTGCAGCGCCAGCGCGCCCAGCGCCCAGCCGACCGGCACGCCGATGAGCACCAGCCGCGGCACCGCGCCGCCCGTCTTCTTGAGTTCGTTGAAGCGTAGCTGGAGCCCGCCCTCGAACAGGATGATCGCGACCGCGAGCGCGACCGCAGGCTCGAGCAGTTCGCCGAAATCCTCGTTGGGGCGCACCAGCCCGGTCACCGGGCCGAGCAGGATGCCCGCGACCAGCATCAGCGCGATGGCGGGCAGCCCGGTCCGCCACGCCACCCATTGCGCCCCCATCCCGGCGAGCCCGATCAGCGCGATCGAGATGACGACATGGTTGTCGCCGGCGGCGAGCAGGAAAGGCGCGAGGGCGTCGATCATTGGATCGGGAGCGTTAAAGCCCCGCCGATGGTTCCACAACCGGCATGAAATACCCGGTCACCCCCGACAAACGCTATTTCCTCGTGCGCGGGCGGCTGTGGCGGATGAGCGATCCCGCGCTCGACCCCGCGCGGCGCGAGGAGCTGGTGCGCGCGCTGATGGCGGCGCGCTCGGTCAAGGGGCGCGCAATGCGCGCGGGCGATGCGCAAGCGCGCGAGGAGGCGCGGCAACGGGTCGATGCGGCCAAGCATGCGCTGGGCGAGCGCGGCCCCGTCTGGTGGGACGACGGCGCGCCCGACTATAATCGCAAGCTGGCGAGGAACACGCCCTATGCCGACTGGGCGGCCGCGCTCGACGAGACCGGCTAGCGCGACATCGCGCCGCGCCCGGTCGCTACAGACCGCCGATGATCGGGTCGTAGCCCGCGCCGCGCAATTTCTCGGCGAGCGCCTCGGCGCAGGCGGCGGCATCGTCCTTGCTCTCCGCGCGCATCACGAAATTGGAGCCGTAGCGCCCCTCCTTGAGGAAGGGATAGCTGCCGAGCGCGACCTGCGGGTGCGCCTTGACCACCTCGCGCAGCAGGTCGGCGACCTCGCTCTCGGGCGAATAGGCGCCGACCGTCACGCTGACCAGCGGGCGTCCCCCCTCGAGCGTGCCCGTCAATCCCTCGAGCATGCCCGCGGTGATGTGCGGGATGCCCGCCATGATGAAGATGTTGCCGACCTTGATCCCCGGCGCGCCCGAGACCGGGTTGTCGATCAGGTCGGCGCCTTGCGGCACGCGCGCCATGCTCATCCGCGCCGGGGTCGGCTCCTTGCCGATCCGGGCGTAATAGTCGCGCAGCATCTGCTCGGCGCGCGGGTGCACCACCACCGGCACGCCGAGCGCCGCCGCGATCGCATCGACGGTGATGTCGTCGTGCGTCGGGCCGATGCCCCCGGTGGTGAAGAGATAGTCGTTGCGAACCCGCAGCGCATTGACCGCTTCGACGATCGCCGCCTCGACGTCGGCGACGATCCGCACTTCCTGCAGCCGGATCCCCTGCACGTTGAGCCATTGCGCGATCTGCGCGACATTCTTGTCCTGCGTGCGGCCCGAGAGGATCTCGTCGCCGATGATGACGAGCGCGGCGGTATAGATACGGGTCATGCGCGCCTCATGCCACGCCGCGCGCGCGGGCGATAGCCATGCATTGCCCGCTAGCCGCGCGCCGCCGCCTTCCAGCGCCGCATCTGCTCCTCGCTCCAGAAATCGCGCGCGTCGTAGAAGTCCTCGAACGCGGGGACCTCGGGATCGAGCGAGACCCAGTCCATCTTCGCGCGCGTGTGGATATGCACGTCGGGGGCGATCCCCGCCTTGTCCTCGAGCACGCCCGCGCGCACGAAATGGATCTTCTCGCGCGCATGGCTGTAATGCCCCGAGACCGCGACATGGCACTCGGCGCAGCGCAGGATCCACTGGTCCTTGCCGCTCGCCGAGGGGGTCACCACCCGCTCCACCGGCCCCTCGATCGCGACCGCGTCGGCCGCGTGCAAGCAGTTGAGCCCGAACGCCGAGCCGCTCTCGCGCTGGCAATAGGTGCAGTGGCAGGCGTGGGTAATGATCGGCGGCCCCGTCACCGCGATCCGCACCGCCCCGCAGGCGCAGCGCCCGCTCCTTGCCCGTGCCTCGTCCATGCTCGCCGTCCCCTTCGCTTGCGCCTCGCCTTTTGCCGGCGGGCAGCCTATATCGCCCTCCATGACCGAATATATCAAGGTAGGCCCCGAGGATCGCGTCGAGCCCAAGTCGGGGGTCATCAAGCTGCACGGCGAGGCCGGGTTCGAGGGCATGCGCAAGGCGGGGCGGCTGGCCGCCGAGATCCTCGATGCGCTGACCCAGCATGTCGTGCCCGGCATCACCACCGAGGAAATCGACCGCATCGTCTTCGACATGACGCTGGCGGGCGGCGGGGTGCCCGCGACGCTCGGCTATCGCGGCTATACCAAGAGCTGCTGCACCTCGATCAACCATGTCGTGTGCCACGGCATCCCGGGCGACAAGGTGTTGAAGGACGGCGATATCGTCAACATCGACGTCACTCCCATCCTCGACGGCTGGCACGGCGATACCAGCCGCATGTTCTTCGTCGGCGAACCCAATGTGAAAGCCAAGAAGCTGGTCGAGGTGACCTACGAATGCCTCATGCTCGGGCTCGAGCAGGCGCGCCCCGGCAACCGCCTCGGCGACATCAGCCACGCGATCCAGCAACATGCCGAGAAGCATCGCTACGGGGTGGTGCGCGATTTCTGCGGGCACGGGCTCGGGCGCCTGTTCCACGACAGCCCCGAAGTGGTCCATGCCGGCCGCGCGGGCACCGGCCCCGAGCTGCGCCCCGGCATGTTCTTCACCGTCGAGCCGATGATCAACATCGGCCGCGCCGACGTGAAGATCCTCGGCGACGGCTGGACCGCGGTCACCCGCGACCGTTCGCTGTCGGCGCAGTTCGAACATTCGATCGGCATTACCGAGGACGGCATCGAGATCTTTACCGAAAGCCCCAAGGGGCTGCATAAACCGCCCTATTGAGCCATCGAGACGGGGGACCGCGCGTGAAGAAGATCGAGACCATCATCAAGCCCTTCAAGCTCGACGACGTGAAGGACGCGCTGTCCGACGTCGGGGTCTCGGGGCTGACCGTCACCGAGGTCAAGGGGTTCGGGCGCCAGAAGGGGCATACCGAACTCTATCGCGGCGCCGAATATGTCGTCGACTTCCTGCCCAAGCTCAAGGTCGAGGTGGTGGTCACCGACGACCAGCTCGAGCGCACCGTCGAGGCGATCGAGAATGCCGCACGCACGGGGCGGATCGGTGATGGCAAGATCTTCGTCTCGACCATCGACCAGGCGGTGCGCATCCGCACCGGCGATCGCGACGCCGACGCGCTCTAGGCGGTGACGATGGTGTCCGAGCGCGACCCCCGCCTCGCCTCGATGCCGCCCGAGGAACTGCGCCGGATCATGCGCGCGCTGGGCTATCGCACCCAGTCGGACCTTGCCAACGCGATCGGCGTCTCGCGCTCGAGCGTCTCGCTCTGGCTCGACGGCAAGGTCGGGGTGCCGCGCCCCGTCGCGATGCTGCTGCGCATGCTCCACGGTGCCCAGCGTCGCGCCTATTAGGCGATGATCGACGTCCTGCGCGACGACGTGCACGCCGCCGATCTCGACAACCGCTGCCGCCTGCCGTTGCCGTCCCCGGCGCAGCGCGCCGACCCGCGCGGGCTCGAGACGATGGTCCGGCAGCTCGCGCGCGGGGGTTTCTTCCCCTGCATTCGCGGCGGTAGCCGCTGGGCCGTGCTCGTCGATGGCGACCCGGTCGGCGCGTTCGAGGTGCCCGGCCGCGGTGCAAGGAGGCTGCGCCGCCTTCGCCTCGAGGGGCATGGCGAACGCCCCCCGCCGCTTCCGCGTGCCCGCCTCGAGTTCCGGCGCGCGCCCGCGCCGTGGCGCCTTGCCGACTGGCTCCACGGGGTGCTCCATCCGCTCCCCTTACGCCTGTTGAATTGTTCACCGCACGGCTGATCGCGCTTGTCGGAACGCGGCCCCCTGCCCGAACATAGGGACCGGTGACCGGGCGAGCGCGACTCGCCCTTTTCGCATCCAACGGAGACTTTCATGACCAGCGCCAAGGACATCCTCGCCCGGATCGAGGAAGAAGAGATCGAGTATGTGGAGCTGCGCTTCACCGACCCCAAGGGCAAGTGGCAGCACCTCTCGATGGTCGCTTCGGCACTGGACGAGGACCAGCTCGAGGACGGCTTCATGTTCGACGGCTCCTCGATCGCCGGCTGGAAGGCGATCAACGAGAGCGACATGATCCTCAAGCCCGACTTCGACGCGGTCTATGTCGATCCCTTCATGGCCACCTCGACGCTGGTCGTCTTCTGCAACATCGTCGATCCCGGCTCGGGCGAACTCTATTCGCGCGACCCGCGCTCGACCGCGACCCGCGCCGAGACCTACCTCAAGTCGACCGGCATCGGCGACACCATCTACGTCGGCCCTGAGGCCGAGTTCTTCATGTTCGACGACGTGCGCTTCCACGACGGCTATGCCGGCAACGGCTACCAGCTCGACGATGTCGAACTACCCTCGAACAGCGCGACCGAATATGAGCAGGGCAACATGGCCCACCGCCCGCGCGAGAAGGGCGGCTATTTCCCCGTCGCCCCGGTCGACAGCGCTTCCGACATCCGCTCGGAGATGGTCTCGACCATGCTCGAGATGGGGCTGCCGTGCGACAAGCACCACCACGAGGTCGCGCCGGCGCAGCACGAACTCGGGCTGACCTTCGGCGAACTGGTCGAGACCGCCGACCGCATGCAGCTCTACAAATATGTCGTCCACATGGTGGCGCATGCCTATGGCAAGTCGGCGACCTTCATGCCCAAGCCGATCGCCAAGGACAACGGCTCGGGGATGCACGTCCATATGTCGATCTGGAAGGACGGCAAGCCCTTGTTCGCGGGCGACGGCTATGCCGGGTTGTCCGAGACCGCGCTGTTTTTCATCGGCGGCGTGATCAAGCATGCGCGCGCGCTCAACGCCTTCACCAACCCCTCGACCAACAGCTACAAGCGCCTGGTTCCCGGCTTCGAGGCGCCGGTGCTGCTGGCCTACAGCTCGCGCAACCGCTCGGCCTCGTGCCGCATCCCCTACGGGACCGGCGAGAAGTCGAAGCGCGTCGAGTTCCGCTTCCCCGACGCCACCGCCAATCCCTATCTCGCCTATGCCGCGCTGCTGATGGCGGGGCTCGACGGGATCGAGAACCGGATCCACCCGGGCGAGGCGATCGACAAGAATCTCTACGACCTGCCGCCCGCCGAGCTGGTCGACGTGCCGACCGTCTGCGGCAGCCTGCGCGAGGCGCTCGTCGCGCTCGACCAGGATCGCGCTTTCCTGACCAGGGGCGATGTCTTCACCGACGACCAAATCGACGCCTATATGGATCTCAAGTGGGAAGAGGTGATGCGCTGGGAAACCACCCCGAGCGCGGTAGAATTCGACATGTATTACAGCGCCTGAGCGTTCGCGCCTTGCCGCGACGACGGGATCGGGGGCCACGCGGCCCCCGATTTTGTCTCGCCTCCGTACGCTGCGTTAACCAGCAACCATAAGGCGAGCGTAACCAATATCGCCTACCCCGCTTCTCCTGATGGCAGAAGAACGTCCCATGAAGCATTTCCGCGAGCGGCTGCGGCTGCCCGAACCGGGGAACAAGCGCCCCGTGCCGCTCCTGCGTCCCGCTGGCGAGAAGCGCCCGACGACCCGCGAGGACGACCTGCTTTCGGTCTCGATCCCGCGCGGCGAATCGCGCTGGAAGAACATGCGCGAGGACGAGCGCCACCGCCTCAAAGCCGAGGAAGCGATGGTCACCACCGTCGACGGGGAGCGCCGCGTCGTCGAGCTGGTCAACTTGTCGGGCGGGGGCGCGATGATCGCCACCGACTATGCCCCCGACCATTTCGAACCGATGTTCCTCGACCTTGGCGACGGCGGCGAGATCGAGGCCGCGGTGCGCTGGGTCAAGGGCGGCCGCGTCGGGCTGCAATTCGTCGAGGAAACGCAGATCGGCTGCGATGCGGCGACCCGCGACAATCTTCTCCTCGATACCATTCGCAAGAGCTTCCCCGACGCCAACATCGCCGGCATGGCCCATGGCCCCTCGCCGTTCGAAAAGCGTGAGGGCGAGGAAGACGAGACGCCGCGCCAGCCGCGGTCGGCCCGCCGCCACCCGCTGATCTGGCGAGGCCACGTCCACTACGATCACGACACCCACCCGGTCCGGCTACGCAATATCTCCGAGACGGGGGCGATGATCGAGACCCGCACCAGCTTGCCGCGCGGGGCCGGACTGCTGCTCGACCTTGATGCCGCGGGCACCATCTTCGCGCATGTCAGCTGGTCGCGCGGCGGGCAGGCCGGGCTCCACTTCGAGACCCCGTTCAACGTCTCCAAGCTGGCCGAGAGCAAGCCGCAGGTCGCCTCGGGCTGGAAGCAGCCCGACTATCTCAAGCGGCACGAGGAGCGCGCGCGCCGCGATGGCGACGAGAGCCCCTGGTCCTCGCATTGGGATTCGCCCAGCGTCGAGGCGCTGCGCGAGGAACTCGAGGGCTATCTCAAATATTAGGTCGGGCCGTCGCGGATCGCCGCCGTCCGCGCCCTGGCCTCCGCCTGCGCCGCCCCGCGCGCCGGGCTAATAGTCTCGCGAGAAGCGCGCGTTGACCCCCGCGCGCCCGAGCGAGTTGACGCTGGCGAGGATCGCCAGCCAGCGGGTGACCTGGAACTCGGCCTGCGTGGCGGTATAACCCTGCCCGTCGGTGATCACTTCGACATAGAGCCGCCGCGTGATGTACTTACCCGCGCCGATCGCGGTTTGCTGCCCGGTGGTGACGTCGGCGGGCAGGATGCGCAGCCGGTCGAGCCCGATGGCCGAGCGCACCGCGTTGATCGGGTCGAGCCCGCCGCCCCCGCCTTGCAGGCTCGCGACCGCCGCCCCCAGCTGGACCAGTTCGGCCGCCGAGAGGTTGGCCGCCGAGGTCCCGAACAGGAGCCGCGACAGGATCTCGTCCTGATCGGCGATGCCGGGGCTGGCGAATTCGATGTTGGGGGCGAGCGCGTTGCCGGTGACCCGCACCTGCGCCTCGATCCCCACCCCGTCGGCGACCGCGAGGATGTCGAGGCTGGGGTTGGGCGGCGAGTTGCCGGTGAAATCGATGTCGCCGCGTTCGACCCGGAAGCGGCGCCCGGCGAAGCTGTATTCGCCCGACTGGAGGTCGGCCGAGCCGCGGATCCGCGGTTCGAGCACGCTGCCGCCGATGCGCACGTCGGTGGTCCAGCGCGAATCGAGCCCCAGCCCCTTGACGAACAGTGGCCCGCCGCTGACCCCGACGTCGAGCCGCCACGGCGCGATCCGCGCGGTCTCGATGATGCTGTCGGGGTCGGCCCCGCGCTCGATCACCTCGAGCGAGGGGACCGCCGCGACGCGCCCCGCCTGCCCCAGCTGGTAGCGCCCCTCGATCAGCGTGAGGTCGCCCGAGATGGTGCCCCCGGTGCCGCTCGCCGAGCGGATCCGCAGCGGCCCCGACACGGTGGCGGCGATATCGTCGCGATTGAGCAGCCGCGCGCGCTCGGTGGTGATGCCGAGGTCGATGCCGATCCCCCCCGGCAGGAAGACGAAATCGCCGCTGCCGCGCACCTGCCCGCCGTCGCGCGTGCGCCCGCTCATCCGGTCGATGATCAGCCGCGAGCCGCGAAAGCGCCCGCTCGCCTCGAGCCCGGTCACCTCGGTGCCCGTCACCGGGCTCTCGAGCCGGGCGTTGGACAGCTGCAGGGTGCCGCTGATCCGCGGCCGCAGCAGCGAGCCGCGCGCATCGAGCGCCACGCGTATCGGCCCCGTTAGGTCGAACAGCTCGACGTTGGACAGCCGCCAGAGTGTGCCTGCCGGGCCGTCGAAGCGGAATTGCGCGAACAAGGGTGCGCGCAGCAACGCGCTGGCGATCGGTCCCTCGGGCAGCGGCGCGAAGCGCACCTGCGCGCGCCCGATCGACTCGCCCTCATGTTCCATCACGATCCGCGCCCCGGCGACATCGCCCGCAATCCGCGCGTTGACCGCCATGTCGATCGGGCGCGAGGCGAGCAGCAGCCCGGCCCGGCTGAGCCCGCGGACTTGGAGGCTGGCCTCCCCGTCGCGGGTGCGCGGATCGTAGCTCGCGGTCCCGCTGAGCGTGCCCGACAACCCGAGGTCGGGCGCGAACAGGTCGGCGAGCCGCAGCGGCAGTCCCGACAGCGCGATCTCGACGGGCCCGCCGTCGGTCAGTCCCGACACGCGCGCGCGACCGCGCCCGTAGCGAAGGTCGACCTCGCCGAGCACCCATTGCCCGTCGACCATCTCGAAGCGCGCGGGGCGGACGAAGGCGAGCCGCCGCCCGTCGAGGCTCCCCGAGCCCGACAGCACGATCGACTGCCCGGGGTCCTCGATAACCTCCATGTCGATCTGCGCGGCGAGGTCGAAGCTGAAGTCCGAGCGCCCGCGCCCTTCGAGCGCGGCGTCGATCACGCCCTTGCCATTCTCGAGCCGCCCGCTGCCGCTCACCCGCTCGAAATCGAGCCCGGCGATCGTCGCGCGCTCGAGCGCGAAGTCGAAATCGGACCCGATCCCCGTTTCGGTCAGCAGCACCACCCCGTCGAGCCGGCCCGAACGCGCGGCGATCGCGGGCGGGCCGGGGAAGGCGGCGTTGTCGAAGGCCAGGTCCATCGCGATGCGCTGCGCCGAGACCCCCGCGGGCGTGCCCGCGGGCACCGAGAAGGCGAGCGTGCCCGCGATCTCGCCGCCGGCGAGCGCGAGCGTGCCGTCGAACCCGCCGGGCACGATGCCGAGGCGGCCCCAACCGCTCGAGCCGGCGACGCGCAGCGCGGCGACGTCGATCGCCGCCTGCCCCTCGCCCGCGGGCAGCAGGATGTCGCCCTCGCTGGTGAAGGGGCCGAACCGGCTCATCCCTTCGGCGGCATAAGCGAACCCGCGATCGTTGGGATCAAGGGTGACGGTGACGTCGCGCAGTCCCAATGCGGCGTTGGGGCTTTCGAGGAAAAGCTCGACGCTGGGGCGGCTGATCCGCCCGTCGACGATCACCGACAGCGGCCCGTAGCTCTCGTGCGTCCCCTCGGCCTCGAAACGGAAGGTCCCGTCGTTGCGCCGCAGCCCCGAGCCGCTCAGCGCGAGCAGCGGCGATTCGAGCCGCGTGTCGGCAAAGCGGATCACCCCGTCGGCACCGCGCGCGATCCGGGTCTCGATCACCGGGTTGCCCCCGAGCAGCCCGGCGAAGAAGCTGTTGTCGAGCCGCCGCACGGTGGCGGTGGCGCGCCCGTCGAGCTGGAGCCCGCCGCCGCCCGGGCGCAGCGCTAGGTCGGTCTCGACATCGACCAGCCCCAACCCGGGCACGAGGTAGCGATCGAGCCGGGCGTTGAGCGCGAAGTCGATCGCGCCGGTGTCGAAATCGACCACCAGCTCGCCGGTGCCGCTGCCCTTGGCCGAGCGGAAGCGCAGGTTCTCGCTGCGCAGCCCGGTATCGCTGACGACGAGCATGGTCTCGAGCGAGAAGTTCTCTAGAATCTGTTCGAACTCGAGCCCGAGCCCCACGACGCGGCGCGCCGAGGCAGTGAGCGGGACCCGGCGCGGCGGCCGCGACCAGCGACCGCTGCCCTCGGCAGCGAGCGCGAACAGAGTGATCGCATCGACCCGCAGCTCGGGGCTGGTCAGCCGATAATCGTAGGCGAAGGACGAAAATCCTCCGTCGAGACGCGCGACCAGCCGAAGCCGCTCGCCCCCGAGCCCGTCGAACAGCGCCTCGGGGCGCCGCAGGTCGAGCCCGAGGTCGAGCCCCTCGAACCGGTTGTCGCGCAGGTCGACCCCGCCGTCGGCGACCAGCCGCATGGCGCGCGAGGTCAGCATCGCCTCGCCCGCGATCACGCCCTCCTCGAAGGTGAAGGCCGCCTCGACCCCGACCCCGCCCGCGACCGGCTCGGCGAGCACGCCCTCGACCAGCCCGGACAGGTCGACCCGCCCCTCGAGCCGGTAGGTCCCCGCGGACAGCGCGATCGCGAGATCGATCGCCTCGGCCTGCCCGACCCCCCCGCTGGCGCGCCCCCGCCAGTCGGTCCAGCTGCCCTCGCCCGCGATCTCGAGCGCGAGCGGGGCGTCGAGCCCGAGCAGCTGGGGCAGCAGCCCGTCGGCGGGTGCCTCGGCGACGAGCGAAAGGTCGAAGCGGTCGGCATCGGGCTCGGCATCGAGGTCGAGCGCGACCCGGTCGCCGCCCTCGAGCGCGGCCTCGAGCCGCGCCAGCGCCCGCCCCGAGCGGACCGTCACCGCGCCCTCGACGCGGCCCTCGCGCGCGGTGCCGGTGACGGCTTCCTCGACCAGCAGCCGCTCGACGACAAGGTCGCCGACATGGATGTCGAACCCCGGCAGCAGCGGCTGGTCGGGGTCGCGCTCGACCGGGCACAGTTCGGGCAGTCGCCGCACCGTCAGCAGGTCGGCGTGGAGGCGGTCGATGTGCAGGTCGTTGTAGAGCCAGGCGAGCGGCGACCAGTCGACCTCGGCGCGGCTGATGGTGACGAACTCGCCCTGCGGGTCGCGCAGTTCGACGTTGCGTAGCACCATCTCGTCATAGATCGACCCCTCGATCCGGCCGATCCGGATCTCGAGGCAGTCCTCGCGCTCCATCGCGGCGATGCGGTCGGCGATGAAGCGATGGCCGATCCCGCTGTCGAGCACCAGCAGCCCGATCGCGGCGAGCCCGACGAGGATCAGCACCAGCGTGAGCAGTTCCTTGCCGAACCGCCGTGCGGCGCGCCGCGGAAGGCTCTTGCGCCCGGTGCCCTGTTTGCGCCCCGCCGCCGCCATCAGAAGGCCTGCCCCAGCCCGACCACCACCGCGACCGGGCTGTCGCCCTCACGCGGGTTGAGCGGGGTGCCGACATCGACCCGGATGGGGCCGAAATTGCTGTGGTAGCGCAGCCCGATCCCGGTGCCGAACTGCCAGTCGCTGGTGCCCGGCCACGGCTCCTCGCCCACGCGCCCGCCGTCGAAGAAGGGCACCACCGCGAACGGCCCCCAGACGCGCACCCGCGCCTCGAGCGCGAACTCGCTCAGCGAGCGGCCGCCGATCGGGTCGCCGAAGATGTCGCGCGGGCCGAGCGCCTGGAAGCCGTAACCGCGCACCGAGCCCCCGCCCCCCGCATACCAGCGCCGCGTCGGCGCGACCGCGTCGCGGCTGGTCCCGGCGATGGTGCCGACCTTGACCTTGGCGGCGGCGACCACCTTCTCGCCGAACGGGCGGAAGAGCGTGCCCTTCACGCTCGCGCGGACATAGGTGTCGCCGTTGTTGTTGAGGTTGATCTCGGGGCTGACGAACCCCTCCAATGTCCAGCCCCGGGTCGGGTCGAGCAGGTCGTTCGACTGGTCGATCTCGGCGACCAGCGGCAGCGCGCCGATATAGAAGGCGCGGCGGCGTTCGAGCCCGAGGTCGGGATCGCGATCGAGCTCGCTCGAGGCGAACAGCTCGATCCCCGCGCCCCAGGTGAATTCCTTCTGCCAGAGGAAATCGGAGACGCGTTCGACGCGCACCGTCGCCTGCGCGAGGTCGGCTTCATAGGCGTCGCGGCGGATCGAACTGGCGAGCAACTGCATCGACAGGCGCTGGTCGCGGCGCAGCCAGTTCGAGCGCAGCAGCGTGGCGGCGGCGAGCTGTTCCTGCGTCCCGAGCACCCCGTCGAGCGTGAGCGCGCCCTCGGGGTTCCAGAAATTGCGGTGCTGCCACTGCCCCTCGATGCGGAACCCCTCGCCGGTGCCGTAGCCGACCTCGCCCGCGATGGTGCGCAGCTTGGCCGGTTGGAGCGTCACCGCGACGTCGACCACCTCGCCCCCCGCGCGCGGCTCGGTCTCGATCACCACGCTCGAGACCAGCCCGGTGGCGATCAGCGCGCGGCGCAGGTCGACGATCTCGCTGCGGTCGTAGATCTCGCCCGGCGCGAAGCGCGCCAGCCGGGCGACGTGGCGCGCCGGGAAGGGCGGTTCGCCCTCGACCCGGATCTCGCCATAGACCGCGAGCGGGCCCGCCTCCACCGGCTGGAGCAGCGTGGCGGTCGCGCTGTCATAGTCGATGATCACCTGGCGCTCGCCCAGCTCGGCCTGCGGGTACCCGCGTTCGCCCAGCGCGGTGAGCAGGTCGGCGGTGCCGGCGATGACCTCGGCGGCGCGGACCGGGTCGCCGACCTCGACCCCGAAGGCCTCGCGCAGCGCCGCCTCGTTCTCGCCGGTCGCCGCGAGGCCGGGCAGCTGCACCTCGGTGAAGACGAATTGCGCGTCCGGCTCGACCTCGAAGCGGACCAGCAGTTCCGCGCCCTGCGGGACATAGTCGAGCGCGATGGTGGCGGCATGATAGCCCTTGGCATCGAGGATCTGCTCGAGCAGCGCGACATCGGTCTTGGCGCGGCGATCGATCTGCGCGGCATTGTCGGCTTCGCCGTCGCCCGCGGCGAGCGCGGACAGCGCCTCGAATTCCTCCTCGATCTCGCCCGCCACCGCCTCGGGTAGCCCGACCAGCGTCCAATCATAGTCGCGCAGGTCGGTCTCGAACAGCTGCGCCTCGCTGCCCTCCTCCTCGGCCTCGCCCTCGATCAGCTCGGCGAGCGGGGCGAAGACGGGGTCGCCTTCGGCGCCCTCGATCTCGGGCCATGGCAGGTCGAGTTCGGGCAGCGGCGCGAGCGGCGCCTCGACATCGACATCGACGTCGCTTTCGACCGTGGCATCGGCGTCGATCGGGGGGGGCGGCTCGCCGCTGGGCGCGCGGGCGGGTTCGGGCACGGCGTCCTGTGCCCAGGCGGGCGACAAGCCCATCCCGCACATCAGGAGAGCTGCAACGCCGCGACCCGCGATCCCTTTCATGCGGGCGAGCCTAGCGGCGAAAAACCCCGCTCGCCAGCGCTTTCGTTACGTCAGCGGACTGTTCGTCGCGCGCGCGCCTCTGGCGGGCGCGACGCTAGTGGACGGTGCCGACCACGTCGGGGTCGACGAGGTGGCCGACCAGCCGCTCGATCTGGCGCCAGTGGCAGAAGCGCAGCACATTGTCGCTGGCGCGCGCACGGTCGGCGCGCGCGCGCGCTTCCTCGCCCGCACGCGGGCCGAAATCGTCGAGCAGCAGGGTGGCGTCCGCGAGCGCGTCGCGGTCGGCGATGAACAACGGGACCATGGCGCTGGCGATACCGGCAAAGCGTGAAGGATCCGGCTACCGAACAGGGTTAACGCGCTTCGCCGATCAGCGCAGCCGCCGCGCGATCCACAGCACCCGGCCGACGAGGTCGATCTCGTCGAGCGCGCAGCCGGGAAAGTCGATATAGGCGGGGTTGTCCGACTGGATCGTGACGCTCTTCCCCAACGCCTTTTGGTTGAAAAGTCTCTTACACGGCCCCGGAGCGCGGTTGAGAAGAAGATTTTCCGCGACAGGTCAAGTGCTTACCTCGGCAATCGCCGCGGCGATCGCGGCGCAGAAGGCGGGTACGTCGTCGGGATTGCGGCTGGTGATGAGATGCCCGTCGGTGCACGATTCGCGATCGACCACCTCGCCGCCGGCGTTGCGCAGGTCGGTACGGATCGAGGGCCAGCAGGTCACCTTGCGCCCCCGCACGACGTCGGCCTCGACCAGCAGCCACGGCCCGTGGCAGATCGCCGCGACCGGCTTGCTCGCCGCGTCGAACGCCTTGATCAGGTCGATCGCCTCGGCATGGGTGCGCAGCTGGTCGGGGTTGATCACCCCGCCGGGCAACACCAGCGCGTCGAAGTCCGCCACGTCGGCCTCGCCGATCAGCAGGTCGGGCTGGACCCAGATGGTCGGCTCGTCCTTGACCCGGCCGCGGAACGGGTTGCGATCGACCGAGGCGATGACGACCTGCGCCCCCGCCGCGCCGAGCCGGTCGCGCGGCCCCGTCAGCTCGAGTTCCTCGAACCCCTCGGTGGCCATGATGAGCACCCGCTTGCCGGTCAGGTCTTGCATCTTTCGTCTCTCCTCTTTGGAACCGCCAACGCGAGCCCGCGCTTTGCGTATCCGATAGTGAAGGACGAAGCGTGCGCCAACTGCGGCATTCGAGCGACGAGGAACCCGGGTTGACGCGCGTGCGCCGCGGCAAGGGGTGGAGCTACCATCATCCCGACGGCCGCCGCGTCAAGGACGCCGCGACGATCGAGCGGCTCAACGCGCTCGCGGTCCCGCCCGCCTACCGCGACGTCTGGTACTGCCGCGATGCCAACGGCCATGTCCAGGCCACCGGCTATGACGAGAAGGGGCGCAAGCAATATCGCTACCACGATGATTTCCGCGCGCTCGCCGAGGCCGAGAAATTCGCGCGGCTCGCCGATTTCGGTCGGCGGCTGCCGCGCATCCGCAAGCGCGTCGAGAAGGCGCTGCGCCGCCGCACGCTCGATCGCGAGACGGTCGTCGCGGCGGTGGTCCGGCTGATCGACGAGAACCACCTGCGGGTCGGCAACCGGCGCTATGCGCGCTCGAACCGGAGCTATGGCGCGACCACGCTGACCAGCAGCCATGTCGAGCGGCTCAAGACCCGGCTCAAGCTGTCCTATCGCGGCAAGCACGGGACCGTGCGCGACATCACCATCACCGACCCCGCGCTGGTGCGCATCGTCGGCGAATGCCACGAGCTGCCGGGGCAGCACCTATTCCAATATGTCGGCGAGGACGGCGCGCCGCGGCAGGTCGACAGCAATGAAGTCAACGACTTCCTCAAGGCGACCGCGCGCGCGCCGGTGACGGCCAAGCATTTCCGCACCTGGGGCGCGAGCGCGATGGCGGTCGAGGAACTGCTCGCCGCGCTGGGCGAGGAGGGGCCGGTGACGCTCAAGCGGATCGTCGAACCGGTCGCGCAGGCGCTCGGCAACACCCCCGCGGTGACCCGCGCCTCCTATATCCACCCCGCCATCCTCGAGGCAATCAAGGAGCGCCCGACCGACCCGCTCGCGGGGATCCGCCGCCCGCGCCGCGCGCGCCGCCGCATGAGCCGCGAGGAAAGCCTGCTCCTCGCCATGCTCGACGCGCACGGGCCGCCGCCGAGCTGGCAGCGGCGGCTCGCGCGCCGCTTCCTCGGCCGCTGAGGTTGAAACTTGGCGCCATCCCCGCCACACAAGGCCGCGATGACCCAGACTTCGCAGAACACGCTCGACCACGCCGCCGAGATCCTGACCGCCGACGAAGCCTCCCTCGAGGAGACGGTCGAGAGCCTCGAACGCCCGGTGTCGGGCACGATCGACTGGCTCGTCGACTATTGGGAAGAGCTGCTGATCGGCGGCGTCGTGGCGCTCGGCCTTGCCGGGATCCTGCTGATCCTGCGCTCGCTCGGACGGCGCTATCGCAAGGCGACCAAGGATCGCACCAGCTGGAAGGGGATCGTGGCGGGCGTGCTCGCCAAGACCACCCTCACCTTCATGCTGGTCACCAGCTTCTTCATTGTCGTCAGCCACACCGAGATCCCCGCCAACCTCGAACGCATCTTCGAGATCGCCTTCATCGTCTCGGCCACGCTGCAGGGCGCGATCTGGGCGCGCGAGCTGATCATCGGGGTGATCAAATCGAAAGCCGCGACCGAGGAGGACGATCCCGACAGCACGCTGGGCAATGCGCTCAACATCATCCGCGTGCTGGTCAACGTGGCGGTCTTCGCCATCGCCATCATCGTCATCCTCGACAACCTCGGGGTCGACGTCACCACGCTGGTCGCGGGGCTGGGGATCGGCGGTATCGCCATCGGCCTTGCCGCGCAGGGCATCTTCTCCGACCTCTTCGCCGCGCTCTCGATCGTGTTCGACCGCCCCTTCCGCCGCGGCGACGTGATCAATTACGGCGGCGCCGCCGGCACCTTCGGCACGGTCGAGAAGATCGGGCTCAAGACCACCCGCCTGCGCGCCCCCTCGGGCGAGCTGGTGGTCATCGGCAATACCCAGCTGCTCGAGCAGGAAGTGAAGAATATCGCGCTGGCCGAGCGCCGCCGCGTCGAGATCCCCTTCGGCGTCATCTACCAGACCCCGCCCGAGCTGCTCGGGCGGATGAAGGCGCTGGTCGAGAGCACCATCGCCGACCATGAGGACATCACCCCGGTGCGCACCATCTGCACGGGCTTTGGCGACTCATCGATCGACTTCCTCTTCATCTACGACCATTACACCACCGACTATGAAGAGCTGGTCGGCGCCAAGAGCCTCGTCCTGATCGCCATCACCCGGCTGTTCGCCGAGCAGGGCATCGAGTTCGCCTATCCCACCCAGACCACCTTCACCTCGGCGCCCGACGGCACGATGATCATGCCCTATCCCGAAAACGGCTTCCGGCTGGTCGAGGAAGAGGCCGCGCCCGCCCCGTCCCGCCCGCTCCCGTCGGCCGCGACCAGCGTGAAGAAGGCGCCGCCGCGCGGCGACGGCGACATCGAGGGACCGGGCGCCAGCGATACCGGCGGCAGCGAGGGCTGAGCATAGCGCGTTCGGGCTTGGCGCTGCCGCCGAGCGACCGCCCCGCCCCCGCGACCCGGGCGCGCGTGCGGTCCCGGCCCTGCCGCCCCGTCGGGCGCCCGGCAACAGTTTCACCGCGAAACCCACTTGTGTTGACGTTTACGTTAAGGTAGCCCTCCAGCCCGAGGAGAGTGCGCCCATGCCCGTTGCTTCCATCGATGACATCCGCGCCGCCGTCGGCAGCGAGATTGGCACGTCCGACTGGATCACCGTCGATCAGCAGCGTATCACCGCCTTCGCCGAGGCGACCGAGGACCGGCAGTTCATCCACACCGACCCCGCGCTCGCCGCGCAGACCCCCTTCGGCGGCACCATCGCGCACGGCTTCCTCAGCCTGTCGCTCCTCAGCCGCATGGGTGCCGACGTCATGCTCGTGCCCGCCACCACCAGGATGGCGGTCAATTACGGGCTCGAGAAGGTCCGCTTCCTCGCCCCCGTGGCCGCAGGGAAAAAAGTGCGCGGCCGGTTCGTTCTCACGAACATGACGCAAAAGGCCCCCGGCCAGCTCCTCATGCATTACAATGTCACCGTCGAGATCGACGGCGAAGACAAGCCCGCCCTCATCGCCGACTGGCTCGGCCTCATCATCATCTAGGAGAAGAAACCATGTCCCGCGATGCCGTTATCGTCTCGACCGCGCGTACCCCCATCGGCCGCGCCTACAAGGGCGCCTTCAACATGACCCACGGCGCCACCTTGGGCAGCTACAGCCTCGCCCCCGCGATCGAGCGCGCCAAGATCGAGGCGGGCGAGATCGACGATGTCGTCTGGGGCGCGGTGCTCACGCAGGGCACCCAGTTCGGCAACATCGGCCGCCAGGTCGCGCTGCGCGCCGGCTGCCCCGTCTCGGTCGCGGGGATGACCATCGACCGCCAATGCTCCTCGGGGCTGATGGCGATCGCCACCGCCGCCAAGCAGGTGATCACCGACAAGATGCAGATCGTCGCCGCGGGCGGGCAGGATTCGATCTCGATGGTCCAGACCCCCGAGATGCGCGTCGCGATGGACCCCGAGCTCGTCAAGATGCACCCGGCGACCTACATGCCGATGCTCCAGACCGCCGAGACGGTCGCGGAGCGCTACGGCATCAGCCGCGAGGCCATGGACGAATATGCGCTCCAGTCGCAGCAGCGCACCGCCGCCGCGCAGGACGCGGGCAAGTTCGACGACGAGATCGTCGCCGTCACCACCACCATGGGGGTGAAGGACAAGGAAACCGGCAAGATCTCGACGCAGGAAGTCACCATCGAGAAGGACGAGGGCAACCGCCCCGGCACCACGCTCGAGGGGCTCCAGCAGCTCCAGCCGGTGCTCGGCCCGGGCACCCACATCACCGCGGGCAACGCCAGCCAGCTCTCGGACGGCTCGTCGGCCTGCATCGTCATGGAAGCGGGCGAAGCCTCGAGGCGCGGGCTCGAACCGCTCGGTCGCTATGTCGGCATGGCGGTCGCGGGCACCGAGCCCGACGAGATGGGCATCGGTCCCGTCTACGCCATCCCCAAGCTGCTCGAGCAGACCGGGGTGAAGATGGACGAGATCGGGCTGTGGGAACTCAACGAGGCCTTCGCGGTGCAGGTGCTCTACTGCCGCGACAAGCTGGGCATCGACAATGACATCCTCAACGTCAACGGCGGCTCGATCTCGATCGGCCATCCCTATGGCATGACCGGCGCGCGCTGCACCGGCCACGCGCTGATCGAAGGCAAGCGCCGCGGCGCCAAATATGTCGTCGTCACCATGTGCGTGGGCGGCGGCATGGGCGCGGCCGGGCTGTTCGAGGTCTTCTAGCCGCGCGCGGCGGCGCGGCGCGCCGGACAAAGGGGGAGCGACGGTCGCCCGCCGCCCCCCCCCTCTCTCCACGCCGATCCGGGCGGGGCGCCCGCGACGGCTCCCCCGCGCCGAACCGACCTCGTCGCCTCGCCGATCGACACCGCCTTGCGGCACTGCCTTCCGGTGCGACGACTACAGATGTAATCGAACGCCCGGGCGCGCGCCAGTCCGCCGGTCGACGCGGGCGCCCCGTTGATCGATCGCCGGCTCAGCGTGCGGCGTTACCCGCGTGGAGCCGGCCGCGTACCATGACCGCGTCGATGTCCTGGAGGACCGTGACATCGGCATAGGGATCGCCCTCGAAGGCGATGAGATCGGCGCTCATCCCCGCCGCGATGCGCCCGACCTCGCGCTCCATCCCGAGGGCGCGCGCCGCGATCGTCGTCGCGCTTTCGAGCGCCTGTCGCGGGGTCATCCCATATTGCACGAGCATCTCGAACTCCTCCGCGTTGCGGCCATGCGCGAACACCCCGGCGTCGGTCCCGAAGGCGATCGGCACCCCCAATTCGAGCGCCAGCGCGATCGGTTTGCCGACCTCGGGCATTACCTCGCGGATCTTCATGTTGACGACCTCGGTATAGGCCCCCTCGGCCATCATCTCGGACACCCCGCGAAAGGCGAGCAGCGTGGGCACCAGGTAAGTGCCATGCTCGGCCATCGCCGACAGCGCGGCGCGGTCGGCGAAGGTGCCATGGTCGATCGTGTCGATGCCCGCGCGCGCGGCGACCTCGACCCCGCGCGCGCCATGCGCGTGCGCCGCCACCTTGAGCCCGAGGCTGTGCGCGGTCTCGGCGATCGCCTCCATCTCGGCGCTGGTGAAATGCGCCTCGAGCCCACGCCCCTGCTGCGAGAGCACCCCGCCGGTGGCGGTGATCTTGATCACCTCGGCGCCATTCTGGCTGGCGAGCCGCACCTTGGCCGCGCATTCGACCGGCCCGGTGCAGGTATAGCCGCTGTCGAGCGCCTCGTTGACCTCCTCGCGAAAGCCGTTGACGTCGCCGTGCCCGCCGATGATCGCGATCGAATTGCCCGCCGAGACGATGCGCGGCCCCGGCACCACCCCCTCGGCGGTGGCGCGGCGCAGCATGTGCACGCTCTGGTTCCCGCGCGAGCCGACGTCGCGGACCGTGGTGAACCCCGCCTCGAGCGTGGTCTCGGCGTTGACCACCCCGAGAATCACGTTCCACTCGGTCGGCGTGGTCGCGCCCTCCCAGAAATTGCCCGAGGGATTGCCCGTGAGATGGACGTGGAGGTCGATCAGCCCCGGCATCACCGTCTTGTCCGACCAGTCGTACACGGTGCCGTGGCGCGGCGCCTCGTGCCCCGGGGTGACCGACAGGATCCGGCCCTCGTCGATGACGATCGTCGCCGGCCCCGTTCCCCCCTCGCCCGCATCGGCGATGAGGTTGCCCGCGAGGATGGTGTCGGCGGCGAGCGCCGGGGCGGCAAGCGCGGTGGCGGCAGCGAGCATGGCGGCGGTACGGACGATCATGAGCTTCTCCCTGGTCTGCCCGCACCCTTGCGCGCGGCGGCGCGGCTGGCAAGCGCGCACGCGCGGCGCCGGGCGCAGTGGGGCGTGCGGTGGGGGGCGCGCGGTGGGGGGCGTGCGCAACCCCGCGCCCCCGCCGCGGGTTGCACCGGGCATGACCCCCGTCGATCTCGTCGCGCTCGCCGCCTCGACCAGCCTGCTCGCGGGCTGGCGGCTCTATCTCGTCACGCTGATCACCGGGCTCGGCATGAAGTTCGGCTGGGTCCCGCTGCCCGAGCAGCTCGAGATGCTCCAGGTATTGTCGAACAACTGGGTGCTGGCGATCGCCGCGGGGGGGACCTTCGCCGAATTCTTCGCCGACAAGATCGCCTGGGTCGACAGCGCGTGGGATTCGATCCACGCGCTCCTGCGCCCGCTCGGCGGGGCGCTGCTCGCGCTCGCGATCGTCGATGCCGGCGACCCCGCCTTCCAGGTCGCCGCCTTCCTGCTCGGCGGCGGCGCCGCCTTCGCCGCCCACGCGGGCAAGGCCAGCGCGCGCGCGGCGGTCAACCTGAGCCCCGAGCCGGTATCCAACGTCGTCGTCTCGGCGGGCGAGGATATCGCCACCGGGTCGCTCCTCGCGCTCGCCATCCTCAACCCCGTCGCGGCGCTGGTGATCGCGCTGCTCCTGCTCGGGCTGACTGCCTGGCTGGTCCTCGCCGCGCGCCGCGTGCTGGCGCGCCTCTTCGGGAGCGGCCGCGCGCCGTCCCGCTAGCGCTTGCCGGGCGGGCGTAGCAGCCGCCCGCCATGGTCGTCGCCGCCGCGCACCGCATCGTTGCGCCCCCCCTCGCGCGCATCGCCGACCTTGCGGCTCTCGAGCAGCAGCGGCTCCTCCTCGCGCACGCCGCCCCACAGCAAGGCGTCACGGGCGAGGAATTGCTCGCTCAGCGCGTCGCTCTTGTTGCCCGCGATGCGCCAGTGGATGGCGGGGGTGATATGGACCGAACGCGCGGGCGCCCCGTTGTGCCCGATGGCGGGTTCGAAGCGCGCCAGCTCGCGCAGCATGCCGCAGCTGTGCGCCATGAAGATCGCATCGCCCGCGAAGCTGAGCAGCGAGCAATCGACCACCGCGCCGGTCTCGTCGAGCAGCAGCATGGCGCGGATGATGCCCTCCTCGCCATCGAGCCCGAGGAACTTGGGATAGTTGCGCGCGTGGAAGACCATGCCGTCGCCCTTGGGCCCCTCGGCGAGCCTCCCCTCGCCCATGTTGTAATAGTCGGCGAGCTGTTCGCGGCAGGCCGACAGCGCCTCGACCACCGGCCCCGTCTGCGTCAGTGCGAAGGCCATCCGCTGCCCCGCGAACTGCAGGTCGAGCCGCTCGACCCCCGCGAGGTCGCGCAGGTCCTCGGCAAACCAGCTCGTCACCACGCGCCCCGCCTGCTGGTCGGCGTAGCGCAGCGCGGGCACCTGTTGCGCCGCCCCGTCGAATCCGATGGTTGCCGCACGCGACTGCGTCTTGCCGCGCCACCCCGGCTCGATCAGCGCCAGTTCGTAGCGCTCGCCGATGAGATTGGGTTTGACGACGAGGTGGTAGGTCTGCTCGCCGACCGCGAAATCGCGCAGCGCGACACAACCGTCCTGGCCGAAATCCACCTGCCAGCGGGTCGACGGCAAATAGGCCTCCTGCGCCGCCACCGGCGCCGGCATGGCCCCACTCGCGAGCGCCGCCGCCGCCGCCGCCGCGCCCAACATCGACCGTCCCATGCAATCCCCCGCTTCTATCGCTCCTGAGGACCCTAGTCGCGCCGCCGGGCGCCGATCAAGCGCCGCGGGGGGTCAGGCGTGGGTGGCGATGAATTCCTCGACCACCGGGGCGATCCGGTCGCGCCACTTGCCGCCGTTGAAGATGCCGTAGTGGCCGACCTCCTTGGCGAGCAGGTAGCGCTTCTTGTCCGGCGCCAGCCCGGTCGCGAGGTCGAGCGCCGCCCTGGTCTGGCCGATCCCCGAGATGTCGTCGCGCTCGCCCTCGATCGCGAGCAGCGCGGTCTCGTCGATCGCGACGAGATCGACCACCTCGCCCTTGTGCGTGAATTCGCCCCGCGGCAGCAGGTGGCGCTGGAACACCACGTCGACCGTCTGCAGGTAGAATTCGGCGGTCATGTCGGCGACCGAGCGATACTCCTCGTAGAATTCGCGCGTCTTGTCGGCGCTTTCCTCGTCGCCGACGACGAGATGCTTGAACATCTCCCAGTGGCTGTTGAGGTGGCTGCCAAGGTTCATCGTCATGAAGCCCGCGAGCTGGAGGAAGCCCGGGTACACCTTGCGCCCCGCGCCGGGATACAGATAGGGCACGGTGGCGATCGCATTCTGCTGGAACCAGGCGTGCGGGCGCTGGGTGGCGACCGTGTTGACCGCGGTCGGCGCCTCGCGCGTGTCGATCGGCCCGCCCATCATGGTCAGGCTCTTGGGAGTCGCGGGATGGTCGTCGCGGTTCATGATCGCGCACGCCGCGAAGGCGGGCACGCTCGGCTGGCACACCGCGAGCAGGTGCGGGCGCTTGCCCGTCTCGGCAAGGATCGCGTCGCAGAACTCGATCAGATAGTCGATATAGCTGTCGAGGTCGAAATGCCCGTCGGAGAGCGGCACCAGCTTGGCATCGGCCCAGTCGGTGATGTAGGTCTCGTGCCCCGGCAGCATGCGTTCGACCGTGCCCCGCAACAACGTGGCGAAATGGCCCGACATCGGCGCGACGATCAGCAGCGGTTCCTGCCCCTCGATCCCCTGCTTGCGAAAATGCAGGAGGTTGCCGAACGGCTTGCGCACCAGCACGTCCTCGTCGACCGCGACGGCGCGCCCCTCGACCATCGCCTCGTGCAGCCCGAACTCGGGCTTGCCGCGCGGCGCGGCGGCGTGCGCGAACACGTCGAGCCCGGCGGCGACCACCGGCCCCATCGAGCCATAGCCGAACGGATTGGCGGGATTGTTGAGCCAGCCGGCCCCGAGACCGGCCAGTTTGCTGGCTCCGGCCATCAGCGTGCGCTGCACCTCATAGGCGTCGTAAAGCATTGAGTTTCCTGAAAGAGGGATCTGGATTGGCAACGCAGCCTAGCGCCCTTTGTGCCGTTGCCAACCCCAAATTTGTGCGCCGCAAAAGCGCCGTGGCGCTTGGAACCCCCGCGCCGCGCTGCTAGGCGCTCAAGGCAAGATGAAAGCCGACCCGCCCCCCAAGAAAAGCCTGTCCAACCTCGGCCTCGTGTTCGCGCGGCTGCGGCACTACCCGCTCCAGCTGCTCGCCGCCGCGGCGGCGCTGCTGACCGCGGCGGCGGCCACGCTGGCGATTCCCTATGCCTTCAAGCTGATCATCGACCGCGGCTTCTCGGGTGGCGGCGACATCGACCGCTGGTTCCAGTATCTCATGCTGCTGGTGGTGGTGATGGCGATCGCGACCGCGCTGCGCTTCTATTTCGTGACCTGGCTCGGCGAACGCGTGGTCGCCGACCTGCGGCTCGCGGTCCATCGCAACCTGCTGCGGCTGTCGCCCGGCTATTTCGAGGAAAACCGCCCCGCCGAGATCACCAGTCGCATCACCGTCGACACCACCGTGATCCAGCAGGTGGTCGGGGTCTCGCTCTCGGTGGCGCTGCGCAACGTCCTGATCGCGCTCGGCGGCACCGTCGTGATGTTCCTGCTCGCCCCGGGGCTGGCGGCGATGATCCTGCTCGGCATTCCCGTAATCATCGTCCCGCTAACGCTCATCGGGCGCAAGGTGCGCGCGGTCTCGGTCGACAGCCAGGACCGAATCGCCGACGTCTCGACCATCACCTCCGAGGTGTTCGCGGCGATGAAGATCGTCCTCGCCTTCGGCCAGCAGGAGCGCGAGGCGGCGCGCTTCGAGGAGGCGACCGAGACCGTGTTCACCGTCGCCAAGCGGCGCATCCGGCTGCGCGCGATCCTCACCGCCTTCCTCATCGCCGCGATGTTCATCGCCATCACCGGGATCATCTGGTCGGGCGCGCACGACGTGGCCGAGGGCACCATGACGGGGGGCACGATCGCCGCCTTCGTCCTCATCGGCGGGCTGGTCGCGGGCGCCTTCGGCGCGCTCTCGGAAGTCTATGGCGACCTCCTGCGCGCGGCGGGGGCGAGCCAGCGGCTGGCCGAACTGCTCGCGGTCGAGCCGACGATCGTGGCCCCGGCGCGCCCGGTGCCGCTGCCCACCCCCGCGCAGGGCCGGCTCACCTTCGAGGACGTCACCTTCCGCTATCCCACCCGCCCGCAGGACAAGGCGCTCGAGGCGCTGTCGATCGACATCGCGCCCGACGAGATGGTGGCGCTGGTGGGCCCCTCGGGCGCGGGCAAGACCACCATCTTCCAGCTCGCGCAGCGCTTCTACGACCCCGATGCGGGCCGCATCCTGTTCGACGGGGTCGACATCGCCAGCGTCGATCCCGAGCAGTTGCGTCGCCGCATCGCGATGGTGCCGCAGGAGGTCATGATCTTCGCGGCCAGCGCGCGCGACAACCTGCGCTACGGGCACTGGGACGCCAGCGACGAGGAGATCTGGGAGGCCGCGCGTGCCGCGCATGCCGAGGACTTCCTCCGCGCGCTCCCGCAGGGCCTCGATACCTATCTCGGCGAGGGCGGGGCACGGTTGTCGGGGGGGCAGCGCCAGCGGCTCGCCATCGCCCGCGCGCTGCTGCGCAAGGACGCCCCGCTCCTGCTCCTCGACGAGGCGACCAGCGCGCTCGACGCCGAGAGCGAGGCGCGCGTCCAGGCCGCGCTCGACGCGCTGATGGGCTCGCGCACCACCATCGTCATCGCGCACCGGCTCGCCACCGTGCGCGCCGCCTCCCGCATCCTCGTGATGGACGAGGGGCGGATCGTGGAACAGGGCACCCACGACGAGCTGATCGCGCGCGGCGGGCTCTACGCTCGCCTCGCCAAGCTGCAGTTCGACAGCGTCGCCGCGTAACCTTTGGCGCCGCGCGCGCGAAGGGGGGGATGAAGGGCCAGCTTCGGCGGCCCGCCCCGCCATGCTAGGATCGCGCCGATGATGACCCGCCGCGCCTTTCTCGGTTCGGCCGCGCTTGCCGCGGCGGGCAGCGCCTATGCGCTGGCCACCCGCGGGCCGCGGGTCGCGCGCGACGCCTTTCCCGTCGCGCGCAGCCCCGCCGCGTGGCGGCGTCGGCTCGGCCCGCGCCGCTATCGCATCCTGCGCGAGGCCGCGACCGAGCCCCCCTTCTCGAGCCCGCTGCATGCCGAGAAGCGCGCGGGCACCTACCATTGCGCGGGCTGCGACCAACCCCTCTTCGCGAGCCGCCATAAATATGACAGCGGCACCGGCTGGCCCGCCTTCACGCGGCCGATCGCGCCCGCGCGCATCGGCTATGCGCGCGACACCTCGCTCGGCATGATCCGCACCGAGGAGCATTGCGCGCGCTGCGGCGGCCACCTCGGGCACCTGTTCGACGACGGCCCGCCCCCGCTCGGCAAGCGCCACTGCATCAACGGCCTCGCGCTGCGCTTCCGGCCCGCCGCCTGATGCTCGTCCTCCTGCTCGCCTATTTCGGCGGGGTGCTGACCATCCTCAGCCCCTGTATCCTGCCCGTCCTGCCCTTCGTCTTCGCGCGCGCCGACCGCCCCTTCCTCGCCAACGGGCTGCCGATGCTGCTCGGCATGGCGGCGACCTTCGCGCTGGTCGCCACCCTGACCGCGGTGGCGGGCGAGTGGGCGGGCGCGGCGAACAGCGCGGGTCGCGGGCTCGCGCTGGCGGTTATGGGGCTGTTCGCGCTCATGCTGCTGCTGCCCCGCCTCGCCGCGCCGCTGACCCGCCCGCTGGTCGCGCTCGGCGAGCGGCTCAACGCCCGCCACGAAGGGCGCGGCGGGCTCGTCGCGAGCCTCGTGCTCGGGGTCGCCACCGGGCTGCTCTGGGCGCCCTGCGCGGGCCCCATCCTCGGGCTCGTGCTGACCGGCGCGGCGCTGTCGGGCGCGAGCGTGCAGACCGCCTTCCTCCTCTTCGCCTATGCCGCCGGCGCCGCCACCAGCCTCGCGCTCGCGTTGCTGGTGGGCGGGCGCGTCTTCGCCGCGATGAAGCGGGGGCTGGGCGCGGGCGAGACGCTGCGGCGGCTGCTCGGGCTGCTCGTGCTCGGCGGGGTCGGGGCGATCGCGCTCGGGCTCGACACCCGCGTCCTCGCCACGCTGTCGGCGGGCCAGACCTTCCAGCTCGAGAACCGGCTCGCCCGGTTGCTCGGGATGGACGCGCCCGAACTCACCACCGAGATCGACGGCCCGCTCCCGGTCGAGGGCGGGTTTCCCGGGCTGCCCGGCGCAACCGGCTGGATCAACAGCCCCCCGCTCGCGGCCGCCGACCTTGCGGGCAAGGTCGTGCTGGTCGATTTCTGGACCTACAGCTGCATCAACTGCATCCGCGCCGTCCCCTATGTGCGCGCCTGGTACGAGCGTTACGCCGACGACGGCTTCGTGGTGGTGGGGGTCCACACCCCCGAGTTCGCCTTCGAACGGCGGCGCGCCAATCTCGAACGCGCGGTCGTCGACGCGCGCATCGCCTATCCGGTCGCGCTCGACAACGACTGGTCGATCTGGCGCGCCTTCGACAACCGCTACTGGCCCGCCCATTACCTGATCGATGCCCGCGGGCGGATCCGCTACCACCATTTCGGCGAGGGCAGCTACGACAAGACCGAGGCCGCGATCCGCGCGCTGCTGGCCGAGGCGGGCACCGCCGATCTCGGCGCGCGCACCCGCGCGCCCGAGCTCTCGGCCACCGAGCGGCAGGCCGATTTCGCGCTGGTCGACAGCCCCGAGACCTATCTGGGCAGCCGCCGCACCGAGAATTTCGCCTCGCCGGAGGGGCTCGTCACCGGCGCGCCCGCCGCCTTCACGCTGCCCGCCGAGCTCGCACTCAACCACTGGGCGCTGGGAGGGCGCTGGACGATCGCGCCGCGGCGCAGCGTGGCGCAGGCGCGCGCGGCGACGATCGCCTTCACCTTCAAGGCGCGCGACCTCAACCTCGTGCTCGGCAGCACCGATGGTCGCCCGATCGGCTTCACCGTCCGCATCGACGGCGCGCGCCCCGGCGCCGATGCCGGGGTCGATACCGACGCCGACGGGCGCGGCGAGGTGCGCGAGGAGCGGCTCTACCAGCTCGTCCGCCAGGCGGGCGCGCCGCGCGCACGCCATTTCACCATCACCTTCGATCGCCCCGGCGCTGCCGCCTACGCCTTCACCTTCGGCTAGGCCGCGCGCCGCGCCCCTGCAACGGCGATGCCCCCGGGCAGCGCCCGCGGCCGGCACGGCGCGGTGGCGAACACCGTCGGCTAGGGCGCATCGCCGCGACCGCACCGCGAAGGAGCCCAGCGCGCCGACCCCGCGCCCGGCGATGACCGGGGCGACGCCGATCCGACCGGCGGGCGAGCGGCCCGCCCACAGCATCATCGGCAGCGGCAGCGGCAGCGGCAGCGGCAGCGGCAGCGGCAGCGGTAGCGGCAGCCGCACCCTGGCGGCAGCGCGGGCAACGAAAAAGGGGCGACCCGAAGGCCGCCCCCTGATCGTTCGGTCGTGACCGGGTTCTTTATTAGAACTCGCTCACATAGGCTTCGTTACCGACGAACCCCATCTTCTCGACGCTCGCGCGCTTGGTCACCGCGAGCACCTCGTCGACCAGCGCGTAGCGCGCGTTCGGCTCGGGCTGGAGGTGCAGTTCCGGGGTCACCGGGAGCTGCTGCGAGATGTCGAGGAACTGGCGCAGCTGGATCAGGTTGACCGGGCTGCCGTTCCACAGCACCTCGCCCGCTTCGGTGACCACGATCTTGTTCTTGATCGGGTCGACCGGCGGCGGCGTGGTCGACCCGTCGTCCTGCGGAAGGTCGAGCTTCACCGCGTGCGTCTGCACCGGGATGGTGATGATGAACATGATCAGCATGACCAACATGACGTCGATGAGCGGCGTCGTGTTGATATCCATCATCGGTTGATCGTCGTCGGCGCCTGTCGAGGACATTGCCATGAGACTTGCTCCTTAGGTCTAGAGACGCTTGACCGCGGTACCGGCCGGCGGTTCGGAGATGAACCCGACCCGCGCGAAGCCCGCGCGCTGCATGGTGAAGATCGCGCCGCCGATGCACTTGTAGGGGGTGTCGACGTCACCGCGGATATGCACTTCGGGCATAGTCTCGTCGGTCAGATTGTCGACGCCGCCAACCGCCTCAATGGCTTGCTCGAGGTGGACCACCGCCCGGTCGAGCAGTTCATCGCTCGCGACCGGCTGGACGTTCCAATAGACCTCGCAGGTGCCGTCGGGCGCGCCGCGCACCGACAGGTTGACGTTCTCAGGCTTCGACTCGGTCGGCTCGTACTGGACCGTGGGCAATTGCACCGGGACCGTTTCGAGCACGACAGGGACGGCGATCAGGAAGATGATGAGGAGCACCAGCATGACGTCGACGAGCGGCGTCGTGTTGATGTCGGACATCGGGATATCGTCACCCGACTGCTCCATCCCAACATTCATGCCCATGGGCGTGTTTCCTTCTACTTCGTCTTCGGGGCCCTCGCCTCAGCCGGTCGACACCGGCGCCGGGCGGGGGCGGGAAACCGGGGCGGTACGACCCGCCCCGGCTCCACGGGCAGGCTTAGCTGCGAACGGTCGGCTTGACCGGCGCACCGCCTGCCTGGACACCCGGCTTGGGCGGGGCCGCGGCGGCGGGCTTGCCGGCGGTGCCGGTCGAACCCATCGCCATCACCGGCTTCACCTTGCCGCCCGACATGAGGTAGCCGTGGACGTCGGTGGTGAAGGCCGAAAGGTCTTCCATGATGCCCTTGTTGCGACGGATCAGCCAGTTGTAGGCAAGCACCGCGGGAACCGCGACGATCAGGCCGACCGCGGTCATGATGAGCGCTTCACCGACCGGACCGGCGACGACCGAGATGTCGGCCTGCCCCGAGGCACCGATCTTCACCAGCGCGCGATAGATGCCGACGACGGTCCCGAACAGGCCGATGAACGGCGCGGTCGAACCGACGGTCGCGAGGAAGGCGAGGCCTTCGCCGAGGCGGTTGCCGATCGAGGTCTTCGAACGCTCGAGCGAACCGTGCATCCACTCGTGCTGGTCGACCGGGTCGGTCAGCTTGCCATGCTGTTCCTGCGCGACGAGCGCGTCCTCGACGATGGCGCGATAGGCGCTCTTCTTCTCGAGCTTGTCGGCGCCGCTCTTGAGGCTGCCGGCATTCCAGAAGGCCGCGCGCACGGCATTGCCCTGCTTGATGATCTTCTGCTGCTGCATGAACTTGGTGAAGAGGATGTAGAAGGTCCCCACCGACATGATCACCAGCACCGCGAAGGTGCTGATCGCGATCGGGCCGCCTTCTTCGAGGGCAGCCTTGAGGCCGTAGGGGTTTTCGCCGGCCGCAGCGGCCAAAAGAAGTTCAATGGTCATGGGTCGATGTTCCTATGATGAGATCGTTATGTGGGTTCAACGTTAGCGGGTCTGGATGCGCCACACGATGGTCGGGGTGGTATATTCCCCCTGCACCTTCGCCCCGGTGCTGTCGGTCGCCGGGGTGAAGCGGGCCCGACGCTGGAGCACCTTGCAGGTCGCATCGTCGAGGCTGCTCGAACCGGTCGACTGGATGATCTGGCAGCTGGCCACGCGACCGTTGGTGCCGATCGTCAGCCGCGCACGGGCCGATCCTTCTTCCTCGTTGCGCAGCGCCCGGCTCGGATAATCGTCGGCCGAGAACAGCCCGCGCACGTCACCACGCGGCGCGGCCGGCTCGATGCGCGGCGGCGGCGGCGGGGCCGGCGGGGTGGGGGCCGGCGGCGTCACCGGCGCCGTCGTCGTCACCTGCGGCGGCGGGGCCACCTGCACGGTCGAGATCTGCGGCGGCTGCGGGTTGGCGCGCACGATCGGCGGCGGGGCCACGACCGGCGGCGGAGTCTGCACCTGCTGCGGCTCCGGCGGCGGGGGCGGCGGCTCTTCGGGCGGGGGCGGCGGCTCGTTCTCGACGTCGAAGGTCTTGAGATCCTCCGCCGCCTTCTCGACGACCCGCAGCGCCAGCCCACTGACCAGCGCGTAGCCCAAGGCAACGTGGATCAGGGCGACGATGACGATCGTCCCCGTCTTGCTGCCCGAGCCCATTTCTCGTCTGTTTGCGTAGGACATTAAGTCGCTCGTCTCCTCGGTTTATCCGTGACGGGGTGCACGGACCGGGCCCACGATCAAACCGCACGGCCCACTGATTCGGCGCTGCCGTGTACTAACGTATCATCGACAACAGCGCGCTTCTCTATCGCTCCCCCACCAGCCCCGCAAGGTAATTGTTCCGTGCGCGACACCTCGGTGGGTTCAAGTCATCTCACTCAGGCCACGGTCCGCCGAAGCTGGCGACCTCCACCCCCACCCCCGCGGCGTCGCGGTAGATGTCGGGCTTCACCGAACGCACTCTCAACGCTTCGACCCCGGCCATGGATGCAATCGCCTCGAAAATGGCTTGGACCAGCGCTTCCTGGAGGTTGTAGCGGCGCGCTGCGGCGAGCTCCACCACGGTGCGCCGCAGCCGGTCGTAGTTCCAGGCATGAACCTCTTCGTCCTCGGGCGGCAGCCGCTCGATCGGCACCCAGACCTCGACCGACACGTGCAACCGCTGCGGGTGGCCGATCTCGAAGTCGTGGAAACCGATGTCGGCCATGACCTCGAGCGAATCGAGAAAGATGCGCAGGCGCCGGGGGTGGTGCTGGACCAGCCCCTCGATCGGGTCGCTCAAGAGAATTCTCCCAAAAATGCCACGTCGCGCGGCAGGGCCATGAAACGCTGGCCGGCGTCGAGCCAGAGCGTCTGCCCGGTCAGCACCGGGTTGTCGACCAGCGCGTCGAGCGCGGCGAGCAGCTGCGCGGGCTCGACCCCGCGCCCGAGCGGGTTGAGCGCATGGACGCGGCGAAATTCCTCGCCGTCCTGGTCGCCCGAGGGCAGCATCAGCGCGGGGGCGATGGCATTGACCCTGATCCCCTGCCCCGCCAGCGCGCGCGCCGCGACCTCGGTCAGTCCCGCGAGCGCGGCCTTCGACAGCGTATAGCTTACATGGTCGGGGTTGGGCGCGGCCAGCTTGTTGTCGAGGATGTTGACGATCGACCGGTCGCCCGCCCCGCCCGCCTTCGCGAAGGCGCTCGACAGCAGGTAGGGCGCGCGCGCGTTGATCGCCATCATGCGCTCGAACATCGCCGCATCGGGCGCGCCGAGGTCGTCATGGTCGAATGCCGCGGCATTGTTGACGAGCAGGTCGCAGCCCCCCTCGAGCTGCGCGAACAAGCTCTCGCCGATATCGGGTCTTGCAAGATCGCCGCTGACCTTGAGGCAGCCGTCCGGCACCGCGTCGTTCTCCTCGCGCACGTGCGCGTACACGCGCCAGCCTGCGCCATCGAGATGCGCGGCGATGGCGGCGCCGATGCGATGGCGCGCGCCGGTGACGAGGGCGGTTCGGGTCATCGCCTTCGCAGCTAGCCGCCACCCGGGCGCGGCGCAACCATGGGCCAAGGTCGCAGCGGCAACGCCCTAGGCAACAGCGCGCTCTTGGCGCTAGGGGGGAGCCGATGCCCGAGACCCGCCCTCCCGCCGACTTCGACAGCTCGAGCCTCGCCGCGCTCGCCGCCCGCCTCGAGGAGACGGGGTCGCCGCCCCCGGTCGAGCAATGGGACCCGCCCCATTGCGGCGACAGCGAGATGGTCATCACCGCCGACGGGACCTGGCTCCACCAGGGCCGCCCGATCACCCGCCCCGCGATGGTCCGCCTTTTCGCCTCGGTGTTGCGCCGCGAAGACGACGGCAGCTACGTCCTCGTCACTCCGGTCGAGAAGCTCGCGATCACCGTCGAGCGCACCCCCTTTCGCGCCGTCGCGATGAAGAGCGAGGGCGAGGGCAAGGACCGCACCCTCGCTTTCCGCCTCGACACCGGCGAGACCGTGATCGCCGGCCCCGACCATCCGCTCCGCATCGAGGCGACGCCCGAGGGCCCCTCGCCGCGCCTCCTCGTGCGCGGGCGGCTCGAGGCCGAGATCGCGCGCCCCGTCTATTACGAGCTCGCCGAACTGGCGCTCGCCGAGGGGGCCGACCCGCCCGGCATCTGGTCGGACGGCGCCTTCTTCGCGCTGGCATGAGCCTCTACGACCGCCTTGCCGCCGCGCTCGCGCGCCCCGCGCCCGACCTCACGCGCGCGGCCGACCTCGACCCGCACGAATGGCCCGAGGCGCGCCCCGCCGCCGTCCTCGTCCCCGTCGTCGAGCGCGCGCACGACCCCGGCATCCTCCTCACCCGCCGCAACGCCGCGATGCGGACCCATGCCGGGCAGGTCAGCTTCCCCGGCGGGCGGATCGATCCGGGCGAGGATGCGGTCGCCGCCGCACTGCGCGAGGCCGAGGAGGAAATCGCCTTGCCCCGCGCCGACGTGCGCCTCGTCGGCGCCTTCGACGCCTATGTCACCGGCACCGGCTATGTCGTCACCCCGGTGCTCGGGCTGGTGCCCCCCGACCTGCCGCTGGTCCCCAACCCCGCCGAGGTCGAGCAGCTGTTCGAGGTGCCGATGCGCGTCCTCCTCGACCCCGCGCGCCAGCGCGAGGAAGAAAGTGCTTGGCGTGGGCGCCAAAGACGCTACTGGCGCATTCACTATCGCGACTATGACATCTGGGGAGCCACCGCGGCGATGATCGTGAACCTCACGCGCCGCCTCACGCCATGACGTTCGATCCTGCCCCGTTCCTCGCCCGTCCCGGCGTTCCCGAACTGCTCGCCGCGCTCAAGGTGGAGGCCGACGGCGTGCGCTTCGTCGGCGGCGCCGTGCGCGACGCGATCCTCGGCGCGCCGGTGTCCGACCTCGACGTCGCCACCGTGTTCGAACCGCCGCGCGTCATCGGCTATCTCGAAGAGGCGGGCATCAAGGCGGTGCCCACGGGGATCGAGCATGGCACCATCACCGCGGTCTCCAAGGGCACCGTCGTCGAGGTCACCACGCTGCGCGCCGATGTCGAGACCGACGGGCGGCGCGCCACCGTCGCCTTCACCACCGACTGGGCGCAGGACGCGGCGCGGCGCGATTTCACGATCAACGCGCTCTACGCCGATCCGCGCACCGGCGAGGTCGCCGACTTCCACGGCGGGCTCGACGATCTGGCGGCGCGCCGCGTCCGCTTCATCGGCGACCCGCACGCGCGCATCGCCGAGGACCATCTGCGCATCCTGCGCTTCTTCCGCTTCCATGCGCGCTTCGCCGAGGGCGCCCCCGATGCCGACGGGCTCGCCGCCTGCGCCGAGATGGCCAACACGCTCAAGTCGCTCTCGCGCGAGCGCATCGCCGACGAACTGCTCAAGCTGCTCGCGCTGCCCGACCCCCACGCCACCGTCGCGGTCATGCAGGACCACGGCATCTTCGATCCCGTCCTCCCCGAGATCGACGCCGCCGGGGTCGAGCGCCTCAGGCAGCTCCTCGCCTTCGAGCGCGAGGCAGGGCGCAAGTTCCGCCCGATTCGCCGGCTTGCCGCGCTGCTGCCGCGCGATCCCGATGTCGCGCGCGAGGTGGCCAGCCGCCTCAAATTCTCCAAGGAGCAGCGCGACCGCCTGTCCTCGGCCGCGGTCCCCGCCGAGGGGTCGGCGCGCGAGCTCGCCTATCGCCTCGGCCCGCTCTACGCGATCGACCGCATCGCGCTGACCCCGTGGTGGGAAAGCGCCTCGGGGCGCAGCCGCGCCGACGCGGTCCGCTACATCGAGCGCTGGGAGGTGCCCCGGCTGCCGGTCAAGGGCGGCGACCTCATCGCCATGGGGCTCGCCCCCGGCCCCGCGGTCGCGCGCACGCTGCGCGCCATCGAGAACGAATGGATCGAGCACGACTTCGCCGATGACAGCGCGTTCGACGCCATCGTCGAGCGCCACCTCGCGAACGCGCGCCGCGAGGCCTAGTCGCCGCGCTTGGCCGCGAGCTGATATTCGATCAGCTTGAGTTCGCGCATCACGCGGTTGATGTGCATCTGCGGCCACAGCGCCATCTTCGACACCAGCGAGCCGAGCAGCAGCACCGCCGCGGGCAGCCCCCATTGCAGCGCCTCGAGCACGTCGTCCGCGGCGAAGAAGTTCAGCGCCATCCACACCCCGGCGACGAACATGATCAGCTGGCTCACCAGCAGTACCATGCTCGGCCAGCCGGTGCGCCCGCGAAACAGCGCCATCGCCTGCGCGACATAGCCGGGTTCGCTCGCCTCCCACTGCCGGATCAGCTCGTCTTCCTCCTCGCGCAGGAGATGCGCGATTCTGCGATCGAGATCGGTCATCATTCTTCTCCTTCCAGCGCCGCGCGCAACGCCGCGCGGCCATGCATCAGCCGGGTCTTGACGGTGCCCGGCGGCACCCCGAGCGCATGGGCGATCTCGATCACGCTCATGTCCTCGAAATAGAATAGTCGCAGCGCCGCCGCCTTGCCCGGCGACAGCGCGCCCAGCGCCGCGACCAGCCGGGCGCGGTCATCGCCCGCACCCGCCGCGGCGGGCGCGGGCTCGGGCGCGGGCACGGCGGCGATCGCCGCATCGAGCGCGCGGCGGCGCTGCGCGCGATCGATCGCCCGCGCGCACTGCCGCGTCACGATGCGATAGGCGAAGGTGCCGAAGGCGCGCTCCTCGCGCAGGCTCGGCAGCGCCTGCCAGATGGCCGCCCAGCTGGCCTGCACGACATCGCCGGCGCGCGGGTCGGCGCCGAGCAGGCGCCGCGCGTGGCCGAGCAGTCGGGGCTGCCAGCGGCGCACCAGCGCGCTCGCTAGCCGCGCCTCCCCGGCGCGGGCGCCGGCGACCAGCCAGCCGTCGAGCGCGCGGCCCTCGAGACGATCCTCACCCTGCATGACCAGATGGTGCCCCCAACCCGCGCGGCGGTTCAATCGAGCCCCAAAAAAATCGCCTGTCGAGGGCGCTACGTCGCCTGTCGGGGGCGCCAGGTCGCGGGCCCCGGGCGCCGGGAGGTGCCGCGGCGGCTCAGGCCGGGGGTTCGGCGGGGCCGGTGAAGCGCAACCCCGCCTCGTCGCCGAGCGCCCAGCGCACCTGCGCGGGATAATCGCCCGAGCGACCGACCCGGAGCCGGACCTCTTCGCCGATTATCGGCGTGCCGTCGGTCTTGAGCCGGCAGCCATCGGCCGACAGGTCGATGACCGTCACTTTGCTTTCGACTCCGTCGCTGGCGACCAGCACGCCGTCGTGATTGACTTCGATCCGCTTGGCCCTTTTGACCTCGCCTGGTTTGCGGCGCATGTGGCGTTCCCCCATCGGTGCTTCGGGAAAATCTGCCGGAAACTTGAGCATCACGCAACTCTTAATTAAACTGGATCAGTTAATTTCGGAACAGCAACGACCGCTCAGTCGAGCCGCGGCGGGGTGGCGAAGCGCACCCCCGCCTCGTCCCCCTGCACCCACGCCACGACGCCCGCGAGCGGGGCTTCGCGACCGACCCGCAGGCTGACCGCTTCGCCCGCGATGAGCGAGCCGTCGGTCGACAGCCGGCACCCGTCCTTCGACAAGTCACGCACGACCACCGCGACCCGCCCGCCATCGCTATCGGTGAGCTCGGCGGGCGCGGCGAGGTCGATCCGGACCGCGCGCGCGGGGCCGCGGGGCGCGGCGAAGTCGCTATCGGCCATGCCGCACCCGTCGCGCCGGGCTGCTGTCGATCCGCCCCTCGCGCAGCGCCATTTCCTCGCGCGCGCGCCAGAAGGCGAGCGCGCGCCGCGCATCGACCGCGCGCGAGAAATAGAAGCCCTGACCGTGGGCGCAGCCGAGGGTGGCCAGCGTGGTCGCCAGCTCGCAGCTCTCGATCCCCTCGGCGGTGGTCTTCATCCCGAGCGCGTGCGCCAGCCCGAGGATCGCGCGTACGATGGCGATGCTGTCGGCATCGGATAGCATGCCCTTGATGAAGCGCTGGTCGATTTTGAGCAGGTCGATGGGGAGCCGCTGGAGATAGGCGAGGCTCGAATAGCCGGTGCCGAAATCGTCCATCGCGAGGTTGGCGTCGAGCCCCTTGATCTGTTCGAACACGCGGGTCGCGCGCATCGGGTCCTGGACGATCGCGCTCTCGGTCAGCTCGATGGTCAGCCGCTCGCCGCCCAGCCGGTGCGCGCGCAACGCGCCGTCGACCATCGCCGAGACATCGTCGCGCGCCACCTGGATCGCCGACAGGTTGACCGACAGCGACAGCGGCAGCGCGTCGCCCTCGGCATCGTCCCAGCTCGCCAGCGTGCGCGCGGCGCGGTCCATCGCCCAGCGGCCGAGGTCGAGGATCAGCCCGCTTTCCTCGGCCACCGGGATGAATTCGCTCGGCCCGATGTTGCCGCGGTCGGGGTGGTGCCAGCGCGCCAGCGCCTCGAACCCGGTGACCCGCCCGGTCTCCAGCTCGACCAGCGGCTGGTAGGCGAGGTCGAGCTCGTCGCGCTCGAGCGCGCGGCGCAGCTCGGTCTCGATCGAGAAGCGCCGCCGCGCCGCGATCGCCTGCTCGGGCTCGTAGAGGGTCGGCCGGCGGTTGGCCTTGGCCTGCTTGACCGCGAACTGGGCGTGGCGGAAGATTTCCTCGCCGTCCTCGCCGAAGTCGAGCAGCGCCAGCCCGATCGCGCCGTCGACCCGGATGTCGAGGTCGGACAGGGTGAAGGGTTCCTCGATCAGCCGCGCGACGCGCTCGGCGGCGGCGATCGCGTCGCTCGCCCCGCCCTTGAGCGAGAAGAGGATGCCGAACTCGTTGCCCCCGACGCGCGCCAGCATGTCGCCCTCGCGCAGCCCGCCGACGAGGCGGCTGGCGAAACTGATCAGCAATTCGTCGCCGACCACCGAGCCCATCGACTGGTTGATCCGCGAGAAGCGCAGCAGGTCGATGAGCAGGACCGCATAGCCCTCGGCGCGCGCGGGATCGCTCGCGATCGCCTCGATCGCGTCGGTGAAGGCGAGGCGGTTGGGCAGCCCGGTGAGCGAGCATTGCAGCATCTGGTCCTTGAGGTGCTGCTGGGCGCGACGTTCCTGCGTCTCCTCGACCAGGCTGAGGAGCCCGCGCCCGCGGCCCTCGTGATCGGGCAGCGGGGCCATCTTGAGCCGGAAATAGCGGGTGCGCACCCCCGAGCCGTCCTGCCGCTCCATCTCGTCGGGGGCGGTCCCGGGATGTTCGAGGAAGCGGTCGATGAAGGCACCGATCGGCCCGTCGGCGGCGGCGCGCAGGATGGCGCATCGGTCGAGATGGGGGTTGCCCCCGGTGATCGTCTCGACAAAGCGCGGGTTCCACGCGTCGAGCCCCAGCGTGCCGTCGGCGGTGCGGCTCACCACCGCGGCCGCGATCGGCAGCGCACACAGCAATTCATGGTCGCCCGTCACGCCGGGATCGACGAGCGAGGCGGGGGGCGCGGCGGGCGCCGGGACATGGGGCATCGAGGCCTGCATGCCGTTTCGCTTAACCGCCAAGGGTTAACGCGGGGTATGCAGCGCGCGTTTTTCGCGCTGCCGCCCCGTTCGGCGGGGCCGCGTCAGCCCGCTGCCTCGTCCTCCTTGCGCACCGGCGGCACGAAGCGATTGCTCTGCGGGAAGCCCTGCGGCGCCATCCGCCCGGCGGCGCCGCGCGCCACCTTCCACGGGGTCATGTCGGGCTCGGTGCGGTTGCGCGTGCCCCCGCCCATCGCCCAGCTCAGCCCGTCGGCGAGGCGCAGGCCGATCGCATCGCCCAGCCCGCCGTCGCGATAACGCTGGAGCTGGACCCCCGCCCCGCGCGCCAGTTCGGGCAGCTCCTCGAGGCTGAAGACGAGCAGCTTGCGGTTCTCGCCCACCACCGCGACCGCATCGTCCTCGGGGGCGAGCGGCTTGAGCAGGCGCACCTTCGCGCCCTTGCGTAGGTTCACGAGCTGCTTGCCCTTGCGCGTCTCGGTCGAGAGGTTCTCGCCCAGCGCCACGAACCCGCGCCCGTCGGAGGCCGCGACGAGGTAGCGCGCCTTGGGGTCGAGCGGCAGCGCGGTGACGATCTCCCCCTCGCCCTCGAGGTCGATCATCAGCTTGAGCGGCTCGCCGAACCCGCGCCCGCCGGGCAGCTTGTCGGCGCCCACGGTGAAGATCCGCCCGTTCTCCGCCACCACGAGGATGCGGTCGGTCGTCTGCGCGTGGAAGGCATGATCCGCCTCGTCGCCCTCGCGGAACTTCATGTCGGGCACGGTGGAAAGGTCGACATGCCCCTTCATCGCCCGGATCCAGCCCTTCTTCGACAGGATCACCGTCACCGGCTCCTTGTCGATCATCTGGGTCCAGTCGACATCGGCGGTCACCGCCGCGGGGCGCACCGCCGTCCGGCGCGGATCGTCCTTATACTCCTTCTTCAAGGCGCGCAGCGCGTCCTTGAGCGCCTTCTCCTGCTCGCCATTTTCGTTGGCCAGCAGCGCCTCGAGCTCCGACTTCTCGGCGAGCAGGCTCTCCTCCTCGCCCTTGAGCTCCATCTCCTCGAGCTTCCTCAACGAGCGCAGCCGCATGTTGAGGATCGCCTCGGCCTGCCGGTCGGTCAGCTCGAACTCGGCCATCATCACCGCCTTGGGCTCGTCCTCGGTGCGGATGATCTCGATCACCCGGTCGAGGTTGAGGAAGGCGATGAGGTAGCCGCGCACCAGCTCGAGCCGATCGTCGATCTTGCCGATCCGCCACTGCGCGCGGTTGCGCATCACGTCATATTGGAAGTCGATCCAGCTCAAAAGCGCCTCGCGCAGGCTCATCACCCCCGGCGTGCGCCCATGCTCGAGCACGTTCAAATTGAGGCTGAACCGGCTCTCGAGGTCCGACAGCTTGTACAGGCTCTCCTCGAGCAGCGCCGCGTCGACCGTGCGGCTGCGCGGCTCGAGCACGATGCGGATATCCTCCGCGCTCTCGTCGCGCACGTCGGCGAGGATCGGCAGCTTCTTGTCCCCGATCAGCCCCGCGATCTGCTCGATCAGCTTGCCCTTCGCCACCCCATAGGGGATTTCAGTGACGACCAGCTGCCACGCCCCGCCCTTCAAATCCTCGCGTGTCACCTTCGCCCGGATACGGAAGCTCCCCCGCCCCGTCACATAGGCCTTGAGGATCACCCCCTCGTCGTCGACCAGCACCCCGCCGGTAGGAAAATCGGGCCCCTTGACGTACTTCATCAAGGTCTCGTCGCGCGCATCGCGCGTGCCGACCAGGTGCACCGCCGCGTCGCACAGCTCGCCGACATTATGCGGCGGGATCGAGGTCGCCATCCCCACCGCGATCCCCGCCGCGCCATTGGCGAGCAAATTGGGGAACAGCCCCGGGAACACCTCGGGCTCGTCCTCCTCGCCATTGTAGGTCGAGCGGAAGGGCACCGTGCCCTCGTCGATCCCCGCCATCAGCCGGATCGCGGTCCGGGTCAGCCGCGCCTCGGTATAGCGGTAGGCGGCGGCATTATCGCCGTCGATATTGCCGAAATTCCCCTGCCCCTCGACCAGCGGGTAGCGCAGCGAAAAGTCCTGCGCCAAGCGCACCATCGCGTCATAGACCGACGCATCGCCATGCGGGTGATATTTACCGATGACATCGCCCACCACGCGCGCCGACTTCTTGTAGGCGCCGGTGGGATCGAGCTTGAGCTTGCGCATCGCCCACAGGAGACGGCGGTGCACGGGTTTGAGCCCGTCGCGCACATCGGGCAGCGAGCGCGCGGTGATGGTCGAGAGCGCGTAGACGAGATAGCGTTCGGAGAGGGCGCTCGAAAAGGGTTCGTCGATGATCTGGTCGGGGACGGATTCGGTGGTCATGGCGCGAAGCTTAGGTTGGGTGCCCTATGGGTGTCGATGGGGTTTGCGGCCATCCTGAAACTTTGAACCGTATCGGCGGCCTGACCCCGTCGGTCCTGCCGCGCAGCCGCGCGCAGGCCGTCCGTGGCGCGGGCAAAGCCGTCGCCCGTCCCCCGGACGGGCTTTGGGCTTGCCTCGACGCTGCTCCGGCGACCCTGCGGGTCGGCGTCGCTGCGCTCGGCGCCGCGCCTACTCCAACCCGCTCAATTTCCACCCCAGCCCGCTGCGCGTGAGGACATAAGCGGGGGCGTCCGCGCCCTTATCCTCGCCGCTGGCGCGGACTTCGACGCGGTCGAGGCTGCGGTAGGTGATGGCGGGCAGCCCCTCGGCCTTGAGCGCGGGGAGCGGGATGCCGAGCTTTTGCGCCTGCTCCACGCTCGAGAACGCCATCGCCAGCGCGCGCGGGGTGACCAGCCGCTCGGCCGCCTCGCGCGCCGAGCGTTCGATCATCACCCCCGCGATTCGGTCGAGCTCGGCATTGCCGCTCGACCGGCCCGCGACGATGTCGTCGGCGATATCCCCCGCGATGTCGGCGCGCAGCGCCTCCCAGTCGACATATTCGCCGAGCGCCTCGACCTCCCCCGCCCGCGCCGCGTCGCGCATCTGCTTCAAGGTCCACCAGGGCGAGGCGAAATACCAGGCAAGGACGATGCCGACGACGAGCGCGATGAGCAGGAGGAGCCGTTTCATGCCGCCCCTTCTGGCCCATCGGCGCCCCGCGCGCCACCCTGTCCTACAGCCCCGCCGCCCGTTACGATGCGCCCCGCCGCATGCCCCGTGCCCTGCCCGCCTCCTGCCGCCCCGCGCCGTTCCCGCGCCCGCGCCGCGCGCCCCCGGGCGGGGGCGGCCCGCGCCGCGAAGTTCCCGAAGTGGACAAAGTGGACAATACCCCCCCTCTTTCATCCCGACAGGAGACGCGTCCCCACGCTCCTGCCCCAAACCCCGATTGCCCCGTCCCGCCCAACCTCCTATAGGCCGATTTCAACCAGTTGAGGCGGGGAAGCATGGCACGGCGCAGGCAGATCTACGAAGGCAAGGCGAAGATCCTCTACGAGGGTCCCGAACCGGGCACGATCATCCAGTATTTCAAGGATGACGCCACCGCCTTCAACGCCGAAAAGAAGGGGCAGATCGCGGGCAAGGGGGTGCTCAACAACCGCATCTCGGAGAAGATCTTCACCTCGCTCCACACCATCGGCGTGCCGACCCATTTCATCCGCCGGTTGAACATGCGCGAACAGCTCGTCCGCCAGGTCGAGATCGTCCCCATCGAGGTCGTCGTCCGCAACGTCGCGGCGGGCAGCATGACCAAGCGCCTCGGCATCGAGGAAGGCACCCAGCTGCCGCGCACCGTGATCGAATATTATTACAAGGACGATAAGCTCGGCGATCCCATGGTCACCGAGGAGCATATCGCCTGCTTCGGCTGGGCCAGCCAAGAAGAGATGAACGACATCGCCGACATGGCGATCCGCGTGAACGATTATATGTGCGGGCTGTTCGCGGGCATCGGCATCCGCCTCGTCGACTTCAAGCTGGAGTTCGGCCGGATCTGGGAAAACGACTACAGCCGCATCATCCTCGCCGACGAGATCAGCCCCGACAGCTGCCGGCTGTGGGACGTCAAGTCGAACAAGAAGCTCGACAAGGACCGCTTCCGCCAGGACCTCGGCGAGGAAGCCGAGGCCTACCAGGAAGTCGCCCGCCGCCTCGGGCTGCTCCAGCGCGAGGATGGCGAGGAGAGCGCGGTGCTCGATTTCGACAGCGCCAAGAAGAAGCGCGAAGCCCGGGACTAGCGGGGTGGAGCGCGTTCGCGTCGTCACGCTGAACGCCGCACTGGGGCCGCTCGACTACCGGCTGCCCGACGGCGTTGCGGCACCGCCCGGTACGCTGGTCACGGTGCCGCTGGGCCCCCGCCAGCTGACCGGCGTCGTCTGGGAAGCCGAGCGGCTGCCGACCGAGGAAGTCGGCGACAATCGCCTGCGCCCCCTCCTCGGGGTGATCGACGTGCCCCCGCTGTCGGCCGCGCTGCGCCGCCTCGCCGAATGGACCGCCACCTACTACTGCTCGCCGCCCGCCGCCGTGCTGCGGATGATGCTGCCGAGCGCCGCCTTCGCCAGCCCCCGCCAGCTCATCGAATATCGCCTCACCGGCCTCGTCCCGCCGCGCCTCACCGCGACCCGTGAAAAGGCGCTGCGCGAGCTCGAGGGGCGGCAGGGCAGCGTTCGCGAGCTGAGCCAGCAGGCCGGCGTGTCCGACGCGGTGATCCGCGGGCTGGTGAAGGCGGGTGCCCTGGAAGCCGTCGAGGTCGACGCCGACGCCCCCTTCCCTCAGCCCGACCCCGATTTCGCACCGGTCGAACTGCGCGCGGAGCAAGCTAAGGCGGCAGCAAAATTGCGCGGCGCGATCGGCGGCGGCTTTGCCCCCATCCTGCTCGACGGCATCACCGGCTCGGGCAAGACCGAGGTCTATTTCGAGGCGCTCGCCGAGGCGCTGCGCCACGGCGGGCAGGTGCTCGTGCTGCTGCCCGAGATCGCGCTGACCGAGCCCTTCCTCAAGCGGTTCGAACGCCGCTTCGGCACGGCGCCCATTGCGTGGCACTCGGACCTGCGCGGATCGGAACGACGGCGCGCGTGGCGCGGCATCGCCGAGGGCACGGCGAAGGTCGTAGTGGGGGCGCGCTCGTCGCTCTTCCTCCCGTATCGCGACCTGAAGCTCATCATCGTCGACGAGGCGCACGAGACCAGCTTCAAGCAGGAAGAGGGCGTGCAATATCATGCCCGCGACGTGGCGGTGATGCGCGGCCAGTTCGAGGGCTTCCCCATCATCCTCGCCAGCGCCACCCCCGCGATCGAGACCCGGCACATGGTCGAGGTGGGGCGCTATGAGGAGGTGCGGCTCGAGGAGCGCCACGCCAGCGCAACGCTGCCGACGATCGAGGCGATCGACCTGACGCAGGACCCGCCGCTCAGGGGCAAGTGGCTCGCGCCCCGGCTGGTGCGCGAACTCGAGGCCAACCTCGACGCGGGCGAACAGAGCCTGCTGTTCCTCAACCGCCGCGGCTTCGCGCCGCTGACCTTGTGCCGCAACTGCGGGCACCGCTTCCAGTGCCCCAATTGCACCGCGTGGATGGTCGAGCACCGGCTGATGGCGCGGCTCGCCTGCCACCATTGCGGCCATGTCATGCCCCCGCCCGCCGCCTGTCCCGAGTGCGGCGAGGAGGATTGCCTCGTCGCCTGCGGCCCCGGGGTCGAGCGGATCGCCGACGAGGTCGGCGCGCTGTTCCCCGAGGCGCGCACCGCGGTGGTCACTTCCGACACCATCTGGTCGCCGGCGCGCGCCGCCGAGTTCGTGCAAGCAATGGAGGCGGGCGAGATCGACATCGTGGTGGGCACCCAGCTCGTCACCAAGGGCTATCACTTTCCCAACCTCACGCTGGTCGGGGTGGTCGATGCCGACCTCGGGCTGCAGGGCGGCGACCTGCGCGCCGCCGAACGCACCTTCCAGCAGGTCAGCCAGGTCGCGGGGCGCGCCGGGCGCGGCGACAAGCCGGGGCGCGTGTTCATCCAGACCCACGAGCCCGACCACCCGGTGATGGAAGCGCTGGTCGCGGGGGACGGCCCGGCCTTCGTCGCCGCCGAGACCGAGGCGCGCCGCGCCGCCGCCATGCCCCCCTTCGGCCGCCTCGCCGCGATCATCGTCTCGAGCGAGGACGAGGAGGCCGCCAAGCTGATCGCGCAGAAGCTCGGGCGCGCGCGGCCCGAAATGGAAGGGGTGGCGGTCTACGGCCCCGCCCCCGCCCCGCTCGCCATGCTGCGCGGGCGCCACCGCCAGCGGCTGCTCGTCCATGCCGAGCGCCGCGTCCACGTGCAGGCGGCGATCCGCGACTGGCTCGCCAAGGTCGACTGGCCGCAAAAAGTGCGCGTGGCGGTCGACGTCGACCCCTATTCCTTCGTCTAGGGGCCGGAACCGTGGGCGTGACCCAGCCGCTGGGGCGCCATGGCCAAGACCCTCGTCCCCGTCCTCGGCGACCAGCTGAGCCACGACCTCGCCAGCCTGCCCGACGATGACCCGTCGGGCTGCGTCGTGCTGATGATGGAGGTGTGGGACGAGGCGACCTACGTCAAACACCACCCGCAGAAGATCGCGCTGCTCTTCTCGGCGATGCGACATTTCGCCGCCGAGCTCGAGGAGAAGGGGTTCAGCGTCGATTATGTGCAGCTCGACGACGAGGGCAACACGGGCAGCTTCACCGGCGAGGTCGAGCGCGCGCTGGCGCGGCACGACGTCGACGCGATCCGCATCGTCGAGGCGGGCGAGCGGCGGGTGATGGACGCGATCGCGGGCTGGGAGCATCGCTTCGCCCTGCCGGTCACCATCCTGCCCGACACGCGATTCATCTGTTCGATCGACGAATTCTGCGCCTGGGCGCAGGGGCGCAGCGGCCTCAGGATGGAGAATTTCTATCGCGAGATGCGCCGCAAGACCGGGCTGCTGATGGACGGCGAGGAGCCGGTCGAGGGGCGCTGGAACTTCGACAAGGAGAACCGCGACAGCGCCGATCCCGACACCGACTTTCCCGAGCGCCCGACCTACGAACCCGACGCCATCACCAAGGAAGTGCTCGACCTCGTCACCGAGCGGTTCGGCGACCATTTCGGCGACCTCGACCAATTTGCCTGGCCGGTGACGGCCAAGGAAGCGCAGCAAGCGCTCGACGATTTCATCGACAAGCGGCTGCCCGGCTTCGGCGCCACGCAGGACGCGATGCTGACGGGGGAGGATTTCATGAACCATGCGCTCCTCTCGACCAGCATCAACTGCGGGCTGCTCGACCCGCTCGCGGTCTGCCGGCGCGCCGAACAGGCCTATCGCGACGGCGCCGCACCGATCGCGGCGGTCGAGGGCTTCATTCGCCAGATCCTCGGCTGGCGCGAATATATCCGCGGCATCTACTGGTGGGAGGATCGCGACTATGGCGCGGCAAACTTCTTCGGCAACCGCCGCTACCTGCCCGACTTCTACTGGACCGGCGAGACCGACATGCACTGCATCGCCGAAGCGGTGCGCACCACGCGCGAGCACGCCTATGCGCATCATATCCAGCGGCTGATGGTGCTCGGCAATTTCGCGCTGATCGCGGGGATCGACCCGCGCCAGGTGCAGGACTGGTACCTGGTCGTCTATGCCGACGCCTATGAGTGGGTCGAACAGCCCAATGTGGTGGGGATGGCGCTCTACGCCGACGGCGGCGACATGGCCTCCAAGCCCTATTGCGCGAGCGGCAACTACATCCACAAGATGTCCGACTATTGCGGCCGATGCCGCTACAAGGTGAGCCAGAAGACGGGTGAGGACGCCTGCCCGTTCAACGCGCTCTACTGGGATTTTCTCGACCGCAACCGCGACAAGCTCGAGGGCAACCACCGGATCGGGCGGATCTATGCGACCTGGGACCGGATGAGCGAGGAGCGCCGGAACGAATATCGCGACAGCGCGAAGGCGTTCCTCGAGACGCTGACCCCCGCCGACGAGGGCTGGGCGCGCTAGCCGATGGCGGCGCGCACGGCGGCCTGCGACAGGCCGAAGTCTTCGAGGTCGTACCGGTGCTTTCTGTGCGCCTTGCTCTTGCCGAGGAAAGCGGCCATCGCCGCTTCGACCTTGGGTTCGAGCGGGCGGCCGAGGAAGTCGTAGAGGCGGTGCATCTGCCCGCGCCAGTCGCGCCCGACCTCGTCGAAACAGATGTCGAGCGCCTCGAGCCCGGGGTGGCGGACGCGGAAATCATGGACTCGCTCGTACCGCAGCCTTGTCTTGCGCAGCCATTCGGCACCGATCGCGTGCGGATCGACGTGGCGCGACTGCACCCGCGCCTGCTGGTAGGCGAGGCTGGCGGAGGAGCCGACGACCTGCGCGAGGTCGCGGTGCAGGAACAGGAAGCGCGCGTCGGGGAAGGCCGCGTGGAGCGCGTCGAGGTCCTGCGTGAACTGGGGCGCCTTGAGCACCCACGGCTTGCCCGGCGGCTCGTCGCGCACGGTGGCGATGGTCTGGAGCGTCCTGCGAAACTCGGCATAGACGGGGGCGCGGTCGCAATTCTCGCAGTGGCGCGCGAACGCGCCGACCTGCCACTGACCCTCGAACTGCGCCCCGAAGATGCTCATCGCGTGAAAGCCGAATTCCTCCTCGGCCTGGAACGGGCCGGTCGGGTGGACCGCCGCGAGCAGCGGGTTCAAGGCGCGCAGGAAGAGCAGGTTGGCGGTGGCGGTGAGCGGCCGCGTCTCGAGCGGGCCGCCGGTCGGCACCGGGATCATCGTCTCGTAGGCGCGGGTGTGCGCGAACCCCGGGTCCTGCGCGAGGAGGCGGTGGAGCCGGGTGGTGCCCGAGCGCATCTGGCCGACGATGACCAGCGGGCGCGTCACCGGGCGCGAGAGGATCGCGGGATCGCGCGCCCATTGCGCCTCGGCACGGATCCGGCAGCGCAGCTTGCGCACGATCTGGCCGAAGGCGATCGCGCGCCCGAGCGGCGACAGACGCGCCTCGCCCGCGAGGCTGCGGGTGAGGATCGCCAGCCGCTCCTCCCAGTCGCCGGGCGCGGGCGCCCTGCCCTCGGCCCGCGTCGCATGGTCGATCAGCGCGCCCGGCGCGAGGCTCGGCCGCGGGGTCACCCCCTGCCGCCACAGCGTGCACAGCAGCCGGTCGAGCCACCGCGCCGCCGCGAGGCTGTCACCCGCGCGCGCGGGACGGTCGGCGACGGCGACATCGGGGGCGAGCGTGGCCATGGGGCCGTCCTACCGCCGCCGCGGCCAAAGGCGAAGCCCTATCGCCACCTCACAGCGCGAGGCGGGGCTGCTCGAGCCCGGCCAGCGCGCCCTCTGCGGCGAGCAGCGCCTCCTTGATGGCCAGCCCATAGGCGTAGCCGCCGAGCTCGCCGTCGGCGCGGATCACGCGGTGGCAGGGGATGAAGACGGCGATCGGGTTGGACCCGTTGGCGGTGCCGACCGCGCGCTCGGCCCCCGGCTTGCCGAGCGCGGCGGCGATGTCGGCATAGCTGCGCGTCTGCCCCAGCGGGATGCGCTGGAGTTCGGCCCAGATCGCTTGCTGGAAGGGCGTCCCCGCCGGACGCAGCGGCAGCGGGCTGGCCGCGCCGGGGGTGTCGAGCGCCTTTGCAAGCCGCTCGGCCATGCCCATGTCTTCGCCCGTGTCTTCGGTGGCCATGGCGCCCTCTTGCCAGCGGTCGGAGCGGTGCGTCCCGTCGCCGAACGAGAGGCCGACCAGCGCGCCGCCGGCGATGCCCCCGACGAAAGCGCCGTGGCGGCAGTGGCCGGGGACGAGGCGGATCGATTCGGGCGCGGACATGGCGCGAGGATAGCGGGTCGGGGCGCGCGCCGCGACGCGCATTTGCGCGCCTCGTCGCATAAGCGTGGCCCCACGCCTTGCATCATCGCCCACCCCTTGCTAGGGGCGCGCCAACCCATGCGGGGGCAGCGGCTTTTTCCCTTTGCGGGAATCGCTCGCCTGCCTCCTTTTAGCATGGAAAATCGATCGCTAACCCGGAGCTTACCCCAGGTGGATATTGGCAGCGGCATGAAGGCCAGCTTGGCAGGACGCTATGCGACTGCACTGTTCGAACTCGCGCGTGACAAGTCGGTGATCGACACCGTCGAGGCGAGCCTCGCCCGTGTGCGCGGCGCGCTGGAACAGGCGCCCAACCTCGGCGCGATGATCGAATCGCCCGCCGTCGGCCGCGACGATGCGACCCGCGCGATGGGCAAGATCGCCGACGAACTGAAGCTCGACCCGCTGTCGAAGAATTTCCTCGGCGTGCTGGCCGACAACGGCCGCCTGTCGAAGCTCGGGGATGCCATTCGCGTGTTCGACGCGCTGGTCGCCGCGCACAAGGGCGAGGCCCGCGCCACCGTGACGAGCGCGCGCCCGCTCACCGACGCGCAGGTCAAGACGCTCGAGGACAAGCTCTCCAAGCGTGCCGGTCTCACCGTCACGCTCGACACCCAGGTCGACCCCGCCCTTCTCGGCGGCGTCCGCATCCAGCTCGGCTCCGAGCTGATCGACGCTTCCGTGCAAACCAAGTTGAATTCGCTCGCCGCCAAGATGGCGGGCACCGCCCAATAAGGCTCGATGAAAGGCTGAACATGGATATCCGTGCCGCTGAAATTTCCCGTGTGATCCGCGACGAGATCGAGAATTTCGACGCCCAGGCGCAAGTCACCGAAACCGGCAGCGTCCTGTCGGTCGGCGACGGCATCGCCCGCGTCCATGGCCTCGACAAGGTCCAGGCCGGTGAAATGGTCGAGTTCGAAGGCGGGGTGCAGGGCATGGCCCTCAACCTCGAGCACGACAATGTCGGTGTCGTCATCTTCGGTTCGGACCAGGGCGTCCGCGAAGGCTCGACCGTCAAGCGCACCGGCACCATCGTCGACGTGCCCGTCGGCAAGGGGCTGCTCGGCCGCGTCGTCGACGCGCTCGGCAACCCGATCGACGGCAAGGGCCCGATCGAGGCGACCGAGCGTAGCCGCGTCGAGGTCAAGGCGCCCGGCATCATCCCGCGCAAGTCGGTGCACGAGCCGGTTCAGACCGGCCTCAAGGCGATCGACGCGCTCGTGCCCGTCGGCCGCGGCCAGCGCGAACTGATCATCGGCGACCGCCAGACCGGCAAGTCGGCGGTCGCGCTCGACACCTTCATCAACCAGAAGGGCGTCAACGCGGGCGACGACGAGAGCAACAAGCTCTACTGCGTCTACGTCGCTGTCGGCCAGAAGCGCTCGACCGTCGCGCAGATCGTCCGCGCGCTCGAGGAAAATGGCGCGATGGAATATTCGATCGTCGTCGCCGCGACCGCCTCGGAGCCGGCCCCGCTGCAGTTCCTCGCGCCCTACACCGGATGCGCGATGGGCGAATATTTCCGCGACAACGGCATGCACGCCGTGATCTGCTACGACGATTTGTCGAAGCAGGCCGTCGCCTACCGCCAGATGTCGCTGCTGCTGCGCCGCCCGCCGGGCCGCGAAGCCTATCCGGGCGACGTCTTCTATCTCCACTCGCGCCTGCTCGAGCGCGCGGCGAAGATGAACGAGGACAATGGCGGCGGCTCGCTGACCGCGCTGCCGATCATCGAGACGCAGGCGGGCGACGTGTCGGCCTACATCCCGACCAACGTGATCTCGATCACCGACGGTCAGATCTTCCTCGAGACCGACCTCTTCTACCAGGGCATCCGCCCCGCGATTAACGTCGGCCTCTCGGTCAGCCGCGTCGGTGGCGCCGCGCAGACCAAGGCGATGAAGAAGGTCGCCGGCTCGATCAAGCTCGAGCTCGCGCAGTATCGCGAGATGGCGGCGTTCGCGCAGTTCGGTTCGGACCTCGACGCCTCGACCCAGAAGCTGCTGGCGCGCGGTGCTCGCCTGACCGAGCTGCTCAAGCAGCCGCAGTTCTCGCCGATGCCGGTCGAGGAGCAGGTCGCCAGCATCTTCGCCGGCACCAAGGGCTTCGTCGACGACGTCAAGGTCGAGGACGTGACCCGCTACGAGAGCGCGATGCTCAGCTACATGCGTTCGGATCACAACGACATCCTCGTCACGATCCGCGAGACCAAGAAGCTGGAAGACGACACCGCCGAGAAGCTGAGCGCCGCGCTCACCGACTTCTCCAAGCAGTTCGCCTAAGGAGTAACTCATGGCCAGCCTCAAGGCGCTCAAAGGCCGGATCAACTCGGTCAAGTCGACCCAGAAGATCACCAAGGCGATGAAGATGGTCGCGGCGGCCAAGCTGCGCCGCGCACAGGCCAATGCCGAGGCGGGTCGTCCCTATGCGACCCGGCTGTCGGACGTGGTCTCGTCGCTGGCCAGCCGCATCACCGTGGGGCCGCAGAGCCCCAAGCTGATCGCGGGCACGGGCAAGGACGAAACCCACCTGATCATCGTCGCCTCGGGCGATCGTGGCCTGGCGGGGGCGTTCAACACCAACATCACCAAGGCCGCGCGCGCCAAGGCGGAAGAGCTGATTGCCGAGGGCAAGACGGTCTACTTCTACCTCGTCGGGCGCAAGTCGAAGCCGGTGCTGCGCCGCGTCTTCCCCGACACGATCATCGGCGAGCATGACACGTCGCAGGAGAAGAACCCCTCCTACGACACCGCGCAGGTGATCGCCGACGACATCATCGACCGCTTCAACTCGGGTCGCTTCGACGTCGCGCACCTTGCCTATGCCGAGTTCAAGTCGACGCTGAGCCAGGTGCCGCAGGTCGACCAGCTGATCCCGGTCAAGCCGGCGGACGCGGGCGAGGAGACCGAAGGCGCGAGCGCGGCGGTCGAATATGAGCCCGACGAGGAAGCGATCCTCGCCGACCTGCTGCCCAAGAATGTCGCGATCCAGATCTATCGCGCGATGCTCGAGAACCAGGCCGGCTTCTACGGCTCGCAGATGACCGCGATGGACAATGCCACGCGCAACGCGGGCGACATGATCAATCGCCTGAGCATCCAGTACAACCGCCAGCGCCAGGCGGCGATCACCACCGAACTTGTCGAAATCATTTCGGGCGCCGAAGCGCTCTAACAGCCGAGGAACAACTTTCATGGCTACCGCTGCAAAGACCGCAACCCCCAAAACGGGCAACACCAAGGCCGGGCGCATCGCGCAGGTCATCGGCGCCGTCGTCGACGTCGAGTTCGACGGCGAACTGCCGCCGATCCTCGCCGCGCTGGAAACCGACAACAACGGCCAGCGTCTCGTCCTCGAGGTCGCCCAGCACCTCGGCGAGAATATCGTGCGCACCATCGCGATGGACGCCACCGAGGGCCTGACCCGCGGCCAGGAAGTCACCGCCACCGGTTCGATGATCGAAGTGCCCGTCGGTCCCAAGACGCTCGGTCGCATCATGAACGTCGTCGGCGAGCCGATCGACGAGCGCGGCCCGATCGGGTCGGACAAGCATGCGCCGATCCACGCCGAGGCGCCCAAGTTCGTCGACCAGTCGACCGAAGCCTCGATCCTCGTCACGGGTATCAAGGTCATCGACCTTCTCGCCCCCTACGCCAAGGGCGGCAAGATCGGCCTGTTCGGCGGCGCCGGCGTGGGCAAGACCGTGCTCATCCAGGAACTGATCAACAACATCGCCAAGGGCCACGGCGGCGTGTCGGTCTTCGCGGGCGTCGGTGAACGCACCCGCGAGGGCAACGACCTCTATCACGAGTTCCTCGACGCGGGCGTCATCGCCAAGGACGCCGATGGCAACCCGACGAGCGAGGGCTCGAAGGTGGCGCTGGTCTTCGGCCAGATGAACGAACCGCCGGGCGCGCGTGCCCGCGTGGCGCTCTCGGGCCTCACCCAGGCCGAATATTTCCGCGACGAGGAAGGCCAGGACGTGCTGTTCTTCGTCGACAACATCTTCCGCTTCACCCAGGCGGGTTCGGAAGTGTCGGCGCTGCTCGGCCGTATTCCCTCGGCGGTGGGCTACCAGCCGACCCTGTCGACCGACATGGGCGCGCTGCAGGAGCGCATCACCTCGACCAACAAGGGCTCGATCACCTCGGTCCAGGCCATCTACGTTCCCGCGGATGACTTGACCGACCCGGCGCCCGCCACCTCGTTCGCCCACCTCGACGCGACCACCACCCTGTCGCGCGCCATCTCGGAACTCGGCATCTATCCGGCGGTGGACCCGCTGGACTCGACCAGCCGCGTCCTCGAGCCGCGCGTCGTCGGGCAGGAGCATTACGAGACCGCCCGCGCGGTCCAGGAAATCCTCCAGAAGTACAAGTCGCTGCAGGACATCATCGCCATCCTCGGCATGGACGAACTGTCGGAAGAAGATAAGCTGACCGTCGCGCGCGCGCGCAAGATCCAGCGCTTCCTCTCGCAGCCCTTCCACGTCGCCGAGGTCTTCACCGGCATCCCCGGCAAGTTCGTCCAGCTCGAGGACACCATCAAGTCGTTCAAGGCGGTGGTGAACGGCGAGTATGACCACCTCCCCGAAAGCGCCTTCTACATGGTCGGCGGGATCGACGAAGCGGTCGCCAAGGCCGAGAAGATGGCGCAGGACGCCTAGGACAATGGCGCTGCACTTCGAACTCGTCACGCCGGAACGGCTCGAGCGCTCGGGCGAGGCCCATATGGTCGTTGTCCCCGGCGTCGAGGGCGACTTCGGCGTGATGGAGGGCCACGCGCCCTTCATGACCACGCTCAAGAACGGCCAGCTCGAGATCCACACGAGCGCGGGCGGCGAGCCCGAGCGCGTCACCGTGTCGGGGGGGTTCGCCGAGGTCGGCGCCAACGGACTGACCGTGCTGACGGAGAAGGTCGAGGGCTAGTCCCCCCGCCCTGCCGATCCCATGCGAGGCGGCCGCGATCCGAACGGGTCGCGGCCCCTTCGCATTTCGCTCCGAAATAGATGCGCATTAGTCTTTTCTAAAAGTTTGCATGCCATTCACCATTTCCGAAGCTAGACGACTCTCAGTGGGGATCAGGCGATGAATGCGTTCGGTAAGCGAGGAAATGTCGGAGGCGCGCGCCCGAGTTTCGGGGTGGCCCGCCCGATGAAGGGCGGCCCCGCGCCGGCCCCCAGCGACGACACCGAGAGCGAACAGTTCCCGCCGGTCGACAAGGCCGAGGCACCCGCGCCCGCCCCCGGCGGCGGCGGGGCGGCGAGCCTGTCGGCGATGGACAAGCTCAACAGCCGCATGAACGACGACCACAAGCCCGAGGACCGTTCGGAGGGCTTCGAGGCCAGCGTCAACAAGATCAAGGACCAGGTGCTCCCCCGCCTGCTCGAACGCGTCGACCCCGAGGCCGCGGCCACCCTCGGCAAGGATGAACTGGCGGAGGAATTCCGCCCGATCATCTCGGAGGTCCTCGGCGAACTCAAGATCACCCTCAACCGCCGCGAACAGTTCGCGCTCGAGAAGGTGCTGGTCGACGAATTGCTCGGCCTCGGCCCGCTCGAGGAGCTGCTCGCGGACCCGGCGGTCTCGGACATCATGGTCAACGGCCCCGAACAGACCTTCGTCGAACGCAAGGGCAAGCTCGAGCTCGCCAAGATCCAGTTCCGCGACGAGGAGCACCTGTTCCAGATCGCCCAGCGCATCGTCAACCAGGTCGGCCGCCGCGTCGACCAGACCACCCCGCTGGCCGATGCCCGCTTGAAGGACGGCTCGCGCGTCAACGTGATCATCCCGCCGCTCTCGCTCAAGGGCACGGCGATTTCCATTCGTAAGTTCTCCGACAAGCCGATCACCATCGACATGATGCGCGGGTTCGGCTCGATGTCGGAGAAAATGGCGACCTGCCTCAAGATCGCCGGCGCGAGCCGCATGAACATCGTCATCTCGGGCGGTACGGGCTCGGGTAAGACGACCATGCTCAACGCGCTGTCGAAGATGATCGACCCTGGCGAGCGCGTGATCACCATCGAAGACGCCGCCGAACTGCGCTTGCAGCAGCCGCACTGGCTGCCGCTGGAAACGCGTCCCGCCAACCTCGAGGGGCAGGGTGCGATCACCATTCGCGACCTCGTCATCAACGCGCTGCGCATGCGTCCCGACCGCATCATCCTCGGCGAAATTCGTGGGCAGGAATGTTTCGACCTTCTCGCCGCGATGAACACCGGCCACGACGGCTCGATGGCGACGCTCCACTCCAACAGCCCGCGCGAATGCCTCGCGCGTATGGAGAACATGGTGATGATGGGCGACATCAAGATCCCGAAGGATGCGATCTCGCGCCAGATTGCGGATTCGGTCGACCTCATCGTCCAGGTCAAGCGCCTGCGCGACGGCTCGCGCCGGACCACCAATATCACCGAGGTGATCGGGATGGAGGGCGATGTCATCGTCACGCAGGAACTGTTCAAGTTCGAATATCACGACGAGACGCCCGACGGGAAGATCATCGGCGACTATCGCTCGATGGGCCTGCGGCCCTACACGATGGAAAAGGCCAAGCAGTTCGGCTTCGACCAGCCTTATCTCGAGGCCTGTCTCTAATGCCACCGGGACAATCCACAGGACAAAGGCCGCGCCGACCCGATTGTCGGCGCGGCCTTTTTCGTTGCGCAACGATGTCGGGCGCGCAATCGTTAGCGCTGCGTATCGAATGACACGGACGGATTGCACAGACAGGGAGATGATCATGCGCATGTTGATTGCCGGGGCCGCCGGCCTCGCCATGCTCGGGCTGGGCGCCTGCAACGGCTATGGCACCGGCGACCTCGGCCGCACGCTGGCCGGGGCGGTGCTCGAGGACCTCATCCGGGACGCGGTCGGGATGGAGTTTCGCGATGAGGGCTTCGTCGCGCGCGACCGCTATCGCCACCCGGTCGAGACGCTCGCCTTCTTCGGGGTGCAACCCGACGACACGGTCGTCGAGATCTGGCCGGGCGGTGGCTATTATGCGCAGATCCTCGCCCCCTATCTGGCGCGCGAGGGCACCTATTACGCGGTCGCGAGCGAGCGCGGGCTGACCGGGGTGCGAAACTTCGTTTCGGCGCATCCTGACGCGGTCGGCACGGTCAACTATGCCCGCTTCCCCGCCGCCGCGGGCGAGCCGATGGTCCCGGCCGGTTCGGCCGATGTCGTGCTCACCTTCCGCAACGTCCACAATTGGGAGATGGGCGAGACGCCCTTCGGCGCCGAGGCCTTCGCGCAGATGTATGCCATGCTCAAGCCCGGCGGCACGCTGGGGGTGGTCGAGCATCGCCTCCCCGAGGACGCCCCCGCCGAGCGCGAGGCGGTCTCGGGCTATATGAAGACCTCGAGCGTGATCGCGATGGCCGAGGCGGCCGGCTTCGAGCTGGTCGAGGCGAGCGAGATCAACGCCAATCCGAACGACAGCGCCGACTGGCCCGAGGGGGTATGGACGCTGCCCCCGGTGCTGCGGCTGGGCGATACCGACCGCGAGCGCTATCTCGCGATCGGCGAGAGTGACCGCATGACGCTGAAGTTCCGCAAGCCGAGCTGAGCGGTGGACCCGGAGGACGCCCGCGCGGCGCTCGAACAGCGCCGCGCCGCGCTCCTCCACGAGGATCGGGTCGACGAGCAGGCGCGCGCGCCGGTCGAGCTCGACCAGGAAAGCGTCGGGCGCCTGTCGCGGATGGACGCAATGCAGGTGCAGCAAATGGCCCGGGCGCTCGAACAGCGCCGCAAGGCCGAACGCGCGCGCATCGATGCCGCGCTCGACCGGCTCGCGGCCGGCGAATGGGGCTATTGCGTGGCCTGCGGCGACGAGATCGCGCGCCCACGACTGGTGCACGACCCGAGCGTGTCGCACTGCATCAAATGCGCGTCCTGACAAGGAACCCGGAGCCCCCTTCCCCCATTGTTGCCACGACGGCGTCGGCCAGTGCTAGGTCTGGCGCGCTGAAGGGGTGATTATTGCATGAGTGACGACAAGGTCTCCAACGGAGCGCGGATCCTCCTGGTGGAGGACAGCCCGGTGGTGTCCCTGAACACCGAGGACGCGTTGCGCGACCACGGCTATTTCGTGGTCGGCCCCGCCTATGACATGGCCGCCGCGCTCGACCTGTCGAACCGCGAGCAGATCGATGCGGCCATCGTCGACCTCAACATCCGCGGCGAGAAATGCTTCCAGGTGCTCGAGATCCTCGAGAAGCGCGACGTGCCCTTCATCCTGACCTCGGGCTACGCCGACTGGACGATGCCCGAGCAATGGATCGAACGGCCGCGGCTCCAGAAGCCCTTCGAGCAGGAGGCGCTGCTCAAGAAGCTGGAAAAGATGATCCGCCAGAAAGCGGGCTGATCAGAAGGCCGCGGTGCCCGACTTGTAGAGCATGTAGGCGGCGACCACGAAGATGAGGCCGGCAAACACGCTGGTGAGCTGCCCCTTGCTCGACAGGTGGCGCGCGATCCGGGTGCCCGCGAGGCTGCCGAGGACGCCGCCGACGACGAAGATGCCCGCCAGCCCCCAGTCGACGAGCCCGCTGCGCGCATAGTTCAGCGCGGTGGTCAGCCCGAAGGCGGTCACCGCGACGAGGCTCGTGCCGACCGCGTTGAGCATGGCCATGCGGGTCGAGGCGACGAGCCCCGGGACGATGAGGAAGCCGCCGCCGATGCCGAAGAACCCCGAGAAGACCCCGGTGCCGACCCCATAGGCGCCGACCTTGGGCGCGTTGCCGCGGTGGAGGCGGGCCTCGCTGTCGCCGACCGCCTTGCGCCCCTTCAGCATCAGGACGCCCACGAAGATCATGACGAGCGCGAAGAGGAACAGCAGCTTTTGGCCGTCGAACGCCTTGCCCGCGCTCGAACCGAGGAACGCGCCGAGGATACCGGCGCCCGCATAGAGCAATCCGATCTTCCACTTCACCGTGCCCGCGCGGGCATGGCCGCCGAGACCGAGCGCGGCATTGGCGGCCACCGCCAGCGCGCTCGTGCCGATGGCGACATGCGGTTCGGAGACGCCGACGAGATAGACCATCAGCGGCACCGCGAGGATCGATCCCCCGCCGCCGATGAGGCCGAGGCTGAAGCCGACGAGCGCGCCCGAAAAGGCGCCGGTGAAGAGGTAGAGGAGGTCCATCAGGGCTAGCGGCGCTCGAGCAGGAGGCGATGACCGACCATGCCGACCAGCATGGCGAGGACGAAGCTCGCGACCTGGCCGAAATTGACCCCCAGCGAGGCGATCGCGGGCCCCGGGCACAGGCCGCCGAGGCCCCAGCCGATTCCGAACAGCGCGCTGCCGCCCAGCAGCTTGCGGTCGAGCGTGCGCGTGCCCGGCAGGTGCCAATGCGCATCGGCGAAGGGGTGGGTCATGCCCTTCTGGAGGAACCAGGCGATCGCCATCACGGCGAGCGCGCCGCCCATGACGAAGGCCAGCGTCGGGTCCCAATTGCCGAACAGGTCGAGAAAGCCGCGCACCCGCGCGGGGTCCATCATCCCCGAGATGGCGAGGCCGCCGCCGAACAGCGCGCCGGCGACCAGCGTGAGCAGATGTTGACGCATTACCAGCCCTTTCCGAGCGCGTTCATGACGGCGACGGTGGCGATGCCCGCGCCCATGAAGGTGAGCGTGGCGCTGATCGAGCGCTGCGACAGGCGGCTCATCCCGCATACGCCGTGCCCCGAGGTACAACCCGAGCCCATGCGGGTCCCGAAACCGACGCACAGGCCGGCGGCGACGAGCATCCACAGCTCGGGCGGGAAGCGCGCCTCGATGGTGCCGGTCACCAGCTCGACGAGGACCGCGCCGGCGACCAGCGCGATGACGAAGGTGACCGCAAGGCTGCGCGGCGGCCCGCTGTCGGCGATGCCGGTCGCGCGCGCGGTCAGCCCGCTCACGCCGGCGATCCGGCCGATGCCGAGCAGCATGATGGCGGCGGCGAGCCCGATCATCAGCCCGCCGACCAGCCCCTCGAGGGGCTGGGCATGTTCAAAACCCGGGATGGTCATGGTGGTCCCTGTCAAAGCGTGTTGAGGGGAATCTTGATGTAGGACACGCCATTGTCCTCGGGGTCGGGGAGCCGCCCGCCGCGGATGTTGACCTGCACCGAGGGCATGATCAGCTCGGGCATGGCGAGGTTCTTGTCACGCGTGGTGCGCATCTCGACAAACTCCTCCTCGGTCACGCCGTCGCGGACGTGGACATTCTCGTCGCGCTGCTGGCCCACGGTGGTCTCCCACGCATAGTCGTCGCGTCCCGGCGCCTTGTAATCGTGGCACAGGAAAATGCGCGTCTCGCGCGGCAGCTCGAGCAAGCGGCGGATCGAGCGGTAGAGCTCGCTCGCGCTCCCGCCCGGGAAGTCGGTCCGCGCGGTGCCGAAATCGGGCATGAAGATGGTGTCGCCGACGAAGGCCGCATCGCCGATGACATAGGCCATGTCGGCGGGGGTGTGACCGGGCACGTGGAGCGCAACCGCCTCGAGCTCGCCGATGGCGAAGCGCTCACCGTCGACGAACAGGTGGTCGAACTGCGAGCCGTCGCGTTCGAAATCGGTGCCGGCGTTGAAGATCTTGCCGAACACGTCTTGGACGCGAATGATGTCCTTGCCGATGGCCAGCTTGCCGCCGAGCTGCTGCTGGAGCCACGGCGCGGCCGAGATATGGTCGGCATGGGCGTGGGTCTCCATCACCCATTGCACCTCGAGCCCCTTCTGCTCGACATAGTCCTTGATGAGCCCCGCCGAACGGGTCGCGGTGCGTCCCGAGGCGGCGTCATAGTCGAGCACGCTGTCGATGATCGCGGCCTTCTTCGTGGCGGCGTCGTGGACGACGTAGCTGACGGTGTTGGTGGCCTCGTCGAACAAGCCGGCGATGGTGGGACGGCGCCGCGCGTCGGCGCGGGCCTCCTCGATGATCGAGTGCGCGGTATCGAGCGCTTGGTCTGTTGTGGTCTGCATGGGGCGAGAACGCGGTCCTTGTTCGAGTTTCTCCATGTTACATAGTTACATAGGTGCCAAGGTCAAGCAGTCGCGCGCAATGCGAAAAGGCGGCCCGACCGAAGCCGGAGCCGCCTTTTTGATGCCCCTAGCGGGGAAGGTCATGGTGGGCGTGGCAAGGATTGAACTTGCGACCCCTACGATGTCAACATAGTGCTCTACCACTGAGCTACACGCCCATGACGGAGGCGGCATTTAGGAAAGGATCGCCGCCTTGCCAACCCCCTTTTTCGACAAAATGCCGGTTCGCCCCCGACCCGCGCCACAACCGCGCGGCGGCAGCCGTCCCGCGGGCCGCCATCGGCGCATCGCCCGCGCCGCTCAGAGGCGGCCGTGCTGGTCCTCGGTCTGGAACATGCGATCCACCTCGGCGACGAGATCCTTGAGGTGGAAGGGCTTGGACAATAGCTTCGCCTCGGGCGCGGTCCGCCCCGCCTGCAGCGCCACCGCGGCAAAGCCGGTGATGAACATCACCCGGATCTCAGTGTCGAGCGCGCTCGCTTTCTGCGCCAGCTCGATTCCGTCCATCTCGGGCATGACGATGTCGGTCAGCAGGAGGTCGAAGCGCCCCGCCTCGAGCAAGGGCAGCGCCTTGGTGCCGCAATCGACCGCGACCACCTCATAGCCCACGCGCTCGAGGGCGCGGGCGAGATATTCGCGCATCGACGTATCGTCTTCGGCTAGCAGGATCCTCGACATGCATCCTATATGCGCGCGCCGGGCCCGATTTGCTAGTCGTTAACGATCTTCGCGACGCGAGTGTCGCAAAGTGGTACGCCCGATCGCACGATGCTGCCCGAGCCCCCCCTGCCCGCCCCGCTGGTGATCGCCCCGCGCCGCGACAGCCCGCTGGTGCTGTCGGTGCCGCACTCGGGCCGCGACTGTCCCGACTGGCTGGCGCGGCTGGCCGACGGGGGGCGGGCGGCGGTGCTGGCGCTCGCCGACCCCTATGTCGACCGGCTGGTGGCCGGGCTGGTCGAGGCCGGGCACGGCGCGGTAGTGGCGCGCGCGCCGCGCGCCGCGCTCGACCTCAACCGCGCCCCGGGCGAGCGGGTCCCCGCGCTGCACCCGGGCGCGCCGCCGCCGCCACCGGGCAGCAAGGCCGCCAACGGGCTCGGCATCGTGATCGCGCGGGGGCCGGGCGGGCGGGCGCTGTGGCGCGCGCCGCTCGCCCCCGAGGCGCTTGAGCAACGGCTGGCGAGCGGCTGGACCCCTTATTACGCGGCGCTCGGCGCGATGCTCGCGCAGGTCCGCGCGCGGCACGGGATCGCGGTGCTCCTCGACTGTCACTCGATGCCGCCGCGCCAGCGCGGCCTGCAGCGCGTGGTGCTGGGGGATCGCGACGGGACCAGCGCGGCCCCCTTCCTCGTCGATGCCGCGCGCCGCGCGGTCGCGGGCGCGGGGCTCGAGGCGGGCATCAACCACCCCTATGCGGGCGGCGAGATCGCGCGCCGCCACGGGCGGCCCGCGCACGGGATCCACGCGCTCCAGCTCGAGGTCGACCGGTCGCTCTATCTCGACCGCGCGCTGCGGCGCCCGGGACCGGGGATGGCGCGCGCGCGGCGGCTGATCGAACGCGTTGTCGCCGCGCTCGAGGGCGCGCTGCGCGAACGCGCGGCGCGGGCGGCCGAATGAAAAAGGGCCCCGCTTCCGCAAGGGAGCGAGGCCCGTTTCCTCTCGGCCCTGCTACCGGACGGTAGCGGGCGGCAGCGACGTTACGCCTTCTTGCCTTCGAGTTCCTCGACCGTGACCGGCCCCTTGCCGGCGCGAACCTGGCGCGCGAACACGTCGCGGATCTGGCCCAGCGAGAAGAGGTGCGCGACGATGATCGGCAGCATGCCGCTCTGGTTCATCTTGCGCAGCTGGTCGCCCTTGAGCTCGCGGAACTTCTTTTCATCGACCATGCGGAAACCACGGTAGAGATAGGGCTTTTCCATGCCGTCGGGCTGGATCGCCACTTCGCCGTCCATCATCAGGTCGAGCTTCTTGAGCTCGTCGACGAACACGCCGGTGCGCTGCGCCGAGGTCTCGAACTGCTCGCAGAACTTGAGGATGTCCTGCGTGCGCTGCGAGGGCTGGTCGCCGTCGAACAGCGGGTCGCCGTCCTTTTCGTCGAACACGTCGGAGGTCGGGTCGACGACCAGCGACAGCTCGTCCGAATCCTTCTTGAGCCGCGCGAGCATGAAGGGATAGCGGCGCAGGTAGGCGGGCAGGTAGACGCTCTTGTCGAGCAGGTTGCCCTCGGCGTCGAAGAAGGCGTTGGCGCCCTCGTTGAGCCCCATCAGCGCGATCGGCAGCATGTTGTCGCCGGTGGTGAAGACGATCGGGAAATGGCGCTGGAGCAGCGGGATTTCCTCGACCGTCACCGGGACGGCGTGGATCTTCGCGGCGAACGGCATCTTGTCGAAGCTCTTCATCTTGAGCTTGCCGTGCTTTTCCTTGGTGATGGGTTCGAGGTCGTTGTACATGACCGGCAGAACACCCTTGGGCGCTTCACTCGCCATTTTGCGTAATCTCCTGGAAGTGTTGATCGGCGGCCCCCGGCCAATGCCCCGGCCCGCCTGCGATAGACATCGACCCGCCATCTAGGGGGAAACGGCGCGCGGCGCAAGCAGCCCGCGCGCGCCCGAGGGGCCAAGAAATTCATTTACGGTTCAATCGCCAAGTGGCAATCGCCCTCGTCGAGATGAGAGCAAGCGAATGATCCTGACGGCGCTGGGCGCGCTGATGCTGGCGGCAGCCGAACAGCCGACGCGCGCGATGCGCGCGGCGCCCGATCCGGCGCCGCAGGTGCGGCGCATGGTCATCCGCAACCAGCTCGTCATCCGCGTCCCGATCCGCCCCAAGCGCTCCGAGCCGCAGCGATTCTCGATCGAGCGCGGGCCGCGCTGCTTCAACAGCACGCGGATCGCGGGCGCGAGGCTGGCCGGCCCGCGCAGCATCGACTTCCTGCTTGCCGACCAGAGCCGGATCCGGGTCGAGATGGACGACCGCTGCCCCAGCCTCGACTTCTACGGCGGCTTCTACGTCCAGCCCGACGACGACCGCCTGTGCGCGCGGCGCGACGTGATCCGCACGCGGATGGGGGGCTCGTGCCGGATCGAGAGCTTCCAGCGGCTGCGCCCGATGCAGGGCGAGGACACGGACACCCCCTAGCCCGTTTTCGGACGGCCTGCCCGGTCGCCATTCTTGACCTTTGCCGGATTTACGGGCAAGTCGCGCCAGCGGGTCCAACCCCGCGTCTTGCTTTGATTTTTTCCGGATATTTCCATGGGTTTTGCCGCACTCGGCCTTTCTGAAGAACTTCTGCGCGCTGTCGAGGACAGCGGCTATACCGAACCCACGCCGATCCAGGCCAAGGCGATCCCGCCGACGCTGATGGGCAAGGACCTGATCGGGATCGCCCAGACGGGGACCGGCAAGACCGCCAGCTTCGTGCTGCCGATGATCGATATCCTCGCGCAGGGACGCTCCCGGGCGCGGATGCCGCGCAGCCTGATCCTCGCGCCGACCCGCGAACTGGCGCAGCAGGTGTCGGAGAATTTCGAGAAATACGGCAAGTATCACAATCTCTCGATGGTGCTGCTCATCGGCGGGGTGCAGATGGGCGACCAGGTCAAGGCGCTCGATGGCGGGGTCGACGTGCTGATCGCCACCCCGGGCCGGCTGCTCGACCTGTTCGAGCGCGGCAAGATCCTGCTCACCGCCTGCGACCTGCTGGTCATCGACGAGGCCGACCGCATGCTCGACATGGGGTTCATCCCCGATATCGAGAGCATCTGCCTGAAGCTGCCCAAGCAACGCCAGACCCTGTTGTTCTCGGCGACCATGCCGCCGCCGATCAAGAAGCTCGCCGATCGCTTCCTGACCGATCCCAAGACGGTCGAGGTGGCGCGCGCGGCGACCACCAACAAGAATATCGAACAGGTGGTGGTGCCGGTGACCCCGCGCGACAAGCGCGCCGCGCTGCGCGAGATCCTGCGCCTGCCCAAGACCGAGACGGCGATCGTCTTTTGCAACCGCAAGACCACGGTGCGCGAGCTGGCGACCAGCCTCAAGCGCTCGAAGTTCAACGTCGGACAGATCCAGGGCGACATGGACCAGGCTAACCGCATCGCCGAGCTCGATCGTTTCAAGGCGGGCGAGATCAACGTGCTGGTGGCGAGCGACGTCGCCGCGCGCGGGCTCGACGTCAAGGGCGTCTCGACGGTCGTCAACTATGACGTCCCCTTCCATCCCGACGACTATGTCCACCGGATCGGCCGGACCGGTCGCGCGGGGGCCACGGGGACGGCCTATACGCTGGTCACCCCGGCTGACGAAGAGCTGATCGACATGATCGAGAAGCTGACCCAGCACAAGATCAAGCGAGTCGGCGGATCGGCCGCGGCGGCCAAGGCCCAGGCGACTTCGCAGAAAGAGCCGGCGCGGGACAAGGCGCCCTCGAAGGACGAGCAAGCGCCCAGCAAGCCGCGCCGCAAGGCGGCGGAAAAGGACGCGCCGAAGAAGGAACGCGCACCCCGGCGTGAAGCGAAAAAGGCGAAGGACGAGGACGAGGGCGAGCCCCCGGCCCCGTCGACCAGCGTCGTGCCGACCTACAACAACGACTGGAACGGGCCGCTGCCCGACTTCCTGCACGTCGGTACCAAGGGCTAGCCGCCCCGCGGGTCAGCGCTCGCCGTCGGCGGCGCGGTCGAAGGCGCCGCGGCGGGGCGGCGAACGCTACCTGCTGGCCTCGGCATATTCGAAAAGGCACAGCCTTGCCCGGCTCGTGGGCCCTTGCGCGGCGCTGTCGACGACGCGCCCGGTGGGGCCACCCCCCGGGGCATTGCCGATCGCCTCTTCGCAAGGCCCGCCGGTTAGCGCTATCAGCAGGGGACGCCCCGCGCCCCGGTCCGGAAGTGCCTCGGCGCCAGCGACGAAGGTCAGGTAGCTGCGCGCGCCGGGAAGGATCTCTATGCGGCCCCCATGGTCGGCGATCCAGCGCGCGGCCTTGCGCTCCCCCTCATGGCTGTTGGGATAGACGGCCAGGACCGACAGGCCGATGATGAGCTGGAACCCCACCAGCCCCAGCGCCAGCGACGAGCGGCGCCCGTCGGGCCGCGCCGCGACGAGCGCGCCCAGCGCCAGTGCCGCCAAGGCGCCGGCGGGCAGGAACATGCGCGCCTTGGGGTCGATCGCCAGCCCCCAGGTGAGCAGGACGACCAGTAACGCCACGCCGAGCGCGGCGCGCTTGAGGATCGTGCGCGAGGGCCCGGGCAGCGTGCGGCGCAGCAGGATCGCTCCCAGCGCCGCCGCGAGGAGCAGCGTTCCCAGCCGCGGGCCGAGGAGGACATTGATCCAGCCATCGACGGGCCAGAACAGCGCGATCCCCATCTCGCGGCGCCATGCGGCGATATAGGCGGGGTTGAACAGCGGCGACTGGCTGGTGTCGAAGCCGGCGGGCAGTTCGGCTGAGGGAATGCCGGTGTGCGACAGCGCCAGCGCCTGCCGGTAGAAGGGATCGCCGGTCGCGGCGGCATAGACCGCCATCTCGCCCAGCAGGACCACGGCCAGCCCGGCGATGGCCCACAATAGCGGCCTGCGGCGGTCGGGATCGAGGAACAGCCAGGTCAGCGCGCTGGCGGCGAGGAAGAGGATCGAGGTGCTGCGGGTGGCGAAGGCGAGTCCCGCGAAGAGCCCGCCGACGAAGGCCGCGCGCGCCGCGCCCGTGCGATAGGCGATGGTCGCCGCCAGCAGCGCGAGCAGCTGGAAGGCGAGCTCGGTGACATTGGGGTTCGGTGTCAGCGCATAAGCAGTGACGACGGGGGTGGCGGCAATGGCGACGAGCGCGGTGACCCCGGCGCGCCAGCCGAACCAGCGAGTCCCGAGCGAGCCCATCGCGAAAAGCAGGAGCCCCCACGACAGGCTCGCCCCCACGGCGACGGCCGCGCGGCTGTCGCCCAGGAGGGCGAGCGCGGTGGCGACGGGGGCGATGACCGGCCAGCGGCTCCACCAGTGATCGGCGGGCAGGCAGGGGCCGCTCGCCTCGACCCAGCAGCGCGCGGCGGCGAGATACTGCTCGTCATCCGCCCCGCCGCCGACATAGCCGACGGGATTGAGCCACAGGCAGCCGAGCGCGAACAGCGCCGCGAGTCCAAGGGCGAGGCGTGCTTTTCCCGCCTCGTCGGCAGGCACCGGGACGGTTTCCATCTTCATCGCGCCCGATCTGGCCCGAAGATGGTGAAAGCCGCGTTAAGACGCGCGCGCGCGGTAGCGGGCGAGCGCGGCGTCGGCATGCGCCTCGAACCGCCCTTCGGCGATCGCCTCGCGCATGGCCCGCATCCAGTCCTGGTAGAAATGCAGATTGTGCCCGGTCATCAGCTGCGCGCCGAGGATCTCGCCCGAGCGGACGAGGTGGTGGACATAGGCGCGGCTGAAGTCGGTGCAGGTCGGGCAGCCGCATTCGGCGTCGAGCGGCGCCTCGTCCTCGGCGAACCTGGCGTTGCGAATGTTGATCGGCCCGTCGCGGGTGAAGGCTTGGCCCGTGCGCCCCGAGCGGCTGGGCAGGACGCAGTCGAACATGTCGATGCCGCGGCGCACCGCCTCGATCAGGTCGTCGGGCTTGCCGACCCCCATCAGGTAGCGCGGCTTGTCGTGCGGCAGCATGGGGGCGGCGAAATCGAGCGTGGCGCACATCTTCTCGTGTCCCTCGCCCACCGCGAGCCCGCCGACCGCATAGCCGTCGAAGCCGATCTCGAGCAGCTTGTCGGTCGAGACGCGGCGCAGGTCCTCGAACATCGAGCCCTGCTGGATTCCGAACAGCGCCGCGCGCGAGGCATGTTCCTCGCCGCTGTCGAAGCCGTCGCGGCTGCGCTTGGCCCAGCGCATCGACATGAGCATCGATTTCTCCGCGACCTCGTGGGTGGCGGGATATGGCGTGCATTCGTCGAAGGCCATGACGATGTCGGAGCCCAGCTTGCGCTGGATCGCCATCGATTGCTCGGGGGTGATCATGTGCCGCGAGCCGTCGAGGTGCGACTTGAAGGCGACGCCCTCCTCGGTGATCTTGCGAAGGTCGCCAAGGCTCATGACCTGGTAGCCGCCGCTGTCGGTGAGGATCGGCTTGTCCCAGTTCATGAACTTATGAAGCCCGCCGAGGCGCTCCATCCGGTCGGCGCCGGGACGGAGCATCAGGTGGTAGGTGTTGCCGAGCAGGATGTCGGCGCCGGTGGCGGCGACTTCGTGCGGGCGCATCGCCTTGACCGTGGCGGCGGTACCGACGGGCATGAAGGCAGGGGTCTGGATGACCCCGCGCCGCATGCTGATCGCGCCGCGCCGGGCGGCCCCGTCGGTCGCGGAAATTTTTAAGGAAAAGCGAGACATGGCCGCGCCCTTAGCGGGAAGGGACACGCATTTCCACTATTCGAAATCGTAGACGAGAGTGATGCGGCTCAAGGTGTCGGTGGCCGGGCGGTCGGCGGGCGGGTCGCTCTCATGATCGACGCGAAAGGCGAGCCGCGCGAGGAGGTTGCCGCCGAGATCGGCCTCGAGCCCGGTTTCGCTGCGGTAGCTGTTGCCGCCTGCCTGGACATAAGCGTCGGCGTCCTGGGTCAGCGCGAGGCGGCCGTTCAATTGCCAGGCGAGCGTGGTGGCGGCGAGCCCGGCGAGGCGCGATGTATCCTCGCGGTCGAGCCAGTCGGTGCGGCGCCAGGCGGGCCCCGCCTTGACCGACCATTGCAGCGTGTCGCGATCGAACAGCCGATAGCCCGCGCCGCCCGAGAGCGAGAGGCGATTGTCGATGCCCTGCGTGCGATCGCGTTCGCCCTCGACGAGGCCATAGGTGAAGAGGCGGTCGGTGACGTCATATTGCGGCTCGTAGCCCGCGAGCAGCTGCTCGCGCGTGGTGTCGCCATCGGAGCGGCGCCAGTCGACATGGACGCGAAAGGCGTGGCGCCAGTCGATGCCGGTGCGCTCGAGCCCGAGCCCGGCGGACAGCCCGCTCTCCTCGCTCGACCCGGTGGCGTAATAGCCCCCCAGTTCGCCGCGCCCCGACCAGTGGTCGAACAGGCCGGCGGCGCGCAGGTCGTCGGTGCGCTTGGCGGCCTTGGCGGCGGTCACCTCGACAAGGCGGGCGCGCGCTTGGGTTTCGAGGCTCGCGATCGCCGCGGCCTCGCCCGGATAGGCGGCGCGGGCGAGGTCGAGAACGGTGTCGAGTTTCTGTGCGTCACCGCTGTCGGCGGCCTGTTCGACCAGCTGCGCGACCCCCTCGGGCGGGGCGGCGGCGAGCGGCGTGGCAGGAGCGAGGCCCGCGGCGGCGAGCGCGACGAAACGGCAGGTCATGATGGTCCCCTTCGCCGGTCTCCTAGCAGGGGCGCTTCGGCGCGTCACCCGGAACGGCGGCGCGCGCGCCCTGTTTTCCTTGCAGTACCAAGAAGAGGAGCGTGACCATGGGACTGTTCGACATTTTCAAGAAAGACAGCGGCAAGGAACTGTTCGACGAAGCCTCCGATGCCGAGGTGAAGGCCGAGAGCATTCGCCGCGAGATCGATCGCATGGGGCTCGAGGGCGACATCAAGGTCCGGGTCGAGGGCGACAAGGTGAAGATCTCGGGCAAGGTGCCCGACCAGGCGACCAAGGAAAAGCTGATGGCGATCGCGGGCAACACCAAGCATATCGCCCGGGTCGACGATGACGGGCTCGCGGCGACGCGCGGCGGGACCGCCGCCAAGTGGCACCGGGTCGAGAGCGGCGACACGCTCTCGGGCATCGCCAAGGAGCATTATGGCGATCCCAACGCCTACCACCGCATCTTCGAGGCCAACAAGCCGATGCTCGAGGACCCCGACAAGATCTATCCGGGACAGGTGCTGCGCATCCCGCAGGAAGAGGGCGCGGTCGCCTGAGGCCTAGCGCTTGGGCAGCAGCAGCGAGCTGTCGCCATAGCTGTAGAACCGATAGCCGCCTGCGATCGCATGGTCGTAGGCGGCTTTCATCGTATCCAATCCCATCAGCGCGCTGACCAGCATGAAGAGGGTCGAGCGCGGCAGATGGAAGTTGGTCATCAGCCCGCCGACCGCGCGAAAGCGATAGCCGGGGGTGATGAAGATGTCGGTGTCGGCGGCGAAGGGATGGATGACGCCCTCTTCGTCGGCGGCGCTTTCGAGCAACCGCAGCGCGGTGGTGCCGACGGCGATGAGGCGCCCGCCGTTTGCGCGCACCGCGTTGAGCCGCGCGGCGGTGTCGGCATCGATGCGGCCGAATTCGGCGTGCATCCGATGATCGTCGGTGTCCTCGACCTTGACCGGCAGGAAGGTGCCCGCGCCGACGTGCAGCGTGAGCGTCTCGCGCTGGATGCCGGCGGCATCGATCCTGTCTATAAGGCGCTCGGTGAAGTGGAGCGAGGCGGTGGGCGCGGCGACCGCGCCCTCCTCGCGCGCGAACATCGTCTGGTAGTCCTCGGCATCGGCCTCGTCGATCCCGCGCTTGGAGGCGATATAGGGCGGCAGCGGCATGGTGCCCGCGCGCGTCAGCAGCAGCTCGACCGGTTCCTCGCCCTCGAAGCTGAGGAGGATGCTGCCGTCCTCGGCGCGATCGGCGGCGATGGCGCTGACGCCCGCGCCGAAATCGATGCGGTCGCCCTCGCGCACGCGCTTGGCGTTGCGGATGAAGGCGCGCCAGTCGCGCGGCCCCTCGCGCTTGTGCAGGGTGGCGCCGACCTTGGCGTCGCCGCGCCGGCCCTCGAGCTGCGCGGGGATGACCTTGGTGTCGTTGAAGACGAGGCAATCCTCGGGGTCCAGCAGGTCGGGCAGGTCGAGGACCTTCCGGTCGCTGATGGCCTCACCCTCGACCAGCAACATCCGCGCCGCGTCGCGCGGGCGCACGGGGCGCAGCGCGATGCGGTCCTGCGGCAGTTCGAAATCGAAGGCGTCGACCTTCATCAGCCCTCGGGCAGCTCGTCGGCCCGGCTGGCCGCTTCCTTGGTCGCGGGGGCGGCGGGGACCGGACCGCCGATGCGCGCGCTGACGATCCGCGTCGGCGCGACCGGCGGCTCGCCCGGGGCGATCGTGTCGACGGTGTTCATGCCCCGCTTGACGCGGCCGACCACGGTATATTTCTCGTCGAGCGCGAAATTGGGCGAAAGCATGATGAAGAACTGGCTGTTGGCGCTGTTCTCGTCCTCCGAGCGCGCCATCGCGAACACGCCGCGCAGGTGCGGCAGGGTCGAGAATTCGGCGGGCAGGTCGGGCAGGTCGGAGCCCCCGGTGCCGTTACCGAGCGGGTCGCCGCCCTGCGCCATGAACCCGGGAATCACGCGGTGGAACACCTGCCCGTCGTAGAACCCCTCGGCGGCGAGCGTCTGGATACGATGGACGTGCAGCGGCGCCGCATCGGGGCGCAGCTGGACATCGATGATGCCGCCATTGTCGAGCGTGAAGGTGAGCGTGTTCGCGGGATCGCTGGCGATCGCCTCAGGCACCCGGCCGTGGCTGAGCTCGGGCACATAACCTTGGATCTTCGAGCGGTCCTGCGCCAACGCCGGGCTCGCCAGCAGCGACAGGGCGGCAAGGCCGACGCAAACATTACCAAGGCTTTTGAACATCTTATCAATTCCTCCCCAAGGGCCGTTCGCTGTCTAGCGAGCGCGATGAAATTTTGAAAGACCCGTTAGCGGCGCGCAGGTGAACCCGCGCTTAGCGGCGCCCCTCGCCCGCCACCTTCGCGGCGACGCGGGTCGCGACCTCGGGGGTGACGAACTTGTCGATCGGGCCGCCGTAGCGGGCGATTTCCTTGACCAGCCGCGAGGCGATCGGCTGCAAGGAGACGTCGGCCATCAGAAAGACGGTCTCGATCTCGTCATTGAGCTGCTGGTTCATCCCCGCCATCTGATACTCATATTCGAAATCGGCGACCGCGCGCAGCCCGCGCAGGATCACCGAGGCGCCCTGCTCGGCGGCAAAATCCATCAGCAGCGCGTCGAAGGTCACGACGCTGGCGCCGGCGATGTCGGAGATGGCCTGCTCGACCATGGCGACGCGCTCGTCGAGGTCGAACATCGGGCTCTTGGCGGGGTTGGTGGTGACGCCGATGACGAGCCGGTCGACCAGCCGCGCGCCGCGCTTGATGATGTCGAGATGCCCGAGCGTGATCGGGTCGAAGGTGCCGGGATAGACGCCGATGCGCATGACTAACGATCCCTTTCGACGGCGAAGCGGGCGATCGCGCGCAGGAGGCCGGCCTCCTCGCCATGGTGGGCGAGATGCTCGATCGCCTGGTTGGCGAGCACCTGCGCCTGTTCGCGCGCGCGGTCCTCGCCCATCAGGCTGACGAAGGTGGCCTTGCCCGCCTCCTCGTCCTTATGCAGCCGCTTGCCCGCCTTGGCCTCGTCACCCCCGACGTCGAGCAGGTCGTCGGCGATCTGGAAGGCGAGCCCGACGTTGCGCGCATAGCCGCGATAGGGGGTGCGTTCGCCCTCGAGCCGCCCGCCCAGGATGCACGCGGCCTCGATGCAATATTCGATCAGCGCGCCGGTCTTCAATTGCTGGAGCCGGGTGATGTCGTCGAGGTCGAGGTCGCCCGCCTTCTCGGCCTCGAGGTCCATCACCTGCCCGCCCGCCATGCCCGCGGGTCCCGCCGCGCGCGCGAGTTCGGCGATGAGGTCGCAGCGGACCTTGGCATCGGGGTGGGTCGCCTCGTCGGCGAGGATGGCGAAGGCGAGGTCGTGGAGGCTGTCGCCCGCGAGCACCGCGATGGCCTCGTCATAGGCCTTGTGCAGCGTCGGCTTGCCGCGCCGCAGGTCGTCATCGTCCATGCACGGCAAGTCGTCGTGGACCAGCGAATAGACGTGGATCGCCTCGATCGCCGCGCCGACGCGCAACGCGCGCTTCTCGTCGACCCCGAACAAACGCGCGGCGGCGCGCACCAGCAGCGGGCGCATCCGCTTGCCGCCGTCGATCGCGGCGTGGCGCATCGCGGCGTAGAGCGGGTCGCGGCTGTCGCCGGGTCGCACGAGCAACTGGTCGAAGATCGCGTCGATCGCGGCGGCGGTGTGATGCGCTTCCTCGCCGAGGCTGGAGGGGGATTGAGACATCGGCTCAGCCGGCATCGAAGGGTTCGGTCCCCGCCGGCTGGCCGGCCGCGCCGCCAGTGATCTTCTCGATCCGCACGCGGGCATCGTCGAGCCGCGCCTCGCAATGTTTCTTCAGCGCCTCGCCGCGCTGGAACAGCGCGATCGAGGCGTCGAGCTGTTCCTCGCCGCTTTCGAGCTTGCGGACGATCGTCTCGAGCTCCTCGAGGGCTTCTTCGAAGGCCATGTCGGCCACCGGCTTGTGTTCGGCGTCGGTCATGGACGCGACCATGGCGGTTCGAGCGCCCGCGATCAATGCTTGAACGGGTCCTTGATGCCGGGAACGATCTCGGGGCGGTCGTCTTCGGCCTCGCCGCTCTGCGCCTTCAGCGCGGCCTCGGCATCGGCGGCGGCCTGTTCGCGCTCCTTGCGCAGTTGCTCGATCAGCGCCTCGCGATCGTGCGACAGCGTCGGATCGGCGGCCGCCTCGGCGGTCCCCGCTTCCTTCTGCGCCTTGGCCACCGCGGCATCGAGCTCGCGCTGGGTGGTCAGCCCGAGCGTGACCGGGTCCTTGGGCTGGATGTTGGCCATGTTCCAGTGGGTGCGATCGCGGATGTTCGAGATGGTGTTGCGGGTGGTGCCGATGAGCTTGGAGATCTGGCCGTCGCTCACCTCGGGGTGGTTCTTGATGATCCACGCGATGCCGTCGGGCTTGTCCTGCCGCTTGGACACGGGCGTGTAGCGCGGCCCCTTGGTGCGGGTCATCGGGTCGGGCGCCTTGTGCATCTTGAGGTCGTAATTCTCGTCGGCCTGGCCCTTCTCGATCTCCTCGTGGGTCAGTTCGCCCGCGCGCACCGGGTCGCGCCCCGTCAGCTTGGTCGAGGCGGTCTCGTCGGCGATCGCCTGCACCTCGAGCGCGTGGAGCCCGCAGAAATCGGCGATCTGGCGGAAGCTCAGCGAGGTGTTCTCGACCAGCCAGCTGGCGGTCGCGCTGGGCATCAGGGGCTTGGGCTGTTCGGCCATGGTCGGCTTCCTCTTAAAATAGAAAGGGCCGCCCCTTTTCGGAGCGGCCGGTTATGTCGGGCAGCGATTTACGCCTTTTGGGCGCGCGGTTCAAGTCACGGCGTGAGCGTGATCTTGCCGACGTGCTGGCCCGCCGCCATCCGCGCATGCGCGGCCCCGACCTCGGCAAGCGCGAAATTCCGGTCCATCACGGGACGAAGCCGCCCGCCCTCGACAAACGGCCAGGCGGTGCCGCGCAATTCGTCGGCGACCATCGTCTTGAAGCGCAGCGAGCGCGCGCGCAACGTCGAGCCAGTCAGCGTCAGGCGACGCCGCATGACCTGGACGATCGGCAGCGACGCCTCGGCGCCGCGCTGGAAGGCGATCGAGACGTGGCGCCCCTCCTCGGCCATGCAGGCGAGGTTGCGCGGCACATAGTCGCCGCCGACCATGTCGAGCACGATGTCGACCCCGCATCCCTCGGTGATGTCCTTGACGCGGTCGACGAAATCCTCGGTCCGGTAGTTGATCGCGGCGTGCGCGCCGATATCGAGCGCGGCCTCCACCTTCTCTTCCGACCCGCAGGTGACGATGATGGTGATCCCGTAGAGACGGCACAGCCTGATCGCCATCGTGCCGATCCCGCTCGTGCCCCCGTGGACGAGGACGAGATCGCCCTCGGCCGCGAAGCCGCGCTCGAACAGGTTGATCCAGACGGTGAACAGCGTCTCGGGCAGCGCCGCCGCCTCCTCCAGCCCGAGCCGCTCGGGCACCGGCAGCGCGGTGCCCTCGGGGAGCAGGCAATAGTCGGCATAAGCGCCGCCAGCGACCAAGCCGCAGACCCGCGTGCCGACCGGCGTCTCGCACCCCGCGCCGCGCGCGACCACTTCGCCCGCCAGCTCGAGCCCGAGCACGTCGCTCGCGCCCTCGGGGGGCGGATAGACCCCCTTGACCTGGAGCAGGTCGGGCCGGTTGACCCCCGCGGCGGCGACCTTGACCAGCAACTCGCCGCGCCCGGGTCGGGGCAGCGGGCGCTCGACCAGTTCCAGCTGGCCCGGCTCGGGGCTTACCACGCAACGCATCGTCTCGGGCAGGTCACTCGCCATCGTCACACCCCCAAAATGGCCTGAGTCGCCTTATTGACAGCGCGGACGCGGGGGTCAACGCTAGGCTGATGGACGATGAAGACGATTTCCAGCCGGGTGAGCCGATCGTCGAGCTGGCGCGCGAGGATCTCGACCCCCTGAGCGTCGAGGAGCTCGATGCCCGGATCCGCCGCCTCGAGGCCGAGATCGAGCGCGTCAAGGCGCACAAGGCGGGCAAGACCGGCCACATGTCGGCCGCCGACGCGCTGTTCGCGAAGCGATGATGCCGCCGTGCGCGCCCCGCCCTTGAACCCCCTCCCCCACGTCCCGATGTTGGTCGGGTAAGGAGAAGAATTTCATGCCCAGTTTCGCCCGCGAACTCGAACAGACGCTGCACAACGCACTGGGCGAGGCGAGCAAGCGTCGCCACGAATATGCCACGCTCGAGCACCTGCTCATCGCGCTCATCGACGACAATCACGCCGCGCAGGTGATGACCGCCTGCGGGGTCGAGCGCGACGAACTGCGCGCGACGGTCAAGCAGTATCTCGACGCCGAGCTGGGCGCGCTCGTCTCCGACAGCGCGACCGACCCCAACCCCACGAGCGGGTTCCAGCGGGTGGTGCAGCGCGCCATCCTCCACGTCCAGTCGTCGGGCCGTGACGAGGTCACCGGGGCCAACCTGCTCGTCGCGCTATTCTCCGAGCGCGAGAGCTACGCCGTCTATTTCCTTCAGCAGCAGGACATGAGCCGGCTCGATGCGGTGACCTATATCAGCCACGGTGTCGGCAAGGGCGAACCCTCGGGCGGGGCCGAGCCCGACAGCGAGGGCGAGGACAACACCCCCGAGACCAAGGCCGCGGGCGACAAGAAGGAAAGCGCGCTCCAGCAGTTCACCGTCGATCTCAACCAGAAGGCGCGCGATGGCAAGATCGACCAGCTGATCGGGCGCGGCGACGAGGTCGACCGCACGATCCAGATCCTGTGCCGGCGCTCGAAGAACAACCCGCTCTATGTCGGCGATCCCGGCGTGGGCAAGACCGCGATCGCCGAGGGGCTCGCGCGCAAGATCATCGAGGGCGACGTGCCCGAGGTTTTGAAGGAAGCGACCATCTACGCGCTCGACATGGGGGCGCTGCTCGCGGGGACCCGCTATCGCGGCGATTTCGAGGAACGCCTCAAGCAGGTCGTCAACGAACTCGAGAAGCTGCCCCACGCGGTCCTGTTCATCGACGAGATCCACACCGTGATCGGCGCCGGCGCGACGAGCGGCGGGGCGATGGACGCCTCCAACCTGTTGAAGCCCGCGCTGTCGTCGGGCGCGATCCGCTGCATCGGCTCGACCACCTACAAGGAATTCCGCAACCATTTCGAGAAGGATCGCGCGCTGCTGCGGCGCTTCCAGAAGATCGACGTCAACGAGCCCTCGGTCGACGAGACGATCCAGATCCTGATGGGGTTGCGCTCCAATTTCGAGGAGCATCACAAGGTCAAGTACACCCCCGACGCGATTAAGTCGGCGGTCGAATTGTCGAACCGCTACATCAACGATCGCAAGCTGCCCGACAAGGCGATCGACGTGGTCGACGAGGTCGGCGCGATGCAGATGCTTAAGACGCCCTCGAAGCGCAAGAAGACGATCAACGTCGCCGATATCGAGGCGGTGGTGGCGACGATGGCGCGCATCCCCCCCAAGAGCGTGTCGAGCGACGACAAGCGCGTGCTCGAGAATCTCGAGCAGGACCTCAAGCGCGTGGTCTTCGGGCAGGATCTCGCGATCGAGAAGCTGTCGAGCGCGATCAAGCTCAGCCGCGCGGGGCTGCGCGATCCCGACAAGCCGATCGGCAACTACCTCTTCAGCGGCCCCACCGGGGTCGGCAAGACCGAGGTGGCACGCCAGCTGTCGAGCATCCTGGGCATCCCGCTGCAGCGGTTCGACATGTCAGAATATATGGAACGCCACGCGGTCAGCCGCCTGATCGGCGCGCCCCCGGGCTATGTCGGCTACGACCAGGGCGGGCTGCTCACCGACGCGGTCGACCAGAACCCGCACAGCGTGCTGCTTCTGGACGAGATCGAGAAGGCGCATCCCGATTTGTTCAACATCCTCCTCCAGGTAATGGACAACGGCAAGCTCACCGATCACCACGGCAAGACGGTCGATTTCCGCAACACGATCCTGATCATGACCACCAATGCCGGGGCTGCCGACATGGCCAAGGAATCGATCGGCTTCGGTAACCTCAGCCGCGAGGACGCGCAGGACGAGGCGGTGAAGAAGATGTTCACCCCCGAATTTCGCAACCGCCTCGATGCGGTGGTGCCCTTCGGCTACCTGCCGCCCGCGGTAGTGGCGCGCGTGGTCGACAAGTTCATCCTCCAGCTCGAGATGCAGCTCGAGGATCGCGGGGTCACCATCGAACTCGACAAGGGTGCGCGCGAGTGGCTCACCGAGAAGGGCTATGACAAGCTCTACGGGGCGCGCCCGATGGCGCGGCTTATCCAGGAGAAGATCAAGCAGCCGCTCGCCGAGGAACTGTTGTTCGGCAAGCTCGTCGATGGCGGCGAGGTGAAGGTCCACATCAAGGAGGGCGCGCCCGCCTTCGAGATCGTCCCCTCCCCGCCCAAGCCCAAGAAGAAGGCGCCCGCCAAGAAGAAGGCCACGGCCAAGAAGGCGCCATCGAAGAAGCCCGCCGACAAGAGCGAGGGCGACAAGCCCGAGGGCTGATCGCCCACGCTTCGCCTTCCCAAATCGCGGCGACGGGCTATGGTCGGGTCACACCATCAGATCGGAGTGACCCGACCCATGACCCGTTTGCTTCTCGGCGCCTCGGCGCTGGCCCTCCTCTCCAGCCCCGCGCTGGCCCATGACCCCGACTTCTCGGCCGAGCGGCTGTCGACCCATGTCCGCACCCTGTCGGACGACTGGTTCGAGGGCCGCGCGCCGGGCACCCCGGGCGAGGACAAGACGGTCGCCTATCTGACGGGGGCCTTTGCCACCGCAGGGCTCGAGCCGGGCGGCGACCTTCGCGCCGACGGCACCCGCAAGTGGACGCAGGACGTCGTGCTGGCACGCTCGACCATGGTCGATGAGCCGCTGCTGGCGATGACGATCGGCGGCGAACGGGTCGAGCTGGCGCAAAACGAGGACCTCGCGGTGCGCGCGCCGATCAACGGCGATGCGCATGTCGAGCTGCAAGACATCGAACTGGTGTTCGTGGGCTACGGCACCCATGCGCCCGAACGCGGCTGGTCCGACTACAAGGACCAGGACCTTGCGGGCAAGGTGCTCGTCATGCTCGTCAATGACCCCGATTTCGAGGGCGGCGAGGGCGATTTCGGCGGCAAGGAAATGACCTATTACGGCCGCTGGACCTATAAATATGAAGAAGCCGCGCGGCGCGGCGCGGCGGGGGTGCTGGTGATCCACGACGAAGCCCCCGCGAGCTACCCGTGGGGGGTCGTCGCCAACGGCAACGACCAGACCTTCGACATCGTCCGCGAGGACCCGAAGGCGGCGCATTCGGGGCTGCAGGGCTGGATGCACCTCGACCTCGCCGAGCGGCTCTTCGCCGCGGCGGGCTCGAGCTATGCGGCGGCCAAGGCGGCGGCGCAGCGCAAGGATTTCGCGCCGATGCCGATGGGCGCGACGATCGACGCCACGCTGCTGGCGCGGCAGGAGCGGATCGCGGCCAAGAACGTGGTCGGCATCCTGCCGGGCCGCGAGCGCCCCGACGAATATGTCATCTATACCGCGCACCACGACCATCTCGGGCTCGTCGAGGACCCCGCCGAGCACGGCGATGCGGTCTATAATGGCGCGCTCGACAATGCGACCGGCACCGCCGCGCTGATCGAACAGGCGCGCGCCTTCGCCGACAAGGGCGGCGCCGAGCGCAGCCTCGTCTTCCTCGCCGTGGGCGCCGAGGAAAAGGGGCTGCTGGGCTCCAAATATTATGCCGCCAACCCGCTCTACCCGCTCGAGAAGACGGTCGGGGTCATCAACACCGACAGCCTCGGGGTGTTCGGCCCGGCGAGCGATTTTTCGATCAGCGGGACCGCGCGGCTCGGGCTGCTCGACCTCCTGATCGAGAAGGGCAGCGCGCTTGGGCGCAGCTTCGCGCCCGACCCGCGTCCCGAGGCGGGAGGCTTCTTCCGCTCCGACCATTTCGCCTTCGCGCAGGTCGGCGTGCCCGCGGTGAGCTTCCGCTCGGGCCAGCAGCTGACCGAGGGCGGCGCCGAGCGCGCGAGCGAGCTGGCGCGCGAATATGTCGCCAACCACTATCACCAGGCGAGCGATGAATGGTCGCCCGACTGGCGCTTCGATGGCATCGTCGCCGACCTCACCCTCCTTCACCGCGTCGGCGAAGCGCTCGCCGGGGGCGCGATGTGGCCCAACTGGGCGGAGGGGAGCGAATTCAAGGCGCTGCGCGATGCCAGCGCGGACCAGCGCGACTGAACAGCGCGCCTAGCCGGGAGACCCTCCATGACCCTCCTTTTCTATACCAACCCGAAGAGCCGCGGGCAGATCGCGCGCTGGGCGCTGCACGAGGTCGGTGCCGACTATGAGCAGCGGATCGTGGCCTATGGCGAGGAGATGAAGGGGGCGTATCAACGCACGGTCAACCCAATGGGCAAGGTCCCGGCGATCGACCATGACGGGCAGGTCGTCACCGAATGCGCGGCGATCTGCCACTATCTTGCGGAGACGCACCCGCAGGCCGGGCTCCTGCCCACCGCGCAGGAACGGGCCGCCTATTTTCGCTGGCTGTTCTTTGCCGCCGGCCCGCTCGAGCAGGCGGTGACCAACCGCTCGATGGGCTATGCGCCGCCCGAGGACCCGTCCAAGCAGGGCATGCTCGGCTATGGCGACTTCGAGCTGACGATGGACGTGCTCGAGGGCTGGCTCGCCGCGCACGACCATGTGTGCGGCGAGCGCTTCACCATGGCCGACGTCTATCTCGGCAGCCACGTGGCCTGGGGGCTGCAGTTCGGCACCATGCCCGAACGCGAGGCCTTCCGGGACTATGCCGACCGGCTGACCGCGCGCGCCGCCTGGAAGGAAGCGAAGGCGATCGACCTTGAACTGATCGAGCAGTCGCCGACCCCCGGCTGACCGGGCGGCGGCGCCGCGAGATACGCCCAAAAAAAATGGCCCGGCGCGTCGCGCCGGGCCATCGTTCGTTCCGGGATCGGAAATCCTATTCCTGGCTGCCCATGAAGCTGAGCAGGAACTGGAACATGTTGATGAAGTCGAGATACAGGTTGAGCGCACCCATGATGATCGCGCGCTGCATGAGATTGGCGTCGCGCGCGACATAATTGTAGATGCTCTTGATCTTCTGCGTGTCGTAGGCCGTGAGGCCGGCGAAGATCAGGACACCGATCGCGCTGATCGCGAGGCTCATCGCCCCCGACTGGAAGACGAAGGCGTTGAGCAGCATGGCGACCAGCAGCCCGACGACCCCCATGATGAGGAAGGTGCCCCAGCCGCTGAGGTCCTTCTTGGTGGTATAACCCCACAGCGACAGCCCCGCGAAGGCAGCGGTTACCGCGAAGAAGGTCTGCGCGATCGAGATGCCGGTGTAGCGCAGGAAGATGGTGCTCATCGACAGCCCCATCAGCGTGGCGAAACCCCAGAACATCAGTTGGAGCGTGCCGGTCGACATGCGGTTCTGCCCGAAGCTCATCGCGAAGATGATGGCGAGCGGGGAGAGGATGATGACCCAAGGCAGGATCCCCCCACCCATGAACACGCTCGCCGCCATGCCGGAGCTGTAGAACAGCATCGCCACGATGCCGGTCAGCAGGACGCCCGAGGCCATGTAATTGTACACGCTGAGCATATACTTGCGCAGCCCCGCGTCGCGCGCGGCGCGCGGAACGCTCGTTGTCGCGGCGGGGTCGAACCCCATGCGCGTGCGCTCGTCGAACTGGTTTGCCATTCTTTCTCCTCTCCGCCTTCCCTTAAGAAGGCTGAACATGTCGAACTCGTGCGGTGAATATCGTGGGTGAGCGCGCCGATTTCAAGCAAAAGCGGTCGCGCCGCGCCTCGGTTCTCGACTAGGGGAGGAAAGCATGCACCGCCTGTTCGTCGCCCTGCCCCTGCCCGACACGCTGGTCGAGGCACTCGCCCCGGCGATGGAGGGCGGTCCCGAGGGATTGCGCTGGGTCCCCGAAGACCATCTCCACTGCACGCTGCGTTTCATCGGCGAGGTCGAGCGGCCGCTCGCCGAGATGGCCGCCGGGGCGCTGGTCGATATCGTCGCGGCGCCGCTCGAGGTGCGGGTCGAGGGAGTGGGGGTGTTCGATCACCGGCGGCACGGCGCGCTCTGGGCCCGGCTGGTGCCCAAGGCCCCGCTCAAGGCGCTGCACGAGAAAGTGGACCGGGCGCTGCAGCACTGTGGCCTGCCGCCCGAACGCCGCGCCTACCTTCCCCATGTCACGCTGGCGCGCTGGTCGGGCGGGGCGCTCGACCCGCGCGGCTGGACCGAGCGCTGGGCGGGGCTCGCCAGCCCCGCCGTGCGGCTCGAACGGTTCGTCCTGTTCGAAAGCCAGCTCGGGCGGCATGGCCCCACCTATCACGAAGTCGCGAGCGTGCGGCTCGGCTGACCCCTTGCCCGGACCGGCAAGGGAACCCACATCGGGGCTTGGCCCGTTGGCCCCTATAGGCTAGCAATCACGCCGGAACAAAACGAGAATATCGAGGACCCGATGGCGCTCACCAATATCAGCGTGCGCGGCGCGCGCGAACATAATCTGAAGGGGGTGAACGTCGACATCCCGCGCGAGAGCCTGACGGTCATCACCGGGCTGTCGGGCTCGGGCAAGTCGAGCCTGGCCTTCGACACCATCTATGCCGAGGGGCAGCGCCGTTACGTGGAATCGCTGTCCGCTTATGCCCGGCAGTTCCTCGAGATGATGCAGAAGCCTGACGTCGAGCATATCGACGGGCTCAGCCCCGCCATCTCGATCGAGCAGAAGACGACCAGCCGCAACCCCCGCTCGACCGTCGCCACGGTCACCGAGATCTACGATTACATGCGGCTGCTGTGGGCGCGCGTCGGGGTGCCCTATTCGCCCGCCACCGGCTTGCCGATCGAGGCGCAGCAGGTCAGCCAGATGGTCGACCGGACGATGCGCCTGCCCGAAAAGTCGCGGCACATCCTGCTCGCGCCCGTGGTGCGAGGGCGCAAGGGCGAATTCAAGAAGGAGCTGGCCGAATGGCAGAAGGCGGGCTTTACCCGGGTCCGCATCGACGGCGAGGTCTATCCGATCGAGGAGGCCCCCACGCTCGACAAGAAATACAAGCATGATATCGAGATCGTCGTCGACCGCATCGTCATCAAGCCGGGCATCGAGGCGCGGCTTGCCGACAGCTTCGAGACCGCGCTCGAACTGGCTGACGGGCTCGCCTATCTCGACCCCGTTGATGCCCCCGATGAGGCGACCGAGACGACGGCCAAGTCGGGCATGAAGCTCGACCATGGCGTGCCCGGACGGATCGTCTTCTCGCAGCGCTTTGCCTGCCCGGTCTCGGGGTTCACGATCAGCGAGATCGAACCCCGCCTCTTCAGCTTCAACGCGCCGCAGGGCGCCTGTCCGGCGTGTGACGGGCTCGGTGAGATGATGGAATTCGACGAGGATCTCGTCGTGCCCAACCACGGATTGTCGCTCAAGAAGGGAGCGGTGGTGCCGTGGGCCAAGTCGCAGCCGCCCTCGCCCTACTACATGCAGGTGCTCGGCAGCCTCGCGCGCGCCTTCGGGTTCGACCTCGAGACGCCCTGGGCGGACCTGTCCGACGAGGCAAAGACGGTGATCCTGCGCGGGACGCGGGGCCGTCCTGTCACGTTGCGTTTTGTCGATGGCAAGAAGAGCTACGAGGTCAAGAAGCCCTTCGAAGGCGTGATCGGCAACCTCGAGCGCCGCCTGCGCACCACCGAAAGCGCGTGGATGCGCGAGGAACTGACCAAATATCAGGCCGCGCATGCGTGCGAAACGTGCGGCGGCGCGCGGCTCAAACCCGAAGCCCTCAGCGTCAAGATCGCTGGCGAGGACATTTCCATGTCGGCGCGCCGGTCGGTCGCCGACGCGGTGGAATGGTTCGGTTCGGTTGAAGACAGCCTGACCGAGCAGCAGCGCCAAATCGCCGCCCCGATCCTCAAGGAGATCAACGAACGCCTCGGCTTCCTCCACAATGTCGGGCTCGACTATCTCAACCTCAACCGGACCTCGGGGACGCTCTCGGGCGGCGAGAGCCAACGGATTCGCCTGGCCAGTCAGATCGGTTCGGGTCTGTCGGGGGTGCTCTACGTCCTAGACGAGCCGTCGATCGGCCTGCACCAGCGGGACAATGACCGGCTGCTGGAAACGCTGAAGCGGCTGCGCGAGCTCGGCAACACGGTGCTCGTGGTCGAACATGACGAGGACGCCATCCGCACCGCCGACCATGTCATCGACATGGGGCCTGGAGCGGGGGTCCGCGGCGGCGAGGTCGTGTGCGCCGGGACCCTCGAGGAAATCATGGCCTGCGAGGAGAGCCTCACCGCGGATTATCTGTCGGGCCGCCGCGAGATCGCGGTGCCGGCCAAGCGGCGCAAGGGCAATGGCAAGAAGCTCACCTTGAAGGGAGCGCGCGCGAACAACCTCAAGGACGTCACCGCCTCGATCCCGCTCGGCACCTTCACCTGCATCACCGGCGTGTCGGGATCGGGCAAGTCGAGCTTCACCATCGACACGCTCTATGCCGCTTCGGCGCGTGCGCTGAACGGCGCCCGCATCCTATCGGGCAAGCACGATCGTCTCGATGGGCTCGAACATCTCGACAAGGTGATCGATATCGATCAGTCGCCGATCGGGCGCACGCCCCGCTCGAACCCGGCGACCTACACCGGCGCCTTCACCCAGATCCGCGACTGGTTTGCCGGGCTGCCCGAAGCCAAGGCGCGCGGCTACAAGCCCGGGCGCTTCAGTTTCAACGTCAAGGGCGGGCGCTGCGAGGCCTGCAAGGGCGACGGGCTGCTCAAGATCGAGATGCACTTCCTGCCCGACGTCTATGTCACCTGCGACGTCTGTCACGGGCAGCGCTACAATCGCGAGACGCTCGAAGTCACCTTCAAGGGCAAGTCGATCGCGGACGTCCTCGACATGACGGTCGAAGACGCGGTCGACTTTTTCAAGGCGGTGCCGTCGATCCGCGACAAGATGGAAATGCTCCAGAGGGTCGGGTTGGGGTATGTGAAGGTTGGCCAGCAGGCGACCACCCTGTCCGGCGGGGAAGCCCAGCGCGTCAAGCTCGCCAAGGAACTGTCGCGCCGCGCCACCGGACGCACCCTGTACATCCTGGACGAACCGACCACCGGGTTGCACTTCGAAGACGTGCGCAAGCTGCTCGAAGTGCTCCATGCGCTCGTAGAGCAGGGAAACACCGTCGTGGTCATCGAGCATAATCTCGACGTCATCAAGACCGCCGACTATATCCTCGACCTCGGCCCCGGAGGCGGTGTCAACGGGGGAACGATCGTCGCGCAGGGGACGCCCGAGAAGGTCGCCAAGACGCCCCAGAGCTATACTGGCCATTATCTCGCGCCGCTGCTCGGGTCGCGCAAGCGCGCGACCGGCGTGTCGGCGGCGATGGCTACAGCGGACTGATATTGGCCGGCGGTTGCGCCGGTGCTTGCGATCGGACCGCGCGCGCGTTGCCGGCTAGTCGGCCGGCTGGCGCGGCGCGGCGAGGACGGCGCAGGCCACCCGGGCACCGGCAGCACCAGACGGATCGGTGCGATAATCGTCGGCGCCGGCATGAACGACGAGGGCGGTCCCGTCTTGATCCGCGAGCGTCGGCGCCTCGCCCGAAATCGTGGCTTCGCGAACAAGGTAATCGCTGCGCCCAGTGCCGCCTTCATCGATTTCCATGTTCGCGAGATCACCGAGGTGCGAGCCCATCGGATTATCCCGTCCGTGCTGCGCGCCAGACGGGTTCCAATGGCCTCCCGCCGATGCAAATTCGGGTCCCTCGCATACGCCCGTCTCGTGCAGATGGACCGCGTGCATACCGGGTTCGAGCCCTGCGGCTTCGACCGTGACCGTAATGCCGTTGGCATCCTCGCGGACGCTGACCGTGCCGACACTCGTAGCTGCAGGCGCTAGCAAATCTGCGCTGAAAGGCTGGGCCACCGCGGACGGCTCGACCGCTGTCTCGCCTGTATCGCCGGCGTCGCTGCCCGCCTCACCGCAGGACGAGAGCATGAGGCCGGCGCCAACCAGCAACGGAGAATATTTCATCTCAAATTCCTTTCGCGCGATCAACGACGGCGTCGCCTAGTCGATCCGATCGAAGAGGATTTCCACCCGACGGTTCTGCGCCTCACGGACTCCGTCGGCAGTTTCAACGAGAGGGTCTTCCTCGCCACCCGCTTTCTCGAGGATGATGGAGCCCGATGGCACTCCGCGCGCCGCAAGTTGCGCGCGCACGAGCGTTGCGCGCTCCTGGGCGATCCGCTTGTTCACCCCGGCAGGACCGGATCGATCGCTGAAACCACGCAATACCAAGCGATAGGGCACTTCCTGCGAGTTGAGCACCGCCACGACCTGATCGAGGATGGCGGCGCCGTCGCGATCGATCACCGACCCGCCCCAACGGAAGAAGACCATGTAAGGGCCGGGTGCCGGATCGGGCTCGAGACAACGCTCGGGCGTTTCGACGATCCGGTCGTCGGCGCATCGCACCGGCTCATTGGCAGCCGTGACATTCTGAGCGGCCAGCGCCGCTCCCACCATCAGCGTCGCGATCATGCCTCACTCCTCTTCCGACATGTCGGCAGACTAAGAGCGAAGCCGACGCGCTGGCAATGCAAAAAAGGGAGCCCGCGAACACGCAGGCTCCCTTCTGTTGGTCGGCCGAGCCGACTAGCGCTTAACCGCGTTCCGGTTCGGGCGGCGGCGGCGGCGGCGGCGGCGGCGGCGGCGGCGGCGGGCATTCCTCGGTCGCCAGGATCACCGTCCCGTCCGGGCACGTCACCGTCGCGGGCGGCGGCGGCGGCGGAGGCGGGGGCGGAGGCGGCGGAGGCGGAGACGGCGGCGGCGCGAAATTGTAGATCAGGCTCGCCAGGAGGCTGTGAGACTGAAGCTTGCCATCGCTGAGCGAGGCATCCGCAAAAGGCGCGGCAACCGAAGGCGCATAGTCGATGTCGCCGGTGGAAAAGTAGCGATACTTGAGCCCGACATCGATTGCATTGCTGAGCGGCGCGCGAACTCCGGCCAGGACTTGCCATGCCCAGGTGCTGTCGTTCTCGCTGAAGCTGGTGAGGCCCGAAAGATCGAGGTCATGATTGACGCTCGCGATCCCCAGACCGCCACCGACGAAACCGCCGAGACCCTCGTCACCCCCGAAGTCGAGGAGGAGATTGGCCATCGCCGAATAGACCGACACTTCGCCGGGATCGGCGAAGGTCGCATCGAGCGCGGCGATCGTGGTCGCCTCGACATCGCTCTTCTTGTAGCCGACCTCGACCTCGGCGCGCACGGCACCGAAATCATAGCCGGCGATGAAGTCGACATCGAAACCCGAACCGTAGTCGTTGTCGACCGCATCCTCGAGCGCGATCACGTCCGGCGAAGCCGGATCGCTGTTGTCGGTAATCCCGAGGTCGAGCTTGAGATCCTCGACCTTCATCACGCCGCCTTCGATGCCGACATACCATGCCTTGTCGCGCGCAAGCGCCGGCGTGGCCAGCATCGAAGAAGCGAGCACCATCGAAATGGCTAGCTTCCGCATTGTAGGTGTCCCCTTTCAGATACGCATTTCTCTGTGAAAACGCGTCTGCACATTAGGAACCACCACGAGCGAGTGCAAGCGCGACCTCGCGTAGCTGTTGCCCTAACGCATCACCATGCTGGCAAAAGCACTCATGCGTGCAGCGCCCGAGCGTGGCACGCTCATTCGGCGATGATCCGATGGTCGCGCCAGGCGGCAAGGATCGCGGTCACCGCGGCACGGACCTCGACGTCGATCACGCTCCCGCCCGAAACGTCGGCAATCGCCCCGGCGGCAGGGCCAAGGTCCGATCACCAGCCATTGTCCCGCACGAAGGACGAAGGCGCCGGGCGCATCGCTTCGCCGGGAGTGGAACCCCTCTGCTGGCATGACGAAGCGCCAGCCGCCGGCGGTGTAGAGCGCCATCGCCCCGTCCATCAATACAAAGTCGTTCGTGGCTCCGGTAGCGACGAGGTAGCAGCTTCCCGCCTGCGGCGTGGCTGACGGTGCTGCCAGCGGTTGGGCATCGACGACAGGCTGGACGAAGAGATTAAGCAGCAGGAGCGCCTCATTGTGCGTTCATCCGCGACCGCCTCGCGACCGTGACCCCGCCCATGGGAGACCTCCTGCCGTGATGGGACAACAGAAAGCCGCCTCGCGGCGGGTTCGACAGTCCGCTGGGGACCGATTCGTTGACGATGACTTTTAGATACCTACACAGCGTGACGATGTCGAGCAGTCTTTGCCTATTTGGTTACCTTGGCGAGCGGCAAGCTCATGTTCACCTGCAGGCCCTCGGCCCGCCAGTCGCGCTCGAAAGTCCCGTGCAGTTGGCGTTCGACGCTGGTCGCGAGCAGGTCACTGCCAAAGCCCTCCTGCTCGGGCGCCGACACCGCCGGCCCGCCATGCTCTCGCCAGCGCAGCGTCAATTGGTCGTCATGCCGCTCGATGACCAGGTCGACCTGTCCCGTCTCCTCGCTGAGCGCACCATATTTGACCGCGTTGGTCGCCAATTCGTGGAACGCCAGCGCGATCGGGGTCACGGCTTGCTCGCGGATCGCCACATCGTCGCCGTGCACGCGCACGCGGTCCTGATCGGCCTCGGCATAGGGCGCGAACAGGTCGGTCAGCACTTGGCGCAGGCTGGTCGGTTCGGCCGCGACGCTCGACAGGGGGCGGACATAATTGTGCGCACGCCCGAGCGCGTTGATCCGATCCCCAATCGAGGTCGCGACCTCGCTCATTTCTGGATTCTTCCGGCTCGCGAAACTCACCAGCCCGGTGACGACCGAGAAGATGTTCTTGATCCGGTGGCTCAGTTCGCGCGTCAACAACGCATGGCTCTCGACCAGCCGGCGATTGTCGTCGATGTCGGTGTTGGTGCCAAACCAGCGGATCACCGCGCCATCGCGGCGGTGGACCGGCAGACCCCGAGCCAGGGTCCAGCGATATTCCCCGTCATGGCGCCGGATCCGATATTCGGTTTCATAGGCCTCGCCGCGCCGGACCGCGTCGGCCCAGGCCGAGGCGGCGGTCCCGCGATCGTCGGGATGAACCGCGTCGATCCAGCGGTCTCCATCATGCGATCCGGGTGCGACTCCGGTAAATTCGTACCAGCGCCGATTGAAATAGTCGGCTGCGCCCTCGGCGTTGGTCGACCAGGCCATCTGCGGCAGGGCGTCGGCGAGACTGTCGAACTGCAATTGGCTCTCGCGCAGCAGCCGCTGGGCTTCCGCGCGACCCGCGGTCATCTCGAGTTCGCGGCGCCGGGCGTCGAGCCGTCGCATCACCGCTCGCGCCAGGACGAGCAGCCTCTCTCGCTGGAGCGGCGTCAACCCGCTGCGCGGTTCGGGCGAGATCACGCACAGCGCCCCCATTGGGGCCCCTTCGGCGGAGACCAGCGGCGCGCCCGCGTAAAAGCGGATTTGGGGCTCGCCCGTTACCAGGGGATTGTCAGCGAACCGCGCGTCGCGCGTGGCGTCGGGAATTTCGAAGATTCCCCCTTCCACCATCGCATGCTGGCAGAAACTCACCTCGCGTGCTGTCTCCTCGAGCGCCACGCCCTGCCGAGACAGGAAGCGCTGGCGTTCGGCCTCGACCAGCGTGACCAGCGCGATCGGCGCCTCGCAAAGCGATGCCGCGAACCCGCTCAGCGCATTGAGTTCGTCATCATCGGCCAGGCTATCCGCATCATAGCGTGCCAACATGCCGAGGCGTGCCGCTTCGCCATCGTCGCCGCGATAGGCGGGTTGGCAGACAAAGGGATCGAGCGACGCAACCATGACGCGGTTCGGCTACCGCGTCTTGGGCAGGCAGGGAAGGGAACACCTCAATAGCCCATCAGCGCGAGGACTTCCTTGCGGCTGCGTTCATCCTTGCGGAACGTGCCCATCATGCGGCTGGTCGTCATCATCACCCCTGGCGTGTTGACCCCGCGCGCGGTCATGCAGGCGTGGCTGGCCTCGATCACGACCGCCACGCCCTTGGGCTGGAGATGCTCCCAGATGCAGTCCGCGATTTGCGCGGTCAGCCGTTCCTGGACCTGCAGCCGACGGGCATAGCCGTGCAGCACCCGCGCCAGCTTGGAAATGCCGACCACGCGGTCCTCCGGCAGGTAGGCGATCGACGCCTTCCCGATGATCGGCGCCATGTGGTGCTCGCAATGCGACTGGAAGGGAATGTCGCGCAGCAGCACGATCTCGTCATATCCGCCGACTTCCTCGAACGTTCGCGACAGATGCACGGCGGGATCCTCGTTGTACCCCCTTGCATATTCGGCCCAGGCGCGCGCCACGCGTCGGGGCGTATCGAGCAATCCCTCGCGGTCGGGGTCCTCGCCGGCCCAGCGCAGCAGGGTCCGGACGGCCTCCTGGACAGTCTCGGGAACGTCGATCTTGGTCGGGGCGCTGACGAGGTCGCCAGCGGTCGGGCTCGGGTCGGTCATGGCGGGTGCATAACGGCTCCGCGCCGCCTCCGCCAGTGGGCGAAGGGCTGCCACGCCCGATGAGGTCGAATGGTGGCCCCGGCAGGATTCGAACCTGCGACCTGCAGTTTAGGAAACTGTTGCTCTATCCTGCTGAGCTACGGAGCCACGCCCTCCCCTTACGGAGGCGCGCCTTCGGGATCAATCGTCGATCGCCGGGATCGTCCGTCGATGTCGCAGCGACGGGATGGCGGCGCGACACCGCTCGACCTGCGACAGGTCGATCTCGCACGCCGCCACGCCCGTATCGGTGCCCATGTCGAGGAGGACCTCGCCCCAAGGATCGCAGACCAGCGAATGGCCGTAGGTCTCGCGCCCGTCCTCATGCTTGCCGCTTTGCGCCGGCGCGATGACGAACAGCCCGTTCTCGATTGCGCGCGCGCGCAGCAGGACTTCCCAATGCGCCTGTCCCGTCGGCACCGTGAAGGCGGCCGGCACGGAGAGCGAGACCGCGCCGGCATCGGCGAGCCGCGCGTGCAGCGCGGGAAATCGCAGGTCATAGCAGATCGTCAGCCCCAGCGCCCCGATCGGCGTCTCCCGCGCGAGCACCGCGCGCTCGCCGGCGGCGTAGACCGCGCTTTCGCGCCAGCTCTCGCCGGTCTCGAGATCGACATCGAACAGGTGCAACTTGTCATAGCGCGCCCTGATCTCCCCCGTCTCGTCGATCACGAAGGCGCGATTGACCCAGCGGCCATCGCCGCGGTCAAGCGCCAGCGAGCCCAGCTGGATCCAGATACGGCTTTCACGCGCAAGACGGCGGGCGATCGCGAGGGTCGGGTCGGCGTCCTCGGTGCGGATCGTCGCGGCCGCGCGGCGGCGATCGCGATCGAGCAGCCCGGTCATCTCGGGCGTGAACAGGATGCGCGCTCCCAGCCCGCTGGCCGCGCCGATCGCTTCGGCGAGCGCGGCGGCATTCTGGTCGGGGTCGATCCCGCTGCAGGCCTGGAACAGCGCGATGCGGGCCATGGCCTCAGGCCGCGAGCCGCTCGTCAAGTTCGCCCTTGCGCTCGAGCGCGAACATGTCGTCGCACCCGCCGATCGGCTCATCGTTGATAAAGATTTGCGGTACCGTGGTCCCGCCACCCGAGCGCTCGATCATTTCGGCGCGCTTGGCCTCGTCGCGGGAGATCTCGTATTCCTCATAATCGATCCCCTTCATGTCGAGGAGGCGCTTTGCGCGGATGCAAAACGGGCAGGTCGCCTTGGTATAGATTTCGACTTTTGGCATGTAATCCTCTTCACTTTCGCGACCAACGCACCGTCGCGGCTATCGCACCACGCGCGACCAGACGATCGTCTCGACCCGCCGCACCCCGACGCGATGTAGGGCACTGGCGCAAGCATTCAACGTCCCCCCGGTGGTCCGCACGTCGTCGACGAGGATGACCGTACGCCCTTCGACCAGCGAGCGGGTGGCCACGAAGGCGCCGCGGACCTGCGCCTGGCGCTGGCGCACGGTCATCTGGCGCAACGGGCGGGTGGCCCGGGTCCGCTCGAGCGCGCGGCTCGACCACTCATGGCCCGTGCGCGCCGCCAGCGCGGCCGCCAGCAGCCCCGCCTGGTTGAACCCCCGGTGCCAGATCCGCCAGCGGTGCAGCGGCACGGGGACGAGCAGCGGCGCGTCGGTCCTTCCCGCCGCCAGGCGCCGCGCCATCGCCGAGGCCATCGTCCGCGCGAGCGCGACGCGCCGCCCATGCTTCAATTTCATCGCCAGCTGCCGCGATACCTCGCCATAGGTCGTCGCCGCCCAGCAGGCCTCGATCGGTCCCGGCGCGGCAAGGCAGGCGGCGCAATCCTCGGCGTCGGTCGGCTCGAGCGGCAGCGCGCACCGCGTACAGCACCGCTCGGTCAACCAGTCGACACTGACAAAGCAGGACGCGCAAAACTCCCCGACCCCGGCACGATGTCCCCGCAGCCGGCGCAGCGCGGCGGCAACACGAGATCGAGCAGCAGACGTGGCAAGGCGAGGTCCGTCATCGCTCCCTTGTCGCGCGCGCGCCCATCTTGCACAAGCCGCCCATGCCGAACCTGTTCGATTCCGACCTTCGCGCCCTGCGGCGTGCCCGCGCGTGGCGACTTGGCCCCCCCGCCTTTCTCGCCGATCGCGTGATCGAGGACATGACCGACCGGCTGGCGGCGATGAACCGCCCGTTTCCCCGGGCGCTGCTCATCGGGACGCTCGCCGGCGCCGCGCTCGACCGCTTCGCGCCGTTCGTCGATCGGCTCGATCGGGTCGATCCCAGCGCCCTCGTTGCCGAACACACCGACGCTCGCGCCATCGCGGAGGACGCGCTCGACGCGGTCGGCACCTATGACCTCGTCATCGCGCTTGGGACGCTCGATACCGTCGCCGACCTGCCCGAGACGTTGACCCGCCTGCGGCTCCTGCTCAAGCCCGATCGGCCTTTGCTCGGGGTCATGCCCGGGGGCGAGACGCTGCCGGTGCTGCGGCGCGTCATGCGCGCTGCCGACCGCGTCACCGGGCGCGCCAGTCCGCACGTCCATCCGCGGATCGAACCCGCCGCGCTGGCCGACCTGCTCGCGCAAGCCGGGCTGGTCATGCCCGTGGTCGATATCGACCGTCTCCGGCTTGCCTATCGCGGGCTTGGCGCGCTGCTGAGGGACCTGCGCGCGGCGGGCGCGACCAACCTTCTTGCCGAACGCGATCGCAAGGCGCTCGACCGCCTTGCCTACCGCGCCGCATCGGACGCCTTCGCGCAGGAAGCGGACGCATCGGGACGAACGGTCGAGACCTTCGAGCTGCTCCACTTCCACGGCTGGAGCCCGGGCGCGGCCGACACCGTGCTCTAGCCCGGGTTAACCACCCCGCCCCGACACTTCCTTAACCCTTTCTGGGTAAACATCGCCGCGTGGACCAGACCAGAAGGAGGATGGCGGTGGCTATCCGAAAGCTTTTTCGCACCCTCACGCTTAGTGAGCGCGGTGCGACGGCCATCGAATATGGCCTGATCGCGGCGTTGATCGTCATTGCTGTGATGGGCGGGCTAAGCGCGCTCGGCGGCGGCTCGGGCGGCATGTGGGGCGACCTCGGCGATATCGCCAACGAACACCTCTAAAGCCCGGTAGGCCGCGCCCGGGGCGCAACCCGACCGATCCGCTCTCGTCGGCGCTACCGCCGGCCGTAAACCACCAGTTTCACCTTCTGTCCGGGGGTGAGTGTGCTGCCGCTGTCCATCGAATTGAGCACGAGGAACCGCTCGAGCTGGTAGTTGTTGTAGGCCATCCGCCGCGCAAGCGACTGGGGGGTGTCGCCGCGCTGGACCGTCACAATGTCGATCACGCGGGGACGGATCGCGGCCGCTTCCTGCGCGCTGATCGGTCGCAGCGATCCGACCATTCCCGAAAACGGCCCGATACCCTGTCCGGCCGGGGTCAGCATCGCAAAATGGTAGGCGGTGTCAGCGTCCCAGCGATAGGCCATCACCGACAGGTCGACTGCCCCGTTGCCGCTATTGACCCGCGTGGTGGTATAGGCGGCGGGAATGCCGTTGACCGTGGTCGTGCGCGGCTGCGGAATGCTGACCGGCGCCTGCTGCCCGACGATCCCGCGAATGACCCCGGCGATATAGGTGTCGAGATTGCCGTTGAACGGAGCAAGGCTGAACTGCGCCTGTCCCGACTGGCCCATGATCGACACCGCGCGCGTCCCGTTCTGCATCCGGAAACCGGTCGGGATCCGGAATTGCAGGCGCAGGTCGGGGTGGGTGAAGGTTCGCCCGTCGACAATCCCTTGCGCGGGGTCGTCATCGACCATGATCCCCTCGATGCGCGACAGGAACTCATCGCGATCGCGGATCCCGCTCCCGGCGCGCCCGGTCTGCCGCGCCAACTCGATGGCGCGCGCGGTCCGGTTTTCGCTCAGGGGGTGCGTGCGCGCCCATTCGGGGGTCGAGCGGGTGTCATTGCCCTGGAGCCGCGCCTCGAGCGCCGATGCGCGGCCGAGCGAGTTGAGCATCGAGGCGGCCGCGAGCGGGTCATAGCCTGCCGCCGACATGTAGCCGATCCCGAGCGTATCCGATTCATATTCCTGCTCGCGGCTGTAGCTCAGCGTGTTCAGCGTGGCATATTGCTGCGCGCCCTGCGCAAGCAGGTTGCCAAGCCCGCTATCGCCGCCGATCACGCTGCCCGCGATCGCGCCGAGCACCCCGAGCACCGAATTGCGCTGCGCGCGCGCCTGCCGAGCCTGGCTATGGTCGGCAGCGATATGCCCGACCTCGTGACCGAGCACGAAGGCCAGTTCGGCCTCGTCCTCCATCAGCCCAAGCAACTCGCGGGTCACATAGATCCGGCCGCCCGGCACCGCGAAGGCGTTCTCGACCGGCGCGTTGAGCGTCGTGAAGCGATAGGCCGCAGCGGCGTTGGGGGTCGCCGATCGCACCGCCACGGTGTCGCCGACCTGCTCGACATAGGCGCCGAGCGATCCGCCGAGCGCGCCACCGAATTCGGCGACGACGGCGTCATGCTGGCGCTCGGCAATCTGCGCTTCCTGGGGCGAGATCGCCGGGTCGGCGATCGGCGTGGCGCAGGAGGCAAGGGCGAGGCTGCTCGCGCTGGTCAGGATAGTTGCAAAAAGGCGCATCGACACTCTCCGACATGGACCGTCATCCGCGCGCCCTATCCGGGCGCCGGTTCTGACGCATCAACCTAAATCGGAAAGCCTTGGTTCCTCGGCTGCTCGAACGTGCCGCCCGATCAGCTCATGCTGAGGAACTTGAGCCGGCGCTGTCGCCGCAGTTCCTCGGCGCTCATCGTCCCGAGCGTGGCCAATTCCTCGGCGATCGCGCGCTTGAGCGTTTCCATCGCGCGAGAGGGATTGCGGTGCGCCCCGCCTTCGGGTTCGGGGACGATCCGGTCGATCACCCCCAGCCGCTCGAGGTCATTGGCGGTGATCCGCATCGCCTCGGCCGCCTCGGCCGCCTTGTCCGCGGTGCGCCACAGGATCGAGGCGCATCCTTCGGGCGAGATCACCGAATAGACGGCATGCTCGAACATCAGCACGCGGTTGGCGGCCGCAATCGCGATCGCGCCCCCCGAGCCGCCCTCGCCGACGATCGTCGCGACCATCGGCACCTTGAGTTCGAGGCACTGCTCGGTCGCGCGGGCGATCGCCTCGGCCTGCCCGCGCTCCTCCGCCTGCACCCCGGGAAAGGCACCCGGCGTGTCGACCAGCGAGACCACCGGCAGCCCGAACCGATCGGCCAGCCGCATCATCCGGATCGCCTTGCGATAGCCCTCGGGCTTGGCCATCCCGAAATTATGCTTGAGCCGGCTCGCCGTATCGGCCCCTTTCTCGTGCCCGATCAGCATCACCCGGCGCCCCTCGATCCGGGCCAGCCCGCCGACGATGGCGGCATCCTCGGCAAACGCCCGGTCCCCCGCGAGCGGGACGAAGTCCTCGGCGATCCCCGCGACATAGTCCTTGAAATGGGGGCGCTCGGGGTGCCGCGCGACCTGCGCCTTCTGCCACGGCGAAAGCTTCGAATAGGTGTCGCGCAGGAGGCGCGAGGCCTTCCCCTCGAGGCGTTCGATGTCGCTCGACAGGTCGACATCGCTCTTGGTGGCGGTCTCGCGCAATTCGGCGACGCGGGCTTCGAGTTCGGCAATCGGCCGCTCGAAATCGAGATAGCTGCTCATCATCGACTTCGCGCCTAGCGCCCCTGCCTTGTCGCCGTCAATCGCTCTCGCCGCGATGCCGCCGGGCCAGCGGATGGCGCTCGTTGACGAGTTCGACCAGCCGCCGACTGTCGACATGGGTATAGATCTGCGTGGTGGCGATGTCGGCGTGCCCCAGCAGCGCCTGTAGCGTGCGCAGATCGGCGCCGCCCTCGAGCAGGTGCGTGGCGAAGGCGTGACGCAACACGTGCGGGCTGACCCGCTCGGGCGCGATGCCGACGCGCGCGGCCATCGCCCGGACGATCTGGAACAGCCGCACCCGCGAAAGGGGGCCCCTGCCGCCCGGGAACAGCCACGGCGAATCGTCCGCCCCGTCGAGCCAGTTCGCGATCGCCCGGTGCGCGGCGTCGGAAATCGGCACGAGCCGCTCTTTCTCGCCCTTCCCGCGCAGGATCAGGAAGGGGTCGCTGCGCCGCACCGAGCGCCGCGGCAGGCTCACGAGCTCGCTTGCCCGCAGCCCCGATCCATAGAGCAGTTCGAGCAGCGCGTGGTTGCGCCGTGCGAGCGGCGCGCCCGCGACGGCGCGCTCGGCGGCATCACTGAGCATCGCCGCGACTTCCTCGGTCGACAACAATCGGGGGAGCGGTCGCTTGACCTTGGGCCGCGGCAACCCATCCGACGGGTCGTCGGCGCGCAGCCCCTCCTCGACGAGGAAGCCGTAAAAACGGCGCAGGGCGCTTGACCGGCGCGCCACCGTTGCGGCGGCCAGCGCGGTCCACTGCCCCCCCAGCGCTTTGAGCGCTTCGGCATCGGCCGCGCCGAGCGACCCGAGCACCGCCGCCGCTGCCGCCAGGTCGCCGCGATAGGCCGCCAGCGTGTGGCGCGAGGCGCCGGCCTCGGCGGCGAGCATGTCGCAGAAGCGATCGACCAGCGCGCGGTCGTCGGGGCTCACAGCCGCGCGATCGCCTCGGCTGCGATCATGCGCGCGAGGAAGTCCTGCTCCACCGCCACCAACGCGGCGACGATGTGCCGGAGGTAGAGCGGGGGAATGCCATCGATGTCGGCCGCCTGCAGCGCGGTGGCGGCGAGCAGGATCACCGTCGCACCCTCGCCGCGCGCTGCGGCGGCATCGAGCATCCGCGTGAGGCGGGTCTCGCCATCGAGACCGAACTTCTCGTCGTCGCTGATCCGGCTGGCGAGCGCGGGATCGATCCGACCGAGTCCTGCGAGCATCGCGACCAGCATCGCGCTGCGCGGCTTGCCGTCGGCCTCGTCGCGGGCGACGAAGTCGCGCAGCCGGTCGGCTCCCAGCCCCAGCCCGTCGACCTGCGGCAGCGCCAGCACCAGCTGCGCCCAGGCGGAATCGGCCTCGGCCTCGTCCATCGCCACGATCGTCGGGCCCCAAGCTGCGGCCTGTTCGACAAAGCCGGAAGTGAGCATCGCGGCGATCAGGTCGCTCGCGGCATCGGCATGACGATCGGACGGCGTGATCTGCGCGGCCGCCAGCGCGGTCGCCGCGCGCGAGGCGAGCCGCTCGTGCGGACCCTCGCCGATCGACCAGAAGTCGCGCATCGCCGCAATGCGGTCGGCCTCGCTGCGCGCGACGAAAGTCCGCCGCAACTGGAATGCCTCGCTCGCACCTCTCTCCTCAGGCGGCAGATAATCATAGTCGACCGCGTAGAGATCGACCAACGCCTGTCCCGAAAAGACGCCCAGCCCGGTGGCGGTACGGGCGAATGGGAGCCGCTGCGACGAGGTGAGCAGCGGGGCTCTCGCGGCCCACGCGGCCACGCGCGGTCTCGCGCCCTGCATCAGTCGGTCCGGGGGCAACAGCCCGGTCGCGCCGGCCAGCCCGAAACGCCAGCTGTTGAGGCGATCGACGCTGTCCCACTCGAGGGTCACCGCCCGCCCCGTGCCGGCACCGGCGCCCACCAGCTTGTCGACCAGCGCCAGGTCGATCGCATCGGCCTCGCCGCCGCGGCGCGCGCGCGCGATCGCGTCGGAGGCGATTTCGGGTTGCGCCGACAGCGCCGCGCACATCGCCCGGACGAGCGGCTCGGCATCGGGCTCGGCATCGTCGAGCCGGGGCGCCACCGGGCAGGCCGCGGCCGGGTCGGCGGTCGCCAGCGCCACCTGCAGCGCGACCTGCGCGAGCTTGGCGGAAAAACGATCGGGGTCCGTCCCCGCGAGCAGCAGTCGCGCCGCGTCGGCTTCCCCCATGCGCAGCAACAACCACGCGCGCTCGGCCAGCCAGTCCTGCATCTCTACCTCGCGCGGGGCGGGCGCTTCGGCAAGCAGCGCGTTGCGCAGCGCGATATGCCCCCAGCGCGAGGCCAGCGGCACATCGAGGCGGCGCATCAGCGTCTTGTGGGACAGCCCCTCGACCGTCCCCCACGGCGCCTCGCCGGCAAAGCCAAAGGCGGCATTCGAGGCGGCGAACACGCCGGCGGTCTCGAGCGCGTCGGGCGCCTCCTCGGTGGTCGGCGCGGTGTCGGCCCGCGCCTCCCCTTCCAGCGCCTGCACGCTCGGCTCCTCGATCGGATCGGCGATGGGGTCGGACCCGGCGACCGACCGGTCGCGCGGCTCGGGCACGGGGCGGGAGGGCGCCGGGCGCGGCGGGCTCGTCGGAGCCGGCGGCGGCGTCTCGAAACCTGGTGGCAGAAGCGATTCGGGGGTTTCGGGTGCTGCCACCGCGGCGCTCAGCGCGAGGAGGCTGCCCGCGCCCGCGAACAGCCAGCCGCTATTGCACATCGCCACCGAGAACGACCTCTTCCTCGATGGTCTGCACCGGCTCTTCCGAAGCCATGCTCGAGAACAGAAAGAGTGCGCCGACGATCAGCGCGATGACGAGGGCGAGGATGAACGGCCCCTTGGGGCGGCGTTTCTTGGGTCCGGCAAGGTTCATGAGACAGGCTTTTGCCTTAGCGCGCGCAGACAGTATAGCCCCTTCTCGATGACACATCGTCTCGCCTCCCGTCTCGACCGCTCGGTCGTCCTCGTCGGCCTCATGGGTGCGGGCAAGTCGACGGTCGGGCGCCGGCTTGCCCGTCGCCTCGGTCTCGACTTCGTCGACAGCGACGATGCGATTGCCGATGCGTCGGGCTATTCGGCCGCCGAAGTATTCGAGCGGTTCGGGGAAACCGAGTTTCGCGATGGCGAACGTCGCCTCGTGGCGCGACTGGCGGGCGGCCCCGTTTGCGTAATTGCGACCGGGGGCGGCGCCTTCGTCGACCCCCAGACGCGCACATTGCTCAACCGCGACTGCATCACCGTCTGGCTCGATGCCCCGATCGAGATCCTTGCCGAGCGCACCGGTCGGCGCGATACGCGTCCGCTGCTGCGCGGGGGCGGGCGCGAGCAGAAATTGCGGCAATTGCTCGAGCAGCGGCGTAAGCTCTATGCCGAGGCCCATCTGCGCATCGAGAGCAGCAAGAGCGCGCATGTCGACGTTGTCGATCGCATCATCGCGGCCCTGGAAGAGCATCTGGCATGAAGCGCATTGAGGCCCCCGCGCGCGACGACGACCGCTATCCGGTCCTGATCGGGCCGATGGCCTCGGCGGTCGCGGCGCTCGGGCTGGACGCCGCCAAACGTCCGTTCGCCTGCTTGTCCGATGCGCGGGTCTTCGGTCTGCACGGCGATCGCCTCGGGCAACTTGTCGCACTCGACCCCTTCCTGCTCCCCGAAGGCGAGGCGGCCAAATGCTGGGACGAGCTCGAGCGGGTCATCGGCTTCCTGTCCGCGCGCAACCACCAGCGATCGGACCCGATCCTCGCGCTCGGAGGAGGTGCGGTGGGCGATCTAGCGGGGCTCGCCGCCGCGCTCTACCGCCGCGGCGTCCCGGTGATCCACCTCCCCACGACGCTGCTCGCGCAGGTCGACAGCAGCGTCGGCGGCAAGACTGCGATCGACGCGGAGGGACAGAAGAACCTCGTCGGTGCCTTCCATCCGCCGCAAGCGGTCATCATCGATCCCGAGGTCCTGCGCACGCTCGATGCGCGCCAGTGGCGTGCGGGGCTTGCCGAAACCGTCAAATATGGGCTGATCGGCGACAGCGAATTCTATGCCTGGCTGGTCGATGGCGGCGCTCGGCGGCTCGAAACCCTCGACAGCACTGCCGCCAGCCATGCGATCGCGACTGCGGTCTCGATGAAGGCCGACCTCGTCGCCGGCGACCTCGAGGACCGCGTTGGGCGCCGGGCGCTCCTCAATCTCGGGCACAGCTTCGGGCATGCGATCGAAGCGCTCGCTGGACTCGGTTCCATCCTGCACGGCGAGGCGGTGGCGATCGGGATGGTGCTCGCCGCCAGCTTCAGCGTCGCCAGTGGTCACCTCCCCGCCGCCACCGCCGACCAGATCGCCCGCGATCTTGCCGCCCTCGGGCTGCCGACCCATCTGGGCGACGCCGGGCTCGACGGGCGCGGGGGCGATCTCCTCGCCCCGATGCGTCACGACAAGAAAAACGAGGACGGTCGGCTCACGCTCGTCCTCCTGCGCGCGATTGGCGAGGCATTCCTCGCCCGCGACGTGGCCGAAGACGCGCTAGCGGCCTTCCTCGCTCGGCTTTAGCTTGCCGTCGGGGCCCATCGGCTGGCCTTCCTTGAACATGCGTTCCTTCCCGGCGTGCAGGTCGCCGGTCTTGCTCTGGCGTTCGAGCCGCTCGGCATCGAGGTTGCGATATTCGCGCTCGACCCGCTCGGCCTCGTCCTGCGAGAACCCCAGCTCGGTCAGCGCGGCCTTGCCCATGAGGACCGCGCTTTCGAACAGCTCCCGGACACAAAAGGCGAGGTCGAGCCCGTCGAGCGCCATGCTGTGCCGTCGATCGTAGCTCCGTACCATCAGCGCGGCTTGCGGGAAGGCTTCGGCGACCGCCTCCAGCGCTTCGCTCGCGACGTCGTCGCGATCGTTGCAGAACAGGATCGCGCGCGCATTTTCCGCGCCGGCGGTACGCAGCAGGTCGAGCCGCATCCCGTCGCCGTAATAGACCTTGAAACCGAACTCTTCGGCGATATCGATCTGATCGGCGTCCTTGTCGATCAGCGTGACGCCGATCTTCTTCGCCATGAGCATCTGCGACACGGTCTGCCCGAAGCGCCCGTAGCCGACCACGATGACCTGCCCCTTGGGCGCCGCCTCGGGCCCTTCGCGCTCTCCCGCCCCTTGGGAATGGCGCGCTTCGAGGCGGTCGATCAGCATCATCAGCAGGGGAGTCGTGGCCATGGTGAGCGTAATCACCGCCCCGAACAGCGACACGCCCTCGGGCGCGACCAGCTGCGCCTGCATCGCCTGCGCCAGCAGGACGAAACCGAATTCGCCGGCCTGGCTCAGGAGCAATCCGAGCCGCAACGCGCCGAACAGGTTGAGCCCGAAGGCGCGCCCGAGGCCGCTGATCATAACCCCTTTCACCACCACGATCCCGACCGCGCACAGGATGACGGTGCCCGGCCGCGCCGCGATCACCCCGAGGTCGAGCATCATGCCGACGGACAGGAAGAAGAAGCCGAGCAGGATCGATCGGAACGGTTCGACGTCGCTCTCGAGCTCGTGTCGGTAGGGGCTCTCGGCGAGCATCACCCCGGCGACGAAGGCCCCGAGCGCGGTCGACAGGCCGAGCCAGCTCATCAACGCGGCCGCACCGACCACGGTGAACAGCGCCGCGACCACGAACAGTTCGCGCTCGCCCAGCCGCCCGATCACCCGGAAGAAGGGGTTGATGACGAAGCGCCCCGCCACGATCAGGCCGATGATCGCCCCGACCGTGTAGAGGGCGAGGGTCACCCCGCCCGGGTCGCTCGGATCGGCCGGTGCCCGGCTCAGCGCCGCAATCAGCGTGAGGAGCGGGACGATGGAGATGTCCTGGAGCAGCAGGACCGAGAAGGCGCGTTCGCCATGCGGCTGGTGCAATTCCCCCGTCGAGCGCAGCATCGGCAGGACCTGCGCGGTGGAGGACAGCGACAGGCTCATCCCGATCGCCAGCCCCGCTTCCCAGCTGAAGCCGAGCACGAGATGCGCCAGCGCCGACAGCGCCAGCCCGCAGCTCAGGACCTGCACCACCCCGAGCCCGAAGATGTCCCGGCGCAATCGCCACAATCGACTGGGATTGAGTTCGAGCCCGACGATGAAGAGGAGAAGGGCGATCCCGAATTCGGAGATCGACATGATGTTTTCGGCATTGCCGACCAAACCGAGCACGAACGGCCCGATCATCGCGCCGCCGACGATATAGCCGAGCGTCGCCCCCAGGCCGAGACGCCGGAACAGTGTGACGAAGACGAGCGCGGCGCCGAGCATGATCGCGCCATCGAGCAGCAATTCGCCGGTAAAGGCGTGCGCGCCGCCCTCTTCACCCCCGCTCGGTGCCGCCATTACAAGTCCTCCATTGCCCTCGCCAACGCTCTGAAGGGCAAAAGGATCGCGCCATGCCGACCGGGCCGCTCGCGCGCCGGAGCGAGCGCTGCCATCCCCGGCCAGTCGGGCGCCAGCGCGCTGGAGCCGTTGAGCCAGTCCTCGATGGCGATCAGCGCACCCTCGGCCGCGGCCCGGTCGCATCCGCGCGCATGCGCCAGCATCAACGCGGCGGCGGCCTGCCCGTAGGCACAGGCCGAGACCTGCGCGGCAATCTCGGTGACGCGGCCCTGCTCGGCGCGCAGCGTCAGGGCGATCGTCGCCCCGCAGGTCGGCGAGCGCAGGCTGGCACTGGCGTCGGGCGCGGCGATGGGCGGCAGGTCGGGCAGCCCGGCGGCCAGCCTGAGAATTTCCTTGGTATAGGCCGGCGGCTTCACCCCCGCCGCCATGTCGTTCCCTCGGGACCGTCCTCGAGGACGATGCCATCGGCCGCCAGCTCCTCGCGGATCCGGTCGGCGGTCGCGAAATCACGCGCCTGCTTGGCCGCCGCGCGCGCGGCGATCTGCTCCTCGATCGCGGCGGCCTGCGCCGCGTCCGCGCCCTGGAACCATTCGTCCGCACTGCCCTCGAGCACGCCCAGCAGCATGGCCGAGGCCTTGAGGCTGCCGGGATCGTCGACCTGCCCCAGCCGCGCCAGCGCGAGCGGGGTGTTAAGGTCATCGCGCAACGCGTCGATGACCGCCGGGTCGGGCGCCGTGGCCGTCGCGTCGCCGACCTTGCGGTAGAGCCCGTCGAGCGTCGCCTTGGCTTGCTCCACCAGCTTCCCGCTCCACGGCAGCGGCTGGCGATAATGCGCCGACAGTAACGCGAAGCGCAGCGTCTCTCCCTTGTGCTCCTTCAGGAGCTGCTCGGGGGTGATGATGTTGCCGAGCGACTTGGACATCTTCTCCGCGCCCATGTCGACGAAGCCGTTGTGCATCCAGTAACGCGCGAGCGGCGCGCCGCCATGCGCGCACCGGCTTTGCGCGATCTCGTTCTCATGATGCGGGAAGACGAGGTCGAGCCCGCCACCGTGGATGTCGATCGTCTCGCCCAGATGCGCGGCGATCATCGCCGAGCATTCGATATGCCAGCCGGGTCGCCCGCGGCCCCACGGGCTGTCGAAGCCGATGACATCTTCGGCCGAGGGCTTCCAGAGGACGAAGTCGGCCGGATCGCGCTTATAGGGTGCCACCTCGACTCGTGCCCCGGCGATCATCGCGTCGCGATCGCGCCTCGACAAGCCTCCGTAATCGGGGTCGCTGTCGACCGCGAACAATACATGCCCTTCGGCCTCGTAGGCGTGCCCCTCGGCGATCAGCCGCTCGATCATCGCCACCATCACGGGGACTTCATGCGTCGCATGCGGCGCAAGGTCGGGCGGCGTCACGCCGAGCGCGCCGGTATCTTCCAGATAGTGCGCCTCGTTGCGGGCGGTGATGACCGCCGGCTCGACCCCTTCGTCCGCGGCCTTCTCGATGATCTTGTCGTCGATGTCGGTGACGTTGCGCGCATAGACGAGGCTGTCGGCGCCGTAGTCGTGGCGGATGAGGCGGGCCAGCGTGTCGAACACCACGGGCGGGCGCATGTTGCCGATATGCGCGCGACCGTAGACGGTGGGGCCGCACACGTACATCGTGATGCGCGTCGGGTCGGCGGGTACGAATTCGCGCTTCTCGCGCGCCATCGTGTCGTGCAGGCGAATGGTCACAGCAGTCCTTCCTCGCGCTGCGTTTCGACGAGATCCACCGTCGCGCGCGCGCTGGCGTTGAGCAAGGGATAGGTCCGTGCCTCGCGCATCCATTCGGGGCGCGGTGCATCGGCACCGTAGAAGATATCGGTCGCGAAGCTCGCGATGAGGAACAGCACCGTCGCGGTCACCAGCCCCTTGAGCATCCCGAAGAGCCCGCCCAGCAGCCGGTCGACCGGCCCGATCAGCGATCGCCGCGTGCGTCCGCCCAGCTTTTGCGCGAGCAGCCGGACCACGAGATAGGCGGGCAGGAACAGGAGCACGAAGGCGGCGACCATGATGCCGCTTTCGCTGTCCATGTGCGGCGCGAGCAGCGCGCTCGCCGGCGCGTGTCCGAACTTCACCGCCAGGACCGCGGCGACCCAGGCGCCGAGTGAGAACACTTCCTGCACAAATCCGCGCACGAAACCGAGCAACGCGCCGCCGCCCAGCAGGATCAGGATGAGGATGTCGAGTGCTGTCATCGCGCCCCGGCTAGCCCGTCGTGCCCCAGTGCGCCAGCCCTAACGGCCCAGCAGCTTGTCGGTCAGCGCGCCGAGCCGCGCGAAGCCGTCGCACGCCATGCCCCCCGCCGGATCGACCCCGCCGGGTACCCAGGCCCGCTCGAATCCGAGCTTGCTGGCTTCCTTGAGCCTGAGCCCGGCATGCGCGACCGGGCGCAGTTCGCCCGAAAGCGCGACTTCGCCGAAGGTGATCGTTCCCGCCGGCAGCGGCCGTTCGGACAGGGCGGAAACGAGCGCGGCGGCCACCGCGAGATCGGCCGCCGGGTCGTTCAACCGATAGCCGCCCGCCACATTGAGATAGACTTCGACATTGGCAAAACTGATGCCGCAACGCGCCTCGAGCACCGCGAGCAGCATCGCCAGCCGCGCCGAATCCCACCCCACTGCCGAGCGACGCGGGGTGGCCCCGCTCGCCAGCCGTACCGTCAGCGCCTGCAGTTCGACGAGCACCGGCCGTGTCCCCTCGAGCGCGGGAAAGACGGTCGTGCCCGACACTTCCTCGCCGCGTTCGGTCAGGAACAACGAGGAGGGATTGCCCACCTCCTCGAGCCCCTCGGCCTCCATCGCGAACACCCCGATCTCATCGGTCCCGCCGAAGCGGTTCTTGATCGCCCGGAGGATGCGATATTGGTGGCTGCGCTCGCCCTCGAAGCCGAGCACCGTGTCCACCATGTGCTCGAGCACGCGCGGGCCCGCGATATTTCCGTCCTTCGTGACGTGCCCCACCAGGATCAGCGCGCAGCCTTTCTCCTTGGCGAAACGGACCAGTTCGTGGGCCGAGGCGCGGACCTGGCTCACCGTTCCCGGCGCCCCTTCGATCATGTCCGAGTGCATGGTCTGGATCGAATCGATGACGAGGAACGCGGGCGGGTCGCCCTCGCCCAGCGTTGTCAGGATGTCGCGGACCGAGGTGGCCGCGGCGAGCCGTACCGGTGCCTCGCCGAGCCCCAACCGAAGCGCGCGCCGCCGCACCTGGTCGGCGGCCTCTTCGCCCGAGACATAGATCGTCTCACGCCCGCTGCTCGCCAGCCGCGCGGCGACCTGCAACAGCAGCGTCGACTTGCCGATCCCCGGGTCGCCCCCGATCAGCGTGGCGGAGCCGGGGACCAGCCCGCCGCCGAGCGCACGATCGAATTCGGCGATCCCCGTCCGCATCCGCTCGGGGATGGTGACCTCGTCGTCGAGCCCCACCAGCTGGATCCGGCGACCGCCCCCCTGCAGATTATGCTTCTTGGCGAAGGTCGTCGCGACGACCTCGGCGTCCTCGACCAGCGTGTTCCACTCGGCACAATCGACGCATTGTCCCTGCCAGCGCGAGGTCACCGACCCGCAAGCCTGGCAGACATATCTCTTCTTGGGTTTGGCCATCGGCGCCACGCTAGCCACCCGCCAGCGCCCTTGTCGAGCGCCAATTTGGCCCCTAACGCCAAGCGCATGAGCTGGCTTCCCGACCCTTTTCGCATCGCAAATTTCCGCGCTTTCTGGTCTGCCCGGCTGCTCGCCACCCTGGCCCAGCTGGCGATGGTCACCGCGATCGAATATCAGGTCTATACGCTGGCGCGTGAAACCATGAGCATCGAGGCCGCCGCGCTGCGGCTCGGGTTCATCGGATTTATCCAGTTCGTCCCGCTGTTCTTCCTCACGCCCTTTTCGGGCTGGGCCGCCGACACGATGGACCGTCGCACCATCGCCCGGCTGGCCATCGTCATCGAGATCGGCAGCGCGCTGGCGCTCGGGCTGACGACGGCCGCGGGGATCATCAGCCTGCCCATCATCTACTTCGTCGCCATCTTCGTCGGCATCAGTCGGGTGCTGATGGGGCCTTCGATGGGGGCGCTGGCCTCGAACATCGTGCCCCGCGACCTCCTGCCCAGCGCGATCGCGCTGTCCTCGATCGCCTGGAAGGGCGCGACCATCGCCGGACCCGCCATCGCGGGCTACCTTCTCGCCGTGTCGATCGAGACCGCCTATTTCTTCGCCGTCGCGCTCTTCCTCCTCGCGATCATCGCGCTGTTCCTCATCAGCCATGTCGACCAGCAAAAGTCCGACCGCCGCAACGGGCCCATCGCCCAGGTCGTCGCCGGCATCCGCTATGTGCGCGAAAACCGTCTCGTCCTCGGCGCTATCAGCCTCGACCTGTTCGCCGTGTTGCTGGGCAGCGCGGTCGCGCTGTTGCCCATTTTCGCCACCGACATTTTCAACGGCGGGCCCGACCTGTTCGGCCACCTGCGCGCCGCCCCCGCGGTCGGCGCGGTGGCTGCCGCCCTCTACTTCGCGGTTCGCCCGCTCCGGCACGACGTCGGCGTCAAGATGCTGATCGCGGTCGGCATCTTCGGGCTCGCGACCATCGGCTTCGCCTTCTCGCGGTCGATCATCCTCACCTTCGGGCTCCTCGTGGCGATCGGGGCATCCGACATGCTCAGCGTCTATGTCCGTTCCTCGCTCATCCAGCTCTACACGCCCGACGAGATGCGTGGCCGCGTGGGCGCCGTCTCGACCTTGTCGATCTCGGCCTCGAACGAGCTGGGCGATGCCGAAAGCGGGTTGATGGCGAGCCTGTTCGGGCCGACCACCGCCGCCTTCGTCGGTGGTCTTGGCGCGATTATCGTCGTCGCTGTCTGGGCAGTCGTGTTTCCCGAACTGCGCCGCGCCAAGACCTTCGAGCCACCCGACAGCAGGTGATGTGGATGGCTGATCCAGGTTGCCAAAGGCGGAGTTAACCCCGCCGATAAAGCCTCGAACATCGACCTCGCCCGCGCCGCTCTCCCGCCGTTTCTGCGCGCCAGCGCAGGCAAACGCCTATGGCTAACACAGCGCTAACCGGCGCCGTATAGCGGCTCGTTAACCCTTGCTGCCCTATGGTGCGCCGCGAAAGGGGTGGCATCACATGCGCAGCCAGCGAATGGCCTTGCATCAGTCGAAAGAGATCAACGCCAGCGCGACCATTCGCGAGGCTTTGTCGTTCGACGTGCGCCCGGCCCATGACGATGGCGAGGCAATGATCGCCGAGCAGCGCGTGCAGCAGCTCGGCCATATCCCCCTCCTGCTCGGGCTGACCCACCTGTTCGGGTTCGTCCATTATTTCATCGAGGGGGTGAGCCGCGACCCCCGGCTCCACCTTGCCATCCTCATCGGCCTGCTATGCGCCGACATCATCGCGCTCGGCGTGCTGCTCTTCCAGCGGCGGATCAGCCTTGCGCCATCACGCGCGATCCAGCTGCTCGGTGCCTATGCCGCTTTCTGTGCGGCGGGTTGGGCCTATCTGGCGACCTGCGTCTTCCACGACCTCAATGGCGGCAGTCCGCTGGTCGCCGCCATCGTGATCGGCGGCGGGGTCGTGGCGATGGCGATCGCGGCGATCGGGGCGCCCGCGCTGGCGATCCTCATGGGCCTGTCGGCGACCGTGTCGGCAGCTGTGTTCAAGGTGGACGAGGTCGTCATCCTCGGCCTGTCGCTGACCATCATCGTCGTCACCGCATACGCGACCTTCTCCGCGCGCACGATGATCGCCACCGCCCGTCGCCGGCTGATCCTCGATCGTGAAGCGCACCAGGCGCTGCGCTTCGTCACCGAGTTTGAAAGTTCGGGACGCGGCTGGTTCTGGGAAACCGACGCGACCGGCACGCTGTCCTATGTCAGCCGCCAGCTCGCCGAGGACTTCGACTGCGATCCATCGGATCTACTCGGTCGCCGTTTCACCGACCTGCTGTCGATCGACACCGCCACCGACGAGGAACATTTGCGCGAGGAGCGCACCCTCGGCTTCCACCTCTCGGCGCGCTTCCCCTTCGCCGATGTCGTGGTGCGCGCCGCGCGCGACGAGGATGTGCTCTGGTCGCTTTCCGGCAACCCCATCTTCAACGAGAATGGCAAGTTCATCGGGTTTCGCGGTATCGGCGCCGACCTGACCGAACAGCGTCGCAACGAACAGGAAATCAGTCGCCTCGCGCGCTTCGATAGCCTCACGAGCCTGCCCAACCGCGCCATGATGCGCCAGACGCTCGACGAAGCGCTGCGCAACGCGGCGCGCCGCCAGAAAGGGTGCGCGCTCTTTCTCATCGATCTCGACCGCTTCAAGAACGTCAACGACACGCTCGGCCATCCGGTCGGCGACAAGTTGCTACGGCAGGTCGCGCAGCGGCTTACCCGCGTGCTTGGCAACCACGGGCAGGTCGGCCGCCTCGGCGGCGACGAATTCAAGGCGGTGCTGCCCGGCGCGGTCGAGACAGGGCTGCTCGAACGCCTCGCCACGCTGATGATCGAACAGGTCTCGCAGCCCTATCAGATCGAAGGCCACCGCGTGACCATCGGCGCCTCGATCGGCATCGCCATCGGCGACCCCGGGCGCGCCTGTGCCGACAGCCTGACGCGCAATGCCGACCTCGCGCTCTATGCCGCCAAGGCCGCTGGGCGCGGCAAGCACTGCTTCTTCGAACCCTCGATGCACTCCGAGGCCACCGATCGCCAGCGCCTCGAGAACGACCTGCGCGGCGCGCTCGAACGCCATGAACTTGAGGTCCACTACCAGCCCATCGTGCGCGCCTCGTGCGAGGATCTGATCGGCTTCGAGGCGCTGGTGCGCTGGATCCACCCGGTCCGCGGCCCGATTTCGCCCGACCTGTTCATCTCGATCGCCGAGGAATGCGGGTTGATCGGCCGCCTCGGCGATTTCGTGCTCGAGACCGCCATCGCCACCGCCGCGCAATGGCCCGAGAATATTCGCATCGCGGTAAATCTCTCCCCGATCCAGTTCAACGATCCTAAGATCTGCGAAAAGATCGCCACGCTCCTGACCGCTAACGGGATGCGCGCCGAGCGGCTCGAGCTGGAAATCACCGAGGGCGTGTTCCTCGCCGAAGGCCAGGCCACCGACGAGACGTTCCAGCGCCTCAAGAATATCGGCGTGCGCCTCGCGCTCGACGATTTCGGCACCGGCTACTCCTCGCTCGGCTATCTCAAGACCGCGCCATTCGACAAGATCAAGATCGACCAGAGCTTCGTGCGCGGCGCCTCGAACCCTCACAGCCGCAACAGCGCCATCATTCGCGCCATCGTCGCGCTCGCCGAGAGCCTCGGGATGGACACCACGGCGGAGGGGGTCGAGACCCACGACGACCTCAATCTCATCCGCGAACTCGGCTGCAGCCAGGTCCAGGGCTACATCTTCGGCAAGCCGTGCAACGCCGACCGCGCGTTTGAGATGGTCAAGCGCGCCTCGGTGTCCCCCGAGGGCCACCAGAATACGCGCGAACCGCGTCACCGCCTCATGCGCCGCGGGCTCATCATGCTCAACAACCAGCCGGTGGAAATCCGCCTACGCAACATCTCGGCGATGGGGGCCCTGATCGAATGTTCGGTCCCGGTCGCCCCGGGCACCGAGTTGACGATCGACATCATCGGCACCGGGCCGGTCGTGGGCACCGTGCGCTGGGCGCAGGCAGGGCGCTTCGGGGTCCAGTTCGACGAGACCTTCAACCTCACCCGGCTCGCGCCGCCGCGCAAGAAATCACCGGGGATCGAACCGCTGAACTCGCCCTTCTACGTCGATCGCCGCACCGGTTGATTCACGACAAGGGGCGACCGCTGGAAGCGACCGCCCTTGCCTGGTCCATCCGAAGGCGATCGCCTACCTAGAAGGCGTCGACCGGCATCTTCATCAGCGTTTCCGCCCCCGCCTCGACCTTGCGACGCAGCCCGCTCGCCTCGGGCAGGTGGCGTTCGCCATAATAGCGCGCGGTGAGCAGCTTGGCCTCGTGGAAGGCGGCATCTTCGCCCGCCTGGTCCTTCAGCTCGGCGCTCTTGCCCGCCATCTTGAGCCACATCCAGCCCAGCGTGACGAGCCCCATCAGCTCCATATAGGCATAGGCGCCCGCGCCGGCATTGTTGGGGTCGGCCATGCCGTTCTGGGCCAGCCACATGGTCGCGCCCTGCAGGTGCCCGACCGCCTTCTCGAGCGGCTCGGCGATCCCAGCGGGGTCGCCCGCCTGCTTGGCCGCCGCGATATCCTCCGCGAGCAGCTCGAAATAGGCGCGGATCGCCCGCCCGCCATTCTGGCCCAGCTTGCGCCCGACGAGATCCATCGCCTGCACGCCGTTGGTGCCCTCGTAAATCTGCGCGATGCGCGCGTCGCGCACGAACTGTTCGACCCCCCATTCGCGGATATAGCCGTGCCCGCCGAAGACCTGCTGCGACTGCACCGCGGCCTCGAACCCCTTGTCGGTGAGGTAGCCCTTGATGACCGGGGTCAGCAGGCTGATCAGGTCATCGGCCTGCTGACGCTCCTCCTCGGTCTGCGCCTTGTGGGCGAGATCCACCTGGAGCGCGCCCCACAGCACGAGCGCGCGTGCCGCCTCGGTGAAGCTCTTGGTGTCCATCAGCATGCGGCGCACGTCGGGGTGCACCATGATGCTGTCGGCCTTGGCGCCCTCGTCGCGCCCCTCGGGCTTCAAGGCCCGGCCCTGGCGACGGTCCTTCGCATAGGCCACCGCATTCTGATAGGCGGCGTCACCTTGCGCGAGGCCCTGGAGCCCGACGCCAAGACGCGCCGCGTTCATCATGATGAACATGGCGGCAAGGCCCTTTTCCTTCTCGCCGATGAGATAGCCCGTCGCCTCGTCATAGTTCATGACGCAGGTCGAATTGCCGTGGATACCCATCTTCTCCTCGATCGAGCCGCAGCTGACCGCGTTGCGCTCGCCCAGCGATCCGTCCTCGTTGACGAGATACTTAGGCACGATGAACATCGAGATGCCCTGCACGTTGTCGGGGCTGTCGGGCATCTTGGCGAGCACCATGTGGATGATGTTCTCGCTCATGTCGTGCTCGCCGGCCGAGATGAAGATCTTGGTCCCGCTGATCTTGTAGGTGCCATCGTCCTGCGGCACGGCCTTGGTCTTGATGAGCCCGAGGTCGGTCCCGCAATGCGGTTCGGTGAGGTTCATCGTGCCGGTCCACTCGAGCGACACCATCTTGGGGGCGTAGGTCGCTTTCTGCTCTTCCGAGCCGACCGCCAGCAGCGCGGCGATCGCGCCCTGCGTCAGCCCGTTGTACATCTCGAACGCCTGGTTGGCGGCGACGACATATTCGCTGAATGCCGTCGACAGCACGTGCGGCAGGTCCTGCCCGCCATATTCCTCGGGGAAGCTGAGCGTCCCCCACCCGCCTTCGCGGAACTGGTCGAAGGCTTCCTTGAAACCCGTCGGCGTGGTGACGCTGCCATCATCATGCCGGGTGCAGCCCTCCTCGTCGCCCGACCGGTTGAGCGGCGCGATCACCTCGGCGGCGAACTTGCCGCCTTCGGTCAGAATCGCCTCGACGACATCCGCATCTGCATTCTGGAAACCGGGAAGGTTGGCGTAATTCTGCAGCCCGATCAGGTGATCGAGCACATATTTGGTATCGGCAACGGGGGCGTCGTAGACGGGCATGTTCAGTCCTCGCTATTGTCTTCGAGAAGGCGCACGAAGCCTTCCAGTTCTTCGATGGTTTCGTCGATATCGGCTTTCTGACGGGTCAGCGCGTCGATCCGCTCGCGGCAGCGGTCGAGCGTGACCTGCCGCTGCGTTCGGCGCTGGTCGCCGAGGTCGTAGAGATCGAGCAGTTCGCCGATCTCGGCGAGGCTGAAGCCGACGCGCTTGCCACGCAGGATCCACGCCACTCGGGCGCGGTCGCGTTCGGAATAGAGCCGCTGGGTGCCGACCCGCTTGGGCGAGATCAGTCGTTCGTCTTCATAGAAACGCAGCGCGCGGGCGGTGACCCCGAACTCCTCGCACATCTGCCCGATCGAATATTGGGCGTCGGAATCGGCATGGCTAGCTGACATGAAGGTAAGCTAGTTGACGCTTCCGTAAAGGTCAATGAGGTTGCGATGAACAACCCACGCCCTGCGCTCAGCAGATCGCCTCACCCGCCGGATCGACCGGATCGACGGCCGCGTCATGATCGGCGACTAGCTCGCGCGCGTCGAGGCGCGCATCGCCGCCGCAATAATAATCGCAAGCGGCATTGCCTGCATCGAGCCGGGCGACCTTTCCCTCGATCGAGAGCGGGATACGGCACTGCTCGTCTCCCCGGGGGACAAAGGCGAGTTCGTCGCCATCCCCCTCGACGCGCCCTTCCGCCATGCAATTGGCATCGCCCTCATCGGCATACAGGATGAAGCTCGCCGCGTTGCCCGCGCCGACGCAGAGGCCCGAGCGACCATCCTGCGCGGCGTAGAGCGCCGCCTCCAGCGCCGCCGTTTCCGGCGCGCCATCGTCCGCTTCGTTCGCGCAGCCCGTGAGGGCCAGCACGAGCGCCCCGCCCCAGATGATCCGCATGCTCAGTCCCTCAACGCCTCGATCATTTCGTCCTTGGTCATATCCGACCGCCCCTCGATATCGCGCTCCTGCGCGAGATCGTAAAGCTCCTCCTTCGTACGCTCCTCATAGGGCCGCGAGTCATGATCGATATTGTCGTTCACCCTGGCATTGGCGATCGCTGCCGCCTTCGATTTCGAATAGCCCTCCTCGCGCAGGTCTTCGTAGAGCTTGTCGTCCTTGATGCTGTCGCCGTGGTCCTTGGCCATGCGCCGTCCTTTCGCAAATTCCCCTCTTCCAATGATCGAGCGAACCCCGCGGCTCCCTCGTGACAGGAGGGAGACAAATGGCGTTCGCGCTCCTATATGCGTGTCCGTGGGTGGGGAGAGGATTCGCAAGGCCATGCTGACGACCAATCCGTTCGACGACGACAAGCTCCGCGAGGAATGCGGTGTCTTCGGGGTCTGGGGCGCCGACGGCGCCTCGTCGGTAGTCGCGCTCGGGCTCCACGCCCTCCAGCACCGCGGCCAGGAAGCCGCCGGGATCGTCAGCCACGACGGGCACAATTTCCATGCCCACCGCGCCATGGGGCATGTCGCCGGCAATTTCGATCGCGACGATATCATCCGCAAGCTCGCGGGCTCGGCCGCGATCGGGCACGTGCGCTATTCGACCACCGGCGAGACCGCGCTGCGCAACGTCCAGCCGCTGTTCGCCGACCTTGCCACCGGCGGGTTCGCGGTGGCGCACAACGGCAATCTGTCGAACGCGATGACGCTCCGCGACCAGCTCATTGCCCGCGGCTCGATCTTCCAGTCGACCAGCGACACCGAGGTCATCATCCATCTTGTCGCCACCTCGACCAAGCCGACCGCGGTCAAGCGCCTCAAGAAGGCGCTCAGAAAGGTCGAAGGCGCCTACAGCCTCGTCTGCCTCCTGCCCGACGGCCTCATCGCCTGCCGCGACCCGCTCGGCGTGCGCCCGTTGGTCATGGGCAGATATAACGACGCCTATGTCTTCGCGTCCGAAAGCGTCGCCTTCGACGTCATCGGCGCGCAATATATCCGCGATGTCGAACCGGGCGAGCTGATCGTCGTCAACGACGACGGGCTGCAGAGCTTCCACCCCTTCGAGGAGCAGAAGCCCCGCCCCTGTATCTTCGAACATGTCTATTTCTCGCGCCCCGACAGCATCATCGAGGGCACCAGCGTCTACCATACCCGCAAGGCGATCGGTGCCGAACTGGCGCGCGAGGCGCCGGTCGAGGCCGATCTCGTCGTTCCCGTGCCCGACAGCGGCGTCCCTGCCGCGATCGGCTACAGCCAGGCCGCCGACATCCCCTTCGAGCTCGGCATCATCCGCTCGCACTATGTCGGGCGCACCTTCATCCAGCCCACCGATGGCGTGCGTCACCTCGGCGTCAAGCTCAAGCACAACGCCAATTCCGCCCTCATCAAGGGCAAGCGCATCGTGCTCATCGACGACAGCATCGTGCGCGGCACCACCAGCCTCAAGATCGTGCAGATGATGCGCGATGCCGGCGCGGCCGAGGTGCATATGCGCATCGCTTCGCCGCCGACCCGCTTCAGCTGCTATTACGGCGTCGACACCCCGCGCCGCGAGAAGCTCCTCGCCGCGCAGATGAATGTCGAGGCGATGGCCAGGCATATCCAGGCCGACAGCCTCGCCTTCATCAGCCTCGAGGGGCTCTACAACGCGCTGGGCGATCACCGCGATGCGGCCCATCCGCAGCGCTGCGACGCCTGCTTCTCGGGCGACTATCCCACCACCCTCACCGACCGCGACCGCGAAGAACCGCAACAGCTCGACCTCGTCGCGAACGATTAGGATCCCATGACCAAGCCTTTTGACAACAAGACCGCGCTGGTGACCGGCGCGAGCCGCGGCATCGGTGCTGCCATCGCCGAAGCGCTCGCCGCGAATGGCGCCCACGTCATCCTCGTCGCGCGCGATGCCGCCGCGCTCGAACAGGTCGAGGAACGCATCCATGCCGCCGGCGGCAGCGCCACGATCGCGCCGATGGACCTGCTCGAAAATGGCAATATCGGCAAGCTCGGCCAGGCCATCGCCAGTCGCTGGGAGGCCCTCGACATCCTCGTCCTCAACGCCGCGACGCTGGGGACGCTGACCAGTGTCCAGGCGATCGACGGCAACGAATTCGTGCGGGTCATGAGCCTCAACCTCCTCGCCAATCAGGCGATGATCGCCGCGTTCCACGCCATGCTGGTGAAGGCGGAACGCGCGGAGGTCGTCGGCGTCACCAGCTCGGTGGGCGCCAACCCGCGGGCCTATTGGGGCGCCTATGGCGCCAGCAAGGCGGCCTTCGACACGCTTCTCAAGGCCTATGCCGACGAGAATGAGAACCCGGGCCGGATCCGGGTGCACCTTCTCGACCCCGGCGCCACCCGCACGACCATGCGCGTGCGCGCCTTCCCGGGGGAGGATCCCGCCGAGGTCAAGCCGCCCGAGGTCGTCGCCGAGGCGCTCGTCGAGCGGCTGCAGTCCGATGCGCCGACCGGGCAGACGGTTCGCGTCGACTAGCCTTCGATCAGGGGGACGAAGCGCACCGCGCACAGCGCGCGCTGGCTGATCCTCTCGCCAATGCGGCGGACCAGCACGAGCTCTTGGTGCTGGGCGGGCGATCCCACGGGCACGATCATTCGCCCCCCCTCCCCCAGCTGGGCGACGAGGGCGGGGGGAATGCGCGCCGCCGCCGCGGAAACGAGGATGGCGTCGAACGGGGCGGCCTCGGGCCAGCCGGCGCTGCCGTCGCTTGCGCGCAATCGGACCGTCTCGATGCCCAGCGCGGCCATCCGGGCCCGCGCCGGTTCGATGAAGGACGCCACCCGTTCGATGGCGTGGACGCTCGCCACCAGCCGGCTCGCCACCGCCGCCGCATAGCCCGATCCCGCGCCGACCTCGAGCAGCCGGTCGTCGGGCGCGAGCTCGAGCGCCTGGAGCATATAGGCCACGATATAGGGCTGCGAGATCGTCTGTCCCGCGCCGATCGGCAGCGGTCGGTCGGCATAGGCCTCGCTCGCCAGCGAGTCGGCGATGAACCGCTCGCGCGGGATCGCCGCCATCGCCTCGAGCACCCGCGGGTCCGAGATGCCGCGGCGGCGCAGCTGCCGCTCGACCATCTCGGCCCGGCTGGTCATCGGGTCCGGGTCAGCGTCACCTGCGCGACATCGATCCCGCGCCCGGCGAACCCGCCTTCGCAATACATCAAGTAGAAGCGCCACAGGTCGTGGAAACGCTCGCTGAACCCGTCCAACTCGCCGCGCGCCACCGCCGCGTCATACCGCTCGCGCCAGTGTCGAAGCGTGCGCGCATAGTCGGCGGCAAACCCGTGTCGATCGCCCCAGGTGAGCCCGCGCTCGCGCGCCAGCGCGCTGAAGGCGGGCTCGTCGAGCAGCATGCCGCCCGGGAAGATGTAGGTCTGGATGAAGTCGGCGCTGGTCCGATAGGCCGGAAAGAGGCGATGGTCGATCGAGATGAACTGCAGCGCCGCCCGCCCGCCGGGCCGCAGATTGCGCCGGATGCAGTCGAGATAGGCGGGCCACCAGCGCTCGCCTACCGCCTCGACCATCTCGACCGACGCGACCGCATCGAAGTGCTCGTTGCACTGCCGATAATCCTGCAGCCTGATCTCGATCCGGTCGGACAGCCCCGCCTCGGCGATCCGGTCATCGGCCCAGGCCTTCTGCTCGGTCGACAGCGTCAGGCCGACGACCCGGGCCCCGCGCCGCGCCGCCGCGATCGCCAGGCTGCCCCAGCCGCAGCCGATCTCGAGCAGCCGGTCGCCTTCGGCAAGCTTGAGCCGGTCGAGCAACGCCTCGATCTTGCGGTGCTGCGCTGCCTCGAGCCCGTCCCCCGGTGCGAAGATCGCCGAGGAATAGCTCATCGTCGGGTCGAGCCACTGGCTGTAGAAATCGTTGCCCAGATCGTAGTGCGCGGCGATATTCTCTCGCGCCCGCACCAACCCGTTGTCGCGCAAGCGGTGCGCCAGCGCGTTGATCCAGCGCATCGGTCCCTTGGCCCGCGCCGTGTCGCCGAGCGCGAGGGCGTTATCCATGATGAGCGCGAACAGGGGTACCGGGTCGGGCGACGTCCATTCGTTCTTTTCCCACGCCTTGTACCACCCGACCGATCCCGCCAGCGCCAGCCGGACCAGCGCCATGTAGCTGTGGAGGTGGACGATGGCGACATGTCCGGGCGCGTTGAACCCGATGTCGCGCGCGGTGCCGTCGGGCAGCGTCCCGTGGATGCCGCCCCGCACCAGCCGTTCATCGAGCCGGTGCAGCAACGGCTTGAAGGCCGGCGCCACCAGCCGGGCGAGCCAGCCCTCGCCCGTCGCGAAAACCCGGTCGCCCTGCAACAGATGATCGCCCCGGCTCGCCATGGTCTATCCCGCTTTCATTTCCCGATATGCCGAAAGGGCACGGTCGCGTGCCTGCTTATGCCCGATCCGCTTTTCAGGATAGTCCGAAGGTGCGCAGCCGGCGGCGTGGGGGTCATGGATGGCCGCGTCGGGTAGGTCGGCCAGTTCGGGCACCCATTGGCGGATATAGTCGCCCGCGGCATATTTTTCCGACTGGCTGAGCGGGGCCATGATCCGTACGAACATGTTGCTGTCGACCCCCGTCCCCGCGACCCATTGCCAGTTGGTCCCGTTCGACCCGTAGTCGGCGTCGACCAGCGTGTCCCAGAACCATCGTTCGCCCTCGCGCCAGTCGATCAGCAAGTGCTTGATCAGGAAGCTGGCGACGATCATCCGCACGCGATTGTGGATCCAGCCGATCGCCCAGAGCTGCCGCATTCCCGCGTCCACGATGGGGTAGCCGGTCCGTCCGGCCTTCCACGCCTCGAAATCCTCTCGGGCGGTGGACGAGCGGAAGTCGCGCCACTCGAACGCGTCGAAATCGCGGTAGCTGCGGTCGGGATAGTTGGGGAATTGATGGATTACATTCTGCGAGAAATCGCGCCACCCGAGCTCGGACAGGAAGGTGCCCACCGAGCCCCCGGCATCCTTGACCCGGTCATAGACCCGTGCCGGCGAGATCTCGCCCCAATGCAAGTGCGGGCTCAGCTTCGAGGTCCCCTCGAGCGAGGGGCAGTTGCGTTGTCCCTCGTATCGCGAGGCTTCGTCCTCGAAGGCGCGGAGGCGCTTGAGCGCACCCTCCTCGCCCGGTTCCCATTCCTGCTCCATCGCGCTCGCCCAGTTGGGATGCGTCGGCAGCAGGCCCCAAGCCTCGAGGTCGTCGCTCTCGGGCCAATCCGACGGCGTCTCGATGCGCCGGGGCCGGGGACGCGGCTCGGGCGGCGGCATCCGCTCCTTGAGCGCGCGCCAGAAGGGGGTGAAGATCTTGTAGGGCTCGCCCGCCCCCGTCGTCACCGCGCCCGGCGGCTCGAGATAGTTGCCGTCGTGCAAGCACAGGTCGACCTGATCGGCGATGCGATCCTCGGCCTCCTTCCACCACGGCTCGTAATGACGCAGGGCGTGCACCCGGGTCGCGCCGGTCTCCTGGCACAGCTGCGGAAGGACGTGGTCGACCCGCCCGCGTCGCAGGATCAGCCGCGAGCCCTTCGCCGCCAGCGCGCCCGCAAGGCTCTCGAGGCTGCGATGCAGCCACCAGCGCGAGGCACCGCCGGGCTTGCGGTCGCCCGGCGTCTCGTCGTCGAGGACGAAGACGGGGACGACCGGTCCTTCGTCGGCTGCGCTGGCCAACGCCGCCTGGTCCGACAGCCGCAGGTCGCGGCGGAACCAGAGGATCACGGGGTCCTTGCTCATTGGGCTGCTCCCAGGTCGATCGTGAAGCTCGACGAGACGCGCTCGTCGAGGAAGCGCTGGTCAGCGAGCAGCACCCGCCCGTCGCGCTCGATGATCACCGGCAACCGCGACCAGAACAGATATGCCTCGACATCGTCGCGCCCGCGCGCCGCTTGCAGCAGCGGGTGGTTGAGCCCGACGAACTGCGGCTGTCCCGACAATAGCACCCCCTCGGGCCAGTGATAGTCACCGAAGCCGTAGAGCCCGCCGCCGCGCCAAAGGATCTCGCGCTGCCAGAACTTGATCGGAACCGGTGCCGCGACCGTACGCCCCGGCTCGATCCTCCATTGCTTGCCGACCAGTTCCTGCCCCTGCCGTTCGGCCAGCCCGGTGATCCAGCCATTGCCCGCGATATAGGCGCAAAGCAGCACGAACATCAGCCAGGCGGGTCGGGGGAAGTGACGACCGCCGCGCTGCTCGATCGACCGCGAGGTCCAGACCCCCAGGACGAGGATGGCCCACACCCAGATGTCGATGATGAACAAGGTGTCGCCGTAGAACCAGCGATGCGAGAACGGCTCGAGCCAGCGGATCCCGTAGACATTGAGCCAATCGAGCAGGGGATGCGAGAGCGTGCCGAGGAGCGCGCAAAGATAGAGCCAGCCGGGGCGCACGCGCTCGCGCCCTGGGCGCCATCGGTCCCAACCCCACACCGCCAGCGTCAGCAGGATCGGCAGGACCAGCATCGCCAGCGGCGCGTGCGTCAGCCCGCGGCGGATCGCCAGATGCTCGGTCCCGAGCAACAGCGCGAGCGCGTCGATATCGGGCAGGTTGGCCGCGATGATCAGCGTCGGCATCGCCCGCGGGGTCAACCGCTTCAGCCCCATCTGGCCGAGAAGCGCGCCAGCGAGGCTGTGCGTGATATTGTCCATCGCCCCTTGAACGGGACTATTCGACGCGCGGTTCCTTCGTCACCTGCCACGTCTGCCCCTGCCGCAGCAGCGCCTGGAGGTCGGCGACCTTGCCTTCGGACACCGCGCGGTTCTGTTCGACGACCGCGCTCTCGTAGGTCGGAGCCGGATCCTCGTAGAGGACGCCGAGCGCGACCGGGAAGAGGTCGGCGGGCATTTCGGCGAGCAGCAGCGCGATGGCACGATTGGCGGGATCGTGCACCAGCACCTCCCCGCTGTCGCCCGCGACCACCTTCAGCGTCTTGGTCGACTGGTCGAAGCCGATCCCCTTCTCGCCGCCGGCAAACAGCATCTTCTCGCCCGCCTCGAGCCACAATTGCTTCTCGGCCGCCACCTTGCGGTCGGTGAAGGGCCCGAACACGTCGTCGTTGTAGACGATGCAATTCTGGAAGATCTCGACGAACGCTGCGCCCTTGTGCGCATGCGCTGCCTTGAGCACCTCGGGCAGCTTCTTGTTGACGTCGATCCCGCGCGCCACGAAGCGCGCGCCGGCGCCGAGCGCGAAGCTCGCGGGCAGCGCCGGCCGATCGACCGACCCGAACGGGGTCGAGGGGCTGCGCGTGCCGACCCGGCTGGTCGGCGAATATTGCCCCTTGGTGAGCCCGTAAATCTCGTTGTTGAACAGCAGGAGCTGGCAATCGAGGTTGCGGCGCAGCAGGTGCATTGTGTGATTGCCGCCGATCGACAGCGCATCGCCATCGCCGGTGATGATCCACACGTCGAGCTCGGGATTGGCCAGCTTCACCCCCGTCGCGACCGCGCAGGCGCGGCCGTGAATGGTGTGAAAGCCATAGCTCGCCATGTAATAGGGAAAGCGGCTTGAGCAGCCGATGCCCGACACGAACACCGTATTGGCGGGATCCGATCCCAGCTCGGGCAGCGTGCGCTGCACCGCTTTCAGGATCGCATAGTCCCCGCAGCCGGGGCACCAGCGCACTTCCTGTTCGGAGGCCCAGTCCTTGGCGGTCAGTTTCACTTGTTCGTTCATCTCAACCTGTCCTTACCACCAGCCGTTCGCGGCCCCGACAATATACCCGATCACGACCGCCATCACGAGCAACGGCCAGACGTTTATCGGCTTCATGTCTTCGGGCTGGGTCATGCCAGCGCCTCCTCGATCGCCGCCTCGATCTCGGCGATCATGAAGGGTTGCCCGGCAATCTTGTTCATCGGCCGCGCATCGACGAGGAACTGGTCGCGCAGCATGGTCTTCAATTGCCCCGCGTTCATCTCGGGCACGATGATCTTGTCATACCCCTTGAGCAGCGCGCCGAGGTTCTTGGGGAAAGGCGCGATGTGGCGGATGTGGATGTGGCTGACGTCCATCCCCCGCTTGCGGGCGCGGCGGACCGCCTGGTGGATCGGACCGAAGGTCGAGCCCCAGCCGACCATCGCCAGCCGTCCCGAGGTCGAGCCGAGGCAGACATCCTGTTCGGGAATGCTGTCGGCGACGTTGCGGACCTTGGCGAAACGCTCCTCGGTCATCTGCGCATGATGCTCGGGCGTGTAGCTGATGTGCCCCGTCACCGGCGCCTTCTCGATCCCGCCGATGCGATGCTCGAGCCCCGGGGTGCCGGGCTTGATCCACGGGCGCGACCCCCGCGCATCGCGCTGGTATGGTTCGACGTCCTTTTCGGCAAAACGCACCGCGAAGGGCACGTGACTGCTCGCGTCGGGTACCTTCCACGGTTCGGCGGCATTGGCGATATAGCCGTCGGTGAGCAGCATTACCGGGGTCATGTACTGGACCGCGATCCGCACCGCCTCGATCGCGCAATCATAGGCGTCGGCGGGCGAGCGTGCGGCGATGACCGGAATCGGCGCATCGCCGTTGCGCCCGTAGACCGCCTGGTACAGGTCCGATTGCTCGGTCTTGGTCGGCAGCCCGGTCGAGGGGCCGCCGCGCTGCGAATTGACGATCACCAGCGGCAGTTCGGTCATCACCGCCAGCCCGATCGCCTCGCCCTTGAGCGCGATCCCCGGACCCGACGACGAGGTCACCCCGAGACTGCCCGCATAGCTCGCGCCGATGGCCGAACAGATGGCGGCGATCTCGTCCTCCGCCTGGAAGGTCGTGATCCCGAACTGCTTCAGGCGCGACAGGTGGTGCAGCAGCGGCGAGGCCGGCGTGATCGGGTAGGAGCCGAAGAACATCGGCAGCCCGGCCAATTGGGCGCCCGCGACCAGTCCGATCGACAGGCTCTCGGCGCCCGTTACCGTGCGATAGAGCCCCGGCTCGGCGGGGGCGGGGTCGATATGATGCTGGCGCACCTGCCCGCCGATCTCGGCGGTCTCGCCATAGGCGTGACCCGCGTTGAGCGCGGCGATGTTGGCTTCGGCGATCTCGGGCTTCTTGGCGAATTTGGCCTTGAGCCAGTCGACCACCGGCTGGCGGTCGCGGTCGAACATCCACAGCGCGAGGCCGAGGGTCCACATGTTCTTGGACCGCAGCGCCTCCTTGTTCGACAGGCCGAATTCCTTGACCGCCTCGAGCGTGCGCGCCGAAATGTCGAAGGCGATCACCTTGTACCTGGCAAGGCTGTCGTTCTCGAGCGGGTTGTCGTCATAGCCCGCCTTGGCAAGGTTGCGCGCCGAGAACTCGCCCGTATCGGCGATGATCAGCCCGCCCTCCTTCAAGGCCGCGACGTTCACCTTGAGCGCGGCCGGGTTCATCGCCACCAGCACGTCCGGGGCATCGCCCGCGGTCTCGATCGCGGCCGAGCCGAAATTGATCTGGAAGGCGGAGACGCCGAAGGTCGTCCCCTGCGGGGCGCGGATTTCGGCGGGAAAGTCGGGGAAGGTGGCAAGGTCGTTCCCCGCCAGCGCGGTCGATAGCGTGAACTGGCCGCCGGTCAGCTGCATCCCATCGCCGCTGTCACCGGCAAAGCGGACCACCACGGCCTCGGCGCGATCGGCCGCCGTCGCCTCTACAGGGGTCAGTTTCTGGGTCGCTGTTACCATTGTTTCCCGTCCGTCATTGCGCTTATGGGCTGCCCTTACGGATGCCCGCCCCGCTAATCTAGTGCTTTGAGGAGACAGATGCCATGTCCGACGACGATCGATACCGCTTCGGGGCGGGCGTCATGCTCCTCAACCACCATGGCCACGCCTGGATCGGACGCCGGATCGATAACGTCGACGAGGCCTGGCAGATGCCGCAGGGCGGCATCGATCGCGGCGAGGACAGCTGGCAGGGCGCATTGCGCGAACTGGAAGAAGAGACCGGGATCATCCCCCAGCTCGTTCACCGCATCGAGGGTAGCCCCCGCCTCGAACTTCGCTACGACCTGCCCGAACCGCTGCGCGGCAAGCTTTGGGGCGGGCGCTGGATCGGCCAGCGCCAGCACTGGTTCCTGATGCGGTTCACCGGCGAGGACCACCACATCGACATCGCCACCGAGCATCCCGAATTCTCGCACTGGCAATGGGCCGAACCGCAGCGGCTGCCCGACCTCATCGTGCCCTTCAAGCGCCAGATGTACCGCGACATCCTCGCGGGGTTTGCCGACTGGATCGGCCCGCGCTAGGAGGCTGTCCATGGGGAGCTTGTCGACACAGGAAACGGCGATCGTCGATGCGGCGAGGAGCGGGCATGACGAGGCCTTCGCGCAGACCAGGGCCTGGGCCGAGATCAATTCGGGCAGCCGCAACCTCGACGGGCTCGCGACGGTCGCGGGCGAGATTGCCGACGCCTTCGCGGTGCTGCCCGGCGGGCTCGAGCTGGTCGACCCCGCCCCCGTCAGCGCGGTCGATGCGGCGGGGCACGAGGTCGCGCTCGACCACGGCCGCCACCTGCACCTCACGGTGCGCCCCGAGGCCCCCGTCCAGCTGCTCTTCACCGGGCACATGGACACCGTCTTCCCGGTCGATCACCCGTTCCAGTCGCTGACCTGGCTCGAGGAGGGCAAGGTGTTGAATGGGCCCGGCATCACCGACATGAAGGGCGGGATCGCGGTCATGCTGGCCGCGCTCAAGGCGCTCGAGGCGAGCCCGCTGGCCCCCGCGTTCGGCTATGAGGTGGTGATCAACTCGGACGAGGAGATCGGATCGGCCTCGTCGCAGCCGCTGCTCCGCCAGGCGGCCGCAGGCAAGCGCGCCGCCTTCACCTACGAACCTTCCGCGCTGCCCGATGGCACGCTGGCCGGCGCCCGCGCGGGCTCGGGCAACTATTCGATCACCCTGCATGGCAAGTCGGCGCACGCCGGGCGCAACCCGCGCGATGGACGCAACGCGCTGGTCGCCGCCGCCGACCTCGCGCTGCAGCTCAAGGCGGCGATGGACGACAGCCTTACGGTCAACCCGGCGCGGATCGACGGCGGCGGTCCCAATAATGTCGTGCCCGACCTTGCGATCCTGCGGGTCAATTTCCGGTGCACCACGCTCGAGGACCAGGCCCGCGCCGAACGATTGGTCGCCGATACCGTCGCCTCGGTCGCGCGCGCGCACGAGGTCCGGCCGCACATCCACGGCGGGTTCGGTCGCCCCCCAAAGCCAATGACCCCGGCGATGGAAACGCTGTTTGGCCTCGTCAAGCGCGCCGGCGCCGATCTCGACCTCGAGATCGGCTGGAAGGCGACCGGCGGGGTCTGCGATGGCAACAATATCGCTGCCACCGGGATCCCGGTCGTCGACACGATGGGCGTGCGCGGCGGCGCCATCCACAGCCCCGACGAATTTCTCCTCGTCGAGAGCATCGGCGAACGCGCCGCGCTCTCGGCCCTATCGATTGCGAGATTGATCACCCCATGACCTATGTCCTGCGTGCTGCCGGCATCGAGGATCTCGATGCGCTCTACGACCTGTCGAAACTGACCGGCGGCGGGTTCACCAACCTGCCCGCGGACCGCGAGACGCTCACCGCGCGTCTCGAGCGCTCCGATGCCAGCTTCGCCCGCGAGGGCGAGTCCCCCGACGACGACCTGTACATCTTCATGCTCGAGGAAGTAGGGAGCGGCGGGATTCGCGGCACCTGCCAGGTGTTCGGCAAGGTGGGGGTCGAGCAGCCCTTCTACAGCTACCGCATCTCGACCATCACGCAGAAATCGGCCGAACTCGACCGCATCTTTCGCAACCGCCTGCTCTCGCTCTGCACCGACCTCGAGGGGGCGAGCGAGGTCGGCGGCCTGTTCCTTCATCCCGCGGCGCGCGCCGGCGGGCTGGGATTGCTGCTGGCCCGTTCGCGCTATCTCTTCATCAAGCAGCACCGCCCGCGGTTCGGCGACAAGATCCTCGCCGAGTTGCGCGGCGTCATCGACGAGGGTGGCCATTCGCACTTCTGGGACGCGATCGGCGGGCGCTTCTTCGGCATGACCTTTCCCGAAGCCGACGGCTTCAACGCGATCCACGGGACCCAGTTCATCGCCGACCTGTTCCCCAAGACGCCGATCTACGTGAACATGCTCCCCGAAGCCGCCCGCTCGGTAATCGGCCAGCCGCATCCCTCGGGCCGCGCCGCGATGCGCATGCTCGAGAAGGAAGGGCTGACCTTCGAACATTATATCGACATCTTCGACGGCGGTCCCACGATGGTCGGCACCACCGACCAGGTCGCCTCGATCCGCGACAGCGAATGGCAGTTGCTCGGCAAGCCGCTCGACAAGGGAGGCGAACAGATGATCGTCGCCGCCGGTCGCCTCAAGAACTTCCGCTGCTGTCACGCGCGCGGCAGCCTCGAAGACGGTGAACTTCGCATGGACGCGACGGCGATGGCCGCGCTTGACGTCGAGCCCGGGGACCGCGTGCTCGCGGTGAGCCGGCGATGACCATTCGCGAGATCAACTTCGACGGCCTCATCGGCCCGAGCCACAATTACGCCGGACTCAGCCTCGGCAACCTCGCCTCGACGCGCCATGCCGGCGACATCTCGCGCCCGCGCGAGGCGGCGTTGCAGGGGATCGAGAAGATGCGCGCCAATCTCGAGTTGGGGCTGGTGCAGGGTGTTTTCATGCCGCTGCCGCGCCCTAATGGCGGCTGGCTGCGCGCGCTCGGCGCCGACTATCTCGAGTGCAACCATGCGCTGGCCGCCAACGCCATGTCGGCCTCCTCGATGTGGGCGGCCAATGCCGCCACCGTGAGCCCGGCGCCCGATACCGCCGATGGCCGCTGCCACCTGACCGTGGCCAATCTCAAGACGATGCCGCATCGCAGCCACGAATGGCCCGATACGCTGGCCCAGCTCCGCCTCGCCTTCGCCCACGAGGCCTTTGCGGTCCATTCCCCGGTCCCCCCCGTCTTCGGCGACGAGGGCGCCGCCAATTTCATGCGCCTTGCCGACCGCCACGCCGACAAGGGACTGGAAATCTTCGTCTATGGCGTCTCGGGCGGTCCCTTCCCGGCGCGCCAGCATATCGAGGCCAGCCGCGCCGTCGCCCGGCTGCATCGCCTCGATCCCGAACGCGTCCTGTTCGTCCAGCAATCCGACGAAGCGATCAGCGCCGGGGCCTTCCACAACGACGTCGTCGCGGTCGCCAACGAACGCACGCTCTTCGCGCATGAAAAGGCCTTCGCGGATCGTGACGATACCATCTCGCGTATCGCCGAGCGCTTCCCCGGCCTCGACTATGTCGAGGTGGCCGATGCCGACGTCCCGCTCGCCGATGCGATCTCCTCCTATCTTTTCAACGCGCAGTTGCTGACCCTGCCGAGCGGCGAACAGACGCTGGTGGTGCCGAGCGAGTGCCGCGAGACCCCGACTGTCTGGCGCTGGCTCGAGGCGCACCTCGCCTCCAACGGCCCGATCCGCCGCGTCGAGGTCGTCGACGTCCGCCAGTCGATGGCCAACGGCGGCGGCCCGGCCTGCCTCCGCTTGCGGGTCGCCTGCGATCCCGCGACGGTCGACCCGCGGTTCCTCGTCGACCAGGCCAAGCTCGACGCCATGGCTAAGGTCGTCGCGCGGACATGGCCCGAGACCATCGATGCGCGCGAGGTCCAGAGCGAAACGCTGGTCGCCACCGTCACGGCCGCGCGCCGCGCCATGCTCGACCTGCTCGACCTCGGCGCGCTCGACCTGTCGGATTAACAGACAGTCAAGCAAAGCGTTTAACGTTTTTTTGGCGGAACGGCTTGGTTGGCACGGCGTTTGCTTAACCTATGTCGATGCTCAGCAAGATCGCTCGCCTGTTCACCATCAAGACCCGCTTCGAAGCGGCGCTGATCACTTATGCGATCGCGCTCGGCGCGGTCATGCGCGGGCAGGCCTATGCGCATCAATTCCCCGGGCTGCTGGGCAATCTGCTGTTCCTCGCCTGCCTGGGCGTGGTCTTTCTGGCGGGAGCCAAGCTGTTCGACGCGGTGCGCCCCGCCCCGCCCGCGATCTCGCGCGGTCCCTGGCGCACGCCGGCGCGTCATCGCGGTCATCGTCGGCGTCACCATCGGCGGCGGCGCGCGTCCGACCGGACGCCGCGACTCGCGCCGCCGATTCGCGCCCGGCGCCCCTGACCGCGCGCGAACTCGCGCCGCGCGCGGCCAATCCGGCCGACCCAATGTGCGAACAAAACAGGACGAAAGCCCTGTTTTCTTAAAGCGGGTTAAGCGTGAGCTCGCTGCCGCCTTGCAATTCACCGCTGCTTTACCATTCTATCGCACCATCTCCCGCGACGATAAGCTTGGGAGAATTGGGTCATGGCGGGGGATCACATGCTGCGCGTCGAATCCGACTTGCGTTTTTACCAGCGGCGCGCCGCGCAGGAGCGGCTCGCGGCGGCTCGAGCGGTCACCCATGCGGCGCGCGAACGCCATGAGATGCTGGCCGCCCGTTTCCACGATCGCGCGCGCGAGATGCAGGCGCAAACCGCCTGATCGCCGCTTTCCGACCGGCTGCCATATCAGCAGGAAAAAGGCCGCCGTCTCCGGGGAGACAGCGGCCTTTCCTATAAGTGGCGCGCCCGGAAGGATTCGAACCTCCGACCACCTGATTCGTAGTCAGGTACTCTATCCAGCTGAGCTACGGGCGCTTGGGTTGACGGGGGCAATAGAGAGGGCTCGCGCGCCTTTCAAGACGTTTTTTGGACAAAATCGGAAAAGATTGCCTCGCCTCGCCCAGCTGGTTAGTCCGACGACTATGCGCAGCGCCCTTTCCTTTCTGCTCCTGCTCCCCCTCGCAGCCTGTCACGCGGACCGGACGGTCCCGGCCCTGTCGGCACGTCCCGCCGAAGCGCTCGACCCGCGGCTGCCCGTCGGCTCGACCACCCCGCCCCCCGGCGAGCTCACCGTCGGCGAGGCCATCGCCGCGCTCGCCGCACGCCTGTCCGAGGGGCGCGATGCCTTCGCCGCGCAATGGCCGAGCGCCGAGGCCGCCGCCAGCGCCGCCGGCGCCCGTGGCAGCGAGAGCTGGGTTCGCGCGCAGGAGGAAATGGGATTGCTTGTGCGCAGCCGCGAAGGCGTCGCGCGCGTTCTTGCGGACGCGGCCGAACTGGCCACCGGGCAAATCGCGCGCGACGGCTGGGCAAGCCCTCGCGACCGCGCCGCGCTCGAGGCCCTGCTCGCCGACGCCAGCGACCTCGATCGCGCGCAGGCCGCCGCGCTCGCCCGCCTCGAAGCGCGCATCGCGCGCTAGGCATCAGTCTCCCGAGGCGAGAAGCCGGGCGCGATGCTCGCGCCATTGCGCGGCGGTGATCACCCACTGCCGTGCGCGCCCATATTGCGCGCTATACTTGCCGTCATGATAAGCGAGCTCGGGCCGTTCGATCATCCCCAGCCGCTCCATTAACCCCCAGCTCGGCGCGTTGCCGCTCACCGTCACCGCGGTCACCTCGTCATAGCCGAAGCGGTCGAAGGCGAGGTCGAGCGAGGCGATCGCGGCTTCTTTGGCGTAACCATGCCCCCACGCGCTTTCGCGAAAGCGCCAGCCGATCTCGGGCATGCCCGGGTTGGGCGCGCCCTCGTAGTTGATGCGCTTGAGACCGCAGAAGCCGAGCAGTTCGCCGTCCGACTTGCGCTCGACCAGCCAGAAACAATGTCCGTAGTCGCGGGCATAGCCCTGCAGCCGCGCGAACCCCTCCTGCCACTCCTCGAAGGGCTGCGGCCCACCGAGCCACTGCATCACGGCGGGGGTGTTCATGATCTCCCAGAAGGTGCGGCTGTCGGCCTCGTCCCAATCGCGCAGGACGAGCCGTTCGGTCTCGTGCCGGAACGTCATCGCGCGCGCCGCGCGAGCGCGAACAGGACGGCGCCAACAAGCGCGAACGCTGCCAGCGTCTGCCACATGACCGCCGTGGTCTGGAACGTCGCCCACAGGCTCAGCCCCAGCGCCACCGGGGCTGCCAGCACGATCGTCGGAGTGAGCGCGGTCAGACCCGCGCCCCGGCGCAGCCGCGGCAGCGCGAAGATCGAGCCGATATAGGCAAGCAGCCGCGCCAGCGTCGAGATCGCCGCCAGCCCCGCAAAGGTCCCGCTCAGCGCGAAGGCCGCCGACCCCACCCCGAAGAAGGCGATCGAGTTGGCCGGGGTGCCCCAGCGCGATACCCGGCCGAACCAGCCGGGCAGGAGTCCGTCGTCGGCCATCGCCGGCGTCATCCGGCTGGCCGAGGTGTGGCCCGCGGTCATGTTGGCAAGGACGCTCATCACCACGGTAGCGGCGATCAGCAGCGCGCCGACATCGCCCCAGTGAAGGCGCGCCAGTTCGACCACCGGGGCCTCGGGACCGCTGCCCGCGATAGGCGAGGCGCTATAGGCCCATTGCAGCGCGAAATAGAGGAGGGTGACGACCGGGAGCCCGATCAGCAGCGCCCGCGGCATCGCCCGGCGGGGCTCCCTGGTCTCGCCCGCCGGGATGGTGGCATTCTCGAACCCGACGAACGCGTAAAGCGTGGCCAGCGCGATGCCCTCGACGGCCTCGAGGCGGGGCAGCGCGACCTCGCCCGGTGCCGCGCTGGCCACCAGCGCCACGAGCGCCAGCAGGATGAGCGGGACCAGCTTGAGCGCGGTCATCGCGCCGAGCGCCGCCACCACGCGGCGGATGCCGACGATATTGATGATCGTGAGTGCGGCCAGCACGGTCACGATCGCGGTCCCGCGCGCGATCCCGTCGCCGAGCACCGGCCAGATCGCGGCGGCATAGGCGATCAGCACCGCGCTATTGGCGGCCTGGCTGAGCATGCGCGCGGCGTAGAAGGTCCAGCCGACCTCGAACCCGGCGAAGCGCCCGAAGGCATCGGTGACGAAGCGCTGAGGCCCGCCCGAGCGGTCGGTCAGCCGCGTCAGCTCGGCGAAGCACAGGACGATGCTCATCACGAGCAGCCCGCCCACGAGCAGCAGCCACGGGGCAAAGCCGCCGACCGCGCCATGCAGCAGCTCGGGCAGCCCGAAGATGCCCGCCCCGATCAGCCCGTTGACGACGATGAACAGAACGCCCAGCGTCCCCATGTCGCGGCGATACTTGCCCCCCGCCTCGCTCATAGCGAGTGCGCGACCTCGAGCGCGTGATAACTGAGGATACCGGTGCAGCCGGCGCGCTTGAACGCGGTCAGCGCTTCCATCAGCATCTTGTCGCGATCTCCCGCTCCTGCTGCTGCGGCCTCCTCGACCATCGCATATTCACCGCTCGTCATATAGGCGAACAGCGGCGCGTCGAACTGGTCGGCGACCCGCGCGATCACGTCGAGATAGAGCATGCCGGGCTTGACCATGACGAAGTCGGCGCCCTCGGCGAGGTCGAGTTCGACCTCCTCCAAGGCTTCGCGCCCGTTCGCCGGGTCCATCTGGTAACCGCGCTTGTCGCCCTTGAGCCGATCGCCCGAGCCCACCGCTTCGCGAAACGGGCCATAGAGCGAGGAGGCATATTTGGCGGCATAGGCCATGATTGCCGTATTGTGCCGTCCGGCATCCTCGAGCGTGTCGCGGATCGCGCCAATGCGTCCGTCCATCATATCCGAGGGCGCAACGATATCGGCCCCTGCTTCGGCCTGCACCAGCGCCTGGCGCGCGAGGATCTCGACCGTCGCGTCATTGTCGACGCTGCCGTCCTCGGCAAGCAGCCCGTCATGGCCATGGCTCGTATAGGGATCGAGCGCGACGTCGGTCATGACCCCGATCTCGACGCCCGCCTCCTTCACGCTACGCACCGCGCGGCAGATGAGGTTGTCTGGGTTGAGCGCTTCGGCGGCGGTCTCGCTGCGATCCTTGTCCGCCGTGTTGGGGAAAAGCGCGATCGCGGGAATGCCCGCCGCCGCCGCCTCCCTCGCCCGCTCCACGATCAGGTCGATCGAGAAACGCGACACGCCGCGAAGACTGCCGATCGCCTGCGTCTCGTTCTTTCCTTCGCAGAGGAAGAGCGGCCAGATGAAGTCGCTAGGATGCAGCCGATGCTCGCGCAGCATCTCGCGCATCCATGGCGCCTGCCGGCGGCGGCGCATGCGGGTCGCGGGATAGCTCACCCCAGTCGCTCCAGCGCGGCGCGCAACCGGCTCGCTTCCTCGGCGCGCGCTTCATGGTCGGCGCGCGCCTTGGCGACCGCCTCGGGCTTGGCGCGCTCGAGGAAATTGGGATTGCCGAGCCGGCCTTGAAGGCTCTTCACTTCCTTGTCCGCCGCCTCGGCCGCCTTGGCGAGCCGCGAGCGTTCGGCGTCGAGGTCGATCGCGTCGGCGAGCGGCACCGCATAGCTCTTGCCCGCCACCACAATCTGTGCCGAGCCCGCGGGCGCGGTCTTCATCTCTGCTCCCCATTCGGCCTTGCCCATCCGGTCAAGCGCCTCGGCCGCCTCGGTGGACCCGCCGTCCAGCGGGTGCAGCGTCAGCCGCGAGGACCAGGGGATGTTCAACTCGGCGCGCAGCGCCCGCACCTCGGTCACCAGCGCCACCGTCCAGTCGATGGCCGCCTTCGCCTCGGCGTCGACCACCGCTTCGGGCGCGGGCCACTTGGCGTGGATGATGTCGTAGGGGCGCGGGCGGGCGGGGTCGGCCATGCTGTGCCACAGCTCTTCGGTGATGAAGGGCATGAAGGGGTGGAGCATGACGAGGATCTGGTCGAACGCCCAGCCCGCGACCGCCTTGGTCTCCTCGTCCATCTCGCCCTTGATGAGCTCGACATACCAGTCGCAGAAGGTCCCCCACGCGAAATGGTAGATGGCATCGGCCATGCCGTCGAAGCGCAGCTCGTCGAACGCCTTTTCGAGCTTCGCCAGCGTGCCGACAACCTCCCCGATGATCCATTTGTTGACCGGTTTGCTCGCCTCGGGCGCGGCGAGGCTCTTCGACGCGCCGATGCCATTGGCCTGCAGGAAGCGCGCGGCGTTCCAGATCTTGGTCGCGAAGTTGCGATAGCCCTCGACTCGCTTGTCATCCATCTTGATGTCGCGGCCCTGGCTTTCCATCGCCGCCATGAAGAAGCGCAGCGCATCGGCGCCATATTTGTCGATCAGCCCGAGCGGGTCGACGACATTGCCCTTCGACTTGGACATCTTCTGCCCGTCGGCCGCGCGCACGAGGCCGTGGAGATAGAGCTTGGGCCACGGGTTCCGCCCCGTCAGCTGGCGCCCCATCATCATCATCCGCGCATCCCAGAAAAACAGGATGTCGAAGCCCGAGACGAGCAGGTCGTTGGGGTAATGCTTGTCGAGCAGCTCGGTCTGTTCGGGCCAACCGAGCGTCGCGAAGGGCCACAGCGCCGAGGAGAACCAAGTGTCGAGCACGTCATCGTCGCGCTTGAGCGCAACGCCCTCGCCCGCCTGCGCCTGCGCCTCCTCCTCGGTCATCGCCATATAGGCCTTGCCGTCGGCGTCGTACCAGGCCGGGATGCGGTGACCCCACCACAGCTGGCGGCTCACGCACCAAGGCTGGATATTCTCCATCCAGTTGAAGAAGGTCTTTTCCCAGGTTGCGGGGACGATCTCGATCTCGCCCGAACGCACCGCCTCGATCGGCTTTTGCGCCAGTTTCTCCGCATCGACATACCACTGATCCGTCAGCCACGGCTCGATGACCACCCCGCCGCGATCGCCGAACGGCGTCTGGATCGTACGCGGCTCGAAGTCGTGGCTCTCGCCATCCTTGTCGACATGCGGGATGAGGAAGCCCCCCTCCTTCATCCGCTTGACGACGAGCTCGCGCGCCCCGTCGACGCCATCCTTCCTGAAGCGATGCAGCCCGATGAACTCGTCCGGCACCAGCCCGTCCTCGGTCTGGCAGACATTGCCGTCGCCATCGAGCATGTTGAGCATTTCGGCGGGCTTCATCCCCGCGCGCTTGCCGACGTCGAAATCGTTGAAATCGTGCCCCGGCGTGATCTTCACGCAGCCCGAACCCAGCTCGGGATCGGCATGCTCATCGGCGATCACCTTGAAGCGCCGCCCCGTGATCGGCTGGACGATCTCCTTGCCGATCACGCTACTGTAGCGCGGATCGTTGGGATGCACCGCGACCGCCATGTCGGCGAGCATCGTCTCGGGACGCGTCGTCGCGATGACGAGATGATCCTTGCCCTCGGCGGTCGTCACCCCGTCGGCGAGCGGATATTTGAAATGCCAGAAGCCGCCCTTGATTTCGATCGTCTCGACCTCGAGATCGGAGATGGCGGTCTTCAATTTGACGTCCCAATTGACGAGCCGCTTGTCGCGATAGATCAGCCCGTCATTGTAGAGATCGACGAACACCTTGAGCACCGCTTCGGAGAAATGCGGGTCCATCGTGAACTGCTCGCGGCTCCAGTCCATCGAGCAGCCGAGGCGGCGTAGCTGGCGGGTGATCTGCCCGCCACTCTCTTCCTTCCACTCCCAGACCTTGGCGACGAATTCCTCGCGCGAATAGTTGGTGCGCTTGTCCTGGTTGGCCTCGAGCTGGCGTTCGACCACCATCTGCGTGGCGATGCCCGCATGGTCGGTGCCGACCACCCACAGCGCATCCTTCCCGCGCAGCCGCTCGTAGCGGATCATGATGTCCTGCAGCGTGTTGTCGAGCGCGTGCCCGATATGCAGGCTGCCCGTCACGTTGGGCGGCGGATTGACGATCGTATAGGGTTCGGCATCGGGGCGCTCGGGACGGAAGGCGCCCGTCTCTTCCCAATGCTGGTACCATTTGGCCTCGATCGGGCCGGGTTCGAAGGTCTTGGCGAGCTCGGTCATGGGGAAGAGCGACTAGAGACAGCCGCCCTTCCCTTCAAGCACTTATAGCCGCCGCTTATTCGCCCGCCTGCCCGGTTTCGGGCGCGGTCCAGCGGTCCATCCAGTCGTGCACCTCATGGTGCCAGCGGATCGAATTCTCGCCGTTGAGCACCCAGTGGTTCTCTTCGGGGAAGACGAGGAGACGCGAGGGAATGCCGCGCTCCTGCAGCGCGGTGAAGGCGCCCAGACCCTGCGTATAGGGCACGCGGAAGTCCTTCAGCCCGAGCACGACGAGCATCGGCGTCTGCCAATTCTCGACATAGTTGACCGGGTTCCAGCGCTCGTAGGTTTCAGCTGCCTCGGCGTAGCTCCCGCCCATGTCCCAGCGCGGGAACCACAATTCCTCGGTCGCATAGTAGAAGCTGCGCATGTCGAGGAGGCCGTTGTGGTTGATCAGGCAGTCGAACCGGTCCGACCAATTGCCCGCGATCCAGTTCATCATGTAGCCGCCATAGCTGGCGCCGAGCGCGCAGATGCGATCGCCCGCGAGCTGCGCGTCCTGCTCGAGCGCATGCGAGAGGCCCAGCTGCAGGTCCTCGAGCGGCTTGCCGCCCCAGTCCTGGTTGATGCTGTCGACGAAATCCTGCCCGTAACCGGTCGAACCATGGAAATCGATCGAGACGACCGCATAGCGCCCGGCGCTCAGCGCGCGCGGGTTCCAGCGGGTCGACCAGCTGTTGCCGAAGCTGCCCTGCGGACCGCCATGCACGACGAAGGCGATCGGCAGCTCTTCCTCGACATTGCCCGGCTTCAGCGAAAAGCCCCAGACGGTATCGCCGCCCGCGCCCTCGAAGCTGAATTTCTCCCACGACACCGGGTCGAACTCGGCCAGCAGCTCGCGGTTGAAATGGGTCCGCTGCTCGATCTCGCCATCATCGAGCAGATAGACCTCGTTGGGGGCGGCGAGGTCGTTCATCGTGAAGAGGACATCCCCCCCTGCGAGCGGCGTCACGCCCCCCGCGCTGCCCTCGCCGGTCAGCCGCTCGCGCGCGCCCGACGCCAGATCGACGCGATAGATCGGGCGTTCCATCACCTCGCCGACGGTCACATAGAGGCTGTCGCCCTCGGGCGCCCAGGCAATCGAACCGATGCTGACGTCCCAGCCGGGCGAGACCTCGCGGGTGTCGCCGCTCGCCAGATCGCGCACCATCAGCCGCAGCCGGTCGCTTTCGTAGTCGGGGCGTTCCATCGCGACATAGGCAAGGTGGCGCCCGTCGGGCGACAGCACCGGTTGCGCGTCATAGGCGCCATTGGCCTCCGTCAGGTTGACCGGCGCGGTGCTGGCATCGACCGGTGCGGCATAGATGTCGAGATTGGTCGTGGTCGGCTCTTCGGGGCCGCCCGCGCGCTGCGCGAAATAGACGATGCCCTCATTCGACACCGACACCTGCTCCGACCCGCCGAAGGGCTTGTAGGGGGTGTTGCCGGTCAGCGCGGCGCTGATCGGCGCCCCCGTGCCCAGCGCCTGACCATCGACGACCTGGAAGCCGTAGAGCTGCGCCTTCTCGCCGGGGGTGAGCCACGTGTCCCAATGCCGCACGAAAATCTCGTCATAGGCCTTGGCGTTGCCGATCGCCTCGACCGCCTCGACATTGGCGCAGACAAGATCCTCGCAGCCAAGATCGCGCGTGGCGAGCACGACCATCTTGCTGGCATCGCCCGATAGCACGAAGTCGTCGATCGCGCCCGCTGCGAGGTCGGTCACCGCCATCGGCTCGGTCGAGTCCCACGCCACGCGATAGACCTGGTCGCTGCCCGACTTGGAGGAAACGAACCAGATCATCCCGTCGCCGCCGAAGCGCGCCCCGCGCGGGCTCCAATCGTCAAGGCTGAGCCAGAGCGCGGGCACCGTGACGTCGCTGGCGAGGCCGTGCAGCGCATAATGGGTGCTGCGCCCCGACAGGTCGTCCTTGGCGACCGAAACGGGAATGAGCGCGATGCGCCCGTCGGGCGAGACCGAGGGCCCGCCGACGCGGTGCAGCTTGACGAGGTCTTCGGCGGTCATCGGACGCGCGGCGGCAAGCGCGGGCGCGGCGAGAACGGTGGCGAGCGCGGTCAGCGCGAGAGTCGTTTTCATGCGCGCGAAGCTAGCGCCGCCTGCGGTTTGCGCAAGCCGGCCCGCTCGCGGAACGGGAAACGGCAACGAACGCGGAAAAAGGAACCCGCAGGCCGGACCGGGTCCGGTCGCTAGAGCTTGCGACCGGTGATGCGGCTGATCTCGCGGCGCACATGCTCGTCGACAATGCCGGGCAGCCGCTCGTCGAGCCATTGCTTGAGCATCGGCCGCAGCATGTCGCGGACCACTTCCTCGAGCGGATTGACGTTGGCGCCCGGCGGTGCGTTCGCCGCCACGTTCGCCAGTTCCTCGAGGCGCGAGCGCGTCGAGCCCGCGGCGTCCTCGGCCATCAGATTGGCGGCCTCGGCGGGCGGCGCTGCGGGATCGTGCCCCGCGCCGGCGGGCGCCTCCGCATTCGAAAGGTCGAGAACGTCGTCCTCTTCCTCGGGTTCGGCCGCGAGCGTCACCGCGCGCTTGGCGCGCCGTTCCTGCGGTTCGCGCGGGGCGTCTTCCTCCGCGATCACCTTCTTGATCGAGGCGAGAATGTCTTCCATCGAGGGCTCGTTAGGTCCTGCCATACCCGCCCTCTTTACCGATTATTGACGCTCTGTCACGCTTTGCGGACGCTCCTCGGGGGTCGCGGTGCTGGTCGCGACCGGGCCGTCGAGGTCGCGATCGCCCCAGTCGGTCCAGCGCCCGGCCACCTCGCGATAGGCGCCGACCGGGTCGTAGAGCGCGCCCCCGTCGAGCTGGAGGTCGTCGGCCTCGGCCTGTCCCATCGCGTTGAGCAGGCGGAAGCCCGCGACATAGGCATCGCGCTCGGCGGTCACCAGGTCGACCCGCGCGTTGAGCAGCTCCTGCTCGGCATCGAGCACGAACAGCACCGAGCGGGTCCCGATTGAATTTTCGAGGCGCGCGCCTTCGAGCGCGAGTTCGTTGGCCTCGACTGCGACCTGGTTGGCCTCGATCGCCCGCTGCGCGGCTTCATAGGCGGCAAAGGCCGAGCGCGCCTCGGCGATCACCGCGCGTTCGGCGGCGACGAGCAGTTCGAGCCGCTGCGCCGCGAAGGCCTGCGCCTGCGCCACGCGCGCGGCGGGTGCGCCGCCCTGATAGAGCGGGATGCGCGAGGTCAGCCCGACGCTGGTCACCGACCCGTCGTTGGGGAAGGGCGAGCCGAACACATCTTCGCCGGCATTGCCGAGCGCGTTGACATAGGTCCCCGAGCCCACCGCCGACAGCGTCGGCAGCCGCGCCGCGCGCGCCACGCGCACGTCGAAACCCGCGGCCTGCGCCAGCTCGCGCGCGGCCTCGAGGTCGGCATTGTCCACGAGCGCGATGCGCACCGCCTGCTCGGGGGTCTCGGGCAGCGGCGGCAGCGGCGGCGGCGGGGCGAGTTCGCCCGGGTCATCGCCTATCACCTGGCGGTAGATTTCCTCCGCCGCGGCGAGCTGCCCAACCGCGCCAGCGAGCCGCGACTGGGCCAGCTGGAGCCGCGCCTGCGACTGCGCCACGTCGGTCCGGGTAAGGTCGCCGATCTCGAAACGATCCTCGGTGGCCTCGAGGTTGGTGGTGAGGACCTCCACCTGGTTGGCGCTCAGATCGACCACGGCGCGCGCGCGGATCACGTCCATGTACGCGGCGACGGCCTGCGTGAACACATCGCCCTCGACCGCGCGCAGCGTGGCGCGCCCCGCCTCGACGCGGGCCTTGGCGGCGCGGATGTCATTCTTCACCCGGCCGCCCTGGAACAGCGGCAGGCTGAGGTCGGCGCCGACCGAGAGATTGAAATCCTGCGCCTGAGAGCCGAGCGCGCCGCGGCGCGACAGTTCGCGATCGAGCCCGGCGATCGCGCTCAGGGTGGGGCGGCTGCCTGCACGCGCCAGCGCCACGCCTGCGTCGGTGCCGCGCAGCGCCTCGCGCTGGGCGGTCAGCGTCGGGTTGGTGCGATAGGCGTCGACCAGCGCTTCGCTCAGCGACTCCCGATCCTGCGCCGAGGCGGCGGCAGGACAGGCGATGGCGACCAGCGCCGCTCCAAAAGCAAGAAACCCGACGCGCATCGACACCTCCCCTGTTTGCTGGTCTAGAACTGGAACGACTTGGGTCGCTCGAAGCAGGCGAGACGCGGCACCTGCGCATCCGCGAAGCTGCGGAAGGCGATCTCGTCGCCGACCCGCGAGCCGATCGCGAGCCGGCTCACGCCATCGACCATCACCGGGGCGGCGACCCGGCCGTGCGGCGCAAGCTGAGCGGTCAGCGCCTCGCCGAGCTGTTCGATCGCGCCGACGACGAGAATGAGATCGTAGGGTGCGAGTTCGGCGACCCCCTGGTCGAGCGCACCGCTGCGCACGGTCACGCCGTCGCTCACGGGCTCCTCGCCAGCCGCGCTGTCGAGCGCCACCGCGTCGAGCCCCATTTCGGTCAGCAGCGCGGCCGCATAGGCTGCCACCGGACCGACCACCAACGCCCGCTCGCCCGGCTTGGGGGCGGCATGATCGATCAGCTGCGCCAGCGGGGTCGGCGCCATGGCGAAGCGCCCCCCGCCAAGGTCGATCGACCGGTCGCGATAGGCGACGGCGCGACGCGCTTCGGGCAGATAGTGCTCGCGGCGAACGTCGCCGATCGCGTCGAGCAACAGCTTGTCCACCACCCCATTGGGACGAAGCTGGCTATCGATCATCGCCTGCCGGGCGGCATCCATGTCATCATGGTCGATCACGGTCGCACTCACTGTCTCATCATCCTAATACAGCCATATCCTTCCCGCTCTCTAGTCGCAATGCGTCCAAACGCCAAGCCGCGGTGCGGTCGTTCGTCGAAAGATCGGCGTTGACAAGCCGCCCGCGCCTACGCCAATGGACGCCTTCACCACGCGAGGTCCGATGGCGGAGTGGTGACGCAGCGGACTGCAAATCCGTGTACGCCGGTTCGATTCCGGCTCGGACCTCCACTTCCCTCGCAGCCGGCCGACCCCCGCCCCGGGGGCAGGCAGCGACCGATCGATCCGTCCCCCGCCCACGCGGCCGGGCGGCGTGCGATCGATCGAGAGCGCGGCCAGATCGCGGTTGATCGAAATGGGTCCCCCCCCCCCCCTCGTTGGTTGCGGCGCGAGGCTAGCATAGTCCGGCCCCGATTCCTAACCTGCATCAAGATACGGGAGTCGGGAGGCGGGAGGCGGCACAATGTGCCCGCGCGCCCGCCCCCTTCCGCTCGACGCCGACCGGCGAGGCGCTACCGGTCCGCCACGCGCGCGGGCGCCTTGCCATCAAAGTCGTTGCAGCTGCGATCGCGTCCCGCCTCCTTGGCGGCATAGAGCAAGCGGTCGGCGCGGCGCATCGCCTGGTCGAGCGTCTCGCCCACGCGCCAGCGGGTCAGGCCAAGCGAGACGGTAATGCGGCTGGGCTGGTCGCTGCCGCGCGCCGTGGGTGAGGCCGCCTCGATCCGCGCCCGCAAGTCTTCACTGTACAGGCGCGCCTCGGCATCGCTGCCTGCCCCGTCGAGCACGACCGCGAATTCCTCGCCGCCAATGCGCGCGGCGATGGTCTCGGGATGGGCTTCGGCGAAGGCGTCGAGCGCCTTGCCCACCCGTTTAAGGACGCGGTCGCCGAACGCATGCCCGAAGCGGTCGTTGAGCGACTTGAAGTGATCGACGTCGACGAGGAGCATGTCGAGCCGCCGCCCGTCCTCGGCCCGCGCGGACGCCATGCCCTGCGCTTCCTGTTCGAAGCATCGCCGGTTGCGCAGCCCCGTGAGCTGGTCGTAATGCGCCAGCCGGTCGGCAATCTCGAGCGCCTCGGACAATTCGACATTGGCCTGGTGCAGCGACTGGGCGAGCATCGCATTGGCGGCAAAGCTGGCGGCGAGGTGCTGATGCTGCGATTCCAGATTGAGCGCGAACAGGAAGATGATGACGATGCCGAGCGTGGCGATGAGCAGCGGGAGCCAGCCGACGAGCGGCGCGAGACACACGAAATAGGCGCCCGCGCTGAGGGCGAAGGGAATAGTGAAGTAGAGGATCGCCCGGCGTTCGCCGATGACCGTGTTGATCGCGCTGGCGACGCCCAGCAGGACAATCGAGAACAGGCCCTGGGCACCGAGCGACCCGACTTCCGACGCGGGCACTGCCCAGAGCAGCAGCGACCAGCTGAAGCCCGCCAGCGCGGCACCCCGGACCCACCGCGCCATCGGCTTTTGATAGTCGTCGCCGGCCTCGAGCGCGGCACGCAGTTTGACGCCGAGGACGTAGTTGGTCAGGAGCGCCGCCACCCGGGCGAGGATCGCGAGCCCGAGCAAGGGGCCGTAATGCACCGCGGTCGCCACCGCCGCCGCCAGCGCGAGCGCGGCGACGTTGATCTTGAGCGAGCCCAGCGCGCGCATCGTCATCGCCCGTACCAGCGCGCGGTCGGACTGCTGGCGGTGCGATTGTGGGCAATCTTGCAATGACGAGGGGATCAATGGTCAGCGCTCGGCGGGTGAAAAACCAATGCCTTTAAAGGGTTATGACCGGCAAGGGAAAGGCGAATTTGATCCAAACCCGTGCTAACGACATGATTGAGCCGCCGCGGCAGCGCTGCTAGAGCCGGCGCCAATGAAACAGCTGTTCCCGACCGGCATCGCCGCGCTTGCGCTTGCCGCTTGCTCCCCACCCGCCGCGCCCGAAATCCTTCTCGACGACGGCTGGGCGCGCGCCTCCCTGCCCGGGCAGGGCAGCGCCGCGGCCTATCTCGCCATCGACAATCGGGGCCCGAGCGACGACCGGCTCGTCGCCGTGACGAGCGAGCGCGGCAGCGCCAGCTTGCACCGCACCACGATCGATGGCGGCATGGCGCGGATGGTCCCGCTGGCCGAGGGGCTCGCGCTCCCGGCGGGCGAGCGCCATCCGCTCGAGCCGCAGCGCGACCATGTGATGCTGACGGACCTCGACGCGCCGCTGCGCGCCGGCGAGCGCTTCACCCTCACCCTGCAGTTCGAGAAAGCCGGCGCGCGCGAGATCGACATCCACGTCGTCGCGCCGGGCGAGCGCTGATGCGTCGGCTGCGCCTCCTCCTCTGGGCTGCCGTCGCGCTGGCCGCCATCGGCTATGGCCTGCTCGCGCTGCGGGCGGGCGAAGACGCCCCGCGCAGCACCAGCCGCCCCGATCCCGACGCCGTCCTGTCGATCGGCGGGGACTTCACCCTCGTCGATGCGGCGGGCGAGCCGTTCGAGAGCCGCCAACTCGCGGGGCGTCCGCATGCGGTCTTCTTCGGCTTCACCCATTGCCCCGACGTCTGCCCGACGACGCTTGCCCAGCTGGTGCGGCTGCGCGAGGCGCTCGGCGGCGAGGAGGCGTTCGAGATCCTGTTCATCAGTGTCGACCCCGAACGCGACGGCCCCGAGGAGGTCGGGCGCTATGCCGAATTGTTCGGAACCGACGTGATCGGGCTTACCGGCAGCCGGGCGCAGATCGAGACGGTCATGGAGCAGTTCGGCGTCGCCGCCATCCGTGCCCCGGGCGAGGGCGGCAGCTACCAGGTCGATCACACCGCCAATGTGTTCCTGATCGATGCCGACGGCGCGTTCCAGTCGACGATCAGCCCCGAGGAAAGCGCGGCGGCCGCGCGCGCCAAGCTCGAGCGACTGATCGGCTGAACGGCTGGTGCCGCGGTGGCCCGTACGCGCGCGCCGCGCGCGCCGGCGCTAGTCGGGGGTGCGGTCGATCAGCGCGGCCAGCGCGGCGATCGATTCGGGCTCGTCGAAGCTCGGCGCGTGCCCGACGTCGGGAACGTTGACGAGGTCGGCGTGGTCGAGATGGTCGAGCATCCGGCCCGCCACTTCCTGGCTGAACAGGTCGCTGCGCTCGCCGCGCAGGATCGTCACCGGCTTATCCTTGAGCGCATCGAGCAGGTGCCAGGCATCGAGCGGCGGCTGCGATGCGCCGGCGACCACATTGTCGGCAATGCGCCGATCGTAGCTCGAGGTCAGCCGCCCGCCCTCCTCGTGCATCATCCGCCGCGCAAAACGATCCCATTCGGGCTCGCCCCAGCGGGGGTAGATATGCCCCATCCCCGCGCGATAGAGCGCGGCCGCCTCGGCCCAGTCGGCCGCTTCGACCCCCTTGCCGACATAGGCCCGGATCCGGTCGAGACCGCTCTCGACCAGCTCGGGCCCGATGTCGTTGAGGAGCGCCGCGGCGATGCGCTCGGGCTCTTCGTCGGCCAGCAGCATGGTGACGATGCCACCGAGCGACGTGCCGACGAAGATCGCATCGGCGATGCCCAGCTGGTCGAGCAGCTTGAGCAGGTCGGCGACATAGGTCGGCGGATGGTAGCGGGTCGGATCGGGATCATGGTCGGACAGCCCGCGCCCGCGAAAATCCACCGCGATGACGCGATGGCGCCCGGCGAAGGCGGCGGCGACCGGCTCGAAATCGCGCGCGTTGCGGGTGAGCCCGGGGAGACACAGGATCGGCGGCCCTTCGAGCGGGCCCTCATAATCGCGATAGTGGAGCTTGAGGCCCTCCGGGCTGTTCCAATAGCGATCGCGGTACGTCGGACCTTTTTCCGCCAACACGCTTCCCCCTTCTTCGCGGCTTCTCTATCGCCGGGCCATGGATCAGACGCCAGCCTATACACCCGATCCGCGGATCCTCGAGCTCGGACCCGACTTCTATGACGAAGTGGCGCCCGCCGAGTTCCCCGAGGCCAAGCTGCGATTCGCCAACCACCGCTGGGCCAAGGCGATCGGGCTCGGCCAGTTCATGCGCCCGCAATGGGAGAAGCATTTCGCGCGCTTCGAGCCGCTCCCCCGCAACCTGCCTCGTCCGCTGGCGCTGCGCTATCACGGGCACCAGTTCCGCAGCTACAACCCCGACCTCGGCGACGGGCGCGGTTTCCTCTTCGCGCAGCTGCGCGATGGCGACGGGCGGCTGCTCGATCTCGGCACCAAGGGCTCGGGGCAAACCCCCTATAGCCGGCTGGGCGACGGGCGTCTCACGCTCAAGGGCGGGGTACGCGAGATCTTCGCCACCGAAATGCTCGAGGCGCTCGGGGTCAACACCTCGAAGAGCTTCGCCCTGTTCGAGACCGGCGAGGCACTGTGGCGCTCGGACGAGCCCTCGCCCACCCGTTCCTCGGTGCTGACCCGGCTCGGCCACGGTCACATCCGCATCGGCACCTTCCAGCGCTACGCCTTCCACCGCGACAAGCCCGCGATCGCGGCGCTGACCCGCTACTGCCTCGAACATCTCTACGGCGAGACCCCGCCCGAACAGGACAAGGATGCCGCCGTCCGCCTCTTCGACCTCGTGTCCGGCGCCACCGCCCGGCTCGCCGCTTCCTACATGGCGGCGGGCTTCGTCCACGGCGTGCTCAACAGCGACAATATCGCCATCACGGGCGAGAGCTTCGATTATGGCCCTTGGCGCTTCGCTCCCTATTGGAACCCGCGCTTCACCGCCGCCTATTTCGACGGCGAAGGGCTCTACAGCTTCGCGCGCCAGCCCGAGGCGATCCAGTGGGACCTCGCGCAGCTCGGCGGCTGCCTCGGGCTCCTCACCTCGGAGCGCAAGCTCAACCCGATCCTCAACGACTGGGGCCGCCGCTTCGACGAGGCGACCATCGAGCTCCTCCTTGCCCGGCTCGGCATCCGACCCGGCCACCAAGACGACGACCGCGAGCTCGCCAAGAGGCTCGTCGCCGCGCTCGCCACCGAGACCGTGACCATCGACCGCGTCTTCTTCGATTGGCGCGGCGGGCGGCGTCGTGACGACAAGCGCTACGAAAGCGAGGAATTTCTGGCCCTCGCCAAGGCGCTCGAGGGCCGCGAGAACGAGGCCGCGCTCGCCCATCCCTACTGGTCGGGCGAAGCGCCCTGTTCGATGCATATCGAGGAGGTCGAGGCGCGCTGGGCCGCGATTGCCGAGCGCGACGACTGGAAGCCTTTTGAGGCCAAGATCACCGAGATTCGCCACATGGGCGAGGCCATGGCGGTTAGCGTCGAGTAAACGAAAACCTTGACCGCACCGCCCGAGGCTGCGAGCCAGCCAAGCATGTCGATGAAGAGTTTTACGCCCTATTCGGGCGAAGAGATCTGGAGCGGCGAGGAAGGCGATCCCGCCGCCGCCATTGCCGCCGCGCGCGAGGCCCAGCCCGAATGGGCGCGCCAGCCGCTGGCCTATCGCACCGAGGCGCTACGCCGCTTCGCCAATATCGTGCGCGAGCGCGAGGACGACCTCGCCAGGCTGATCGCGATGGAAACCGGCAAGCCGCATTGGGAAGCCAAAACCGAGGTCGGCGCGGTGATCGGCAAGGTCGATATCTCGGTCACGGCGCACAACGAGCGCACGCCCTCGCGCAAGGCCGAGGGCGCGATGAACACCAAGATCGCGGTGCGCCACAAGCCGCATGGCGTGATGGCGGTGCTCGGGCCCTACAATTTCCCCGCCCACCTGCCCAACGGCCATATCGTACCCGCGCTGCTGGCGGGCAATGCGGTTGTCTTCAAACCCTCGGAGAAGACTCCCGCGGTGGGCGAGATGCTGGCCCAGTGCTTCCATGACGCGGGCATCGACGAACGCCTCGTCGCGTGCGTCCAGGGCGGTCCCGAGGTCGGCAAGGCGCTGGCCGCCTCCGACGACATCGACGGGCTGCTCTTCACCGGTTCGGCCAAGGCCGGGCGGCTGATCCACCGCGCCTTTGCCGACAAGCCCCAGAAGATCCTCGCCATCGAGGCGGGGGGCAACAACCCGCTGATCGCCTGGGACCTCCCCGATCTCGATGCGGCGGCGGCCATCATCGTCCAGTCGGCGTTCCTCTCGGCGGGCCAGCGCTGCACCTGCGCGCGCCGCCTCATCGTCGAGGACGGCAAGCATGAGCGACTGCTCGAAAAGGTTCTCAAGCTCACCGACCGGATCATCGTCGACGAGCCCTTCGCCAAGCCGGCGCCGTTCATGGGCCCGGTGATCGACAATGACGCCGCCGATTTCATCCAGGCGCAATATATCGCGCTGCTTGCCAAGGGGGGCAAGGCGATCCGCCAGCTCAAGCGCCTTGCCGAGGACAAGCCGCTGCTCGGCCCCGCCATCGTCGACGTGACGGGGGCGCGCGACCGGCTCGACGAGGAAATCTTCGGCCCCGTGCTCCAGCTGATCCGCGTGCCCGATTTCGACGCCGCGATCGCCGAGGCGAACAACACCCGCTTCGGGCTCGCCGCCTCGATCCTGACCAAGCATCCCGAACAATATGAGCGCTTCTGGGCCGAAGGCCGCGCCGGCGTGATCAATTGGAACAAGCCGACCAACGGCGCCCCCTCGACCGCGCCCTTCGGCGGCATCGGCATCTCGGGAAACCACCGTCCCAGTGCCTTCTACGCCGCCGACTATTGCGCTTATCCGGTGACCAGTGTCGAAAGCGACCTGTGCCGCGCCAAGATCGACACCGGGCTGGCCGATCCGGTCATGCTCGAGGACTAGGGCCTAACCCCGCCTCTCGGCGGTATAGCCCTCGTCCATCGGCGCGTCGGTGAAGCGCGTGGTCTTGCTGTCGAACAGCATCTTCACGCGCCCGGTCGCGCCGTGGCGCTGCTTGGCGACGATCAGCTCGGCGGTGCCGTAGACGCGCTCCATCTCTTCCTGCCACATGGCGAAGTCGGGATGGTCCTCGGACGGCTGCTTCATCGCGACATAATAGTCGGGACGGAAAACGAACCAGACCATGTCGGCGTCCTGCTCGATCGAGCCCGACTCGCGAAGATCGGAAAGCAAGGGGCGCTTGTCCTCGCGCTGCTCGACCGCACGGCTAAGCTGCGACAGCGCCAGCACCGGCACGTCGAGTTCCTTCGCGAGCTGTTTCAGGCCGCGGGAGATCTCCGAGATTTCCTGCACGCGGTTGTCCGAAGAGTTGCGCCCCGAGCCCGACAGCAGCTGGAGGTAATCGACCACCACCGCGCCGATCCCCTTCTGGCGCTTGAGGCGCCGCGCGCGCGTGCGCATCGCCGCGATCGTCAGCCCCGGCGTGTCGTCGATATAGAGCGGCAGGCTGGCCAGGTCGCTCGCCGCGCGTGCGAGGCTCTGGAACTCGGTCTTCGAGATCTTGCCCATGCGCAGGTTCTCGCCCGAAATGCCCGACTGCTCGGCGAGGATACGCGTCGCCAGCTGGTCGGCCGACATTTCGAGGCTGAAGAACACGACCGGGGCCCCCACCCGCTTCTTCTCTTCGATCCCGTCGCGCTCGTCCTGGATCCAGCGCTGCGCGGCGGCAAAGGCGATGTTGGTGGCGAGCGAGGTCTTGCCCATCCCGGGACGGCCCGCGAGGATGATCAAGTCCGACTTGTGCATGCCGCCGATCTTGGCGTTGATGCCCTCGATCCCGGTCGTCACCCCCGACAAGTGCCCGCCCGAATTGAGCGCCTTTTCGGCCATGTCGAGCGCCAGCTTGGAGGCATCGCCGAAGCTCTTCGCCTTGCCCTCGGCCCCGCCTTCCTCGGCGACGCGGTAGAGCGCGGTCTCGGCCGCTTCGACCTGGTCGAGCGGGGCGACGTCGTCCGAGGTATCGAGCGCGCCCTCGACCATGTCGCGCCCCACGCCCACGAGCGCGCGCAGCAGCGCGAGGTCGTAGATCTGCGCGGCAAAGTCGCGCGCGCCGATGACGCTCGCCCCCGAGCCCGTCAGCTTGGCGAGATAGGCAGGCCCCCCGACCTCCTTCATCGCCTCGTCGGCCTCGAACAAGGGCTTCAGCGTCACCGGCGTCGCGATCATGTTGCGGTCGGTGAGGCGCAGGATCTGTTCATAGATGCGCGCGTGCAGCGGCTCGAAGAAATGCTCCGGCCGCAGCCGCATCTGCACGTCCTCGACCAGCCGGTTGTCGATCATCAGCGCGCCCAGTAGCGCGGCCTCCGCCTCGACATTCGCCGGCAGCACCTGCTGCGCTTCATCCCCGGAGCCCCCGCTCTCGGCTATCTGGACCACTTCCGCCATGTCGCTTGAATAGCAAAATCCATTAGGCACTTCACCCGACCCATCCACAGGTCGAAGATTAGTTGTGGAAAACCTCTCATAAGGCGCGCGAATGCGCGATCGGGGTGGAGAAATCGGGTCCGCCATCAGCAGGGATGACGAAGACCCGGGAGCGCGCTACGCCTTCATCCATGAGCATTCTCTCGGACAAGTGGATTCGGCAGCACAGCCAGGACCACGGCATGATCGAACCCTTCGTCGAAGCCCAGCGCCGCGAAGGCAATATCAGCTACGGCCTGTCCTCCTACGGCTATGACGCGCGCGTCGCCGACGAATTCAAGATCTTCACCAATATCGATTCGGCGGTGGTCGATCCGAAGGACTTTTCGGCGCAGAGCTTCGTCGACAAGAAGACCGACGTCTGCATCATCCCGCCCAACAGCTTCGCGCTCGCGCGTACGGTCGAATATTTCCGCATCCCCGAGGACGTGCTCGTCATCTGCCTTGGCAAATCGACCTATGCGCGTTGCGGGATCATCGTGAACGTCACCCCCTTGGAGCCCGGCTGGGAGGGCCATGTGACGCTGGAATTTTCCAACACCACCCCGCTGCCGGCGAAGATCTACGCCAACGAAGGCGCCTGCCAGTTCCTCTTCCTCAAGGGCAACGAGCGCTGCGAGACCAGCTACAAGGACCGCGCCGGCAAATATATGGGGCAGCGCGGCGTGACGCTCCCCAAGCTGTAGGAGACGCGGATGGTCTCGCTCTCGCTCACCATCCTGCCGCTCCTGATCGCGCCCATCGCGCCCGCGGCGGCGGCGGCATTGCTGCTCGCCGGGCTCGTCACCCTCCTCTGATCGCTGCCGGCCTCAGGTCGCCGCGCCGCGCGCCGGATAATCCTTCTCCTTGATGAACTTCAGCCCCCCGAGCAGGTCATTCCAGTCGGGACGGGTGAAGGGCATCGACTGCACCGAACAGCCGAACAACGTGCCGTCTGGACGAACGAGGAAGAGGCCGGGTTCGGAGAAACGCTCGGGTTCCTCCGACCCTTCGCGCCGGGTCGAGATGTAGAGGCCCCATGCGCGCGCCGTCTCCTCGCTCATGTCATGCGCGATCGGCACGCGGCCGATGTCCCAGTCCATCCGCGTCTTTCGCGCGCGCGCCGGCTCGTCCATCGATACCGCGACCACGCTGACACCGAGCGCGCCATAATCCTCGACCAGCCCGTCCAGCTGCTCGAGCCAGTCCTTGCAGATCGGGCAGTGCAGCCCGCGATAGAAACCGATGCCGGTGAGATATTCGGGGCGCGCCTCGTGGATCGAGAAGCGTCCCTCCCGCACCAGCGGCAGGTCGAGCGCGGGCACCTTGCGGTTGGGGATGAGCTGGGTCATGGCATGTCTCCTTTGCCCGACCTACGCACCGCCGGCGCGCACGCTCCGCCTGGCCAAGAAAAAAGCCCCGGCGCGAACCGGGGCTTCTTCATCGTCGAATGGTCGCGGCCTAGCTTTCGTCGACCACCTCGGCACCGGGGCCGTTCTTGAGGATCGAGTCGATCGCATTCTTCGCCGAGGCCTTCGAGCTGTAGCCCTCGGTCCAGAAGATCTTTTCCGAATTGTAATTGAACGAGACGCGATACTCGCCCTTCTTGTCCTTGGTGATGTGGAAACGATGCGGCATCGGCATTCTCCCTGTTGATGATTCCCGGCCAGCCTGACCGCCGACCCGCCGAGCGTCAACCGCGTTTTCGCCCCTTCTGCCGGTTCTTGCCCCCGCCGCGCCCACGTCCGTCGCGCCGGCGGCGAGGCCCGTCGCCCGCGTCGCCTCCGTAACTGCCCTCGGGCAGTTCGAAGCGCAGCGCGCCCGAGGCGGGATCGGCCTCGACGAGCTTGAGCTTGAGCTTCTGCCCGGCGCGATACTCGTCCCTCGACTGCTCGCCCACCAGCGCCTGTCGCTTCTCGTCATAGTGGAAATATTCGCGCCCCAGCGTCTTGGCGAGCACCAGCCCGTCGCCCCCGAGGTCTTGCACCGTGGCGAAGAAGCCGAAGGGCTGGACCCCGGTGATACGGGCCTCAACGAGCTGGCCGACATGATCGGCCAGGTAGGCGGCGACATAGCGGTCGACCGTCTCGCGCTCGGCCTCCATCGCGCGGCGCTCGAGCGCGGAGATGAGCTCGCCGACGCGCGCGAAATCCTCGGCCTCCTTGGCGCTGATCCCCCCCTTGCCGAGCCCGTAGGCATCGACGAGGCTGCGGTGGACGAGCAAGTCGGCATAGCGGCGGATCGGCGAGGTGAAGTGCGCGTAGGAGCCGAGTGCCAGCCCGAAATGGCCGAGCGGCTCGGGACCGTAGCGCGCCTGCATCTGCGATCGCAGGATCTGCTCGGTAATCTCGATCCGGTTATCGTGATCGGGGCCGATCTTCTCGAGGATGGCATTGAAGGTCTTGGGCAGCACGACCTGCCCCAGCGCGAAGGGAATCTCGAAGGTGGCGAGATAGTCCTTGAGCGTGACCAGCTTCTCGCGCCCGGGGGTTTCGTGGATGCGGTACATCACCGGGCGCTTCTTCTTCTCGAGCGCCTTGGCCGCCGCGACATTGGCAAGGATCATGTAATCCTCGACCAGCCGGTGGGCATCGAGCCGTTCGCGCGGGGCGACCGACATGATCCGCCCCTTCTCGTCGAGCTGGACGCGCCGTTCGGGCAGGTCGAGATCGAGCGGCTCGCGTGCCTCGCGCGCCTGCAACAGCACCTTCCAGCACTGCCACAGCGGCTCGAGCGAACCTTTGACAATGCCGGGATCGACCCGATCCTTCTCCCCGTCGATCGCGGCCTGCGCGTCTTCGTAGGCGATGTTCGCGGCGATCCGCACCTTGGCGCGGCTGAAGCGGAAATCCTTGATGTTGCCGCCGCTGTCGACGCGAATATGCGCGACCATCGCCGCGCGGTCGACGCCCTCCTTCAGCGAACAGATGCCGGCCGACAATTCCTCGGGCAGCATCGGCACGACGCGGTCGGGAAAATAGACGCTGTTGCCGCGCTTGAGGGCCTCGCGGTCGAGCTCGCTGCCGGGGCGGACGTAATAGCTGACGTCGGCAATGGCGACGACCGCCTTGTAGCCGCCCGGATTGTCCTTGGCATCGTCGGGTTCGGCCCAGATGGCATCGTCATGGTCGCGCGCGTCGACAGGATCGATCGCGACGATCGGCAGGTGGGTCAGGTCCTCGCGCTCGCCGAGGTCCCATTTGGCCACCTTCTCGGCCTCGGCCACCACCTCGTCGGGGAAGCGGTTGCGAATGCCATATTTGTGGATCGCGATCAGGCTGAACGCCTTGGGGGCGAACGGGTCGCCGAGCACCGCGTCGACCTTGGCGGTCGGATTGCGGCGGCCCTTGCCGACCGGTTCGGCGAGCACGAGGTCGCCGACCTCGGCCTCGCCCAGATCGGTGAGCGCGAAGACGGTGCGCTGCTTCTTGTCGATCGGCGCGAGGAAGAAGCGGCTGCCCTCCTTGCGCACCACCCCCATCAGCATTTCGGCCGAGCAGGCGAGCTTCTTCATGACATGGGCGACATGGCCCTTGCCGCGCTCCTCGGTGCGCGCGAGCAGCCGGTCATTGACGCCAAGCGCCGAGCGGCGCCCGCGCTCGATGACGCGCAGCCGCGGCTTGGCGCCTTCGCCCTGCCACTGCTCGGGCTCGGCCCAAACCTCGCCGTCCTCGGTCGAGACGACGCGCAGCACGGTGACCCGCGGAACGCCGCCCATCTTGTGGAAGGCGCGCCCCGGCGAATGATCTATCAGCCCCTCGTCGGCCATGTCCTTGAGGACCTTCTTGAGGGCGATCTTGTCCTGTCCCTTGAGACGGAAATGCTTGGCGATCTCGCGCTTGCCGACGCTTTCGTCGGCCTCGCTGATGAAATCGAGAATTTGTTGCTTGGACGGCACGCCCGGATGGGGCCGCCGTGGTTTGTTGGTCTTGTGATTATTTGCCATTGGCCGCCAAGATGGGGGCGGCACCGTCAAAAGAAAAGCCCGCTATTCCCGCGGCTCTTCGACGATGGGCGCGAAATCGCCGCCAGGGACCGCCGAGACGACGGGGCTGTAGAGATGCTCGGTGCTCGCCGAGGCCACCCCGAACATCCAGTCGTCGACGCGAATGCCCTCGAGCACCACCTCGCACATCTCGGCGCTGCAATCGGCGGGATCGACCCGGCGATGGTCTGCGCCCCAATTGGCGGCGTCGGTGCGCCGCCACGTCACCTTGTAATGATCGGCGCTCGGCACCGGCTGCCAGCGCAGCGTCGTGTCGGTCTGCACCGCGCCCTCGGCCTCGACCCCCATCGGCGGCGGCGGCGCGCTCGCGAGCGCGGCCAGCGCTGCCGTGTTGAGCCGCGTCGCCTTGGCCATATAGGCGAAATCCAGTTCCTCGATCACGTCGCCGTAGAAGACGCCGTCCTCGGTTCGCAGGTCCTGGTGCTGGTGGTCGTAGTCCTCGACCGGCACGGTCACGCGCACCGCCGGATAGCCCGCCTCGAGAAAGCGGATATGGTCGCCGCCCCGCCCCCAGCGATCGGTGCGCCATACCTGCCGCACGTCGAGCCCGATCCCCGGCATACGGTCGGCGAGCGCGTCGAGCCAGCGCGACAGGTTGCGGCTCGGCGCGTCATTCTCGCCGCCGAGCCGGTGCATCGCCGCGCGCATCGCCGCGTCATTGCCCTGCCGCCTCGGCCCTTCGGAGAAGACGCGGATGACGTCGGGTTCGCAATAGCCGTCCGAACCGCAATTGGCGCCGATCATGTCGTTGTTGAGATTGGCGATGACGTTCCAGCCCTGCGCCTTGGCATAGTCGGCGAGGATGCGTGCCCCCACTAGACCCTGCTCCTCGCCAGCCAGCGCGGCGATGATGATCGTGCCGGGGAATTGCTCCTCGGCAAGCAGCCGCGCCGCCTCCAGCCCCCCTGCGACGCCCGATGCGCTATCGTTCGCGCCCGGCGCATCGTCGGTGGAATTCATCACTTCGCTGACCCGGCTGTCGAGATGCGCGGTATAGATGACCACGTCGTTGGGTCGCTCGGTCCCCCGCTTGATCCCGACCGCGCTGCAAACCAGCGTCGGCTCGGGAATGCGCGGCCCCGTCGCGGTATCGCAGACGCGCACCGGCTCGAGCCCGAACGCCTCCATTTCGCGGAGCACCCAGTTCACCGCCGCGCCGATGCCGCGTTCGGGATCGGTCTGGCTCGACAGCGTGTGCCGCGTCCCGAACCCGACCATGGCGTCGAGGTCGGCCCGCAGCCGCGCCTCCGACACGTCCGCCGACAGCGCCTCCAGCCGCGCCGCGACCGCCTGGTGATGGTCCTCGTGATGGTGCGCCCCGTGATGATTGTCGGCGGCGAGGACGAGGGTCATGGCAGTCAAAAGCATGCGGAGTCTCCTTTGGCGCGGAGCCTTGCAGGAAGCGCGTCAAAAGAGAAGGGGCCGGCACCTCGCGGCACCGGCCCCTTCCCTTTCGGACTGTCGAAGCGCCTAGCGGATGCCAAGCTGCTCGGCGGTGCCGTCACCCGAGGTGTCGTTGATGGCGCCGCCATTGTTGATGCTGTTCTGGGTCATCAGGATGCCCGCCGCATGCGGCGCCGCCATCGAGGTCCCCGACAGCGTGGCATAGCCGCCCGACTTGTAGGTCGAACCGATGCCGACACCCGGTTCGGCATAATCGATCACCGACCCGTAGTTCGAGAAGCTTGCCAGCTTGTTCGACGAATCGACGGCGCTGATGGTCAGCACGCGCGGTCCGTCGGCACGCGCCGGGCTCGTATTGCTGGCGTCCATCGATTCGTTGCCCGCGGCAAGAACCATCCACACGCCGCCGGCCGCAGCGGCCTCGACCGCAGCGTCGAGCGTCGGCGACACGCCGCCACCGAGCGACATGTTGGCAACATCGCCCGAGCTGGCGTTGGCGGCGACCCAGTCGACGCCCGCGATGACGCCCGAGATCGACCCCGAGCCGCGACGATCGAGCACGCGCACCGAGGTCACCGGGGCACCGGGCGCGACGCCCTTGTAGCCGATCGCATTGTCGACCGCGCCGATGGTACCCGCGACATGGGTGCCGTGACCGTTCTGGTCATCGGCGTTCTTGCCGACCGCATAGAAGTGCGGGCCGACGACATTGAGGTCGGGGTGGTCGAGATCGATACCGCTGTCGATGACATAGGCCTTGCGACCCGAAACCGGCGCGCCCGAGCCGACCGTCTGGACGCCCCAGTCGACCGTCTGGGTGGGATCGCCGCCGTCACCGCCGCCGCCGCCACCCGGGCCCTTGCCCGGCGGAGGCGCCATCACCGACAGGGTCACCAGCTTGTCCTGTTCGCACGAGGCGATGCTCGCGTTGGCCGCGCGCAGGTTGGCGACATCGGCCCGCATGCTCGCCCCCGCGGGCATTTTCACGGCAAAGCCGCGCACCGTGTTCTGGTAGGTGAAGGTCAGCTGCCCGCCCGCGCCATTGGCGGCGCGCTGCGACTGGGCGCGCACCTGACCGGGGGACACGGCAGCGTCGAAGGTGCAGATATACTGGCCCGCGATCGGCTTGGCCGGTGCCGCATGCGCGGCCGAAGCAAGCGTGACCGCCGAAACCGCGGCGGCAAGATATGCAAATTTTTTCAAGTTCCGTACTCCCCGTGTCGGGCGAAGCCCCACGCTCCGCTTGTTTCCGAAGGCGACACGCTCCCGGCAAGCCCGCGCACGGTCAAGTGCGGTACCCGACAAAGAGTTGGATTAGCGCAATAAAGCGCTCGCTGTTACACAAATGCAACAAGCCTGTACCGCTTCGGGACGGTGAGAGCGCTCCCATCGCAAAGCGGCGACGAGCGGCGTCGATCCCTCGCATCGCGCGGCTCGTCTCCGCCCCGCTTTTCATTGGCCGCGCTGCTCGCTAGGACGCGGGCCAAGGATCAGTAGAGAGGATTGTTCATGCGGAGCGTGAAGCATTACATCAACGGTAAGGCGGTCGAGGCCGGCAGCCGCAAGCACCCCATTTTCAACCCGTCGGAAGGTAAGCAGCAGGCCGAGGTCGGCCTCGCCGGCAAGGACGCGCTGCAGCAGGCCGTCGACGCCGCCAATGCGGCGCAGCCCGCCTGGGCGGCAATGAACCCGCAAAAGCGCGCGCGCATCTTCTACAAGTTCAAGGCGCTCGTCGAAGAGCATCACCAGGAACTGGCCGAACTGCTCTCGTCCGAGCACGGCAAGGTCGTCGAGGATGCCAAGGGCGACGTCCAGCGCGGGCTCGACGTGATCGAATTCTGCTGCGGCATCCCGCATCTGATGAAGGGCGAATACACCCAGGGCGCGGGGCCCGGCATCGACGTCTATTCGATGCGCCAGCCGCTCGGCATCGGCGCGGGCATCACCCCGTTCAACTTTCCCGCGATGATCCCGATGTGGATGTTCGGCCCCGCCATCGCCACCGGCAACGCCTTCATCCTCAAGCCGAGCGAAAAGGATCCCAGCGTCCCCGTTCGCCTCGCCGAACTGATGACCGAAGCAGGGCTGCCCGACGGCATCCTCAACGTCGTCCATGGCGACAAGGAAATGGTCGATGCGATCATCGAGCATGAGGACATCAAGGGCATCAGCTTTGTCGGCTCCTCGGCCATCGCCGAATATATCTATTCGGGCGGTACCGCGCGCGGCAAGCGTGTGCAGGCCTTCGGCGGCGCCAAGAACCACGGCATCGTCCTGCCCGACGCCGACCTCGACCAGGTCGTCAACGATCTGACCGGCGCGGCCTTCGGCTCGGCGGGCGAACGCTGCATGGCGCTCCCCGTCGTGGTGCCCGTCGGCGAGGACACCGCCGAGCGGCTGCGCGAAAAGCTCGTCCCCGCGATCAAGGGGCTGCGCGTCGGCGTCTCCAACGACCCCGAGGCGCATTACGGCCCGGTGGTGACCGAGCAGCACAAGCAGACGGTCGAGAACTGGATCGCCAAATGCGCCGAGGAGGGCGGCGAGCTCGTCGTCGACGGGCGCGGGCTCGAACTGCAGGGCACCGACGGCTGGTTCGTCGGCCCGACGTTGTTCGACCATGTGAAGCCGCATTTCGAGAGCTACAAGGAAGAGATTTTCGGCCCCGTCCTGCAGATGGTCCGCGCCGATAATTTCGAGGAAGCCGTGCGCCTTCCCTCCGACCACCAATATGGCAATGGCGTCGCCATCTTCACCCGCAACGGGCACGCCGCGCGCGAATTCGCCGCGCGCGTCAATGTCGGCATGGTCGGCGTCAACGTGCCGATCCCGGTGCCGGTGAGCTACCACACCTTCGGCGGCTGGAAGCGCTCGGGCTTCGGTGACATCGACCAGCACGGCCCCGACGGCATCCGCTTCTGGACCAAGGCCAAGAAGGTCACCCAGCGCTGGCCCGACGGCAGCGCGGCGGGCGACCATAAGGAAGCCTTCGTCATCCCGACGATGGGCTGAACATGACGCCGGCGTGGTGCGAAATGAGAGGGAGCGGGAGCGCACTCATGGCGCTCCCGCTCGTCCTCGCCCTCGCCGCCTGTGGCAGCAGCGATGACGTGGCGACCGGCGACGACTTGGTCACGGTCGAGTTCGCGAACGAAGCGGGGACGGCCCCCGCGACGCCCCCGCCCCCGCCCTCGGCCGCCCCTTCGGCGGCCGCGACCATTCCCGCCCGCTTTCACGGGCAGTGGGACTGGCACCGCGGCGAATGCGATCCGGGGTCGGAGAATTTCATCACCATCGGAGCCGATCGCATCACCTGGCGCGACACCGTCGGGCGCGCGAGCAACATCCGTGCGGTCGGCCAGAGTGTGATCATCGACCTCGCGCTCCAGGATGCCACCGATCGCTGGAGCGCGAGCCAGCGCCTCTCGCTGTCCGACGATGGTCGCCTCACCATGAGCGACCCCGCCGGCGGCGCGCGCGACATCGATCTCCACAAGAGGTGCGGCCGATGAAGCGCGCCGGCGGTGCCAGCCCCTATGAGGCGCTCTACGGCTTCTCGCGCGCCGTGCGTTCGGGCAATCGCATCCTCGTCGCGGGCACCGGCCCGGTCGAAGCGGACGGCAGCTCGACCCGCGGGGACGCCGCCGCGCAGGCACGTCGCTGCTTCGCCATCGCCGTCACCGCGATCGAGGAACTCGGCGGGCGGGTCGACGATACCGTGCGCACTCGCATGTACATCACCGATCCCGTCGATGCCGACGCCATCGGCAAGGTCCATGCCGAAATCTTCGGCGACGTTCGCCCCGCTGCCACGATGGTCGTCGTTGCGAGCCTGCTGCGCGCAGAATGGCGGGTCGAGATCGAGGCCGAGGCGCTAGTCGGAGAAGCATGATGATCCGCCTCATCCCCCTGCTGCCGCTCGCCCTGCTGGCCGGCTGCAACGAACTGCCCTCCGAGGACGAGGGCGGGACCATCGGCTACGACCGTCCCGCCGAGATCGCGCCGCAGCTCGAGCTGTCGACCGAGATCAACGACCTCAGCGATCGCAGCGCGCTCGCTGCCTTTGCCGGTCGCTATGGCGTCAGCGCCGCCGATTGCGATCCCGACAATCGCTACATGACCGAATATATCGAGGTGGCCGATGTCGGCTTCGCCTATCGCGGCGAGCTCAACACGCTCCACAGTATCGACAGCGACACGCGCTTCACTTTCTCCTCGTCCGACGGCGCCCGCGAGACGCTCGCCTTTGCCGACGGCGACTTGCTGCGCTGGCCCGACGACCGGGCCCGGCGTACCGTCTACCAGCGCTGTCGCTGACCCCCTTTGCCATCATCGCCGAGGGTGCTAGTGCCCCGCCCATGACCCAGTTCGACCTGACAGACGATCAGCGCCAGATCTTCGAAATGGCGCAGAAATTCACCGCCGAAGAGATCACTCCCCATGCCGCCAAGTGGGACGAGGAGCATATCTTCCCCAAGGACGTGATCCGGCAGGCCGCCGAGCTCGGCTTCGGCTCGATCTACGTATCGGAGGAAAGCGGCGGCATCGGCCTCGGGCGGCTCGAGGCCGCTTTGATCATGGAGGCGATGGCCTATGGCTGCCCCTCGACCAGCGCCTTCATCTCGATCCACAACATGGCCAGCTGGATGATCGACCGCTTCGGCGACCAGCAATTGAAGGATCGCTACCTTCCCGACCTCATCCCGATGGAGCGGATGGCGAGCTACTGCCTGACCGAACCGTCCTCGGGCTCGGACGCTGCCGCCTTGAAGACCAAGGCGGTGCTCGAGGGCGATCATTATGTCGTCTCGGGCTCCAAGGCCTTCATCTCGGGCGCGGGCGAGAATGAGGTCTATGTCGTCATGACGCGCACCGGCGAGCCCGGCCCCAAGGGCATCACCGCGCTGGTCATCGAAAAGGACATGGACGGCGTCTCCTTCGGCGCCAACGAGAAAAAGCTCGGCTGGCATTCGCAGCCGACCCGGCAGGTCAATTTCGATGGCGTGAAGGTGCCCGTCGCCAACCGCCTCGGCGGCGAGGGCGAGGGTTTCCGGATCGCCATGATGGGCCTCGACGGCGGGCGCCTCAACATCGGCGCCTGTTCGCTGGGCGGCGCCCAGCGCTGCCTCGACGAGGCGGTCGCCTACACCAAGGAGCGCTCGCAGTTCGGCAAGGCGATCGCCGACTTCCAGAACACCCAGTTCATGCTCGCCGACATGGAGACCGAACTGCAGGCCGCGCGCGTCCTCCTCTACGCCGCCGCGGTGAAGGTCACCGAGAACGCGCCCGACAAGACCAAGTTCGCGGCGATGGCCAAGCGGCTCGCCACCGACACCGGCTCTAGCGTCGTCGATCGCGCGCTCCAGCTGCACGGCGGCTACGGCTATCTCCAGGACTATCCGATCGAGCGCTTCTGGCGCGACCTTCGCGTCCACTCGATCCTCGAGGGCACCAACCAGATCATGCGGATGATCATCAGCCGCGACATGCTGAGGCAGTAGCATGACCGACGACGTCCTGGTCCTTCGCGAAGGCCGCCTCGGCCGCCTCCGCCTCAATCGCCCCCGGGCGATCCACGCGCTCACCCACGCCATGTGCGAGAAGATGAGCGAGGCGCTGCTGCAATGGCGCACCGACCCCGACATCGACGCGGTCATGATCGATCATGCCGAGGGCCGCGGGTTCTGCGCCGGCGGCGATGTCGTGGCGCTCTACAAATCGGGCAAGTCGGACGGCAGGGAAGCCGCTGCCTTCTTCCATGCCGAATATCGGTTGAACCACCTATTGTTCACCTATGACAAGCCGGTGGTCGCGATCATGGACGGCATCACCATGGGCGGCGGGGTCGGCATCAGCCTGCCCTGCACCTATCGCGTCGCCACCGAGAACACCCGCCTCGCCATGCCCGAGACCGGCATCGGCCTCTTTCCCGACGTCGGCGGCGGGCGCTATCTCTCGCGCCTTCCCGGCCATGTCGGCGAGTTCATGGCCTTGACCGGCGCGCGCCTCGACGGTGCCGAATGCCATTATCTCGGTCTCGCCACCCACTATGTCGACAGTGCCGGGCTCGAGGAGCTGAAGGAGCGGATCATCGCCGCCCCCGCCCGCGTCCAGGGTGCGCTCGGCACCGCCTCGACCACCCCGCCCGAAGCGCGCATCGAGGCCAACCTCCCGCGTATCGCCAAGCATTTCCAGCACGAGACCGTCGAGCAGATCTGCGCCAGCCTCGAAAATGGCGAGAGCGACTGGGCGGCGACCGAGCGCGACACCATCGGCACCAAGTCGCCCTTGAGCCTCAAGGTGTCGCTCCGCCTCGTGCGCGAGGGCGCGACGCGCGAGGATTTCGCCGAGGAGATGAAGGCCGAATATGCGCTCGCCACCAAGGTCGTGCGCACCCACGACTTCATCGAGGGCGTGCGCGCGTTGCTGGTCGACAAGGACAACGAGCCCAAGTTCGATCCCGCCACCCCGGCCGGCGTGAGCGAGGCGATGGTCGACGACCTGTTCGCCCCGCTCCCCGCCGACCAGTCCTGGACCCCTTTCCCGGAGACGCAAGCATGAGCGAGTACGACACCATTCTCGTCGAGAAAAAGGACGCGGTGACGCTGGTCACGCTCAACCGCCCCAAGGCGCTCAATGCGCTCAACAGCCAGGTCCTCGCCGACCTCATCGACGCCTTTGCCGCCTACGACGCCGACGACAGCCAGCGCTGCCTCGTCCTGACGGGCTCGGAAAAGGCCTTCGCCGCCGGGGCCGACATCAAGGAGATGCAGGACCAGGGCTTTGCCGAGATGTTCGCCTCCAACTATTTCGGCGGCTGGGAAAAGGTCACCGCGACGCGCAAGCCGTGGATCGCGGCGGTGTCGGGCTATGCGCTCGGCGGCGGTTGCGAGGTGGCGATGATGGCCGATTTCATCATCGCCGGCGACAATGCCAAGTTCGGCCAGCCCGAGATCAAACTCGGGGTCACCCCGGGGATGGGGGGCTCGCAGCGGCTCACCCATGCGATCGGCAAGGCCAAGGCGATGGAGATGTGCCTCACCGGGCGGATGATGGATGCCGCCGAGGCCGAGACCGCGGGCCTCGTCGCGCGCGTCGTGCCCGCGGCGGTGCTGCTCGAGGAAGCGCTCAAGACCGCGGCCGAGATCGCCGCCATGCCCCCGCTTGCCGCCATCGCCAACAAGGAGATGGTCAACGCCGCCTACGAGATGACGCTGTCGAACGGCATCCTCTTCGAACGCCGCCTGTTCCACGGGCTGTTCGGGACGCAGGACCAGAAGGAAGGCATGGCCGCCTTCGTCGAAAAGCGCCCGGGGAACTGGACCGGCAGATGACCCTCGCCGCGCTCGGCAACCCTGCCGTCGCGCCGCGCCCGACGCGGTGGCTCGGGGTCGAGGCGGCAAGGGACTATCTTCTCAAGACCTATGCGATCGAGGGTCCCGGCGAGACATTCGAGCGCGCGCGCTTTGCCGACTGGGACGCGGCGGTCGCGCCCGCGCTCCCCAGCCCCGCGCGCGACGCGCTGCGCCCCGGGGTCGGCTTCGTCATTTTCCACCAGGCCGCGATCGGCGACTATCTCGTTCTCGGCCGCTGGGACAATCGCAACGAGCTCAAGCTGCCGGTCTGGGTCGCCCCGCCCGGGTCGGCGCGCTTCGCGCCCGCCGGCGAGCGCCAGTCGCTGTGCGTCTGGGACCTTGATATCATCATCGCCGAGCGCGATGCCTTCGTCCTCGCCACCGGCGCCGACGGGCTGGACATCGAGCGCTATCTCGGCCAGCCCGCGCGGGCTATTCAGGACTAGGAGACAGAGCATGGCAGTGATCGGCTTCATCGGCCTTGGCAACATGGGCGGCGGGATGGCCGCGAACCTCGCCAAGGCGGGGCACGAGGTCCGCGCCTTCGACCTCAGCGCCGACGCGCTCGAGCGCGCTCGCGGCCATGGCTGCAGCCCGGTTGACGATGCCGTGGCCGCGGTGACCGGGGCCGAGGCGATCGTCACCATGCTGCCCGCCGGCAAGCATGTCGCTTCGGTCTACGCCGACAGCGTCATTCCCAACGCCGACAAGTCGGCGATCCTGATCGACTGTTCGACCATCGATGTCGCCACCGCGCGCGAGGTCGAGAACAAGGCCAAGGAGGCCGGCCTCACGATGGTCGATGCGCCCGTCTCGGGCGGCATCGCGGCCGCCGACGCGGGCACGCTGACCTTCATGGTCGGCGGCTCGGCCGACGGGTTCGAGAGCGCCCGGCCGATCCTCGAGAAAATGGGCAAGGCGGTGATCCACGCCGGGGACGCGGGTGCCGGTCAGGCCGCCAAGATCTGCAACAACATGCTGCTCGGCGCGACCATGGCGGCGACCTGCGAGACCTTCGCGCTCGCGCAGAAGCTCGGGCTCGACCCGCAGGTTTTCTACGACATCTCCTCGAAGGCGTCGGGCCAGTCCTGGTCGATGACCAGCTACTGCCCGGTGCCGGGCGTCGGTCCCGAGACGCCCGCCGACCGTGGCTACCAGGGCGGTTTTGCCGCGGCGCTGATGCTCAAGGACCTCAAGCTCGCGATGGAAGCGGCGGACAAGGCGGGGGCCTATACGCCGATGGGCGGCGAAGCCGAGGAGCTCTACCAGCGCTTTGTCGATCTTGGGGGGGCGGCCACGGATTTCTCGGGGCTGATCAAGATGATCGACGATAGCTGGGACGCCGACAAAAAGGGTTGATCCGGTCCGAATTGCTCCCCACATGGGCGCCATGCTGATCGAGACCGAAAAGACCCCCAACCCGTCGACCCGCAAGTTCCTGCCGGGCCGCACCGTCATGGAAACGGGCGGGCGCGATTTCCCGACCCTGGAAAGCGCGGAGGCGAGCCCGCTCGCCGAAGCGCTGTTCGACAGCCAGATGGTCGACGGGGTCTATTTCGGCCGCGATTTCGTCTCGGTCAGCGCCGCCCCCGGGGTCGAATGGGCGCAGCTCGAGCCGATCGTGCTCGAGACACTGATGGATCATTTCCTTACCGACGCGCCGCTGTTCAAGCCGGGCAGCGCCGCCGATATCCATGTCGCCGCTGACGCCGACATGACGATCGAGGAGGATCCCGAGGACGCCGACATCATCGCCCAGATCAAGGAGCTGATCGAGACCCGCGTGCGTCCGGCGGTGGCGCAGGACGGAGGCGACATCGTCTATCGCGGCTACAAGGACGGTCATGTCTTCCTCGCGCTCCAGGGCGCCTGCTCGGGCTGTCCGTCGTCGACCATCACGCTCAAGAACGGGATCGAGGGACTGATCAAGCATTATGTCCCCGAGGTCGTCAGCGTCGAGGCGATCTAGCAATATTTTCACCAGTGCAGGCGCGCCCCGCGGGGTTGCGCTGAGGTCATTTCTATGTCGTCATCCCGACTCGGGGGGCGGATCGGGAGAAACGCCTTGATCCTCGTGATCGAGACATCGACGGGCATGTGCAGCGTGGCCTTGCTCGACGGCGGCAAGGTCGTCGACAGCCGGGCCGAACGGATCGGTCGCGGCCATGCCGAGCGTCTCGTGCCGATGATCGAGGACCTGCTGGACCGCCGCGTCCCAAGCCGCATCCTGGTCTCGGTCGGCCCCGGCAGCTTCACCGGCGTACGCGTCGGCATCGCCGCCGCGCAGGGGCTGGCGATCGGTTGGAATGTCCCGCTGTCGGGATTCTCCTCGCTCGCCGCCATCGCCGCCGCCGCGCGCGCCGAGCATCCCGAGGCCTCGACGATCACCGCGGCGATGCCGGGGGGGCATGGCGAACTCTTCTTGCAGGACTATGGAGGCCGTACGCTCAAGGCGCTCGGAGCGCCGCGCAGCCTGCCTCCCATCGCGGCCGCCGCCGAGACGTCGAGCGACCTCGTCGCCGGTCCCGCCGCCGCTGCGCTCGTCGAGGCCGGGGCGCCGGCCCCCGCGATCGAGCTTGCCCCCCTCGCCGCGCAGGCCGCGCTCCTGCCTTCGGCGCTCGGCGCGCTCGCCGTCGCGCCACTTTACGTCCGGGCCCCCGACGCCAAGCCGAAAGCCGCCTGAGCGTGGCCAGCATCCCCCACCCTCGGACGATCTGGATCGAGCGGGGAGGATATGACGATCTCGACGCGGCGATGGCGGTGATGGAGGCCGCCTTCGATCCGGCCAATGGCGAGGCGTGGAACCGGTCGCAATGCGGTGGCATCCTGCCGATGCGCGGGGTCGAATTCTTCCTCGTGCGCGCCGACGAAACCGCACCGGTCGCGGGCTTTGCGCTGTGGCGCACTCTGCTCGATGAAAGCGAATTGCTCCTCCTCGCCATCGATCCCGCGCACCAGGGCAAGGGGCTCGGCAAGTTGCTCCTCGACCGTTTCATCGATCACGCCAAGTCGGCAGGGGCGCACCGGCTCCACCTCGAAGTGCGCGACGGCAATCCCGCGGTCCACTTCTACGAACGCGCGGGCTTTCGGATCGCGGGTCGTCGGCGCGAATATTATCGTGGATTGCATGGCGAACGCCATGACGCGCTCACCTATTCGATGATCGTCTAGTCATACGCCGCGCCCGCCCTTGCCAGATACTTGCGAGCAACCTAAAGCGTCGGGGTTGGCGTGAACCCCTGAACGTTTTGATTGCTCGGAAAGACTAGACAATGGATGAAGAAACCCTGCGTGACGAAACGCTGATCACGCTGACCGCCGATATCGTCGCGGCGCACCTTGGCAACAACATGGTCGCGGTCGGCGATGTCCCCCAACTGATCGAGAATGTCCACGGCGCGCTGTCCAAGCTGCACGGTGGCGGTGCGAAGGCGGAGGAGAAGCCCGAACCGGCGGTCTCGATCCGCGCCTCGGTCAAACCCGACTATCTAGTCTGCCTCGAGGACGGCAAGAAGCTCAAGATGCTCAAGCGCCACCTCATGACGCACTATGACATGACCCCCGACGACTATCGGCAGAAATGGGGGCTCCCCGCCGATTATCCGATGGTCGCGCCCAATTATGCCGAACAGCGGCGCCAGCTCGCCAAGAAAATCGGGCTCGGCACCAAGGCCAAGCGCGGCAAGCGCAAGTAACGACGCGCGTGCTGGTGAAATCGAGGTCGCGTCCGGCGGGCGCGGCCTCTTTTCTTTGCGCGCGCGCGCGTCTACCTCTGGCTCCATGACCCGCAAGATCGATCTCGAGGCCGTCTGCGCCGAAAAGGGGCTGCGCATCACCGAGCAGCGCCGCGTCATCGCCAAGGTATTGGGCGAGAGCGAGGACCATCCCGATGTCGAGATGCTCCACGAACGCGCCAATGCGATCGATCCCAACATCTCGATCGCTACCGTCTACCGCACCGTGCGCCTGTTCGAAGAAGCGGGCATCCTCGAACGCCACGAATTCGGCGATGGTCGCTCGCGCTACGAGGCCGCCTCCGATGCCCACCACGACCATCTGATCGACGTCGAGACGGGAACGGTCGTCGAATTCGTCGACGAGGAGCTCGAGGAATTGCAAAAGCGCATCGCCGAGCGGCTCGGCTTCCGTCTCGTCGATCACCGAATGGAGCTTTATGGCGTCGCCCTCGACCGCAAAAAATCCGGCGACTAACTGGCCGCTCATCGGGCTCCGGCTCGTCCTCCTCGTCCTCCTGCTCGCGCTGCTCGCCCCGCTCCATGTCGTAGTGCGCGGGCTCGGCGGACGTGGCCCGGTGGCGCGCTGGTTCCTGCGCGGCGCGGGCTTCATCATGGGGCTGCGCGTCAAGCGGGTCGGCCCCGCCCCGCCGCGCCGCAGCCTCCTCCTCGTCAATCATGTCAGCTGGCTCGACATCCTCGCGATGGGCAGCGCGACGGGCTGCGCCTTCGTGTCCAAGGTGGAGGTGCGCGACCACCCGCTGACCAAGTGGCTCGCCGACCAGCGCGATACGCTCTACATCGAGCGGCAGAACCGCCGCAGCGTCGATGCGCAGATCGAGGCCATCCGGCGCCGCTTCGACCACCACCTCCCCCTCGCGCTCTTCCCCGAGGGCACGACCAGCGACGGCACCCGGCTGCTGCCCTTCCGCTCGCCGCTCCTCAAGGCGATCACCCCAGCGCCCCCGGGCGCCCATCTCATCCCCGTGGCGCTCGATTTCGAGGAGGCGGCGGCGATCGCGTGGCATGCCGGCGAACCCGGAATCGACAACGTCAAGCGGGTGCTGTCGCGCTGGCGCCCGGTGCGCGTCACGGTGCGGATGCTCGATCCGATCGAGATCAGCGACGATCGCAAGGCGATGGCTCGCGAGGCGCAGGCGCGGATCGCCGACGCTCTGGGCTTTAGCAGGACGGCACCTTCGGCTATGGCGGCGCCATCATGACCGAGACGAAAACCTACCGAATCAAGAGCTTCGGCTGCCAGATGAACGTCTATGACGGCGAGCGCATGGGCGAACTCTTGTCCGACAAGGGCATGCGCGCCGCCAAGGAAGGCGAAGACGCCGACCTCGTCGTGCTCAACACCTGCCACATCCGCGAGAAGGCCGCCGAGAAGGCCTATTCGGACGTCGGCCGCCTCAAGCGCGAGGACGGCAGCCGCCCGACGATCGCGCTCGCCGGCTGCGTCGCGCAGGCCGAGGGCGCCGAGGCGCAGCGCCGGTCCAAGATGATCGACGTCGTCGTCGGTCCGCAGGCCTATCACCGGCTTCCCGAGCTGGTCGAACAGGCGCGCCGCGGCGAGCGTCCGGTCGACACCGACATGCCCGCGATCAGCAAGTTCGACGCCATGCCCAAGCGCCGCAAGTCGGGGCCGAGCGCCTTCCTCACCGTCGCCGAGGGCTGCGACAAATTCTGCACCTATTGCGTCGTGCCCTACACCCGCGGCGCCGAGATCAGCCGCCCCTGGGCCGACATCGTCGATGAAGCCCATGCGCTGGTCGATGGCGGCGCCAGGGAAATCACCCTGCTGGGCCAGAATGTTTCGGCGTGGCGCGGCGAGGACGAAAAGGGCCGCTCCGGCGGTCTCGAACTGCTCGTCCGACGCCTCGCGAAAATCGACGGGCTGGAGCGCATTCGCTACACCACCAGCCACCCCGCCGACATGGACGAAGGGCTGATCGCCGCGCATGGCGAGGTGGAGAAACTGATGCCCTACCTGCACCTTCCCGTGCAGGCGGGTAGCGACCGCATCCTCAAGGCGATGAACCGCCATCACACGGTCGAAAGCTATTTGAAGCTCATCGAACGCTTCCGCGCCGCGCGACCCGACCTCGCTATCTCGGGCGATTTCATCGTCGGCTTCCCCGGCGAGACCGATGCCGAGTTCGAGGAGACGCTCCAGGTCGTGCGCGACGCGCGCTACGCTTCCGCCTTCAGCTTCAAATATTCGCCGCGTCCGGGCACCCCTGCCGCCGCCATGGACGGGCAGGTTCCCCAAGAGGTCATGAACGACCGGCTGCAGCGGCTGCAGGCACTGCTCGCCGAGCAGAGCCTCGCCTTCAATCGCTCGAAGATCGGCACGACGATGGACGTGCTGGTCGATCGCAAGGGCAAGAAGCCCGGGCAGATGATCGGCAAGTCGCCCTGGCTGCAATCGGTGTTCGCCCAGACCGACGCCGCGATCGGCGACATTTTGACCGTCGACATCCTCGATGCTTTGCCCAATAGTCTAGCGGGAATCGTCAAGCCCAAGGAGGCCGCCGCTTAATGGCAAAACGCGACGCTGTCGCCGCCGTCCACGAGGACCGCGCCCGTCTGGAACTGGAATTCGACCAGCCCTTCCTGCTCGGTCCCCTGTTCGGTGAATACGATCGCCACCTCGTCATCATCGAGGACCGGCTCGGGGTGAATATCGCGGCGCGCGGCAACAAGGTCATGATCGAGGGCGAAGCGGACAGCGCCAATCGCGCCCGCGAAGTCCTTCTCGGCCTCTACGAACGGCTCGACCAGGGGCAGGATGTCGACGCCGAGGTGATCGAGGCGGTCATCGGCATGGCCAACCAGCCCCAGCTCGACGGCATCATCGACAAGGAAGTCGCCGACCCGCCCAAGGTGCTGATCCGCACCCGCAAGAAGACGATCGCCCCGCGCAGCGCCAACCAGACCGTCTACATGAAGGCGCTGGCCAAGTCGGACATGATCTTTGCCCTCGGCCCCGCCGGGACCGGCAAGACCTATCTCGCCGTCGCGCAGGCGGTGTCGATGCTGATCACCGGCGCGGTCGAACGCCTCATCCTCTCGCGCCCCGCGGTCGAGGCCGGCGAACGCCTCGGCTTCCTGCCCGGCGACATGAAGGAAAAGGTCGATCCCTACCTGCGCCCGCTCTACGACGCGCTCTACGACATGCTCCCCGCCGAGCAGGTCGAGCGCCGCATCGCCAGCGGGGAAATCGAGATCGCGCCGATCGCCTTCATGCGCGGGCGCACGCTGAACGACGCCTTCATCATCCTCGATGAGGCGCAGAACACCACGCCCGCGCAGATGAAGATGTTCCTGACCCGGTTCGGCATGCGCAGCCGCATGGTCGTGTGCGGTGACCCCATGCAGGTCGATCTTCCCGACGGCAGCCGTTCGGGGCTTGCCGATGCGGTCGACAAGCTCGAGGGCGTGGACGGGATCGCCATGACCCGTTTCACCGCGGCCGATGTCGTGCGTCACCCACTGGTCGGACGCATCGTCGACGCCTATGAAGGGCCGCAATGAGCCTCACCATCAATATCGACGCCGACGACGACTGGGACAGTAGCAGCGCTCGCTTGAGCGAGCTTGCCGACCCCACGCTGCGCGCCGCCATTGCCGAGAGCGCCTATCCGGGACTTGCCGACACCGCGCGCGAGGTGGAGGTGAGCCTCGCGCTCCTCTCGGACGCCGACGTCCACGACCTCAACCGCCAGTGGCGCGAGAAGGACAGGCCGACCAACGTCCTCAGCTTTCCCATGATCGAGCCCGGCGAACTGGACGAGGCCGACCGCCCCGGCCCGCCGCTGATGCTCGGCGACATGGCGCTGGCGCATGGCGTCTGCGCGCGCGAGGCCAACGAGAAGAAGATCAGCCTCGAGGACCATGCCCGCCACCTGATGGTGCACGGCATGCTGCACCTCCTCGGCTACGACCATTTGAACGATGAAGAGGCGACCGACATGGAAGCGCGCGAGACCCGCGCGCTCGCCCGTCTCGGGATCGCCGACCCCTATGGAGACCATGATGGCCACCAAGCCTGAGGAAGGCTCGCGTTTATGGCGCGGCATGCGCGCGCTGTTTTTCGGCGAGGATGCCGAGCAGAGCCTGCGTGACCAGATCGAGGAGGCGATCGACGAGGCCGACGAGGCCGGACCCGCCAAGGTCGGCGACCTCAGCCCGCACGAGCGCACGATGCTGCGCAACCTGCTCCATTTCGCCGATCGCACCGCGGGCGATATCTGCGTGCCGCGCGGCGACATCATCGCGGTCAGCCGCGACAGCGACTTCGAGACCCTCGTCGAGCATTTCGCCGAGGCCGAACATAGCCGGCTGCCCGTGACCGGCGACAATCTCGACGAGATCGTCGGCATGATCCACATCAAGGACCTGTTCGCCGCCAAGGTCGGCAGCAAGCCGCGAGCGATCGAGGAGATCATGCGCGAACCGCTGTTCGTGCCGACGACCATGGGGGTGATCGACATCCTCGCCTCGATGCGCTCGCAGCGCGTCCACATGGCGGTCGTGGTCGACGAATTCGGCGGGACCGAGGGTCTGGTCACCATCGAGGACGTGGTCGAGGAGATCATCGGCGAGATCGAGGACGAGCATGACGAGGCCCCCGCGGCCGCGCTGGTGATCCTCGACGACGGCGTCTGGGAAGCCGATGCGCGGGTCGAGATGGAAGAGGTGATCGAGCATGTCGATCCCGCGCTCGCGTGGGAGGAGGACGAGGTCGACACGCTCGGCGGGCTCGCGTTCCTGCTGGCCGGCCGGATCCTCGAGCCGGGCCAGTCGGTCGAGCATCCCTCGGGCTGGCGGCTCGAGTGCATCGAGGCCGAACCCAAACGAATGACCCGGTTGCGCATCCACGCGCCCGAACCGGTTGCGCCCGACCCGACCGACTGATGCAACGCCTTCGCGCCCTGCTCGCGGGTCCGCGCGCCGCGCCGTGGCTCGCCCTGCTGCTGGGACTGGTCGGCGCGACCGGCTTCGCCCCGCTCGGCCTGTGGCCGCTGCTTCTCCTGTCGCTCGCCGGCCTGCTCGCGCTGCTCGACGCCGCCCGGACGCTCAAACGCGCCGCGCTCATCGGGTGGCTCTACGGGGTCGGCCAGTTCATGCTCGGGCTCAACTGGATCGCCACCGCCTTCACCTTCCAGTCGAACATGCCCGCCTGGCTCGGCTGGGTCGCGGTTCTCCTCCTGGGCCTCTTTCTCGCGCTCTATCCGCTGCTCGCCGCATTGCTCGCGCGGTGGGCGGCGCGCGGCAGCCGCCTCGCCCTTCCCCTGCTTCTTGCCGGCGGGTGGGCCGCGAGCGAATGGCTGCGCAGCATCCTGTTCACCGGCTTTGCTTGGAACCCGCTCGGCGTGGCGCTGATCGACACCCCGCTCGCCCCGATCGCCGTCTGGATCGGCACCTACGGGCTGTCCGCCGTCACGATCCTCCTGGCCGCGATCGCGTGGTGGCTCGCGCACCGGCGCTGGCGGCCTGCATTCCTGACCGCTGCGGTCGTGCTGCTCGGGCTGCTCGTCCCGCGACCCGAGGCGGGCGCGACCGCGGCCCTCCTCCGCACCGAAGCCGACTCACCGCCAGCGCCGCCTGCCGCGCCCCCACCCGCCGCGCCCGGCATCGTTCGCCCGGTCGAGATCCGCATCGTCCAGCCCGATATCGGACAGGCGGACAAATGGCGCGGCGGGTTCGACCAGGTCGCCGCCGACCGCTTGTCGGGCCTGACGCTCGGGCCACGCGCTCGCGGCCCGGCTCATATCGTCTTCTGGCCCGAGGCCGCGGTCACGCGCCCGCTTTCCGATGAACGCGCGAGCGCCGCCTCGTCGGTGCTGTTCGAACGCGCGCGCGCGCTGCGCGGCCTCGTCCCGGGGCAGACGCTGGTGACCGGCGGCATTGGCCTGCTCAGCGACGATGGCGCGACGGTCACGGCGGCGGTCAACAGCACCTATGTCCTGACGCCCGAGGCGGGTGTCGAGGGGCGCTACGACAAGGCGCATCTGGTGCCCTACGGCGAGTATCTCCCGATGCGCTGGCTGCTCGAACCGCTCGGTCTCTCGCGGCTCGCCCCCGGCGCCTTCGATTTCGACCCCGGCCCGGGACCGCGCCCGCTCCGCCTGCGCGGCACCGGCCTGCGGATGGGGGTCCAGATCTGCTACGAGATCATTTTCTCGGGGCGGGTGGCGCGCCCCGGCGCGCGGCCCGACTTCATCTTCAACCCCTCCAACGATGCCTGGTTCGGTGCCTGGGGGCCGCCCCAGCATCTCGCGCAGGCCCGGCTGCGCGCGCTCGAGGAAGGGCTGCCCGTGATCCGCTCGACCCCCACCGGGATCAGCGCGCTGATCGACGCCGAGGGAATGGTGGCGGCCCGGATCGGCCTTGGCGAACGGGGCGTGATCGACGCCGGCCTGCCACCGCCGACGCGCACGCCGACGCTGTTCTCGCGGTTCGGCAACGCGCTCCCGCTCGGTCTGGCTCTGGTCCTCGCCCTGCTCGGCATTGCCCTTGCCCGGCGCCCCCGTTAGACCTTCTCGCCAAGCCGTTCGGCACGACAAACAGGATTTCCATGCGCAAGAGCTATCTTTTCACCTCGGAAAGCGTTTCCGAAGGCCATCCCGACAAGGTCGCCGACCAGATCTCCGACGCGATCGTCGACCTGTTCCTGTCCAAGGATCCCGAGGCCCGCGTCGCGTGCGAGACGCTGGTCACCACCAACCGCGTCATCCTCGCCGGCGAGATCCGCGGGCAGGGCGTGATGACCCCCACCGGCGAATGGTCGCCCGGGATCAAGCGCGAGATCGAGGACAAGGTGCGCGCGACCGTCAAGCGGATCGGCTACGAACAGGACGGGTTCCACTGGGACAACCTGACCTTCGAGAATTTCCTCCACGCCCAGTCGGCGCACATCGCGCAAGGGGTCGATGCCAGCGGCAACAAGGACGAGGGCGCGGGCGATCAAGGGATCATGTTCGGCTTTGCCTGCGACGAGACCCCCGATCTCATGCCCGCCGCGATCGACTACAGCCACAAGATCCTCGAGCGGCTCGCCAACGACCGGCATGCGGGCAAGGCCCCCTTCCTCGAGCCCGACGCCAAGAGCCAGGTCACGCTGCGCTACGAGGACGGCCGCCCCGCCGCCTGCACCGCGGTCGTCGTCTCGACCCAGCATGTCGAAGGCTATGACAAGGGCGACAGGGAAGCCGAGCTCAAGGCCTATGTGAAGGACGTGGTCGCCGCCATCCTGCCCGCGGGGCTCCTGTCGGAGGACACCGTCTACCACATCAACCCGACCGGCAGTTTCGTCATCGGCGGCCCCGACGGCGACGCGGGGCTGACCGGGCGCAAGATCATCGTCGACACCTATGGCGGCGCCGCGCCCCATGGCGGGGGCGCCTTCTCGGGCAAGGATCCGACCAAGGTCGATCGCTCGGCTGCTTATGCCGCGCGCTATCTCGCCAAGAATATCGTCGCGGCGGGGTTGGCCCGGCGCTGCACCATCCAGCTCGCCTATGCGATCGGGGTGAGCCAGCCGCTCTCGCTCTATGTCGACACCCATGGAACGGGCAGCGTGCCCGACGACGCGCTCGAGGCGGCGATCTTCGCCATCCCGCGGCTCGGCGGCCTGACCCCGCGCGGCATCCGCACCTGTCTCGGGCTCAACCGGCCGATCTACGAGAAGAGCGCCGCCTACGGGCATTTCGGGCGTCAGCCCGAGGGCGACCATTTCCCGTGGGAGCGCACCGACCTGATCGCTGAACTGAAGGCCGCGCTCGAGGGCTGAGGCCCGAGGCTTCAGGCGCGCCGATCGGCGGGGCGGGTGCCGTCATTGGCGGCGTCCGCACTGTTGACCTGCCCGCGACCCTGCGCCTTGCCGCGATAGACCGCCTTGTCGGCGCGGCGCAGCATCTCGTCGATCCCCATGCCCTGCTGGCGGATCGCGGTGCCGACGCAGGCGCTGACGCGGCAATTGTCGAGCGGCGCCTCGAAGCGCAAGGCCTCGATCGCGGCGAGCGCGCGCGCGGCCAGCGCCGACAGCTGGCCGGTCATGTCGCGCGGCAGGAGGATGACGAACTCCTCCCCCCCGAGCCGACAGATGCGCTGCCCGCGAAACACGAACTTGAGCGCGTCGGCCACCGCGATCAGTACCCGGTCGCCACCGTCATGGCCATAGCGATCGTTGACCGCCTTGAAATGGTCGAGGTCGATCGCGATCACGCTGCCGCAGGTCCATTTGCCCTCCTCGTCGGAGTTGATCGCCCAGTGCAGCCGGCGCCGGTTGCCCAGGCCGGTCAGCGGGTCCATCGCCGACTCGCGGTTCTCGCGGCGCACCGCGTCGCTGCCCAGCGCCACCAGCAGCACCAGCCCGAGCGCCAGCCCCACTACCGCGGTCGTGAGGTGGAAGGCGACGTTGTAGAAACTGGCGAAGAAGTCGGTCACCGGCGCGGTATCGGGTCGGATGACGAACAGCCCGGCGCGGACCAGATAGGACAGCGCCGCGAGTCCCAGCGCGCCGACGACGAGCCGCCCGATCGCGCGCCCGTCGCGCCAGCGCACCGCGCGCGGCAGCACGGTGGCCAACATCGAGAAGGCGACCAGCTGGACGATGACCAGCCGCGCCTCGGGACTGGGGGCCAGCGGCTGGTAGGGAAGGAACAGCAGGCTGGCGATCGCCGCGATCCCGAGGGCCGCGGTCGGGAGGTCCTCGCCATGGCGCCGGGCAAAGGCCTGGATGAACAACGCCACGGTGATGAAATGCAGGGTCAGCGCGAGGTGGCGCCACCATTCTTCGCCGATCGGGCGCAGCGCGTCGAGCAGGATGCCGCCCGCCCCGACGAGGAAGGCGGCAGCGCCCCAGCGCGCCGCCTTGAGCGAACGGTCGGCCATCGACAGGGCGATGAGAAAGCCCCCGAACAGCACGAACATGCTCGGTACCAGAAAGAAAAAGATTCGCGCGTCGGACATCGCTCGTCCCGCTCCCCGCAGCCCCCGGAAAGGCAGCACGCCTAACCGATTGGCCGGCAAAAGAAAAGTTGCAATCGGGCGCTGTCGGACAGCCGACCCGACCGGCCTTTACCCGCCCCGCGCGAGCCTCTAGGGGAGCGCGCATGAGCGCGAACAAGCAAGGCGATCCCACCACCCTCAACCGGCTCTATGGCCGTTCGAGCACGCACCGGCTGCGCAAGGGCCAGCAGGCGCTGGTCGACCAGCTGCTGCCGCAGATCGGGCTTCCCGAGGACGGCCCGCTCACCGCCGCGCGGTTGTTCGGCGAGGATCGACCGCTGCATTTCGAGATCGGGTTCGGCGGCGGCGAACATCTCGCCTATCGCGCCGACCTTCTGCCCGACCATGGCTTCATCGGTTGCGAGCCCTTTCTCAACGGGGTCGCGCAGGCGCTCACCCATGTGAAGGAGCAGGCGCTCGCCAACGTGCGGCTGCATATGGGCGACGCGCTCGAACAGTTGCGCCGCGTTCCCGACGGGGCCCTGTCCTTCGTCTACCTTCTCCATCCCGACCCCTGGCCCAAGGCGCGCCATGCCAAGCGCCGCATGATGAATGACGGCCCGCTCGATATCATCGCCGCCAAGCTCAAGCCCGGGGGCGAGTTCCGCGTCGCGACCGACCACCCGGTCTATCTCGACTGGGCGCTGATGGTGATGCAACGCGACCAGCATCGCGCCCGGTTCGACTGGCTGATCGAGGACAGCTCGGGGTTCCTTGAAAAGCCCGGCGGATGGATCGACACGCGTTACGCGGCCAAGGCGCGTCGTGAAGGCCGTCGCCCTTATTATCTTCGCTATCGCCGCAAGGGCTGAAGCGCAGAAAAGAAGTCCGTCGAATCAAGGGCTTGAGCGCCATCGCATGCGCTCGCCAGCACGCCCCCTCTTTCGTTTCGCCCCGGCGCTCCCTAGCTAGGCGGACATGACCATTCGCACCGACGTCCTCGACGCCATCGGCAACACCCCGCTGATCAAGCTCCGCCGCGCCTCGGAGGAAACGGGCTGTACCATCCTGGGCAAGGCCGAGTGGATGAACCCCGGCCAGTCGGTCAAGGATCGCGCCGCCAGGAGCCTCGTCCTCGACGCGGTCAACGAAGGGCGTATCGCGCGCGGGGGCACGATCGTCGATGGCACCGCGGGCAATACCGGGATCGGGCTCACGATGGTCGGCAACGCGCTCGGCATGGAGACGGTGATCGTCATCCCCGAGACGCAGACGCAGGAAAAGAAGGACACGCTGCGGATGCTCGGCGCGCAGCTGGTCGAGGTGCCCGCGGTCCCCTACAAGAACCCCAACAACTATGTGAAGGTCGCCGCGCGTATCGCCGAACAGCTGGCCGAGAGCCGCGATGGCGGGGCGATGTTCGCCGACCAGTTCGACAACCGGGCCAACCGGCAGGCGCATGTCGACACCACCGGCCCCGAGATCTGGGAGCAGACCGACGGCAAGGTCGACGGCTTCATCTGCGCGGTCGGCACCGGGGGAACGCTTGCGGGCGTCGCCCATGCGCTGCGCGAACGCAGGCGCGACGTGCGCATCGGTCTGGTCGATCCGCCCGGGGCCGCGCTCTACAGCTATTATACCACGGGCGAACTGCGCGCCGAGGGCGACAGCATCACCGAGGGCATCGGGCAGGGCCGGATCACCGGCAACCTCGAGGGCCTCAGCGTCGATCACGCCTTCCGGGTCGAGGATCAGGAAAGCCTCGACGTGAATTTCACGCTGCTCGAGGAAGAGGGCCTCAACCTCGGCCTGTCCTCGGGCATCAACGTGGCCGGCGCGATCCGGCTCGCGCGCGAGATGGGCCCCGGTCACACCATCGTGACGGTCCTGTGCGATCCCGGCACGCGCTACCAGTCGCGGCTCTTCAACCCCGATTTCCTGCGCGAAAAGGGGTTTCGCGTGCCCGCGTTCCTCACCCGCGAGGTGGACATCGACATTCCCTACCTTCCCACCGAATAGGAGACCTGACCCATGACCCTCTCGATCGGCTCGACCGCCCCCGACTTCACCGCCTCGACCACCGAAGGCGAGATTCGATTCCACGACTGGATCGGCGATGACTGGGCGATCCTCTTCTCGCATCCCAAGGCCTTCACCCCGGTGTGCACCACCGAACTCGGCTACATGGCCGGGCTCAAGGACGAGTTCGCCAAGCGGAACACCAAGATCATCGGCCTGTCGGTCGACAGCAGCGAGGACAACAAGAACTGGCTCCCGGACATCGAAGAGGTGTCGGGCAACAAGGTCGACTATCCGGTGATCGGTGACAGCGACCTCAATGTCGCCAAGCTCTACAACATGCTCCCCGCCGACGAGAGCGGGACCGCCGAAGGGCGCACCGCCGCCAACAATGCGACCGTGCGCACCGTCTACATCATCGGCCCCGACAAGAAGATCCGCGCGATGCTGCTCTACCCGATGAGCTCGGGCCGCAACTTCGACGAGGTGCTGCGCCTGCTCGACAGCGTCCAGCTGACCGAGAACAAGGGTGTCGCCACGCCGGTGAACTGGAAGAACGGCGAAGACGTCATCGTCCCGCCGACCGTGTCCGACGAAGACGCCAAGGCGAAGTTCGGCGACTTCGAGACGGTGAAGCCCTACCTGCGCCGCATCCCGCAGCCGCAATAGGCGCTCGCCGATCCACCGATCGACCGCGAGGGGGCGGCGCCTGACCGGCGCCGCCCCCTTTCACGTTCAGCGCTTCGGGGTGAGCCGCAGGAGCGTCCCGTCGCTCTCGCCCCGGTCGTCCTCGAGCAGGTAGACCGCACCGTCGGGGCCCTCGACCACCTCGCGCAGGCGCACGCCGAAATCGTAGCTCGTCATCGCGCGCGCCCGCGCCCCCTCGAGCGCGACCACATTGAGCTCCTGGCCCGACAGCCCCGGCACCAACGCATCGTCCCGCCAGTCGGCGAACAGCTCGCCCGAGTAGATCAGCAGGCTCGCCGGGCTGGTCGCGGGCACCCAGTAGGCGGCGGGCTTCACATAGGGATCGTCGGGGGTGTGATCGGGGATCGGGACGCCGTTGTAATTGTCGCCATAGCTCGCCTCGGGCCAGCCATAGTTCGCCCCCGCCGTGACGAGGTTGAGCTCGTCGCCATGCTTGGGCCCCATCTCGATTTCCCAGAGACGCCCGTCGGGGGCGAAGTCGAGCCCGAGCAGGTTGCGGTGGCCATAGCTCCAGATCTCGGCGGTCGACCCGCCCTGGTCGTAGAAGGGATTACCCTCCGCCGCGCTGCCATCGAGGTTGAGGCGCAGCACCGTGCCGAGGTTGTTCGAGTTGTCCTGCGCGGGGTCCTGCTCCTGCCGGTCGCCGCTGGTCACGAACATATATCGCCCGTCGGGCGAGAAATGAATCCGGTGCGAATAATGGCCCCGCCCCTCGGTCTTGTCCTGCCGCCACAGCACCTCGAGGCCGGTCAGCCGACAGGCATCGGCGCTCTGGCACAGGAGCTTGCCCTTGCCGACGACGGCGCCGCGACTGTTGCCCTCGCCCGCCTCGACCCAGCTCAGGTAGAGGTCGCCTCCCTGCCCCATCGGCGCCGCCCAGTTGGGACCGAAGGCGATATCGCCCATGCCGCCCTGCCCGCCATAGTCCACCTCGGGCAAGCCGCTCTCGATCGAACCCAGTCGGCCGGTGACGACGTCCTTGAACCAGACCTCCCCCTTCTTGCCGGTGATGAACAGGAGGTTGGTGCCGGGCATGAACTCGGCCCCCCACGGCTCGTCGAACTCGCCCAGCTCCTCGACCGTGAAGGGCGCGTCGGCGAGCGCGACGGGCGCGCTGCGGGGCAAGGGCGGGGTGTCGGTCGAGCGCGCGCTCCCCGCGGTCGTGGCCCCGTCGGTGGCGCCGGCGGCGCGGTCCGGCCCGTTGGCATTGCACCCCGCGGTGGCGGCGAGGACAAGGATCAGGGTGACAAGGCGCATCGGGCTCTCTCCTCGGGTTTGTCTGTTTCGGCAACGAACCATCTTGTCTTAGGGTGCATCGCCGCTTGCGCAAAGCCCACCCTGCGCCTATATGCGCTTCATCCCAAGACATCGCGAGGTGCCATGGGCCGCTCCGGGGCACCGGACGCGGCACCGAAGGGATATGGATTTGATGCAAGGAGCGCCGGCTTGGCCGACATGAACACGATCGCGAGCATTATCGAACCGGTGGTGAAAGCCATGGGCTTCGACCTCGTGCGCGTGAAGATGCTTGGCGGCGAAGAGGAACCCACGCTCCAGGTGATGGCCGAGCGCCCCGACACGCGCCAGCTCACCATCGAGGATTGCGCCGAAATCTCGCGCGCCCTCGATGAGCCGCTGGAGGCAGCCGACCCGATCGAGCACGCCTATCGGCTCGAGGTCAGCTCGCCCGGCATCGACCGGCCGCTGACGCGCCTCCAGGACTTTGTCGACTGGTCGGGACACCTTGCTCGCATCACGCTCGAGGAAAAGCTCGCCGGGCAGAAGAAGTTCAAGGGCACGCTCGACGGGGTGGACGGCGAGACCATCCTCCTCACCGACGACCATGGCAAGGAGCATCGCGTCCCCTTCGCGATGGTCGAGGATGCCAAGCTCCTGTTCACCGACAAGCTCCTCCAGGAAACCCAGCCGCTCTCGACCGAGGGCGCCGAAGAGATCAACGAAGAAGAGGGTACCGACAATGGCTAGCACGCCTCCTCCCGCAGCCACGGCCAACAAGGCAGAGCTCCTTGCCATTGCCGACGCCGTTGCGCGCGAGAAACTGATCGACAAGGGCATCGTCATCGAGGCGATGGAAGATGCGATCCAGCGCGCCGCGCGTGCCCGCTATGGCCAGGAGAACGACATCCGCGCCAAGCTCGACCCCAACACCGGCGACCTGCGCCTGTGGCGGGTGCTCGAGGTCGTCGAGGAGGTCGAGGACAATTTCAAGCAGATCGACCCCAAGGCGGCGCAGAAGCTGCAGGACGGCGCCAGCGTCGGCGATTTCATCGTCGATCCGCTGCCCCCGATCGAATTCGGCCGCATTGCCGCGCAGGCGGCCAAGCAGGTGATCTTCCAGAAGGTCCGCGACGCCGAGCGCGAGCGGCAGTATGAGGAATTCAAGGACCGCGCCGGCGAAGTCATCACCGGTGTCGTCAAGCGCGTCGAGTTCGGCCATGTGGTGGTCGACCTCGGCCGCGCCGAGGGGGTCATCCGCCGCGACCAGCAGATCCCGCGCGAGATGGTCCGCGTCGGCGACCGCATCCGCTCGCTGATCATGCGCGTGAGCCGCGAGGTCCGCGGCCCGCAGATCTTCCTGTCGCGCGCGCACCCCGATTTCATGCGCAAGCTGTTCGCGCAGGAAGTACCCGAAATCTACGACGGCATCATCGAGATCAAGGCCGCCGCGCGCGATCCCGGGAGCCGCGCCAAGATCGGCGTGATCAGCTACGACAGCTCGATCGACCCGGTCGGCGCCTGCGTCGGGATGAAGGGCAGCCGCGTCCAGGCGGTCGTCCAGGAACTGCAGGGCGAGAAGATCGACATCATCCCCTGGTCGGAAGATCTGGCGACCTTCGTCGTCAACGCGCTCCAGCCCGCGACCGTCAGCCGCGTCGTCATCGACGAGGAAGAAGGCCGCATCGAGGTTGTCGTGCCCGATGACCAGCTCAGCCTCGCCATCGGGCGCCGCGGCCAGAACGTGCGCCTCGCCAGCCAGCTGACCGACAGCCAGATCGACATCCTCACCGAGGCCGATGCCTCGGAGAAGCGCCAGCGCGAGTTCACCGAACGCACCGAGATGTTCCAGAACGAGCTCGACGTCGACGAGACGCTCGCGCAGCTACTGGTCGCCGAGGGCTTCACCAGCCTCGAGGAGGTCGCCTACGTCCCGCAGGACGAGATCTCGGTCATCGAGGGGCTCGACGAGGAAATCGCCGAGGAGCTGCAGAGCCGCGCCAAGGAAGCGCTCGAGCGCGCCGAGGAAGCGGCGCGCGAGAAGCGCCGCGAACTGGGCGTCGAGGATGCCGTCGCCGAGCTGCCGCATGTGACCGAGGTGATGGCGGTGACGCTCGGCGAGGCGGGGTTCAAGACGCTCGACGACGTCGCCGACCTCGCCACCGACGAGCTCATCCAGAAGAAGCGCGCCGACAATCGCCGCCGCGGCGACAGCCGCCGCGCGAGCGAGGACTCGAAGGGCGGGGTGCTCGGCGACTATGGCCTGACCGAAGAGCAGGGCAACGAGATCATCATGGCGGCCCGGGCCCATTGGTTCGAGGACGAAGACGAGGCCGAGGCGACCGCCCCGGCCGCATCCGAGGAGGACGCGGCTGCGGATGGGAACCAATGAGCATCTGCTAGGCGAGAAGCACGCGCCCGAACGGACCTGCGTCCTCACGCGTGAGGCCGGGCCGCGCGATCGGCTCGTCCGGCTCGCGCTCGGCCCCGACGGCCGGGTGCTGCCCGACGTACGCGCCAAGGCCCCCGGCCGCGGCGCCTATGTCGGCGTGTCCCGGCCCGAGCTCGAAGCCGCGCAGGCCAAGGGCAAGCTCAAGGGCGCGCTCGCACGGGCGTTCAAGACCGGCCAGATCGACCTCCCCGACGACCTTGGCGAACGGATCGAGACCGCGCTGGCGCGCGCCGTGCTCGACCGCCTCGGGCTCGAGGCCCGCGGCGGCATGCTGCTGTCGGGCGCCGAGAAGGTCGATGTCGCCTGCCGCAAGGGCGAGGCGATGCTGCTGCTCCACGCCGCCGACGCGAGCCCCGACGGGATCGCCAAGCTGGCGCAGGGCTGGCGGATGGGCGGCGGCGCGGCGCGCGGGCGGAACGGGGGGCTTGTTCTGCCGTTCGATCGCACCACATTGTCTACGGCACTGGGACGCGGCAACGCGGTCCATATCGCGCTGGTGGACGCCGGGGCGGCACGACGCGTTTCCCACGCGCTCGCCCGATACCAAGCTTTTCTTGGGAAGCATGCTAAGGTAGACCGCCACGACGCTGGCGGGACCGAGCCCGTGACGACGGAAGATTTGAGGACGAAGGATTAGAATGAGCGACGACAAGAAAAAGCTCGGGACCCGCGCACCCCTCGGTGTCAAGAAGACGATCGAGGCCGGACAGGTGAAGCAGAGCTTCAGCCATGGCCGTTCGAACACGGTGGTGGTCGAGGTGAAGAAGCGCCGGATCCTCAAGCCGGGCGACGCGCCCGCCGCGCCGAAGGAAGAGACCAAGGCGCCCGCTGCCGAGGCCCCCAAGAAGGCGCCCGCGCCCAAGAAGGCCGCGCCCGCGCCCAAGCCCGCCGCCAAGCCGGCGCGCCCGCTGACCGCGGCCGAGCGTCGCGAACAGGTCAAGGAACTCGAACGCCAGGCCGAGGAAGCGCGCATGGCCGCGCTCGAGGAAGCGCGCCGCCGCGAAGACCAGGCCAAGACCCGCGCGAGCGAGGAGGAAGCACGCCGCGCCGAGGAAAATCGCAAGGCCGAGGAAGCCGCCGCGAAGAAGGCCGAGGACGAAGCCCGCCGCGCCAAGGAGGAAGCCAAGGCGCAGGCCAGTGCCGAGAAGGCCGCGGCCGCCAAGCCCGCACCGCGCAGCGCCAAGCCCGCGCCCGCCAAGGCCCCGCCCAAGCGCGACGATCGCAGCAAGGGGCGCCCCGCGCCCGATCGCCGCTCGGGCAAGCTCACCGTCAACCGCGCGCTGCGCGGGGGCGAGGGTGGCCGGGCGCGCAGCCTCGCCGCGCTCAAGCGCGCGCGCGAGAAGGAAAAGCGTGCCCAGCGGGGCCAGAGCGGTCCGCGCGAAAAGCAGGTCCGCGACGTCCAGGTCCCCGACAGCATCACCGTGGGAGACCTCGCCAAGCGCATGGGCGAGAAGGCGGCCGACCTCGTCAAGTCGCTCTTCAACATGGGCATGATGGTCACGGTCAACCAGCCGATCGACCAGGATACCGCCGAACTGCTCGTCACCGAATTCGGGCACAACATCCAGCGCGTCAGCGAGAGCGATGTCGACATCGACACCTCCGAGGACGTCGATGCGCCCGAAACGCTCAAGCCGCGTCCGCCGGTCGTCACCATCATGGGGCATGTCGACCACGGCAAGACCTCGCTGCTCGACGCCATTCGCGGTGCCGACGTCGCGGCCGGCGAAGCCGGCGGCATCACCCAGCATATCGGCGCCTACCAGGTGCAACCCAAGCAGGGCGATCCCATCACCTTCCTCGACACCCCGGGGCACGAGGCGTTCACCGAGATGCGCGCGCGCGGCGCGACCGTCACCGATATCGCGGTCCTCGTGGTCGCCGCCGACGACGGGCTCAAGCCGCAGACGGTCGAGGCGATCAACCACATCAAGGCGGCCGGCGTGCCGATGATCGTGGCGATCAACAAGATCGACAAGGACGGCGCCAACCCGCAGAAGGTGCGCGAGGAACTGCTCCAGCACGAGATCATCGTCGAGGCGATGAGCGGCGAGGTGCAGGACGTCGAGGTGTCGGCCAAGAAGAAGACCAACATCGACAAGCTCCTCTCGGCGATCAACCTCCAGGCCGAACTGCTCGAGCTCAAGGCCAATCCCGACCGCGATGCCGACGGCACGGTGGTCGAGGCCAAGCTCGACAAGGGTCGCGGCCCGGTCGCCACCGTGCTCATCAAGCGCGGCACGCTCAAGGTGGGCGACACCTTCGTCGCGGGCGCCGCGGCGGGCAAGGTGCGCGCGCTGATCGATGACCATGGCCGCCGCGTCAAGCAGGCCGGTCCGGCCTTCCCGGTCGAGGTCCTCGGCCTGTCGGCGGTGCCCAGCGCAGGCGACCAGTTCACCGTGGTCGAGAACGAGGCGCGCGCCCGCGAGGTCGCCGAATATCGCCAGGGCGTGATCGACAAGAAGCGCACCACCGCGGCGCCGATGAGCCTCGAATCGATGTTCGACAAGAAGGGCTCCTCGACGATCATGTTCCCGCTGATCATCAAGGCCGACGTGCAGGGCACCTCGGAAGCGGTGGTCAATGCGGTCAAGAAGATCTCGACCGACGAGATCGAGGTCCGCGTCATCCATTCGGGGGTCGGCGCGATCACCGAAAGCGATGTTACCCTCGCCGCCAGCTCGGGCGCGCCGATCATCGGCTTCAACGTGCGCCCCAATGCCAAGGCCAAGGAGATCGCCAAGCGCGACCAGGTCGAATTCCGCTACTATGACGTCATCTATCACCTGACCGACTGGGTGAAGGAAGCGATGGCGGGCGAGCTCGGCCCCGAGATCATCGAGACGATCGTCGGCAAGGCCGAGGTCAAGCAGGTCTTCCCCGCGGGCAAGAAGGACAAGGCCGCCGGCCTGCTCGTCCTCGAAGGCGTCATCAAGAAGGGCCTCCATGCCCGCCTCACGCGCGACGATGTCATCGTCTCCAAGACGACGATCGCCTCGCTGCGGCGCTTCAAGGAGGATGTCGACCAGGTCGAGGCCGGGACCGAATGCGGTGCCGTGCTCGAGGACACCAACGACATCGCGGCGGGCGACATGCTCGAGATCTTCGAGGTCGAGGAACGGGCGCGCACGCTTTGATCGATCCCGTCACCATCCTGTGGGGGCTGGTCGCGCTGTCGGGCGCGGCCGCCCTCGCCTTCCTCTTCGCCGGCGCGCTGACCGGCAGGCTGCAATAGGTGAAGGCCAAGGCCTCCTCCTCCGAACCCTCGGTGCGCATGCTGCGCGTCGGCGAGCAGGTTCGCCATGCGCTGTCCGAGGTCTTGAGCCGCGGCGACGTGCATGACGAGGCGCTGTCTTCGACCCCCATCTCGGTAACCGAGGTGCGGATGAGCCCCGACCTTCGCCACGCGATGGTCTTCGTCAAGCCGCTGCTCGGCGGCGACGAGGAAGCGGTGCTGACCGCGCTCAAGAAGAATGTGCGTTACCTGCGCGGCGAGGTGTCGCGGCGGGTCAACCTCAAATATTCGGCCAGCCTCAAGTTCAAGATCGACGAGAGCTTCGACGAGGGCAGCCACATCGACAGCCTCCTGCGGACCGCCCATGTCGCGCGCGACCTCGCCGCCGACACCGAGGACGGCGACGACGACCAGCTCGAATGAGCCCGCTGCGCGCCCCGCTCACGGGTCGAGGCGTGCGCGGCGAACCGTTGGGCGAGACGCACCGCGACGCGCTGCGCCGCGCCTGCGCCGAAGACCTCGACATCTGGCAGATCTACGCGGTCGACTATGGCCCGCGCGCGTTCGACGCATCGTTCAGCGCGCTGCTCGCCGCGCCCCTCGTCCCCTTCGCGCTGTTCCACGAGGACGGGCGCCTGATCGGCATGTCGAGCTTCCTCAACATCGAGCCCGAGCGCCAGTTGCTCGAGATCGGCAATAGCTATTACCGCCCCGCCTTTCGCGGGGCCGGGGTCAACCGGCCGATCAAGGACATGATGCTGCGCCATGCCTTCGACCACGGCTTCACCCGGATCGAATTTCGCGTCGATGCGCGCAACCTGCGCAGCCAGGCGGCGATGGCCAAGCTGGGCGCGGTGCGCGAGGGCGTCATGCGGCAGGACCGGACCACCTGGACCGGGCACCGCCGCGACACCGTGCTCTATTCGATCCTGCGCGAGGAGTGGACGGCCCCCTGCCCCGCCGCCTAGCGCGCGACGATCGGCACCATCCTCGCTTCGATCCGGATCCTGACCTTGTTGCCGACGATCGGCCGATAGCCGGTCATGCCGAAGTCGCGCCGGTCGATCCGCGTGCGCGCGGCGAGCCGCACCGGCTGGCCGTCGTCGAGCGCCGCGACCGGCCGGTCGAAGGCCACTTCGAGCGTCACCGGGCGGGTGACGCCGCGCGCGGTGACCGTCCCCGCGATGCGCCCGCGCCGGTCATCGTCGAGCTGCAGCGAGGTGCCGTGAAAGCGGACCATCGGGTAGCGTTCCACCCAGAAAAACTTCTCTCCCTTCAGTCGCCGCCGCGTGACCCCGTCGGATGCCTCGAGGTGCCGGGCATCGAGGTCGACCCGCAGGTCGACGCGCGAGCGATCGGCGGGGTCGACCAGGATCGATCCTTCCATCGCCGGGAAGCGGGCCGTCTTGCTCGCCAGCCCGAGGAAGGCGACCTTGGCGCTGACCCGGCTGGCGCTCGCATCGGGCTCGTAGGCGGGACTGCCCAGGGCCATGAACGCGGCAAGCACCGCTGCGAGAAGCTGGACCATGAGACTTCCTTTTCGAAGCCGATTGCCACGCCGGGGGTTGCCGCTAAGGTGCCCGGCATGGCCAAGCTCTACTTCTACTACGCCGCGATGAACGCGGGCAAGTCGACCACGCTCCTGCAGGCCGACTTCAACTATCGCGAACGCGGCATGGAAACCATGCTGTGGACCGCGGCCCTCGATGAACGGCAGGGGGCAGGCCGGATCGGTAGCCGCATCGGGCTGGCTGCCGAGGCGCACCGCTTCGAGGCCAGTACCCCGCTCTACGAGCGCATCGCCGACGAGCAGCGCCGGCGCCCGCTCGGCTGCCTTCTCGTGGACGAGGCGCAATTCCTCTCGCCCCGACAGGTGCGCGATCTCGCCGAGGTCGCCGATCGGCTGAAGATCCCGGTGCTCTGCTACGGGCTGCGCACCGATTTCCAGGGCGAGCTCTTCCCCGGTTCGGCCGCGCTGCTCGCGATCGCCGACAAGCTGATCGAGTTGAAGGCGGTATGCGAATGCGGCGCCAAGGCGACGATGAACCTGCGCGTCGACGCCGAGGGCCGCGCCGTCGCGCAAGGGGCCCAGACCGAGATCGGCGGCAACGACCGCTATGTCGCGCTGTGCCGCCGCCATTTCAACGACCGCCTGCGCGCCGCCGCCACGGCCGCCTGATGCTCCACGGCTGGATCGTCCTCGACAAGCCGGTCGGGATCGGCTCGACCCCCTGTGTCGGCAAGGTCAAGCGCGCGCTGCGCGACATGGGCTTCCGGAAGCCCAAGGTCGGCCATGGCGGTACGCTCGACCCGCTGGCGAGCGGGGTGCTTCCCATCGCGATGGGCGAGGCAACCAAGCTGGCGGGGCGTATGCTCGATGCGACCAAGGCCTATGACTTTACGATCGGCTTCGGCGAGGAAACGACGACCCTCGACACCGAGGGCGAGGTCACGCTCCAGAGCGACATCCGCCCGAGCGGGCAGGACGTGCTCGAGATCCTCCCCGGCTTCACGGGCACGATCGAGCAGGTCCCGCCCGCGTTCTCGGCGCTCAAGGTCGAGGGCAAGCGCGCCTACGACCTCGCCCGCGCGGGCGAGCTGGTCGACCTGCAAAGCCGCACCGTCACCATCCATGACCTGCGCCTCCTCGCTTACGACGAGGGGAGCGCCACCCTCTCCGCCACCGTCTCCAAGGGCACCTACATCCGATCTCTCGCACGGGATATCGCGCGCGCCCTTGGCAGCGCCGGTCACGTCACCATGTTGCGGCGAACGCGCGCCGGTCCCTTCGACCTGTCACAGGCGATTTCGCTGGACAAATTGGAAGAACTCTCTAAGGCGCGCTGTCTGGACGACGAGGTGCTCCCGCTTGTCGCGGGGCTGGACGACATCCCGGCCCTCGCCGTCTCGCCCGAGGAGGCACGCATCCTGAAACATGGACAGCGGCTCCAAGGGCACCCCGCACCGCCCGGGCAGCATCTGGCGATGGAGGGTGACACCCCCATCGCGCTGGTCGAGGTGGAGGATGGCGAGGTCGCCGTTCTGCGCGGGTTCAATCTATAGACTTTGGAAGGAATGAACCGATGTCGATTACTGTCGAACGCAAGGCCGAGCTGGTCAAGGAACATGGTCGCGGCGAAGGCGATACGGGTTCGCCCGAGGTGCAGGTTGCCATCCTCACCGATCGCATCAACACGCTGACCGAGCATTTCAAGACCCACAAGAAGGACAACCACTCGCGTCGTGGCCTTCTGATGATGGTCAACAAGCGTCGCAGCCTGCTTGATTATCTCAAGCGCGAGGATCACGATCGCTACGCCGACCTCATCAAGAAGCTCGGCCTGCGCAAGTAACCAGTTTCCGAAGGGCGCCCACCGGGCGCCCTTCGCTTATCCGGCCCCTCGCAATCCGGCGGAGGGCAAGATGGGGGGCGAAACGAAAAGCCCCCGAACCCACGCGGACGGGACAGTCCGCAGCAAGAAGAGGCCCCGCGGGCATCCGGCCCCGGGTGACAGAAAATTATGTTCGATGTGAAAACTGTAGAAATCGATCTTGGCGGCCAGACCCTCAAGCTCGAAACCGGGCGGATCGCCCGCCAGGCCGACGGCGCGGTGCTCGCGACGCTCGGTGAAACCGTGGTGCTGTGTGCGGTCACCGCCGCCAAGAGCGTGCGCGAAGGGCAGGACTTCTTCCCGCTCACCGTCCACTACCAGGAAAAATTCTCGGCTGCCGGGCGGATCCCCGGCGGCTTCTTCAAGCGCGAAGGCCGCGCGACCGAGAAGGAAACGCTGACCAGCCGCCTGATCGATCGCCCCGTTCGCCCCCTCTTCCCCGAGGGCTTTTACAACGAGATCAACGTCATCTGCCAGGTGCTGAGCTATGACGGCGAGAACGAGCCCGACATCCTCGCGATGATCGCCGCCTCCGCCGCGCTCACCATCTCGGGCGTGCCCTTCATGGGCCCGATCGGTGCCGCGCGCGTCGGCTTCGTCGACGGCGAATATGTTCTCAACCCCAAGCTCGACGGCATCTTCGAAGAGGGTCGTCTCGACCTCGTCGTCGCCGCCACCCATGACGCCGTCATGATGGTCGAATCCGAAGCCAAGGAGCTGAGCGAGGACGAGATGCTCGGCGCGGTCCAGTTCGCGCACGAGGCCTCGAAGAAGGTCGTCGGCGCGATCATCGAGCTGGCCGAACAGGCCGCCAAGGAGCCGTGGGAAATCGACATGTCGGACGACACGTCGGCGATCAAGGAGAAGCTCCGCGGGATCGTCGGCGACGACATCGCCGCCGCCTACAAGCTGACCGACAAGTCGGCGCGTTCGGACGCGCTCAATGCCGCGCGCGAGAAGGCCAAGGAAGCGTTCGCCGAGGAAGAGGCGCAGACCCAGATGGTCGCCAACAAGGCGGTCAAGAAGCTCGAGGCCGAGATCGTTCGCGGCGCCATCCTCAAGGACGGCCAGCGCATCGACGGGCGCAAGACCGACGAGGTTCGCCCGATCGAGGCGATGGTCGGCCTCCTGCCGCGCACCCACGGGTCGGCGCTGTTCACCCGCGGCGAGACGCAGGCGATCTGCACCACCACGCTCGGCACCAAGGACGCCGAGCAGATGATCGACGGGCTCGAGGGGTTGAGCTACTCGCCCTTCATGCTGCACTACAACTTCCCGCCCTATTCGGTCGGCGAAGTGGGTCGCTTCGGCTTCACCAGCCGCCGCGAAACCGGTCACGGCAAGCTCGCCTGGCGCGCGCTGCACCCGGTGCTGCCGAGCGCGGAGGACTTCCCCTACACGATCCGCATCCTCTCGGACATCACCGAGTCGAACGGTTCGTCCTCGATGGCCACCGTCTGCGGCGGCTGCCTGTCGATGATGGACGCCGGCGTGCCGATTACCCGTCCGGTGTCGGGCATCGCCATGGGCCTCATCCTCGAAGGCGATGATTATACCGTCCTGTCGGACATCCTTGGCGATGAAGATCACCTCGGCGACATGGACTTCAAGGTCGCGGGCACCGAAGAGGGCATCACCTCGCTCCAGATGGACATCAAGGTCGCGGGGATCACCCCCGAGATCATGAAAACCGCGCTGAGCCAGGCCAAGGAAGGCCGCGCGCACATCCTCGGCGAGATGAACAAGGCGCTGGGCGAAGCGCGCACCGAACTGTCCGCGCACGCTCCGCGCATCGAGACGATGCAGGTCGCCAAGGACAAGATCCGCGACATCATCGGCACGGGTGGCAAGGTCATCCGCGAAATCGTCGCGGAAACCGGCGCCAAGGTCGACATCGACGACGAAGGGATCGTCAAGATTTCGTCCTCCGACGTCGACCAGATCAACGCCGCCAAGGCGTGGATCGAGGGCATCGTGGCCGAGCCCGAAGTGGGCAAGATCTACACCGGCAAGGTCGCCAACATCGTCGATTTCGGCGCCTTCGTGACCTTCATGCCGGGCAAGGACGGGCTCGTCCACGTCTCGGAAATCAAGAACGAGCGCGTGGAAAAGGTCACCGACGTCCTCGAGGAAGGCCAGGAAGTGAAGGTCAAGCTTCTCGAGATCGACCAGCGCGGCAAGGTCCGCCTGTCGATGCGCGTCGTCGACCAGGAAACCGGCGACGAGCTCGAGGACACGCGCCCGCCGCGCGAAAAGGGCCCGCGTCGTGACGGTGGTCGCGACGGTGGCCGTGGTGGTCGCGACGGCGGTCGCGGTCCGCGCGGCGGCGGTCGTGACGGTGGTCGCGATGGGGGCCGTGGCCGCGGTCCGCGCCGCGATCGCGAGGACAAGGGCAACGACGGCGGTGAGATGGAGCACAAGCCCGCCTTCCTCACCGGCGGCGACGACGAATAGGTCGTAAGCCCCCAACCAACGAAGACCCCCGGTGCCCCGCGGCATCGGGGGTTTTTCGTTCACCCCAATGAAAGCGCTGCTATCCTAGCCAGCGACAAACCTATCGGGAGTGCCCCCATGCGCCAGACTATCCTCGCCCTTACCCTTGCCCTGTCCGGGACGGCCGCGCAGGCCGCCGACATCGTCATGCATCGCAGCGCCGGCTGCGGCTGCTGCCTGAAATGGGTCGAGAAAATGGTCGAGGCGGGCCATGAGGTCGACGTCGTCAACGAGGCCGACCTGATGGCCTTCAAGGCGAAGCATGGCGTGCCCATGGGCCTCGCGAGCTGCCACACCTCTCTGGTCGGCGGCTATGTCGTCGAGGGTCATGTGCCCGCCGCCGACATCGAACGGCTGCTCGCCGAGAAGCCCGAGGCGGTCGGGCTGTTCGTGCCGGGGATGCCGATGGGCTCGCCCGGGATGGAGCATGGCGACCATGTCCAGCCCTACAATGTCCTCCTCCTCAAGGCCGACGGCACCTACGAGATCTGGGCCAGCCACGGCTGATCACGGCCCCGGATCACCGGGGGTTGCCAAGTCGATGTGACAATGTACCATTTGCGCTGTCCTTCGTGGGAGAGTGCAGATGACGGCGATGCGTTTTGCGGCGATCATGCTTCTGGCGGGGTCGGCGGCGGTTGCCGCGCCCAACGCCCAGGTTGAACGACCCACCGCCGGCGTGGGGATCGAAGCACCGCCCCTCTCGCCCTCGCTCACCGCCCGCGCGCGCGGCGTCGAGGACGAGCGCATGGTGCGCGACCTCGCGCTCGACGATTTCAAGGTCACCGCCCGCCGCCACGGTGCCACCATCGCGGTCCGCTACCTGATGACTTTCTCCGCCGAGGAGGAAGGCACCGAGGGTCGGCTGTCGATCGACTTGCCGCAAGGCGCGGTGGTCACCGGTTATGCGCTGGATGTCGAGGGTCAGATGATCGCGGGCGCGCTGGTCGACCAGGCGCAGGCGCGCGAAGCGTTCAACACGCTGGTCCGCGGCCAGGTCGATCCCGGTCTCGCCGAAGTGACGCGCGACGGTACCTTCAACACCCGCGTCTTCCCGGTCGGCCGCGAAGGCCGCACCATCCGGGTCGATTTCGTCGCGCCCGTGACGGAGAATTTCGCGCTGCCGATCCGGCTCGGCGCGCAGAGCGGCGACTGGACCATCCGCTTCGATGGCGAAGATGGCGACGGGGTGTTCGTCGGCAACCGGCGGCTCGAGAGTGGCGAGGGGTTCGCCTCGATCAGCGGACGCGGCGCGTTCGAGACCGAGATTCGCGTGGCCGAACCCGAGCAGCGCACGCAGGTCCTCGCCAGCCGCCATCCCGGGACCGGCGAAACCTATTGGCAGGTCAGCACCCCGCTTCGCGCCCCGAGCGCACGCACCGACCCGCCCCGCGTCCACGTCTATTGGGACGCCTCGCGCTCGCGGCTCGACGATGATCACGATGCGGCGATCGCGTCGGTGATCTCCACGCTCGAGCAATGGGATCCCCGTTCGGTCCAGTTCACGGCCTTCAACCATTTGCGGCACGAGCCGCAGCGGCTCGGCGATATCGGTGACGTGCGCGCAGCGGTGGGCGCGGTCCGCTATGGCGGCGCGAGCCGGCTCGACTGGCTCGGCGAGGCGGAAGGCGCCGATCGCTGCATCCTCGTGAGCGACGGGCAGGCGACGCTCGGCGCGCTCGACGTGGTGCCCGACTGCCCCACTCTCGTCATCGCCACCCGCGCGGGCGCCTCGCAAGAAGTGCTCGGCGCCATCGCGGATCGCAGCGGCGGCGCGCTGATCGCGGCGGGCGAGACCGGCCCGGCGCTGCTCGACGGGCTGCGTTTCACGTCCTTCGACAATGTCACCCTGCCCCACCGCCGCCTGCCCGCCCCCGAGGGCATGCTGCACGCCATCGTCAAGGCGCCGGTCGATGCGCGGATCGGCTATACCACCCACGGCCAGATCCAGAATTTCGGCCCGCCGAGGAACATCACCGAGACCGACCAGGACGCGATCCTGTTCGAGGCGACGCGCAACGCCATCCTCGAGGCGGGCGATGACCGCACCGCGTTCGTCGAGCATGCCCGCACCTATGGTATCGCCTCGCAGAGCCTGCCCTTCCTCGTCCTCGAAAGCGTCGAGGATTATGTCCGCTTCGACGTCACGCCGCAGGTCGACCACCCGCAATTTGCCCGTTTCCAGCGGTTGCGCAGGGAGGCCGACCTCGACGCGGCCGAGGCGCGCGAGGACAGGCTCGCGCAGGTCATCGCCAGCTGGAACCGCGAGGTCGCGTGGTGGGAAAAGGAGCACGATCCCGCGCGCTTCGCCGAGCGGCAGGACAAGGACGGGAATATCCTGCCTCCGCCCCCGCCGCCGCCATCGCCGCCGCCGGAGATCGCTCCCGTCCCGTCCGCGCCGGCCTCGCCCCGGCCGCCCTCGCAGGTCGACGGGGGCGACGGGGGTGAGGAACGGTTGGTGGTCACCGCGCAGCGGCGACCGCGCGCGTCGGCCGAGAGCGCGGCCCCCTTAATGGCGATGGAAGCCGACGCGCTCGCCGTCGGCGACGCCGCCGCCGCTCGCTCGCCCGACAGCGGCATCCGCATCGCCATCGGCGCGCTATATCCCGACAGCGAGTGGATCGCGGCCTATGACGCCGACCCCGCCGCCTTCGACGCGACCTTCGCGGCCTGGCAGGAAAAGGTGGGCACCCTGCCCGGCTTCTACCTCGAGAGTTCGAACTGGCTGTGGCTGGCTGGCGAGCCCGACAAGGCGCGGCGCGTGCTCCTCTCCGCGCTCGACCTGCCGCTCGCCGATTCGACCACCCTCGCGATGGTCGCGGCGCGGCTCGAGGCGTGGGGCGAGCATGACCTCGCGGTCGACCTGCGCGCGCGCCATGCGGCGATGGTGACGCACCGCCCGCAGCCCGATCGCCTCCTCGGCCTCGCGCTGGCCGAGCGCGCCAAGGCGCGCGCCGCGGCGGGCGACGAGGACGGCGCGCGCCGCGATTATGCGCGTGCCGTGGCGTTGCTCGCCGACGTCGCGCTGCGGCCCTTCGATCCACGCTTCAACGGGATCGACATGATCGCCTTGAAGGAGGCCAATGCGCTGATCCCGCGGCTCGAGGCGCTCGGCGGCGAGCACACGCTCGACCCCCGGATCGTGAAGAACCTCGACAGCGACCTGCGGGTGACGATCGAATGGACCGCCGATGCGACCGATCTCGACCTCCACGTCGACGAGCCGACCGGCGAACATGTCTTCTACGGCCATCGCCAGAGCTTCTCGGGCGGCTGGATGTCGAACGACATGATGCAAGGCTTCGGCCCCGAGGAATATTGGATCCGCAAGGCCCCGGGAGGCAGCTTCAAGGTCAGTTCCTCGGTCTTCCGCCGCGACCGCATCGACCCCAATGGCGCGCCGTGGCTGCGCGCGCGGCTGATCCGCGACTTCGGCCGCCCGACCGAGCGGGTCGACTATGTCGACGTCGCGATGGACGGGCAGCTGCGCGATCGGGTGCCGCTGGGCCGGTTGCGGATCGGCCCCGCCGAGGCAATGGCAGCGGCGGACGAGGGGGGCCGCTAGGCGCGCTGCGGCGCGCGCCCCCCCGCCGCCCCGGCGCCAAGCCCTTGCGTTTCCTTCCGAAACCATTAAGAGGCGGGCCAGCAGGTCGCCGTCGGCTGCCTTTTTCGTAAGATTTCCAAGGACCGATGGCCGCGCCCCGACCGCGACGGTCGCTATCGCTTATGATCGACACGCAAAAGCTCCGGCGCGAATGGCTCGCCAACCCCCGCGCCGATATCCTCGCCGGCATCGTCGTCGCGCTCGCGCTCATCCCCGAGGCGATCGGTTTCTCGATCATCGCCGGGGTCGACCCGGCGGTCGGGCTCTACGCCAGCTTCTCGATCGCGATCATCATCGCGCTGGTTGGCGGGCGCCCGGGCATGATCTCGGCGGCTACCGCGGCAGTAGCGGTGCTCGTCGTGCCGCTGGTGCGCGATCATGGCGTCCAATATCTGTTCGCCGCGACGATCCTGATGGGCGTGCTCCAGTTCCTCGGCGGGCTGCTGCGGGTCGACAAGCTGATGCAGTTCGTCTCGCGCAGCGTCATCACGGGCTTCGTCAACGCGCTCGCCATCCTCATCTTCATGGCGCAATTGCCGCAGCTGATCGACGTCAGCATCCACACCTACTGGATGGTCGCGCTGGGGCTCGGCATCATCTACCTCTTCCCGCGGCTCACCAGGGCGATCCCCTCCCCGCTGGTTGCCATCGTCATCCTGACGATCATCGCGCTCTATGCCGACCTGCCGGTCAACCGCATCGGCGACATGGGCGCGCTGCCCAGCGACCTGCCGCCCTTCCTCATCCCCGATGTGCCGTTCACGCTCGAGACGCTGCGGATCATCCTGCCCTACTCGCTCACCATGGCGGCGGTCGGCCTGCTCGAGAGCCTGCTCACCGCACAGATCGTCGATGATCTCACCGACACCGACAGCGACAAGGCCAAGGAAAGCCGCGGGCAGGGCATCGCCAACTTCGTCACCGGTTTCTTCGGCGGCATGGGCGGCTGCGCGATGATCGGCCAGTCGGTGATCAACGTGAAGTCGGGGGGCACCAGCCGGCTGTCGACGCTGACCGCGGGCCTGTTCCTCCTCGCGCTCCTGATGTTGGTCACCCCCTGGGTCGCCAAGATCCCGATGCCCGCGCTCGTCGCGGTGATGATCATGGTCTCGATCGGCACCTTCAGCTGGTCCTCGATCCGCGACATCGCCTCGCACCCGTGGCACAGCTCGGTGGTGATGCTCGCGACCGTCGTGACCGTCGTCGCCACCCACGACCTTGCCAAGGGCGTGCTCGTCGGGGTGCTGCTCTCGGGTATCTTCTTCGCGCACAAGGTCACCAGCCTGTCGCGGATGGACAGCAGCCTGTCGGCCGATGGCGGGACGCGGACCTACCGGGTGCTGGGCGAGGTGTTCTTCGCCTCCGCGCAGAGCTTCGTCGCTGCCTTCGACTACAAGGAGGTGCTCGACCGCGTGGTGATCGACGTCAGCCGCTCGCATTTCTGGGACATCAGCGCGGTCGGTGCGCTCGACAAGGTGGTGCTCAAGTTCCGCCGCGAGGGCACCGCGGTCGAGATCGTCGGCATGAACGAGGCGAGCGCCACCCTTGTGCGCAGCTTCGCCGAGCGCGATGACAAGGATGCCGCGACCGCGGCCAGCAAGTAGGACCTGTCTTCCATGAAGCTTCTCGCCTGTCTCGACGCCTCGCTTTACGCCAACAGCGTCACCGACCATGCCGGCTGGATCGCCAAGGCGCTGGGCGGCAGCATCGAACTGCTCCACGTCATCCAGCGCCGCGACGTGGTGACCAAGCGCCACGACCTGTCGGGCGCGCTCGGGCTCGGCGCCCGGTCGGCGCTGATGAAGGAGCTGGTCTCGATCGAGGAAACGCAGAGCCGCCTCGCCAAGGCGCAGGCCGACGCGCTGCTCGACACCGCGCGCGCGCGGCTGGCCGAGCAGGGCGTGAGCAAGGTCACCCTGCTCGAGCGCCACGGCGACCTGGTCGAGACGGTGATCGAACGCGAGGCCGAGGCCGACATGGTGGTGATCGGCAAGCGCGGCGCGGGCGCCGATTTCGCGCGCGGCCACCTCGGCAGCAAGATCGAGCGCGTCGTGCGCCAGTCGGACAAGCCGGTGCTGGTCGCGAGCCGCGCCTTCTCGCCCATCGACACCGCGCTCATCGCCTTCGACGGCGGGCTGACCAGCCGCAAGGCGGTGGCGATGGCGGCGACCTCGCCGCTGTTCGAGGGGGTGAAGGCGTATGTGGTGATGGTCGGTCACGACGATGCCAAGGGCGCCAGCGCGCTCGACTGGGCGTGCGAGACGCTGGGCGAGCGGCTCGGCGGCTGCGAGCGCGTGCACGGCGATGTCGAGGGCGCGCTGGTGGCCGAAGCCGAGCGCATTGGCGCCGACATCCTGCTGATGGGCGCCTACGGGCACGGGCCGCTGCGCACCATGATCGTGGGGTCGACCACGACCGCGATGATGCGCGCGCTGACCAAGCCGATGCTGCTGTTCCGCTAGGCGCGCCCGGTGGGCACGCAGCGCTGGGCCTAACGATGCAAAAAGCCCCCGTCGCCAAGCTGGCAGCGGGGGCCCTTTCTAAAGACCCGAGGATGGTGGAGCTAGGGGGATTCGAACCCCCGACCTCTGCAGTGCGATTGCAGCGCTCTCCCAACTGAGCTACAGCCCCGCACCCTCGGGTGGAGGGGTCTTTAGCGCTGCTTTTCGTCCATTGCAACAACCTGTCTGCCCCCATGCACTTCTCATCCGTCGAGGCGCGCTCAAACGGAACGATTTTTCCCTGAAATCCATTGGTTTTCAAAGAGTTGGGCAATCGGCCCTTCTCGAAATTCCTGCAGTGAAGGGAAGGATCGAATGGTTTACGACCGAGATGAGCGGATGAGGCATCGGATGGACTGGCGCGAGGATGAGCGCCGCGATCGCCCGCGCGGCCGGATGCGCCGCGACGATCACTACGACGCGCGCCACGATGAGCGCGATTTCTTCGACCGCGCCAGCGATGAGGTACGCAGCTGGTTCGGCGACGAGCGTGCCCAGCGCCGCCGCCGGCGCGACGAGCGCGACGGGCTCGCGGGCGATGGCTACAAGAACCAGCATTTCGATTTCGAGGACGATTTCACGGATGCCGGCGGCTGGCGCAATGTCGACCACGGCTATCGCCGTGCCTATGACGACGATGACTACCGTGCGCGCCGGCCGGGCATGGAAATCGACGATGGCCGCCGCCGACGCCGCGAGCGCGGCGAGACGGGCGACTTCGATCGCGTCGACACCTATGACTATGACCGCGGCTATACCCAGAATCGCTGGGGTCGCCCGCAGACGCAGGCCGAATATACGAGCGACCGCGACTATGCCGAATGGCGCACCCGCCAGATCGAGGCGCTCGACCGCGATTATGAAGAATGGCGTTCGGAAAACCAGGCGCGCTTCGACGAGGAGTTCACCTCGTGGCGCGAGGCGCGGCAGCACAAGCGCGACCAGCTGCGCCAGCTCGGCGAGGAGGCGACCGTGGTCGGCTCCGACGGCGAACCCATCGGCACGATCTCGAGCATCCGCGGCGACCGCATGATCCTCAAGGACGATGGCGACGATCGGCGCTGCGTGTTCAGCTTGCGTCACGTCGACCAGGTCGGCGACCGGCAGGTCCGCCTCACGCTGTCGAGCGACGATGTCCGCCGCCGGCTGCGTGACGAAGCCCCGTTCGGCGACGATCATCGCCCGGGCCAGCGCAGCGCTGCTGGTGATGGCTAGCCCGCGAACCCGCGTGCCGACCTGATGTCGGCCGAGGAAGGCCCGGCGGCGACCGTCGGGCCTTTCCTTATGACGGGCGAGCGCCTACCTCCCCCGGTTGGAACCGCGACCCTCGAGGAGAGATCATCATGGCCAAGGCCTGGCACCTCATGCAGCGCCCGCAGGGCAAGCCCACCGCCGCCGACGTGGCGCTCAAGGACTATGACCTCGCCCCGCTCGAGGAGGGCATGATCCATGTCCGCAACGACTGGCTCTCGGTCGACCCCTATATGCGCGCGCGGATGGACGACACCGAAAGCTATTTCGAGAGCTTCGGGCTCGACCGGCCGATGGAAGGCGGGGCGGTCGGCACCGTCATCGCCTCCAGGGCCGACGGCTTTGCCGAAGGCGACAAGGTGCTGCACATGGCGGGCTGGCGCGACGAGGCGGTGATCCCGGCCAAGGCGGCCAACAAACTGCCCGAGCTGGGCGTGGAGCCCTATCATTTCCTCGCCAACCTCGGGTTGACCGGCGGTACCGCCTGGTTCGGGCTGATGGACGTGGCGAGCGCGAAGGCAGGCGATACCGTCTTCGTGTCCGCCGCCGCGGGCGCGGTCGGATCGGCGGTGGTGCAGATCGCCAAGGCCAAGGGCATGACCGTGATCGGCTCGGCGGGCGGCGCGGACAAGTGCGATTTCGTGAAGAGCCTCGGCGCCGATGCCTGCGTCGACTACAAGGCGGGGCCGATCCTCAAGGGGCTGCGGGGGGCGCTCGGGGAGATCGGCGCCAAGGGCATCGACGTCTATTTCGACAATGTCGGGCGCGACCATCTCGACGCCGCCTTCGCGGTGGCGAACAACGAGGCGCGCTTTGCCGAATGCGGGATGATCGACGGCTACAACCACGAGGATCCCTACGCCTATCGCTACATCATGTACGTGATCGGAAAGCGGCTCCAGCTCAAGGGGTTCATCTTCACCGACTTTATGGAGCGGATGCCCGAATTCTACGCCGCGATGGGGCCGATGATCATGAGCGGGCAGGTCAGGAGCCGCGAGACGGTGCACGATGGGCTCGAGACGACCTTCGAGGCGTTTCTCGGGCTCTTCTCGGGCGAGAATACGGGCAAGATGCTGGTCCGCCTCTAGGCGGGCTCAGCCGGCCACCGACGGCGCGCGCTCGCGCAATTCGGCAGATAGCGGTGATAGGCGTGCGCGCTTGCCCCCGCGGGCACGTCGGGAGCGAGCCCCCAGCCGAACAGCGCGAGCCGCATTGCCGCCGCCTCGCGCGCCATCGCATGCACCAGCCGGGCGAGCAGGATCGTGGCGAACCCCGCCTCGAGGTCGGCGCCGTCGCGCCGCGCCGCGACGAAGCGCGCCGCGCTCCAGCCGAGCCAGAGCGCACTGATCGCGGCCATCGCGACGAGGAGCGGCGGCATGGCGAGCAGCGCCGCGCGCACCGGCGCTGACGCGCCGACGAGGATGACGAGGCTCGCCAGCGTCAGCGCGCCGAGCAGCGCGCGCAGCCCATGGCGGTCGCGCGGCGCCTTGGCGAGGACCAGCAGCCCGAGCGTGTCGGCCACCAGCCAGGCGAACAGCAGCGCGGCAAGCGAGGCGTTGGCCGCGGCCCAGTCGCTATGGGTCATCGCCCGGGCGAGCACGAGCACGAGGAGCGGGGCGAGCAGGACGACGATCGGCCGCCATCGCGCTGGGCGAACGCTTTGCATGCCGCCAGCATAAGGGCGCGGGCGGCGCTTGACCACCGCGTCGGCCAGCGTTCGCGCCGGTCGCGGGAGCGGCGATGCAATCCCGATGCTGCCGTGCTCATTGTCATGCCATGTCTTTCGACCCCGCCTCCTTCGCCCAGGTCGTCTTCTCGGGCGGCGGGACGCGCTGCTTCTGGCACGGCGGGTTCATGTCGCAGGTCGGCACCATCGCGACGATCCGCCCCGAGCGCGTGTGCGGTCTGTCGGGGGGCGCGCTCTCGGGCGCGGCCTGGATCAGCGGGCAGGACGAGCGCTGCAAGCAGGTGATGGGCGAGATCTTCGAGCGCAACGAGCGCAACCTCGCGATCGAGGGCGATGGGATCGCCCCGCACGAGCAGCTCTACCGCGAGGCGGTCGAGGGCACGTTGCCCGACACGGCGATCGCGACGATCGCCGAGGGCCCCGCCTTTCAGATCGCGCTCGCCACCCCGCCGCGGGGGCTGTCCTCGCGCCTGTTCGCGGCCATCTGCGCGGTGGGCTATTCGCTCGAGGAGAAGCTGACCGGCAGCCCCCGGCTGCGGTTCACGCGCTGGCTCGGGCTCGAGCTGATCCGCGTCGATGCGCGGCAGGCCGCGCGCGATGGCCGGCTCGTCGACCTGATCGTCGCGGCCGCCACCATCCCCCCCGTGTTCGACATCCCCCGGTGGGACGGGCGCGACGTGATCGATGCGGGCATGGCGACCAAGGCCGCCTATCCCGACCCCGACGCGGGGCGCACGCTCGTCCTCATGACCAGCCCCTATCGCGACTTGCCGGCGCAGGACGACAAGCTGTTCGCCACGCCATCGAGCCCGGTCGAGGCGGACAAGATCGATTTCACCGGGCGCGAGCAGATCGAGGAGACATGGGCGCAGGGGTGCAAGGACGCGCGCGGCTTCCTCGCCGAGCAGGCCTAGGCGCCGACCCGCGCCGCCAGCTCGTCGAGCGCCAGCGGCCAGTTGTCCGCATGCGCGCGCCGCGACGCCTCGTTGACGAAGCCGCGATGGTCGAGCCTGAGGAGCGTGCCCGCGGCTTGCGGCTCGAGCGTGATGGTGAGGATCGTCTCGGCGCCCTCGGTCCCTTCGGCGCGGCCGTTGCCGGTGACCCAGGCGAGCTCGATCGAGCGGTCGGGGACGAGCGCGAGCACCCGGCCGTAGTGCGGATGGCGACCCCACTCGATGCGATTGTAAAAGAAGAAGGGGGCACCCGGTGCGGCGGTGAACCGCAACGTGCCCGGCGCCGCGAACCAGCGATCGAACCCGGTCGTCCAGGCCTCGAACAAGGTGCGCGCAGGCGCGGCCATGAGCCGCTCGCAGCTGCAGGACAGCGGGCGGTTCGACAGGTCGGGCCGGGCGATGGCCGTGCCCATCGCAGGCAAGCCTAGCGCGCGCCCGCCGCCGGGGTCGCGGCCGGGCGACAGAACCGACCGAGCAGCGCGCGGTGGTCCGAACCGTTGTCAGGCAGCACCTCGAAGCCGGTCAGCTCGAGGTCGCCCTTCACCATCAGCTGGTCGAGCGGCCAACCCAGCCACAGCAGGTCGGCAGGAAAGGTCGGGTAGGCGCCGCGCCCGACGCGCGGGTCGCGCCAGTCGCCGACCTCGCGGAACTTGCTGGTGGTACGCGACCAGGGCACGTCGTTGAAGTCGCCCATCACGATCGCGTCGGGCAGCCGGTCGGGGGTCTGCGTCGCGGCATTGACGATATTCTCGTCGCGCAGCTCGGTGTTCCACCCGGGGAGCGGCGGCTTGGGATGGAGCCCGATGAACTCGAACGGCGCGCCGCCCTCGGGCGCCAGCGTGGCGTAGAGGGTCGGCGTGTCGCGATGCGTGTTCTCGATGATATTCGTCTTGGCGACCGGCAGCCGCGTGGCGAAGACCAGCCCGAAGGCTTCCGGCTGCGGATGCGCCTCGACATGGTCGTAGGACGACAGCAGCGGTCGCAGCTGCTCGACCCAGCGCGCGTCGGTTTCCATAAGGAAAAGAATGTCGGGGTCGATCCGCGCGACCTGCGCGGCGATCCGGTCGTAATCCTCGTTCTTCACCTTGACGTTGACCGACATGGCCGAAAAGCAACGCGCCCCCGGCGTCGCTGCCGCCTCCTCGTCGAGCGCGACCTCGGTCCCCGCGATCGCTAGATAGGGCCACATGCGCGCCAGGTTGACGAGGATCGAGACCCCGAGCAGCGCGATGGTCGCGCCGCGCCAGCGGGTGTCGAGGAACAGCGCGAGGAGCAGCAGCCCGGTGGCGAGATAGATCAACGGTTCGCGCACCAGGTCGACCGTGCGGACGAGCCAGTAGTCGGTCGGCAGGAGCGAGGCGAGCACGGCGAGCAAGAGGAGGCTCGCCAGGCCAAGCAGCAGTGTGCCCAAGGTCTTCATCGCATCATCTCCGCTGGGAATCGGGTGTCGGTAGGGCGCGGGGGGCCGGTGGCTAGCGCGCATAGTCGCAGTCGGCCGGGTTGCCGTCGGACAGCCCGCGCCGCAGCGCTTCCATCCGCTGCGCCGAGGTGCCGTGGGTGAAGCTTTCGGGGCGCACCGCCTGCCCCGCCTGCCGCATCAGCGCATCGTCGCCGATCGCCTCGGCGGCGCGCAGCCCTTCCTCGAGGTCGCCGGGCTCCATCGCGCCGGTCCGCGCGGCCCAGACGCCGGCGTAGCAATCGGCCTGCAACTCGACCCCGACCTGCAGCCGGTTGCCCTGCGCGCGGCTGGCGCGCTGCTGCTGGCGCTGCACGCTCGACAGCGTGCCCTCGAGGTTCTGGATATGGTGCCCGACCTCGTGCGCGATCACGTAGCGCGCGGCGAAGTCGCCCGGCGCGCCGAAGCGCTGCGACAGCTCGCTGAAGAAATCGGGGTCGATATAGATGCGCTGGTCGCCCGGGCAGTAGAAGGGGCCCATCACCTCCTGCCCGAAGCCGCAGGCGGTCTGGGTCCCGCCCTCGTAGGCGACGAGTTCGGGCTCGCGATAGGTGGCGCCGGCCTGCGCGAACAGGCTGGTCCAGACGTCGTCGGTGCTCTCGAGCGTGCCGCGAAGGAGCGCCAGCTCCTCCTGCGTGAGCGTGCTCTGCCCGCTCGAGGACGCGCCCTGCGGGGTGCCGCCGCCGCCGAGCCCGCCGAGCCCGCCCGACAGCGCGCAATAGCCGAGCGCGAGGACGAGCACGCCGACGATGCCGAACTTGTTGAAGACGAAGCGGGCGAGCAGCGCGAACAGCCCGGCCGACATGCCGCCGCCGCGCATCCCGCCACCGCGTTGCCCGGTCCGGTCGATGAAATTGTCGCTGTCGCGATCGCCGATGCGCATGGTCGCTACCTCTCCCTCTTGTCCTCGCCCAACGGCCCTAGCGCCGCCGCGGTTGCATCCTCGTTGCGCGCGCGTCATGGCTATTGGCAAGGGAGACCGAACAATGACCGACCTTACCGGAAAGCGCGCGCTGGTCACCGGATCGACCTCGGGGATCGGGCTGGCCATCGCGCGCGGTTTCGCCGATGCCGGCGCGAGCGTCATGATCAACGGCTTCGGGCCCGAGCATGAAGTGGACGCGATCCTCGCCGACCTGCGCAAGCGGTCGGGCGCCGAGGCGGTGCATTCGGATGCCGACCTGACCGACCCCGAGGCGATCGCCTCGATGGTCGCCGATTGCGTGTCGGCGATCGGCAGCCCGCACCTGCTCGTCAACAACGCCGGGATGCAGCATGTCGCCCCGATCGCCGAATTTCCGGTCGACAAGTGGGACAAGATCATCGCGCTCAACCTGTCGGCGGTCTTTCACAGCTGCCGACTGGTCATCCCGATGATGCGCAAGGCGGGGTTCGGGCGGATCATCAACACCGCGAGCGCGCACAGCCTCGTCGCCAGTCCCAACAAGTCGGCCTATGTCGCCGCCAAGCACGCGGTCGCGGGGTTCACCAAGACGATCGCGCTCGAGACCGCCGAGGAGGGCATCACCGCCAACTGCATCTCGCCCGGCTATGTCTGGACGCCGCTGGTCGAACAGCAGATCCCCGACACCATGGCGGCGCGCGGGCTGAGCCGCGAGGAGGTGATGAACGAGGTGCTACTCAAGGCGCAACCGACGCGCCGCTTCGTGACCGTCGAGGAGGTCGCCTCCTGCGCGCTGTTCCTCTGCTCGGACGGCGCCGCCTCGATCACCGGCGCCAATATCAGCATGGACGGCGGCTGGACCGCGCAATAGGGTCGACCCCGATGACGCGCCTCCTCTCCTTCCTCGCGCCGCTGCTCGCGCTGGCCGGTTGCACCAGCTTGCCGGGCGCCCCCACGATCGAGACTCTCGACAGCCGCGACTGGCGCGCGGTGGCGAGCGATGCCGATGCCGACCGGCTGCGCGCGACCCGCGCCACCTTCGCGGCCGCGCTGGCCGAAGCGCGCGACAAGGGCTTCGGCGCCGAGATCGACGCGCTCGGGCCGCTCGCCGACCCCGACCTGCTCCTGCCGCTCGAGCGCGTGCCGACGGGGCGCCTGCGCTGCCGCACGATCAAGCTGGGCACCAAGGACGGGCGCGGCGACCGCGCCTATGTCGCCTACCCCCCGTTCGAGTGCCGGATCCGCCCCGAGGGCGGGCTGTACGGCTTCGCCAAGCTGACCGGGTCGCAGCGCCCCGTCGGGCTGCTCTTCCCCGATGATGCCTATCGCGAGGTCTTCCTCGGCACGCTGGTGCTCGGCGACGAGGATCGCGCGATGCGCTACGGTGCCGACCCCGGGCGCGACATGATCGGCGCGCTCCAGCGCGTCGGCAAGGCGCGCTACCGGCTCCTCGTCCCCTCGCCCCGTTTCGAAAGCCGCCTCGACATCATCGACCTCGTACCGGAGAACTGATCCCATGCGCCACGCCTTCCTTGCCGCCGCCGCCGCGCTCGCCGTCACCGTTTCCGCCCCGGCCCAGTCGCAGGACCTGCGCGCCGAGGTGGCCGCGGACATGCCCGAGCTGCTTGCGCTCTACCGCCACCTCCACGCGCACCCCGAACTGTCGGGCGCCGAGCATGAGACCGCCGCCAAGCTCGCCGGCATCGCGCGCGAGCTCGGCTTCGCGGTGACCGAGGGGGTCGGCGGCACCGGGGTGGTCGCGGTGATGGAAAATGGCGCCGGGCCGGTGCTGATGATGCGCGCCGACATGGACGGGCTGCCGGTGACCGAGCAGACGGGGCTCGACTATGCCTCCAAGGTGACCGCGATCGCCCCCCAGTCGGGGGTCGAGACCGGGGTGATGCACGCCTGCGGGCACGACACCCACATGACCGCCTGGGTCGGCGCCGCGCGCCAGCTGGTCGAGCGCAAGGACGACTGGTCGGGCACGCTCGTCATGATCCTCCAGCCCGCCGAGGAGACCGGCGAAGGGGCCAAGGCCATGATCGAGGACGGGCTGTTCACCCGCTTCCCCATGCCCACCCACGCCATCGCCTTCCACGATGCCGCGGCGGGGCCCGCCGGGTTCATCGGTCTGTCGTCGGGCTATGCGCTCGCCAATGTCGACAGCGTCGACATCACGGTGCGCGGGGTCGGCGGGCACGGCGCCTATCCCAACACCACCCGCGACCCCATCGTCATCGCCAGCCGTATCGTCTCCACGCTCCAGACCATCGTCGCGCGCGAGCTCGACCCGCAGGAGCCCGCGGTGGTCACGGTCGGCAGCTTCCACGCCGGCGCCAAGCACAATATCATCCCCGACGAGGCCGAACTGCTGCTCACCGTGCGCAGCTATTCGGACGAGACCCGCGCGCACCTGCTGGGGGCGATCGAGCGCATCGCGCGCGCCGAGGCGATGGCCGCCGACGTGCCCGCCGACCGCATGCCGATCGTCACCATCCGCGAGGCCGAATACACCCCCTCGACCTACAACAGCCCGGCGCTGACCCAGCATGCACACGACCTGTTCACGCGGACCTTCGGCACCGAGCGGGTGCGGATGGTGCCGCCGGTGATGGGGGGCGAGGATTTCGGGCGCTTCTATCGCGAGAACAACGACATCGAGAGCCTGATCTTCTGGGTCGGCGGCCAGCCGCTCGACAAGTGGCAGGCGGCGGGCGGCGATCCCGCCAAGCTGCCGAGCCTGCACAGCCCCTTCTGGGCGCCCGACGCCGAAGCCGTGGTCGCCACCGCGACCGAAGCGCTGACCACGCTCGCGCTCGATATCCTCGGGAGCTGAGGTTTGCTCGGGCTGGCCGTCGCGATCGCGCAGGCCGGCGTCGCGGCGCCGCCCGCGACCACGCCTTCCGTTGTGCCGCCGGTCGCCTCGCGGCCGATCGCGCACGAGGCGCCGCCCGTCGATAGCGCGGCGAGCGTCTGGGCGATGGCCGAGCGCGCGCATCATCCGGCCGCCTACGACCTCTACCTGCGGCGCTTTCCCGACGGCGAGCAGGCCGAGGCGGCGCGGACCGCGCTCGCGGCGCTGGCCCCCGACCGGGCGCGCGAAAGCGCGGCGCAGGCCGCGGCCTGCGATGCCTATCTCGACGCCATGCGGCTCGATCGCGAGGCCGGGGCGGTGCGCGAGGCGCTGCAGTGGCGAACGATCGAGAAATATCGCGTCGTGCTCGAGCGGTATGGCGACAATCCGTGCGCACCGCGGATTCGCGTCGCGTACGAGCAGGCGGAGCGGCTGGCCAGCCTCGAGGCACCGGTCGACGGGGTCGGCCCGCTCGCCCCGCACCTATTGTCCGAGCGCGCCTTCATCCGCGGCATCGACTATCCGATCGGCGCGCTGCGCGACGGCGTCGAGGGCAACAGCACCATCGCTTGGACGATCGCCCCCGACGGGCGCGCGCGCGACTGCCGCGTGACCCGGCCGAGCGGGCGCGAGGATCTCGACGTTGCCGCCTGCCGCCTCGCCGAGCGGCGGCTGCGCTACGACCCCGCGCGCGATGCCGCGGGGCGCGCGATCCCTGCCCGCGCGTGGACCGTCATCCGCTGGCAAATCGGCGACTAGGCGCTGGCCGCAGCGAGCCGGTCGAGTTGAGCCGCGCTCAGGCGCAGCGTCAGGCTGGCGGTCAGTTCGGACAGTTGCGCGAGGGAGGTGGCTTTGGCAATCGGCGCGGTAATCGTCGGCTGCGCGGCGAGCCAGGCCAGCGCGATGCTGGCGAGCGGGGCCCCCGTCTCGGCACTGACCTCGTCCATCGCCTCGAGCACGCGCGGGCCCCGGCCCTCGAGATAGGCGATGTTGCGCAGCCCCCGCGGGCTTTTCGACAGGTCGTCCTTCGATCGATACTTGCCCGCGAGGAAGCCGTTGGCGATCGCGTAATAGGGGAACACCGCGAGGTCGTGCCGCTGCGCCGCCGCGCGCAGCCCCGCCTCGTAGCGCTCGCGCTCGACCAGGTTGTACCACGGCTGGAGCGCGACCGGCCGGGTCAACCCCTCGGCCGCGCAGGTCGCCATCACCGCGTCGATCCGCTCGGGGGTGAAGTTGGACAGGCCGATGCTGCGCACCTTCCCCTCCTTCACCAGCGCATCGACCGCGCCGAGGGTGTCGGCAAGCGGCACCTGCTGGTCGTCGGTGTGCAGATAATAGAGGTCGATCTCGGTGCCGAGCCGATCGAGCGAGCCCGCACACGCCTTGCGGATCGCCGCCGGCGCGAGCCCCTCGAGGAAGCCGACCTTGCTCGCGATGACCACCTCGTCGCGCTTGCCCGACCGCTTGAGCCAGTCACCGATGACACGCTCGCTCTCGCCGCCCGCGTGCCCCGGGACCCAGGCCGAATAGCTGTCGGCGGTATCGATCATCTGCCCGCCTGCCGCGACGAAGGCGTCCATCAGGCGGAAGCTGGTCGCCGCGTCGGCGGTCCAGCCGAACACATTGCCTCCCAGCGCCAGCGGCGCGACCTCGCGGGGATGTATCGCCATGCCGTTCACCATATCTTTGTAAATTTTTCCGACAGTGCGCGGGTGTCGGATGTGTTGACAGAAGGTTTGGCCGCGCCATGTCGTTCCCGCAACCCTTGCTGAGCCATTATCTCGCGGCGGCGCTGTTCGGGCTGCTCGTCGCGTGGCAGCTCTGGCGCGGGCCGCGCTCGTCGGGGCAGCGCACGCTGATCGCCGCCTTCGCGCTGACCAGCATCTGGGCCTGGCTCGAGGCGATCCGACCGGGCAGCCTGCTGACCGGGCTCGCCGAGGTGCTGCGCAACCTGGTCTGGATCGGGCTGCTCCACAGCCTGGCCACCCACGGCGACCCCGATCACCGCCAGAAGGGGCTCAAGCTCGTCTACGCCTCGGTTGCCGCGGTGCTCGGGATGCTGCTGATCGTGCGCGCGATCGGGCCGCTCGCGCCCGAGGGGACCGACTTCGCGACCATCGGGGTCACGCTCAACATCCTCCACATCCTCGCCGCGGCGGGGGGGCTGGTGCTGGTCCACAATTTCTACGGGCAGGCCGAACCCGGCAGCCGATCCTCGCTCCGGCTCGCCATGCTCGCGCTGGCGTGGATCTGGCTCTACGACCTCAATTTCTACACCGTGACCTACCTGTCGGCGGTGCATGGCGACCTGGTCGGGCAGTGGCGCGGGCTGGCGGTGGCGATCGCCGCCCCGCTGTTCGCCTTCGGTGCGCGCTCCGATCGCGGCTGGCGCTTCCGGATGAGCCGCGCGGCGACCTTCCAGTCGCTTTCGCTGCTGGGGATCTGCGCCTATTTCGCGGTGATGGCGGTGCTTGCCACCGTGCTGCGCGCGCAGGGCGGCGATGTGGTCGGCGCGGTGGCGGTGACGCTCCTCACCATCCTCGTCGTGGGGGCGATGGTGATCCTGCCCTCGAGCCGGGCGCGCGCCTGGGCCAAGGTCAAGATCGCCAAGCATTTCTTCGAGCATCGCTACGACTATCGCACCGAATGGCTGCGCTTTACCGCAACGGTCGGCGGCGACGAGGGCGAGCGCGGGCCGCTCGGCGCGCGGATCGTTCGCGCCTTCGCCGACATGCTCGATGCGCCGGGCGGGGTGCTGCTCGTGCGCGACGATCATGACGGGCTGCGCGCGGGCGGCGTGTTCAACTGGGGAGCGCGGCTGGTCGACCCGCCCGCCGCGGTCTTCGCCGACGAGCAGGAAGCGCGGTTCTGGGAACATGTCGTCGAGGAGGGGCGGATCCTCGAACTCAACGGGCTGCGCGGCGGCTGGGGCGATCCGCGCGACCGCGCCGCCGGCCCGCCGCGCTGGCTGCTCGAGCGCGAGGAGGCCGCGGTCGCCATCCCGTTGCTGGCCGGACGCCAGCTGGTCGGCCTCGTCCTGCTCGGCCAGCCCGAATTCCCGCGCCCGCTCGACTGGGAGGATTTCGACCTCTTGCGCACCGCGGGGCGGCAGGCGGCCAGCGCGCTCGCCGAGAAGATCAGCCAGGAAGCGCTCGCCAAGGCGCAGCGGTTCGAGGAGTTCAACCGCCGTTTCGCCTTCATCATGCACGACATCAAGAACCTCGTGAGCCAGCTCTCGCTATTGTCGCGCAACGCCGAGCGCCACGCCGACAATCCCGAGTTTCGCGCCGACATGGTCGCCACCCTGAAGAGCTCGGTCGAGAAGATGAACGACCTGCTTGCGCGGCTCGCCCCGCAGGGCGCGCGCACCGACAGGAGCGCGCGCGCCACCCGGCTCGACGAGGTCTTGTCGTTCGCCGTCGCGGCCAAGCGCGCCGACCATGACGTGCGGCTGTTCGGCAACCGCGAGCGCTTCGCGATCGCCGATGCGGCCGGGCTCGAACAGGCGATTGGCCACCTCGTGCAGAACGCGATCGATGCCAGCCCGTCCGACAAGCCGGTGTTCGTGCGGGTCGACGGCGATGCGCAGGAGGTGGTCATCGAGATTGTCGACGAGGGCCATGGGATGGACCCCGAGTTCGTCCGCTCGCGGCTGTTCGAGCCCTTCGCCTCGACCAAGGACAACGGGTTCGGCATCGGCGCCTACGAGGCGCGCGAGCTCGTGCTCGCGATGGGCGGCCGGCTCGATGTCCAATCACAACCCGGCGCCGGCACCCGCTTCACCATCCGACTGCCCGCCGCCCCCCCCGTGGCCGAGAGGAAATCCGCATGACCAAGCCGACCCGTCCGATCCTGCTCGTCGTCGAGGATGACGAAGGGCTGCAGCGCCAGTTGAAATGGGCCTATGAGGATTATGAGGTCGTCGCCGCGACGAACCGGACGCAGGCGATCGAGCTGCTGCGGCTCCACGAGCCGGCGGTGGTCACGCTCGACCTCGGCCTGCCCCCCGACCCCGACGGGGTCACCGAGGGGTTCGCCACCCTGTCGGAGATCCTCGGCCTCAAGCCCGACACCAAGGTGATCGTCGCCTCGGGGCACGGCGCGCGCGAGAGCGCGCTGAAGGCGATCGCCAACGGCGCCTACGACTTCTATCGCAAGCCGGTCGACATCGATGAACTCGGGCATATCGTGAAGCGCGCCTTCCAGCTGCACGCGATCGAGGCCGAGAACCGCCGCCTCGAGGCCACCGCCAACGACAGCCGCACCGTCCTCGGCTCGATCGTCTCGGCCAGCCCCGAGATGCTCAAGGTCGCGCACACGATCGAGCGCGTGGCCACCGCCGATGTCTCGGTGATGCTGCTCGGCGCCTCGGGCACCGGCAAGGAACTGCTCGCGCGGGCGGTGCACGATCAGAGCCCGCGCAAGGACGGCGAATTCGTCGCCATCAACTGCGCGGCGATCCCCGAGAGCCTGCTCGAGGCCGAATTGTTCGGCTACGAGCGCGGCGCCTTTACCGGCGCGGTCAAGACGACCCCAGGCAAGATCGAGCTGGCGCAAGGCGGCACGCTCTTCCTCGACGAGGTCGGCGACATCCCGCTCCCGCTCCAGGTCAAGCTGCTGCGCTTCCTCCAGGAGCGGGTGATCGAGCGGATCGGCGGGCGCCGGACGATCGAAGTCGACACGCGGATCGTTTGCGCCACGCACCGCGACCTCGAAGGCATGATCGCCGAGGGCAGCTTTCGCGAAGACCTCTATTACCGGCTCGCCGAGATCGTCGTGCCGATCCCCCCGCTCAGCGCACGCACCGGCGATGCCGTGCTGCTCGCGCGCTTCTTCGTGGGCAAATATGCCAAGGAGCTGGGGCGCGCGATCAACGGGCTAGCGCCCGATGCGGTCGAGGCGATCGACGAGCATCCGTGGCCGGGCAACGTGCGCGAGCTCGAAAATCGCATCAAGCGCGCGGTGATCATGGCCGACGGCAAGCTGGTCACCGCGGGCGATCTCGACCTGCAGGCGGGCTGCGATGGCGAGGGCGCGAGCCCGATCAACCTGCGCGCCGCGCGCGAGATCGCCGATCGCCGCGCCATCCGCCAGGCGCTCACGCGGACCGACAACAATATCTCGGGCGCCGCCAAGCTGCTCGGGATCAGCCGCCCGACGCTCTACGACCTGATGAAACAGTATCAGCTCAGCGCCTAGCCGAGCGCCTCGGCCTTTTCGGCGACCGCGAGCCAGCGCTCCTCGGCGGCGTCCTTCTCGGCGCGCTTGTCCTCGAGCCGCTGGGTCAGCGCGGCGAAGCGGTCGGGGTCGGCGGTGAACAGCTCGGGATCGGCGAGCGCGGCCTCGATCTCGCTCATCTCGGCCTCGATCCGTTCGATCTCGCCCGGCAGCCGGTCGTAGTCGCGCTGGTCCTTGTAGCTGAGCTTGGCGGGGCGGGTCGTCGGCGCGGGCTTCGCTGGCGCGCTGGCCTTCTTCGCCTTCCTCGCCCCGCTCGTCTTCTCCTTGCGCCGCTTGGCCCAATCCTCATAGCCGCCCGCCACCACGTCGACCGTGCCCGACCCGTCGAGCCCGAGCGTGATGGTCACGGTGCGGTCGAGGAAGTCGCGGTCGTGGCTGACCAGCAGCACGGTCCCCTGATAGTCGGCGATCACCTCCTGGAGGAGGTCGAGCGTTTCCATGTCGAGGTCGTTGGTCGGCTCGTCGAGCACGAGGAGATTCGATTCGCGGGCGAATTCGCGCGCCAGCAGCAGCCGGTGGCGCTCGCCCCCCGACAGCGTGCCGACCAGCGCCTCGGACAGGCCGGGGTCGAAGAGGAAGTCCTTGAGGTAGCCCTTGATGTGCTTCCTGACCCCGCGCACCTCGATCCAGTCGCCGCCCTCGGCGAGGATGTCGCGCACCTTCTTCCTGGGGTCGAGCAGCTTGCGCTGCTGGTCGACGACGATGCCCGACAGCGTCTTGGCGAGATTGACCTTGCCCGCGTCGGGTTCGAGCTCGCCGGTGAGCAGCTTGAGCAGCGTGGTCTTGCCCGCGCCGTTGGCGCCGACGATGCCGATGCGGTCGCCGCGCTGCACGCGCAGGCTGAAATCGTCGATGATGGTGCGCTCGCCAAAGCGCTTGGTGACATTCTCGGCATCGATGACGGTCTTGGTCTTCACCTCGTCCTTGGCGAGGCCGAGCGCGCTGGTGCCCTGCATGCCGATCATCGCGGCGCGCTGAGCGCGCAGCTCGAACAGCGCGCGCAGGCGACCCTGGTTGCGCTTGCGCCGCGCGGTGACGCCCTTGTGGAGCCACTCGGTCTCCTGCCGCAGTTTCTCGTCGAGCTTCTCGAGGCGGCGGCGGTCCTCCTCGAGCACCTCCTCGGTCCACTTGTCGAACCCGCCATAGCCGATCTCGGCGCGGCGCAGCGTGCGACGGTCGAGCCAGATGCAGCTGGTGGTCAGCCGCTTGAGGAAGGCGCGGTCGTGGCTGATGACGATAAAGGCGCCGCTATAGCGCCCGAGCCAATCCTCGAGCCACTCGATCGCGCCGAGGTCGAGATGGTTGGTCGGCTCGTCGAGCAGCAGCAGGTCGGGTTCGCTCGCCAGCGCGCGCGCCAGCGCGGCACGGCGGCGCTCGCCCCCGCTCGCGGTCGCCGCGTCGCGGTCGAGGTCGGCCCCCATCTGCTGCGCGATCGCCTCGATCGCATGCGCGGGCGGGGCGCGCTCGCCGCTCAGCGCCCAGTCGATCAGCCGCGCGTGCCCGCTCATGTCGGGATCCTGCTCGAGCCAGACGATATTGACCCCCGGCATCACCGTCCGGCTGCCCGCGTCCAGCTCGACATTGCCCATGATGGTGCGGAACAGCGTCGTCTTGCCCGCCCCGTTGCGCCCGATCAGCGCGAGCCGGTCGCGCGGGCCGACATGGAGCGTGAGGTCCTCGAACAGGATGCCGTCGCCATGGTGGAGGCGGACATCCTCGAGGCTGAGAATCGGTGGTGCCATAATGCCACAGCGCCTAGCCTTTCTGCCCGCCCGCGTCATCTTTGTTCCTGAACCCGCCGCGAGCGTGGCATTCATGACTTATTCAATGCGCCGGTCATAAAGCGGAAGCCGAGGACAGACAGTGATGCGTGTACCGACTTCCCTTCTTGCCGCCCTGGGCGCGGCCACGATGCTCGCGACCCCCGCGGCGGCGGTTGGCGCGTTCCAGCCCGAACCGCCGCGGCTGCAGCGCGACCAGGATCGCGCCTACGATCGCGCGCGCAGCGGCAATGCGATGGCGCTGCCCCAGCTCGAGCGGCGGATCGTGCCGCGGATGAACGGCTACCAGTATCTCGGCCCCGAACTGCGCGGCAATACCTACCGCTTCAAGTTCGTGCGCGACGGGCGGCTGGTCTGGATCGACGTCGATCCGCGCACCGGCCGCGTCGTCGGAACCTCGGGCCGGTAGGCCCACTCCTCACCGTCGATCACCACAAGCCGGGGTCGCTCCCCGGCTTTTCCTTGCCCGCCATCCTGATGCGAATTCCGGTTCGCATTCATTGACAGGTGCGCGCAGTCATGCGAATACAGGTTCGCATTACTCAATGGAGTCCACCATGCCCGACCTGTCGTCCTGGCTCGCCCCGCCCCTGCTCCTGATCGTCGCGCTGGTCGCGCTCGGCCCGCTGCGCGACCGCGTGCATCGCCGCCGGCTGGCCGCACGCGGCGCCGCCTATCGCGATTTCATCTACCGCGAATTCCTTGCCTACATGTGGCCCGTCGCCGGGATCGTCGTCGCCTGCTGGGTCGCCGCGGGCCAGCGCCTCGAGACGCTCGGTTTCGCCCACGAGCCGTCGACCGGGCTCGCCATCGCCTGGGGGGTCACCGCGCTGCTCGCGCTCTATTCGACCTGGTCGACGGTCCAGGTGCGGCGCCACGACAAGGCCCGCGAAAGCCTCGAGCGGCAGATCGACGCGGGCGGCAATATCGATTTCGTCCGCCCCGAGAGCCCCGGGCAGCTGAAGGGCTTTCTCGCGCTCTCGGTCACCGCCGGGGTGACCGAGGAAATCGTCTTCCGCGGCTTCCTCATCATGACGCTGGCGCTGGTCATGCCGCTCTGGGCCGCCGCCCTCCTGTCGCTCACGCTCTTCGTTCTCGCGCACAGCTACCAGGGCTGGCGCGGCATGCTGACAATCCTGCCGATCAGCACCGTGCTGACCGTCCTGTTCGTCATCTCGGGCTCGCTGTGGCCGGTCATCGTCCTGCACATCGTCGTCGACGTGACCGGCGGGCTCATGATCTACGAGGTGGTCAAGTCGAAGGCGCGCGCCGCAGCGTGAGATAGCCCGCCGCGAAGTCGGCCATTTCCTCGGCCAGCCGCTCGCCCTTGAGTACCTCGGCTAGCGGTAGCCCGACCTCGCCGTACAGCCCGCCCTCGATCAGCGCGCTCGAGAGGAAATAGGTCACCGCCTCCACCGCCGCCTCGCGGTCGGTGACACGGATTTCCTCCTTGAACAGGTCGAGCAGCGCCGCCACCCCGCCGCGCGAGGCCTCGACGATCGGCGCCCATTCGTCGCCGATCAGTTCGGGATGTTGGTGCGACAGCAGGTGCACCGCGCGCAGCAGGTGGCCATGGCGCTCCATGCTGCGCCAATTCTCGACCATCAGCTCGCGCAGCGCCGCGCGCAGCCCCTGCCCGACATCGGGCTCGAAGCGGAAATCGCTCTCCAGCTTGCCGCGGTAGAGGTCGAAGATGACGGGGACGAGCGCATCCTTGTTCTCGAACCGGCGATAGACCGCGCCGACCGAGATGCCCGCCTCGGCGGCAAGCTGGGCGACGGTGATGTCATCGAACCCGTGCCGCTCGAGCAGCCGGTCGAGCGCGGCAATGATCTTGTCGCGGGTTTCCTTCGAACGGGCCTGGAGCGCGGGCTTGGATCGCATGCCTCTTCCCTAGCCCTCCGACCGCCCCCGCGGCAATCGTTACGGTAGCGTCAAGCAACCGTTCATGCCATGAGGGGTTGGTGCAGGTGCAATAGGAAAAACGGGACAAAGATGCGTATCCTGATCGTCGAAGATGAACCCAATCTCGGGCGCCAGCTGCGCTCCACCCTCGAGGGCGCGGGCTATGCGGTCGACCTCGCCACCAATGGCGTGGACGGGCATTTTCTCGGCGAGACCGAGAGCTATGACGCGGTCGTGCTCGACCTCGGATTGCCCGAGATGGACGGGCTCACCATCCTCAACAAGTGGCGCCAGCAGGGGCGCGACATGCCCGTGCTCGTCCTGACCGCGCGCGACAGCTGGTCGGACAAGGTCGCCGGGCTCGACGCCGGCGCCGACGACTATCTCGCCAAGCCCTTCCAGACCGAGGAACTGATCGCCCGGCTGCGCGCGCTCATCCGTCGTTCGGCGGGCCACGCCTCCTCGGTGCTCGAAGCGGGCGACATCCGTCTCGACACCCGCTCGGGCAAGGTCTCCAAGGGGGGCGAGCCGGTCAAGCTTACGGCGCAGGAATATAAGCTCCTCAGCTATCTGATGCACCACAAGGGCAAGGTCGTCAGTCGGACCGAGCTGATCGAGCATATCTACGACCAGGACTTCGACCGCGATTCGAACACCATCGAGGTGTTCGTCACCCGCATCCGCAAGAAGCTCGGGTCGGACACCATCACCACCATCCGTGGGCTCGGCTACAGCCTCGAGGACCCCGAGGATCGTGACGACGGCTGAGCCTCCGGCGGAGGCCATCCTCCCCTCCCGCCGCCGCGACCGCCGCGGCTCGCTGACCCGCCGCATGATCGGGATCGCGGCGCTGTGGATCGCGCTCCTGCTGCTCGCGGGCGGCTATGCGCTCGACCGCATCCTCACCCGGTCGATCGTCGAGAATTTCGACAGCCAGCTCGAATATATCCTTAACGCGATGGTCGCCGCCTCCGAGATCGGCCCCGACGGCGAGGTGCGCTTCAACCGCCCGCTCGCCGACCAGCGCTTCCTCGAAATCTATTCGGGGCGCTATTTCCAGATTTCGGGCGATGGTGCCGACACCTTCGCCTCGCGCTCGCTGTGGGACCGGCGGCTGGAGCCCAACGTCCAGCACGACGACCTCGACATCCATGTGCGCGACAGCTTCGAGTTCGAGGGCGAGCCGCTGCGCATCGTCGAGCGCGACATCATCCTGCCCGACAGCGAAGTGCGCTGGCGCTTCCAGGTGGCCGAGAGCCGCGAGGAGCTCGACGAGCAGATCGAGGAACTGCGCGCCACCCTCATCCGATCCTTCGCGGTGCTCGGGCTCGGGCTGTTGCTGATGGCCGCGATCCAGACCGTCTACGGGCTGTGGCCGCTGCGCCGGGTGCGTCGCGCGGTGGTCTCGATCCGCACCGCCGAGAAGCAGCGGATCGACGAGGAATTCCCGCGCGAGATCACCCCGCTGGTCGACGAGATCAACGAACTGCTCGCGCATAACGAGGCGCAGGCCGAGGAAGCGCGGCGCCACGCGGGCAACCTTGCGCATGCGCTCAAGACCCCGCTCACCGTGATCACCAACGCCGCCACCGCGCACGAGCCCGACCTCCACGACATCGTCTGCCGCGAGGCCACGGTGATGCGGCGCCAGGTCGACCACCACCTCGCTCGCGCGCGCGCCATTGGGCGGCGGGCCTCGGCGCAGGCGCGCGCCAACGTCGCCGAGAGCCTCGACCCCATCGAGCGCGCGGTGACCCGGCTCTACGCGGGCGTGACCATCGACGTGGCGGGCGACCGCGAGGCGTGCGTCCGGGTCGAGAAGCAGGATCTCGACGAGATGCTCGGCAACCTCGTAGAGAATGCCGCCAAATATGGGGGCGGGCGCGTGTTCGTCACGATCGAGGCCTCGGCGCCGATGGTCGACATCCTCGTCGAGGACGACGGCCCCGGCATCCCGCGCGAGCAGCGCGAGGCGATCTTCGCGCGCGGCGCGCGGCTCGACACCACCGGCAAGCAGGGCTCGGGCCTCGGGCTCGCGATCGTGCGCGACGTCGCCGAAATCTACGGTGGCGCGGTGGCGCTGTCCGACAGCGAGGATCTCGGCGGCCTGCTCGCGCGACTATCCCTTCCCGCGGCGCTCGAGAACGTCTAGGGGCAAGGCCCATGACCGGCAGCAACGTCACCCCGCTTCGACCCGACCCCGCCCCCTCGCTCGAGCCGATGATCGGCCTCGTCGCCGAGGACATGAACGCGGTCAACGCGCTGATCCTCGACCGCATGCAGTCGAAGGTCGCGCTGATCCCCGAACTGGCCGGGCACCTCATCGCCGGGGGCGGCAAGCGGCTGCGTCCGATGCTCACGCTGGCCGCCGCGCGGCTGCTCGACTATCCCGGCGCGCGTCACCACAAGCTCGCCGCCGCGGTCGAGTTCATCCATACCGCCACGCTCCTCCACGACGATGTCGTCGACGGCTCGCAGATGCGCCGCGGCAAGCGCGCGGCCAACCTCATCTGGGGCAATCCCGCCACCGTGCTGGTGGGCGACTTCCTGTTCAGCCGCGCCTTCGAGCTGATGGTCGAGGACGGCAGCCTCAAGGTCCTCAAGATCCTCAGCCACGCCTCCGCGGTGATCGCCGAGGGCGAGGTCGACCAGCTCACCGCCCAGCGCCGGATCGAGACCAGCGAGGAGGACTATCTCAAGATCATCGGCGCCAAGACCGCCGCGCTGTTCGCTGCCGCCTGCCAGGTCGCGCCGGTCGTCGCCGAAGCGGGCGAGGAGGCCGAAGCCGCGCTCGAGGCCTATGGCCGCAACCTCGGCATCGCCTTCCAGCTGGTCGACGATGCGATCGACTACAGCTCGGACGAGGCGACCATGGGCAAGGGGCTCGGCGATGATTTTCGCGACGGCAAGATGACGCTGCCGGTGATCCTCGCCCATGCGCGCGGCGACGCCGGGGACCGCGCATTCTGGAAGGCCGCGATGCAGGGCGAGCGCACCAGCGACGAGGATCTGGCGCGGGCGATCGGCCTGATGCGCGCGACCGGCGCGCTCGACGACACGATGGAAGCGGCGCGCGGCTATGCCCGCCGCGCCGTCGATGCGCTCTCGGTCTTCCCCGACGGCGCCGCGCGCCGGGCGATGACCGAGGCGGCGCATTTCGCGGTGGCCCGCGCCTACTGAGGCGCGCCCATGCTGCCGATCCACGCCGTCCTGCCCGACCTTTTAGCGGCGTTGGCCGCGCAGCCGCGCGCGCTGCTGGTCGCGCCGCCGGGGGCGGGCAAGACGACGCACGTCGCCCCCGCGCTGCTCGAGGCCGACTGGTGCACCGGCGAGGTGCTGCTCCTCGTCCCGCGGCGGCTGGCCGCGCGCGCCGCGGCCGAACGCATCGCCGAGGAGGCGGGCGAGAAGCCGGGCGAACGCTTCGGCTATGCCACCCGCCTCGACAGCCGCCCGGGCCGCCGCGTGACTTTGATGACTCATGGTGTCTTCCTCGCGCGCATCCAGTCGGATCCCGAACTGCGCGGCGTCAGCGCGGTGCTGTTCGATGAAGTGCACGAACGCAGCCTCGACAACGACCTCGCGCTCGCCTTCGCGCTCGAGGCGCAGGCGGGGCTGCGCGAGGACCTGCGGCTCCTCCTGATGTCGGCCACGCTCGAGGTCGAGGCCTTCCGCCCGCTGCTCGGCGATGCCCCGCTGATCGAGAGCGAAGGGCGCTCGCACCCGCTCGAGCTGCGCCATGTCGGGCGCGACGCCGCCGCCCCGATCGAGGCCGAGATGGCGCGCACGATCCGCCGCGCGCTGGCCGCCGAGGAGGGCTCGCTCCTCGCCTTCCTGCCCGGCGTGCGCGAGATCGAGCGCACCGCCGCCGCGCTCGGCGCGCTGCCCGGCGATGTCGTGCTCCATCGGCTCCACGGACAGGTCGATCCGGCGGCCCAGCGCGCCGCGCTGCGCGCCCCCGCGCGCGGCACCCGCAAGCTTGTCCTCGCCTCGGCGATCGCCGAGACGAGCGTGACCGTCGACGATGTCCGGATCGTGGTCGATGCCGGGCTCGCGCGGCGCCCGCGCTACGATGTCGGCGCCGGTCTCACCCGGCTCGTTACCGAGCGCGCCAGCCGCGCCGCGGTGACCCAGCGCGCGGGCCGCGCCGCGCGGCAACGCCCGGGGGTCGCGATCCGGCTGTGGGAGGAGGCGGCCAATGCGGCGATGCCCGCGCACGACCCGCCCGAGATCGTCGAGGCCGACCTCGCCCCGCTGCTCCTCGCCAGCCGCCTGTGGGGCGCGCGCGATCCGACCGACCTGCCGCTCCCCACCACCCCGCCCGCGCCAGCGCTCGCCGAGGCCCGGCGCCTGCTCGAACGGCTCGGCGCGCTCGACCCGGCGGGTGCGCTCACCCCGCACGGTCGCCGGATCGCCGCGCTCCCGCTCGAGCCCCGCCTCGCGCACATGCTGCTGCGGTCCGCCACGGAGGGTTTCGGCGCCACCGCGGCGGCGGTCGCGCTGCTGCTCGGCGAGCGCGGGCTCGGCGGACGCGGCGAGGACATGGAGGCGCGGCTGCGCCGCTTCCTCGCCGATCGCAGCCCGCGCGCCCGGCAGGCCCGCGCGCTCGCGGCCGGCTGGGCGCGGCGCGTCGGCGCCGATGAACCGATCCGGCCCGACCATGCCGCACGCGCCCTCGCCCTCGCCTTTCCCGACCGCGTCGCGCGCGCCCGCGACGGCGAGGGCGCGCGCTGGGCCTCGGTCGGCGGCCGCGGTTTCTCGCTCGATCCCGCCAGCCCGCTGGCCAGCGCCGACTGGCTCGCGGTCGCGGAAGTCGCGGGGGCCGCGGCGGGGGCGCGCATCCTCTCGGCCGCGCCACTCGAGGAGGAAGAGGTGCGCGCGCTGTTCGAAGCGGACATCGAGCCCTTCGAGGAGGTGCGCTACGACCCCGCGCGCAAGGCGGTCGACGCGAGCCGCGGCGAACGGCTCGGGCGCCTCGTGCTGAAGCGCGGGCAGGCCGCCGACCCCGACCCCGATGCGGTCGCGCGCGCGCTGCTCGAGGCGGTCGCGCGCGAGGGGCTCGAATTGCTGCCCTGGGGCCAGGCCACCGCGCGGCTGCGTCGCCGCGCCGCCTATGCGCGCCAGCGCGACCCGTCGCTTCCCGACCTGTCGGAGGAGGCGCTGCTCGCCTGCCTCGACGATTGGCTACTGCCCCTGCTCCATGGCCGTCGCCGCCTCGACGCGCTGCAGCCGGGGGAACTGCACGACGCGCTCGCCAACCGCATCGACTATGCCGCGATGCAGGCGATCGACCGCATCGCGCCGGCGCGCTTCACCAGCCCGGCGGGCACCAGCCACGAGATCGATTACGACGCCCCCGCCGGCCCCACCGTGACGGTGCGCGCGCAGGCGCTCTACGGGCTCGACCGGCACCCGACGGTCGGCACGACCCCGCTCGTCCTCAGCCTGACCAGCCCGGCGGGGCGCCCGATCCAGACGACCACCGACCTGCCCGCCTTCTGGGACGGGAGCTGGGCCGAGGTCGCCAAGGAGATGCGCGGGCGCTATCCCAAGCATCACTGGCCCGACGACCCGCGGCGGGCGGTGGCCAGTCTGCGGACCAAGCGCGCCCAGCGAGGCTCTTGACCGCGGCGCGTCGAGCCGCCAAATCGCGGACCATGAGCACCGCGCGCATCATCGAGAACGTTCGCAAGACCACCCAGTCGGGCAAGGCGCAGGCCGGCCGCTGGACCCTGTTGTTCGAACGCGACGAGAAAATGGTCCCCGACCCGCTCACCGGCTGGGCCGGCTCGGGCGATACCGAGACGCAGCTTCGCCTGACCTTCCCCAGCCTCGAGGAAGCGCAGCGCTACTGCGACGAACGCGGCGTGCCCTACCATGTCGTCAAGGCGCCCCCGCACCGGCTCAAGATCCAGGCCTACGCCGACAATTTCAAATAGGTCGTTACGGTTGCCCAACCGTTTAACCTAGGTTACACCGTCCCCTGCCGAGCTAGGGGGACCACTGCATCATCATCGCGTCGATCTGGTCTTCGGCACCCGCCCCGAAGCGATCAAGCTCGCGCCCGTGGCCGCCGCGCTCCACGCCGAGGGCCTCGCGGTCCGGCTGGTCGAGACCGGCCAGCACGCCGACCTGCCCCGCGCCGGGGTCGGGTTCGGCGCGCTCGATCGCCGCTCGCTGGGCTGCGTCACCGGGGACGACCCCTTCGCCTATGCGCGCGCCTGCGCGGCGACCTATGCCCAGACCTGCGCGGCGCGACCGGCGATGATCCTCGTCCAGGGCGACACCGCGAGCGCCTATGGCGGGGCGCTGGCGGCCGGCTGGCTCGGGGTGCCGCTGGCGCATGTCGAGGCGGGGCTGCGCAGTCACGATCGCGCCAATCCCTGGCCGGAGGAGGATTTCCGCCGCGCCATCGACCGCATGGCGGCGCTGCATTTCGCGCCGACCGAGCTGGCGGCCGCCAACCTCGCCGACGAGGGCCATGCGCGCTCGGTCCATGTCACCGGCAACAGCGGGGTCGATGCGCTCAAGGCGATGCTCGCCACCCTGCCCCCGCCGCAGCGACGGGAGGACGCGACGCGGCGCCTGCTCGTCACCTGCCACCGCCGCGAGAATTGGGGCCGGCCGCTCGGCGACCTGGCCGCCGCGATCGGCACGCTGGCCGCGCGCCACCGCGCGATCCGCATCGACGTCGCCTTGCATCCCAACCCGTCGATCGCCCAGGCCTGGGCCGCGGCGCTGGGGGGCACCGCGCGGGTACGGCTGCTCGAGGCGATGAGCCATCGCGACATGCTGCTCGCGATGCGCGACAGCGACCTCATCCTGTCCGATTCGGGCGGGATGCAGGAGGAGGCGCCCTACCTGGGCACGCCGCTCTTCATCCTGCGCCGTCGGACCGAGCGCCCCGAGGGGATCGACACCGGGCAGCTCAAGCTGATCGGGATCGAACGCGAGGCGATCGTGCGCGAGGTCACGCGATTTCTCGACAATGCCGACGCGACCGCGGCGATGACCAGCGCGGCCGAACCCTATGGCGACGGGCGCGCCGCCCCGCGCATCGCCGCGATCATCGCGCGGCGGTTGCGGGCCGCGACTAGCGCGACGCCTCCGCGCCAAGCGCCGCCGGGACCGTCTTGAGATAGACGTCGCGCTGCGGGAAGGGGATCTCGATCCCTTCTTCCTTGAATCGCCACCATACCTTCTTGAGCACGGCCGAGCGGACGTTGCCGACCCCTGCCTCGGGGTCGCGGATCCAGGCCTGGATCTCGAAATTGACGCTGTTGTCGCCGAATTCCTTGAGCCAGACGTTGGGCTTGGGAGCCTCGAGCACGCGTTCGCAGGCGGTGGTGCATTCGATCAGGATCTGCTCGACCCGGTCGATGTCGCAGGCATAGCTGACGCCGACCGGGATCTGGACGCGCACGTTGCGCGAGGAATAGGACCAGTTCTCGACCGGCTCGGTCATCAGCAACTCGTTGGGAATGAGATGCTCTTTCCCGTCGCGGGTGATCACGCTCACCGCGCGCGTGCCGATCTTGCTGATCGCGCCGAAGGTATCGCCGACGACGATGACGTCGCCCGGTTTGACCGAACGATCCATCAGCAGGATGATCCCCGCGATCAGGTTGCCGAAGGTCTTCTGCAGCCCGAAGCCGACCGCCAGCCCGACCGCGCCCGAGAAGACCGCCAGCGCCGACAGGTCGAAGCCGAGCAGGTCGACCCCGACGAGGAAGGCGAGCGCGATGGTGACGATCGTCGCCAGCTTCTCGGCCAGCAGCCCTTGCGCGGGATCGAAGCGGCTGGTGCGCTTGATCAGCCGCTTGACCCCCCACAGCACGGCCCGCGTGATGACGTAGATCAGGATGACCGTGACGACCACCGTCAGCACCTCGAGCAGGCTGATCCGATAGTCGCCGATCGCGATCGCGATCTCGTCGAGATTGCCGAACAGCTGGACCGTCGTGTCGACGGCTTCTTCGGCGAGTTCCTCGGCTTGTGCTTGGGCCATGCGCGACACTTAAGCGCGCTTTTGCGGGAAAGTCGAACCTTTCCGCGTCGGGCCCATCGGCCCGCCCGCCCGCCGAGCGCGCAAGGCGCGGTCTAGAGGATATATTTCAGCCGGACGCGCTGGCGGCTGGGCCCCGCCGGCAGGTCGAACACCACGTCGCCGGCGCGCGGCGGCCCCATGCGGATCGCCGGGTTGCCCGAGAAACCGAAGCCCTCCTTGGGGATGCCGAGCGACTTGGACATGCGCCCGTTGCCGTTTTCATCGTGCAGGACCAGCAGCATCCAGCGCCCCTCGCGCAGCCCCGGGATCCGGATCTCGCTGGTTCCCGCGACCGCCGGCACCCGGTGCTTGACCGCCCCCGGATCGTCGCGACAGCGCAGGAAGCCCGCGACGTCCTGCGTCATGCAGACGCGAATCTCGCCGCGCGAATTGCGCACATTCTCGAGTTCGACCGTCAGCGATGCCGGCGCCTCAGCGGCGGGCGCTGCCGGCGGCGGCGGGCTCGCCGCGGCGAGCCCGAGCAGCGCGATCGCGCCGAGCATGACGCGGCAGCTGGAATTCACCCAGCCCCGCGTCGGTCGCGCAGAGGCGATCCCAGAAACGGAAATAGAGACCATAGTTGCACCGATATTTCTGGTGGTGGAGTTCGTGGTGGCTGGCGGTGATCACATGGCGCCCGAGCGGGCCGCGCACGAGGCGCCGCGGGAACAGCTCCCAGCCCATGTGGTTGGTCACCCCCATCAGCGTCATGATCGCGAGCACCAGCCCCAGCACGCCGACGTGGATGGGGATGAGGAAGACGAGCAGCGGGATCACGATCGCGCCGGTCAGCGCCTCCCACGGGTGGAAGCTCATCGCCGCCCAGGCGGTCGGCGGGCGGCTCGCATGGTGCACCGCATGGACCTTCCTGAACAAGGGCGGCCAATGCATCGCGCGGTGGGTCCAGTAGAACCAGCTGTCGTGGAGGAAGAGGTAGAGGAACAGGCTGACGGGCATCCACCATAGCGGCAACGCCTGCGGGTCGGTATAGATGGCGGTCCAGCCATGCTGGTCCCAGCCCCACGCGATCACCCCGGCGGGCACGCCGTAGATCGCCGCGCTGAGGAAGGAATAGAACAGTTCCATCCGCACCTGCGCGCCCTGCCCCGCCAGCCGCCCGGGGAAGCGCCGCGCGGTCCAGGCCGCGAACAGCCCGCTCGTCACGAGGTAGCGCACCGCCACGATCGCGCTCATGGCCAGCGCCGAGAGAATGATCGCGAGGAGCGTGTCGGGAAGCATGGCGGACTTCATGCCACTTGCCATAGACGAGGACAATGAAGGGAAGATGAGCGCCGCCGGCCCCTATCCATTGAAACCGCCGTCATTCCCCCTAGGTCGGGGGGGATGAACGCGCCCGCTTCAGCCCCGGTAAAGACATCCGCTGTTCTGCTCGTCCTGTTGATCGTGGGGAATGTCATGCTCCTTCTTGCCGTTGCCGCCCTCCTCTTCACCCAGCCCGCCGACCAGGGCGAGACCCGACTCGTGACCCCCCGCGGGGCGCTCGGCAGCGACGAGCAGGCGACGATCGACCTGTTCCGCAGCGCGCGCGAATCGGTGGTGTCGATCGCCACCCGCCAGCGGGTCGCCGATGTCTGGAGCCGTAATGTCTACAGCGTCCCGCGCGGGTCGGGCTCGGGGCTGATCTGGGACGAGGCGGGGCACGTGGTCACCAACTGGCACGTGATCGAGGGTGCTTCCGAAGCGCAGGTCCAGCTTGCCGACGGGCGCGAGCTGTCGGCGCGGCTGATCGGGGCGAGCCCGCAGCACGACCTCGCGGTGCTGCGCATCGGCGGCGCCGGGTTCGCCGCGCCCGCGCGCATCCCGATCGGGACCAGCGAGGATCTCCAGGTCGGGCAGGGCGTGTTCGCGATCGGCAATCCGTTCGGGCTCGACTGGACGCTGACGCGGGGCATCGTCTCGGCGCTCGACCGCTCGCTCCCGCGCGAGAATGGCGCCGACATCCGCGCGCTGATCCAGACCGACGCGGCGATCAATCCGGGCAATTCGGGCGGTCCGCTGCTCGACAGCGCGGGCCGGCTGATCGGTATCAACACCGCGATCTACAGCCCGTCGGGGGCCTCGGCGGGGATCGGCTTCGCGGTCCCCGTCGACACGGTGATGCGGGTGGTCCCCCAGCTCATCGCCGAGGGTCGTTACGTTCGCCCCGCACTGGGGATCGAGAGCGACGAGCATTTCAACGCGCGGCTCAAGCGCGCCTCGGGGGTGGAGGGCGTGTTCGTGCTCCAAGTCATTCCCGGTTCGCCTGCCGCGCGCGCGGGGATCGAGCCCGCGCGCCGGACCCGGCGCGGGGTGGTCGCGGGCGACGTGATCACCGCGATCGAGGGCCAGCCCGTCACGCGGGTCGGCGAGCTGCTCGCGCGCCTCGACGATTTCCGGATCGGCGAGCGGGTCGAGGTCACCTTGCTGCGCGACGGCAGGCGCCGGACCGTCAGCCTCGCGCTCGAGGCCGACAGCTGAGCGTCGCCGCAGCGCGGCGCGGCGCGACATCCGGCTTGTCGTGACCGCCCCCAGCCCCGATAGTCGCCCCCCGATGGACCAGCATCCCGATCTCATCATCGCCGGCGGCGGCCTCGCGGGCGGGCTGTGCGCGCTGGCGCTCGCGGCGCGCCGACCCGAACGCTCGATCCTCCTCGTCGAGCGCGAGCCCCGGCTCGGCGGCAACCATGTCTGGTCCTTCTTCGACAGCGACGTCGCGGCGGCCGAACGCGACCTCCTCGCCCCGCTGGTGGTGGCGCGCTGGCCGCGCCATGCGGTGCGGTTCCCGGCCCATGCGCGGGGTTTCGCGGAGGGGTACAACAGCATCACCTCCGCCCGGCTCGACCGCGTGCTGCGCGCCGCGCTCGGGGACCGCATCATCGAGGGCGAGGTGACCCGGATCGGCCCCGACCACGTCGTGCTTGCCGACGGGCGCCGGCTCGACGCGCGCGCCACCCTCGATGCGCGCGGACTGGGGGGGCCGCCCGAAGGGCTCGACTGCGGCTACCAGAAATTCGTCGGCCAGATGCTGCGCGTTCCCGGCGGCCACGGTCTTGCCGAGCCCGTCATCATGGACGCCACGGTCGACCAGGCGCAGGGCTATCGCTTCGTCTACTGCCTGCCCTTCGAGGAGGAGCAGGTGTTCGTCGAGGACACCTATTACCGGCTCGACCCCGACCTTGACCGCGACCGCCTTGCCGCGCGCATTGCCGATTATGCCGCCGCGCAAGGCTGGGTCGGGGCGGTGGTCGAACAGGAGGAGCAGGGGGTGCTGCCCGTGGTCACCGGGGGCCGATGGGACCGTTTCTGGCCCGAAGACGATCCGGTCGCGCGCGCCGGGGTGCGCGCGGGGCTGTTCCACCAGTTGACCAGCTATTCGCTCCCCGAGGCGGCGCGGTTCGCCCGCTGGCTGGCGCGCCAGCCAGCGCTGGACGGCACCGCGCTGGCGCAGGCAACGCGCAAGGCCGCCACCCGCCACTGGCGCGCCTCGCGGTTCGAACGGATGCTCGCGCGGATGCTCTTCCACGCCGCCGACCCGCCCGAGCGCTATCGCGTGCTCGAGCGTTTCTACCGCCTTCCCGCCGGGTTGATCGCCCGCTTCTATGCGGGCAACACCACGCTCGCCGACAAGGTTCGCATCCTCGCCGGCAAGCCCCCGGTGCGCATTTCCCGTGCGCTCGAAGCCCTGATCGGAGTGCGTCCTTGAATAGTGCCATCGTCATCGGCTCGGGGTTCGGCGGCCTCGCGCTCGCCATCCGGCTCCAGTCGGCCGGCATCCAGACCACCATCGTCGAGGCGCGCGATCGTGCCGGCGGGCGCGCCTATTACTGGGAGCGCGACGGCCATGTCTTCGATGGCGGCCCGACCGTCATCACCGATCCCGACTGCCTCAAGGCGCTCTGGGCGCTGTCGGGGCAGGACATGGCGAGCGACGTCGACCTCGTCCCCGTCACCCCCTTCTACGCGCTCGACTGGCCCGACGGCACGCGCTTCGATTATTCGAACGACGACGAGGCGCTGTTCGCCGAGATTGAGAAGCTCAACCCCCGCGACGTCGAGGGCTACAAGCGCTTCCTTGCCTATTCCGAAGGCGTCTTTCGCGAAGGCTATGAGAAGCTCGGCACCAAGGCCTTCCTCAAGCTGTCCGACATGCTCAAGGCCGCGCCCGCGCTGGCGCGCTATCAGGCATGGCGCAGCGTCTATTCGATCGTGTCGGAATATGTCGAGGAAGAGCATCTGCGGCAGGCGCTCAGCTTCCACACCCTCCTCGTCGGCGGCAACCCGATGACCTGTTCGTCGATCTACGCGCTGATCCACAAGCTGGAACGCGACGGCGGTGTCTGGTTCGCGATGGGCGGCACCAACAGGCTCATCGCCGGAATGGTCGCGCTGTTCGAGCGATTGGGCGGCACGATCCGGCTCGGCGATCCGGTGACGCGGATCCACGCCAGCGGCGACAGGGTGACGGGCGTCACCACCAGGAGCGGCTGGCACGCAAAGGCCGATGCGGTCGCCTCCAACGGCGACGTCGTCGCGACCTACGGCCTGCTCGACCACAAGCGGGGAAAAAAGCAACATAGGGCGTTGAAGCGAAAGCGCTTCAGTCCCTCGCTGTTCGTCCTGCATTTCGGGCTGGAGGGCACCTTCCCCGAGATCCCGCACCACATGATCCTGTTCGGCCCGCGCTACCGGGGGCTGCTCGACGACATCTACAAGCGCGGCACGCTCGCGTCCGATCCCTCGCTCTACCTCCACCACCCGACCAGGACCGACCCGTCGATGGCGCCCGAGGGCTGCTCGACCTTCTACGCGCTCGCCCCCGTCCCGCACCTGGGCAAGGCGCCGGTCGACTGGGAGCAAGATGCCGATCACTATGCCGAGGTCATCCTCGACACGCTCGAAGAGCGGCTGATCCCCGACATCCGCAGCCGCATCCGCACGCGCTTCTGCTATTCGCCCGCCGATTTCGAGAGCGACCTGTTCGCGCACCTCGGCAGCGCCTTCAGCCTCGAGCCGATCCTCACCCAGTCGGCGTGGATGCGGGTGCACAATCGCGACGACAAGATTTCCAACCTCTATTTCGTCGGTGCGGGCACGCATCCGGGCGCGGGCATCCCGGGCGTGGTCGGCTCGGCGCAGGCGACCGCCGAGCTGATGATCGGATGACCCGCCGCGCCGACCTCGTCGCGGCCGCGGGCGACAGTATCGCCAAGGGCTCGAAGAGCTTTCGCTTCGCCAGCCAGCTGTTCGACGAGCCGACGCGCGAGCGGGCCTGGCTCCTCTATGCCTGGTGCCGCGCCTGCGACGACATCACCGACGGACAGACGCTGGGCCATGACGCGACGACCCCCGCCGACCCGATGGCGCGCTTGGACTTCGTGCGCGAGAAGACGGCGATGGCACTCGCCGGCGAGGCCACCGGACTCGTCCCCTTCGATGCGCTCGGGCAGGTGGCGGCGGAGTGCGCCATCCATCCCGCGCTCGCGGACCACCACCTCGCCGGGTTCGCGCGCGATGCCGCCGGCTGGCAGCCGCAGACGCAGGACGACCTGCTCAGCTATTGCTACCAGGTCGCGGGCGCGGTGGGGGTGATGATGGCGCAGGTCATGGGCGTGCCTGCCGAGGACGTCGATACGCTCGACCGCGCGAGCGACCTCGGGCTCGCCTTCCAGCTCGCCAATATCGCGCGCGACGTGATCGACGATGCCCGCGTCGGGCGCTGCTACCTGCCGCGCCAATGGCTCGCCGAGGTGGCGATCGAGCAGATCGACCCCGACGACCCCGACCAGCGGGCGCGGCTGGCGCCGCTCGCGCACCGCCTCGCCACGCTCGCCGATCGCTACCGCGCCAGCGCCCGCGTGGGCGCCGCGCGGCTGCCGCTGCGCAGCCGCTGGGCGGTGCTCGCGGCGGCGCGGATCTACGGCCGCATCGCCGAACGCGCGCGCGCGGCGGGGCCGCGGGCGTGGGATCGCCGCATCATCGTCGCCAAGCGCGAGAAACTGCGGCTGGTGGCATGGGCGCTCGGCGATGCGCTGCTGCCGCCGCCGGCCGTCGAACGCCGCGGCTTGTGGACCCGGCCCTCGCTCGCCTAGCCCTCGCCGCCCCCGGCCGGGCCCGAGAGATAGGTCATCAGCTGCGCCAGCGTGTTTTCCATCTGGTCCTGCATCTGGCTGATCAGTTCGTTCTCGCGCATGCCCTCGTGATCGAGCGGCTTGGAATAGCTCTCGCTGAACGCCTGCAGGTCCTCCTGGTCGAACACCCCGCGCGCGACCAGCCGCGCGAGGATGACCAGCAGCCCGTTGGTGTTGGCGATCGAGGAGGCGACCAGCGCCTCGTCGACCATGCTGAGCCGCTGGTCCTTGCTCTCGCCCTCGCCCTCGGCCTCGGCCTCGGCGTCGCCTTCGCCCGCGCTGGGGGCCTCCAGATCCTCTTCGCTCATGCCCCCACCATGCGCCTCTCAAAGGCAAAAGCAACGCCCAACTTGGCGGCGGCCCCGTCCTTCGCTAGAGCCTAGCCCCATGAAGCCCGAAGAAATTCGCGTCGCCCTTTTCTCGGGCAACTATAATTACGTTCGCGATGGCGCGAACCAGGCCCTCAATCGCCTTGCAGGCTACCTGCTCCGGCAGGGGGTCAAGCTGCGCGTCTATTCGCCCACGGTGGACGAACCCGCCTTCGAGCCGACAGGCGACCTCGTCTCGGTGCCCAGTTTCGCCATTCCCGGGCGCGGCGAATATCGCTTCGCCTTCAACCTGTCGCGCGAGGTACGCGACGACCTTGCCGCCTTCCGCCCCAATGTCGTCCATATCTCCTCGCCCGACCTCGTCTCGGTCAAGGCGGTCAACTGGGCCAACGCGCGCGGCATTCCCGCGGTCGCCTCGGTCCACACGCGGTTCGAGACCTACCTCCAATATTATCGCCTCGGCTTCCTCGAGCCGGTGCTGCAAAGCTGGCTGCGCCGCCTTTACGGCAAGTGCGACGCGTTGCTCGTTCCCGCCCAGTCGACCGCCGACGTGCTCAAGGAACAGCGCATGAACGAGGCGATCACCATCTGGGCGCGCGGGGTCGACCGCGAGCAGTTCAACCCCGAGCGGCGCGACATGGAGTGGCGCCGCGGGCTCGGCATCGGCGATGACGAGATGGCCATCGCCTTCCTCGGCCGCATCGTCATGGAAAAGGGCCTCGACGTCTTTTCCGAGACCATCGAAGTACTCGAGAAGAAGGGGCTGCCGGACCGCGTCCTCGTCATCGGCGATGGCCCCGCGCGCGGCTGGTTCGAGGAGCATCTTCCCGACAACGCCGTGTTCGTCGGCCATCAGGAGGGACCCGACCTCGCCCGCGCGCTGGCGAGCGCCGACGTCTTCCTCAATCCCTCGATCACCGAGACCTTCGGCAACGTCACGCTCGAGGCGATGGCCTGCCAGCTGCCCGTCGTCGCCATCGCCGCCACCGGCACCAACAGCCTCGTCACCCCGGGCGTCACCGGGCTCGTCTCGCCGCCCGGCGACATCGAGGGGCTGGCCCAGAACCTCGCCGACTACCAGGCCGACCCCGCGCTTCGCGCGGCGCATGGCGCGGCCGGGCTCGCCAAGGCCAAGACGATGGACTGGGACTCGATCAACAGCGTCGTGGTCGATACCTACAAGCGGGTGATCGCCGAGCATCATGGCTGACCTGTTCGGCGCCGAGCCCGAACAGGCCGCCGACCTTCCCGCCGAGGGCGCGCCCCTCGCCGACCGGCTGCGCCCGCGCGCCCTTGACGAGGTGGTCGGGCAGGAGCATCTGACCGGCCCCGAGGGCGCCATCGGACGCATGGTCGCGGCGGGCAAATTGTCCTCGATGATCCTGTGGGGCCCGCCCGGCACCGGCAAGACCAGCATCGCCAGGCTGCTCGCCGACGCGGTGGGCCTCCGCTTCCAGATGCTGAGCGCGGTCTTCTCGGGCGTCGCCGACCTCAAGAAGGCCTTTGCCGATGCCAGGAAGATGGCGCAGGCGGGGCAGCGCACGCTCCTCTTCGTCGACGAGATCCACCGCTTCAATCGCGCCCAGCAGGATGGCTTCCTGCCGTTCGTCGAGGACGGCACCGTCACGCTCGTCGGCGCGACCACCGAGAACCCCAGTTTCGAATTGAACGCCGCGCTCCTGAGCCGCGCGCAGGTGCTGATCCTCCACCGGCTCGACGAGGCGGCGCTGTCCCGGCTGCTCGACAAGGCCGAGGCGCTGGTCGAGGCAAGATTGCCGCTGACCGACGATGCCCGCGCCGCGCTCGTCGCCAGCGCCGACGGCGACGGTCGCTTCCTTCTCAACCAGGCCGAAACGCTGTTCGATCTCGGGCTCACCGAACCGCTCGACCCCAAGGGGCTCGCCGACCTGCTCCAGCGCCGCGTCGCGGTCTACGACAAGGATCGCGAGGGGCATTACAACCTCATCAGCGCGCTGCACAAATCGGTGCGCGGCTCGGACCCGCAGGCCGCGCTCTATTATCTGGCGCGCATGCTCACCGCGGGCGAGGATCCGCTCTATCTGTGCCGCCGCCTCGTGCGCATGGCGTCGGAGGATATCGGCCTCGCTGACCCCAACGCCCTCGTGCAGTGCCTCGCGGCCAAGGATGCCTATGACTTCCTTGGCAGCCCCGAGGGCGAACTGGCGCTGGTCCAGGCAGTGCTCTACCTCGCCTCCGCCCCCAAATCGAATGCGGCCTACAAGGCGCACAAAGCCGCCTTCCGCAGCGCCAGGGACACCGGCAGCCTGATGCCGCCGAAGAACATCCTCAACGCGCCGACCAAGCTGATGAAGGAGGTCGGCTACGGCAAGGGCTATACCTACGACCATGACGCAGAGGACGGCTTCTCGGGCGACGATTACTGGCCCGAGGCGATGGAGCCGCAGCGCTTCTACGAACCGACCGGTCGGGGGTTCGAACAGCGGCTCAAGGAGCGGCTCGACTGGTGGGAGGCGAAACGGCGGGACCGGCGCGCGCGCGCCGACGAGGCGGACTGAGCGCTAGCGGTCCGACTGTTCCTCGATCACGCGGCGCAGGTCCTTCTTGATCTGCGGCCCGCTGAGGTGGGCATCGATCTGGAAATAGCCCTCGCTTTTCAGCTGTGTGCGGATTTCCTCGATGCTGTCATGAACGCGCGCCAGTTCGAAAGCGCGCCCGATCGTCGTCTTGCCGTGGATCATTGGGTGCCTTCCTGCATAAGCCTCGGTCATAGCATGACCGCCGAAAAATCGCAAAAATCGGACATTTCCGGTGCTGGGCCGACGCGACTTCCACCCCCTTCCCCAATGCCGCGCAACGGCGTAATATCGGCAGCGTAACGTTGAACAGGGGATCCATCATGTATCGTTCCGACCTGCCCGCCTATTGGCAGGGCCAGCTGGCCGAATGGGGACCGCGTCTCCTCGTCGCGCTGCTCATTCTCGTCGCCACCCACTTCATCGCCAAGGCGGTGCAATGGGCGATCAAGCGCCTCGTCGAGAAGGTGCCCGCGCTGCAGAAGGATCCCGACCAGGACGGTTCCTCGATCGGTACCGAGCTGGGGCGGCTGGGCTACTGGCTGGTGTGGCTGGTCGGCCTCGTCGCCGCGCTCGAGCCGCTCGGCCTGTCGGACGTGCTGACCCCGGTGACGCGGATGACCAACGAAGTCTTCGGCTTCCTGCCCAACCTCATCGGCGCCGTCGTGATCTTCGCGGTCGGGCTGATCATCGCCAAGGTGGCGCGCCATATCGTCGAGGCGGCGCTGCGCGCGCTCAACATCGAGGACTGGGCGGCGCGCGCCGGGCTGCCGATGGGCGAGAAGCCGGTCAACGTGACCGCCGAGGGCGAGGCGAGCGAGGGGGCAGCGCCGGCGCGTCACTCGATCGCCAAGGCGGCGGGGATGACGGTCAGCGCCATCATCATCGTCTCGGCCTCGATCGCGGCCCTGCAGGCGCTGCAGATCGAAGCGATCTCGGGCCCCGCGACCGACATGCTCGAGGTCATCGCGCTCGCCATCCCCAAGGTGATCGCGGGGCTGCTGTGGCTGGCCATCGCCTTCGTCATCGGGCGCTGGGTCAAGTCGCTGATCGAGACCATCCTCCCGAGCCTCGGCTTCGACGCGGCGATGCGCTCGATCGGGGTGATGAACGAGGGCGCCCAGCCCTCGCGCATCGTCGGCGCGGTCGCCTTCGTGGCAGTGATGCTGGCCGCCGCGATCGAGGCGATGCGCTCGATCGGCGGCGACAGCGTGGCCGCGCTCCTGTTCCAGATCACTGAACTGGGCGGCAAGGTCATCTTCGGCACGGTGATCATCGTCGTCGGGCTGTTCCTGTCGCGCCTGATCGCGCGGATCGTCGGCCAGGGCGCGGGCGAGGGCAGCTATGCCGAGACGATCGTCAAATATGCGATCATCGCGCTGTTCACCGCAATCGGGCTGACCTTCATGGGGCTGGCCAATGAGATCGTGATCCTCGCCTTCGGCCTGATCCTCGGCTCGGCCGCGGTCGCCACCGCGCTGGCCTTCGGGCTCGGCGGGCGCGACGCGGCGGGGCGGATGCTCGAACGCTGGCAGAGCGAGCGCGCGGGCGCGCCGCAACCACCGGCGCGGCCCAAGAAGCTGCCGCGCGCGGACCGCTCTGGCGGGGACGACGGCAGCCAGCCGCCGCTCGTCTGAGCGATGCCCGCGCGCTTTGCCCAGACCGTCGCGATCGACTGGTCGGGGGCGAAGGGCGAGCGGCACAAGGGGATCGCGGTCGCGCGCAAGGAGCGCGGCCGCGCCCCCGCGCTGGTCCGGCCCGGGCACGTCTGGTCGCGCGCCGAGGTGCTCGACTGGCTGCGCCGCGAGGCCTGCCGCGCGCCCACCCTGTTCGGGTTCGACTTCTCCTTCGCCCCGCCGCTCCTCGAGCGGGGCAGCTACCTGCCCGGCGCCGACGTACCGACGAGCGCCAAGGCCTTCTGGGCCTATGTCGATGCGGTGTGCGCGGACCCCGATCTCGGCGCCGCCTCGTTCCTCGAGCAACTCCACCGCGAGCATTTCTATTTCGGCAAGGCCGATGGCGACAAGGCGCGATTCATGTGGTTTCGCGAGGTCGAGAAGCGGCTCAACGCGGCCGGGGGTGGCAAGGCCGCGACCGTCTATGACGCGATCGGCGCGGCGCAGGTCGCCAAGGCGAGCTTTGCCGGCATGCGGCTCCTCCACCGGCTCGTCGGGCAGGTGCCGGTCTGGCCGTTCGACCCGCTCCCCGAGACCGGCAGCGTGGTGGTCGAGATCTACGGGCGGCTCTACCTGCGGCGCGCGGGAGGACGCGGTACCAAGCTGCGCAGTGCCGCCGCGCTCGACGCGGCGCTGGTCGCGCTCGGCAGCCCCCCCGCCGGGCTCGATCACGACCCCAGCGACCATGAAACCGACGCACTGGTGACGGCGGCGGGGATGGCGCAGGTGCTGGCGACCGAGGCGGCGCCCTTCGCGCCGCCCGGCCTGACCCCCGCGATCGCCAGCGCCGAGGGCTGGACCTTCGGCGTGGTTTGAGCCTAAGGCGAGCGCGCGGTCGCCGGCTTAGCTCAGCTGGTAGAGCAGCGGTTTTGTAAACCGAAGGTCGCGGGTTCGACCCCTGCAGCCGGCACCGCGATGCCCCAAGCCCGTCCGGGGGACGGGCGACGGCATCGCCGCCGCGAAGACGGCGCGCCCTTCGTCCTCCCAGACGATCGCGGCCGCGGCGCCCGCGCCATCGCGCTCAGAAGTTGAGCCGCGCCGAGACGCGCAGGTCGCGCCCGGCAAGCGGGACGAAATCCTTGGTGAAGCTGGCGTGGCGCCGCGCGGTGACATCGAACAGGTTGTTGGCCTGGAGGATGAACACCATCTCCGACCGCTCGCCCAGCGGCTTCCAGCTCAGCGAGGCATTGACGAGCGTGAAGCCGTCGGTCGGGGTCTCGAAGGACGCGATGCGATCTTGCGTCGTGACATGCTCGACCTCGCCGCGCAGCGACAGGGCGTCGCGCGATAGCGTCAGCCCGCTGCCGATCCGCAGCGGCGGGATCCGCGGGACCGGCGCGCCGTCAGCCAGCGTGGCGCGGACATAATCGGCCACGACATCGCCCTCGAGGCTCCAGCGGCCGTCCTGCCAGAGCGGTGCGCTGGCCTCGAACTCCACGCCCCAGAAATCGGCCCCCTGCTGGCGATATTCGAACAGCGGGAGCTCGCTTTCCTCTTCCTCGAGCCCGGTGTCGGCGAGATAGATATAATCGTCGAACCAGTTGGCCCAGAGCGCCGCCCGCACGGCCACACCACGCCCTTCGTAGCGGGCGAAGAGTTCGCCGCCGACACTACTTTCCACCTCGAGATCGCGATTACTGACCTCATATGCCTGCGTCGCGATATGCGGGCCGACCGAGAAGAGCTCCTCGGGGCTCGGCGCGCGTTCGGTGTAGGACAGGTTGGCGCCGACGGTGCCGTCGGGGGCGACCTCGTAATTGGCGCCGAGCGCGCCCGAGACGGCGGTATAGTCGCGGCGGATGTCGAAGAAACCGCTCTCGTGATCGGTGAAATCGAGACGCAGCGCGCCCTCGACGCCGAGCGCACCCGGCTGATATTCCTCGACCGCGAAGAGGCCGATGCTCGACGACCTGTTGTCGCGCAGGAAGGCTTCCTCCCCGACCGCGTCGAAGTGGCGATGGTAATATTGCACGCCGAAGGCCCCGTGGAGGCCGTCGCGGTCACGCTGCTTCAGTTCAAGGCGGCCTTCGACCCCGTTCGAATCGAACACCGTGCCGACTTCCTCGCCCTCGAATTCGGTGTGGGTGTAATCGGCGGCGGCAAGGCGCAGCGTGGCGCTTTCGAAGAAGCCGTCGAGATAGACCCGCGCGCGAGCATCGAAACGCTCCTGGCGCATGCCGATCGAGACGAGTTCCTCGCCCTCTTCTTCTGCGCCTTCCTCGTCGCCATGTTCATCGCCTTCCTCACCCTCGTGGGGATGATGCGCCCCGGGGCGGGTGGGCACGCCATAATCGGTATCGAAGAGGCTGACCGAAGCGCCGAGCTCGAAGCGATCGCCGACATAGCCGAGGCCGGCTGCAGCCGACCATTGTTCGAACCCGCTGTTGGGCAGGACGTCGCGAAGGTTGGCGAGTTCGGCAAGTTCCTCGGCTTCCTCGATATTGCCTTCCGCGCGCTCGGTGGCGGATTCCTCGAGCGCCTCGGCGCGCAGCGCGTCGGACAGGACGAAGCCCCCGACCTCGAGATCCTCGCCGCGGTTCCAGCTGCCGTCGAGGTGAGCGTAGAGGCCATCGGTCAGTTCGACATCGAGCGATGCGCCGAGCGCGCTGCCATCATCGGCGCTCCGCAGCTGGAAGAAACCGTCGAAATGATAGGGTTCGCCGGTGTCGGTGCGCGGGATGCGGCGGTCGATCACGTTGACCGCGCCGCCGATGGCCTGCCCGCCGAAGATCAGCACCGCGGGGCCGCGCAGCACCTCTATCCGCTCGGCGGTGAGCGGGTCGATGGTCACGGCATGGTCGGCCGAGGTGTTGGACACGTCGATCGAGCCGAGGCCGTCGTTGAGGACGCGCACGCGCTCGCCCGAGAAGCCGCGCAGGACGGGGCGCGAGGCGCCCGGCGAGAAGCTCGTCGCGCTGACGCCCGGCAGCTGGGCCAGCATGTCGCCGACTTGCGGTTCGAGGTTGCGGGTGAGTTCCTCGCCCTCGACCACCGAGGCGCCGGCGAGGAGGTCGAGCCCCTCGATGACGTGGCCGGTAATGACGATCCGGTCTTCCTCCGCGTCGTCCTGGTCCGAGGGCACGGGTTGGGCGAGGGGGGCGGCGGCCTGCACCAGCGCGATTGCCGTCGAGGAAAGCGTGAGACCGAGCATGGACGTCCTTCAAAAGTAACAATGTATCACGAGCGCCCTGCCTAGGGTTGAGGACGGAGCGCGGCAAGAGGGTCCTTGGACGAAATCACCTCGCCCGGCGATGAACGGCAAAAAGGGACCCCGCCGGGCGCGGCGGGACCCCTTGTCGGGAGCGGCGAGCGGTGGGTGGGGCGACGCGCCTAGGGGTCGATCCCCGCCGCGATCGCCTCCAGCTTGCGCACCCGCTCGCGCAGGTCGGCGATCTCGATCATCCCGCCCGCCGGCGCGAGATCGGCATCGATCTGCCCGTCCAGTTCGGCCCGCTTCAATTCGAGCCAGCCGGCGAAGGCCCGCAGTCCGGCAAAGGCGGCCAGCGCAGCCACGGCGAGCACCGACAGGCCGACAAGGGCAATGCTCAGCGGATCGGTCATCAGGCGTCTCCTTCACTCGCGGCACGCGCCTCGTCGGCGGGTGCCGTCTTTGCTTTCTTGGCTTCGACCTTGGTGCGCAGTTCCTCGATCTCGCGGGCGAGCCGCTCGCTGTCGTGGCTATGGAGGTGGTGGTCGATCGCCATCATCTGCCGATCGCGCGCATCGAGCTTGGTGCGCAGGTCGTGGAGCGAGCCGCGCGCGGCGCGGGTCTCGCTGCCGCGGCCGGCACCGCGGCGGTCGCCGCCCATTTCGCGGGCGCGCATCACGGTCAGCGCCAACCCGGCGGCGATATAGCCCCCGACCGCCAGCTCCCATTCGATGAACAGGAACACGAACAGGAAGGCGAGGCGCAGGAAGGTCGGGTCGGTCCCGAAGCGACGCCCGGCGGCGGCGCAGACGCCCGCGAGCTTCTTGTCTTCGCGCGCGAGGCTGTAGCGATAGTGCTTGGCGTTGCTCATTCGGGTTCCCCTTGGTCGCCCGCGCCCCTGGCGGCACGGGCCTTCTTCATTTCCTCGAGCGCCTCGAGCGCTCGTTCTTCGGCCTTGAGTTCGGCGAATTCGTCTTCGAGGCTGCGCGCGCCCAGCCCCATCGCGTCGGCATGACCTTCGGCCATGTCGGCGCGGCGTTCGAGCTGGTCGAAGCGCGCGAAGGCTTCCTCGGTCCGCTCGCCGTAGAGGAGTTCGCGGGCGCGGGCGCGGCTCATCGCGCTCTCGATCCGGCTGGCGATCGAGGCCTGCCGCGCGCGCGCCTCGTTGAGCTTGGACTGGAGCCGCTGGATGTCGGCCTCATAGCCCTTGAGCACCCGTTCGATGCCCGCCATCTCGCTGGCGAGGCTGCCGAGCATGTCATCGACGCGGCTGCGTTCGATCAGCGCCTGCTTGGCCAGGTCTTCGCGGCCCTTGGCGAGCGCCAGTTCGGCGCGGTCCTGCCAGTCGCCGGCCATGCGCTCTAGCCGACCATGCGCGGCGCGCATCTCCTTGAGGTCGGCGATCGCCCGGGCGGCGGTGGCCCGCGTCTCGGCGAGCACGTCCTCCATCTCCATGATGATCATGCGGATCATCTTGGCGGGGTCGGCACTCTTTTCGAGCAGTTCGTTGACGTTGGCCGCGATGATGTCGCGGGCACGCGTGAAGATCGGTCCCGACAGCATCGCCTTCAGCGGGGGCAGCGCACGCCCCTCCCCGGCGCCCGCGCTCTCGCTCCGCCCCAGCGGCTCGAGGTTGCGCACGCGCTTTTTCGGCTGGGCGTGGATCGGGGTCAGGTCAGGCATGGGCAGGCATCTCGATCGGGCTGGCGGACAGGTCGCTCGGGGCGACGGCGGCGCCGATCGCGATCGAACTCATCAGGATCGAGGCGACGGCAGCCACGAGGTGGCGTTGGAAATTGCTTCCGAACATGATCTTCAAACTCCCCTTTGGCGTTGCGGCGGGATCGTCGCTGCGAACCGCCTGCCCCATACTATGCAGGAGGCGTGCCAATTTGTTTTTCGTTGGAAACCGGGGGTTTTTGCCGGCGGCGCGGCGGGGGTGGTGGGATTTGCCACCATGGAATGGGGCACCGTGCCAAGCGGACCCGCACGGCGGGCTCGTGCGTTCCCCCCAAAACCGTCGCCCATCGCGGCGACTATCGAGGAGATCGGTCATGTTCTTTCGTCGTATCGCCACCGGACTTGCCGGTCGCCAGGTCTCGCGCGCGCTCGGCGGCGGGACGCTCGGCACCGTGGCCGCTGCCGCGCTGCCCTTTGTCGCCAAGCGCGGGCTGGGGCCGCTCGGGGCCGCGCTGACCGCGGGCTGGGCGGTCCGCAAGGGGCTCGAATGGCGGCGCAACCGCCGGCTGCGCGAGCAGGCCTATCCCGACGCCCGCGTGCCCGTCACGCCGCCGCCGGCCTGATCGGGCGCGAGGCGCGGCACCGCGGGGGGCACGTGAGCGCCCCCGGGCACACGCCGGTCGTCAGCCCTCGGGCTGGGCGTCGTCCTCGCCCTCGACATAGGGCTCGACCTTGCCCTTGAGCTTGATGGTCATCGGGTTGCCGTAACGGTCGCGGCTGCGCCCGGCAGCGATCCGGATCCACCCCTCGGACAGGCAATATTCCTCGACATTGGTCTTCTCGGCACCGTTGAAGCGGATGCCGATCCCCTTGGCGAGGAGGTCGCCGTCAAAATAGGGGCTCTTGGGGTCCATCGACAGCCGGTCGGGCAGTTCGGTCTTTTGGTTCTCGCTCATGGTCCCGCGCTTAGCGCCCCCACGCGCGCGGCGTCAATCGCCGCCGGTCGAAGGAGCGATTGCCAAGCCCCGATCCCCTGCCCATAGTCGCGCGCAAACTCTCAGGGGACTATCCGTATGAAGACGCTTCTCTCGCTGCTGGCTTCCACCGCGCTCGTCGCCGCCCCGGCCTGGGCGCAGGACGAGCATGGCCACAGCCACGATCCGGTCATCGTTCCCGAGGCGGTGGCAGAGGCGCCCGAGAGCGAGAGCAGCGACTGGGACGTCACCGAGCTTCGCGGTCCGGGCGAGATGGTGCCGCTCGACACCAGCGAAGGGACGTGGATCAGCCTCGACATCTCGCCCGACGGCACCGAGATCGTCTTCGACCTGCTCGGCGACCTCTACCTCCTCCCGATCGGCGGCGGCGAGGCGCGCCCGATCGCGACCGGCCACCAGTGGGACATGCAGCCTGTTTTCTCGCCCGATGGCAGCGAGATCGCCTTCACTTCCGATCGCGGCGGCGGCGACAACCTGTGGGTGATGAAGCGCGACGGCAGCGAACCGCGGCAGGTCTCGGACGAAAGCTTCCGCCTCCTCAACCAGCCCGCCTGGACCCCCGACGGCGAATTCATCGTCGGGCGCAAGCATTTCACTTCCGACCGCTCATTGGGCGCGGGCGAGATGTGGCTCTATCACAAGTCGGGCGTGGGCGGCGGCGTCCAGATGACCGAGAAGCGCACCGATCAGAAGGACACGGGCGAGCCCGCCTTCAGCCCCGACGGGCGCTACCTCTATTATTCGGACGATGCGACGCCGGGCGACACCTTCGAATATAGCAAGGACGTCAACGGGCAGATCTACGTCATCCGTCGGCTCGACCGCGAGACGGGCGAGATCGAGACGCTCGTCTCGGGCGCGGGCGGCGCGATCCGCCCCACCCCCTCGCCCGATGGCAAGAGCCTCGCCTTCATCCGCCGCGTGCGCGGCAAGACCGTGCTGATGCGGATGGAATTAGAGAGCGGGCGGATCACGCCGCTGACCGACATGCTCGACCGCGACATGCAGGAGACCTGGGCCGTCCACGGTGTCTATCCGCACATCGCCTGGACGCCCGATAGCCAGGACATCATTTTCTGGGCCAAGGGCGGCATCCACCGCATCGACACCGCCACCCGCGCGGTCAGCGAGATCCCCTTCCGCGTGCAGGGCGAGCGCTGGGTCGCCGACGCGGTGCGCCATGAAAAGCGGATCGGCGATCCCACCTTCGAGACCAGGGCGCTGCGCTTCACCACGATGAGCCCGGCGGGCGACCGCATCGTCTTCGAGGCGCTCGGGCGGCTCTACCTGCGCGACCTCGCGAGCGGCGCGACGCGCCCTCTCACGCGGCCGACCGATGCCTTCCAGTCCTACCCCGTCTTCAGCCGCGACGGGCGCCAGCTCGCCTGGGTCGAGTGGGACGACGAGGCGTTGAGCCGGATCATGCTCGCACGCGCCGACGGCAGCCGCGCCCGCGCGCTCGACCTGCCGCGCGGCCATTATGTCGAGCCCGCCTTCAGCCCCGATGGCCGGTCGATCGCCTATCGCCGGACCGGCGGGGGCTATCTCACCAGCCCGCTCTACAGCCGCGAGCCGGGGCTCTACGTCGTCGACCTTTCGGGGGGCGAACCACAGCGCGTCGCCCCGGGCGGCACCCGGCCCCAGTTCGGCGCCGACCCTGACCGCCTCTTCTACCTGACGCAACGCGACGACAAGAGCATCCTCCAGTCGGTCCGGCTCGACACCCGCGAACGACAGGATCATTTCAGCTCCGCCTTCGCGGCCGACTTCGAGCTCTCGCCCGACGGCACCTTCGTCGCCTGGACCGAGCGCTTCCAGACCTATGTCATCCCGGTGCCGATGACCGGGCGCCCTGTCGAGCTGTCGCCCGAGGGCAAGGCGCTGCCGCAGGCGCGGGTTACCAAGGACGTCGGCGACTGGGTGCACTGGTCGGGCGACGGCAAGACGCTCTACTGGTCGCAGGGCCCGACGCTCTACGGCCGCACGCTCGCGCGGATCGATGATCTCAAGGCGCCCGAGGACGAGGCCGATGCGGTCGAGCCGACCCGCATCGCCGATCTGGCGATGACGGTCGAGGCGGGCTTGTCGGACGAGCGCTATGTTCTGTCGGGCGCGCGAATCGTGACGATGCGCGGCGACGAGGTGATCGAGCAGGGCGCGATCATGGTGGCCGACGGGCGGATTGCCGCGGTCGGCCCGCTCGCCGCGATGAGTTGGCCGCGCGACACGCGGGTCATCGACGTCACCGGCAAGACGATCATCCCGGGGCTGATCGACGCCCACTGGCACGGCCCGATGGGCGCGGGGCTCGTTATCCCGCAGCAGAACTGGGCGCATGCCGCCAGCCTCGCGCATGGCGTGACCACCGTTCACGATCCGTCGAACAACAGCTACACCGTCTTCGCGGCGGGCGAATATCAGCGCGCGGGGCGGATCATCGCACCCCGTATCTTCTCCACCGGGACGATCCTCTACGGCGCGACCACGGGCTTCACCGCCGCGATCGACGACAAGGAGGATGCGCTCAGCCACCTGCGCCGCCTCCGGTCGATCGGGGCGTGGTCGGTCAAGAGCTACAACCAGCCGCGGCGCGACCAGCGCCAGATGGTGATCGAGGCGGCGCGCGAGGTCGGCATGGATGTCGTCCCCGAAGGGGGGAGCCTGTTCCAGCACAACATGACGATGGTCGCCGACGGGCACACCACCATTGAACATGCGCTGCCGGTGCAGGTGATCTACGACGACGTGAAGCAGTTCTGGGGCGGCAAGGAGGCTCCCAAGACCGCCTATACCCCGACGCTCAACGTCGCTTATGGCGGGCCGTGGGGCGAGATGTGGTGGTACCAGACCACCCCGGTGTGGGCCGATCCGGTGCTCAACAAATGGGTGCCGCGCGGGCTGCTCGATGCGGCCAGCCGCCGCGGCACCTTCTTCCCCGAGGAGGAGAACAACCTTGCGCAGGTGGCCGAGGCGGCGGCGCAGCTCGAAGCGCTCGGCGTGCTTACCAACATCGGCGCGCACGGCCAACGCGAGGGGCTCGGCGCGCATTGGGAAATCTGGAGCTTCGCGCTGGGCGGGATGAGCAATCACGACGCGCTGCGCAGCGCCACCATCTATCCTGCTCGGACCCTGGGCCTTGCCTCCGACCTCGGATCGATCGAGCCGGGCAAGCTTGCCGACCTGGTGATTCTCGAGGCCAATCCCCTCGTGGATATCCGCCAGTCGGCGAGCGTGGCGATGGTCATGCAGGACGGCAAGCTCTACGACCGCGACCTGCAGGTCGTCGCCGGCGGCTCGGGCGGGCTCGACCCCTTCTGGTTCCAGACCGACGCGGGCAGCGCCTATTCGATGAGCAGCGCGCAGACGGAAGGTTCGCACCAGCATTGAGGCGGCGGGCGGCGGGACGGCTTCCCTTACGGAACCACCGCCCCGCACCGCCTCCCCTTCCCCTTTTGCCAATCAATCGTTAGAGGGCGCGGCGAGAGGATCGTCGGCGCGTGCAAACGCGTTGGCGCCAGGAGAGGTATAAGAATGGCTCGATCTGAGACGCGGACCAACCGGCCTGCGCTGAAATTGCACGTTCCCGAACCGCCCTATCGCCCGGGCGATACGCCGGACTATTCGCATGTCCAGGTGCCCGCCGCCGGCGAGGCGCCGCGCCCCGACAGCGCCTGCGACGACAAGGAAACGATCCCGCTCACCACCCACCTCGTCCGCGTCCTCGACGACGATGGGCGCGCGGTCGGCCCGTGGGATCCCAAGCTCGACGTCGAAGTGCTGAAAAAGATCTACCGCGACATGGTCACGGTCCGCATCTTCGATGACCGCATGTATCGCGCGCAGCGGCAGGGCAAGACCAGCTTTTACATGAAGTGCACCGGCGAAGAAGCGATCGCCACCAGCGCCGCCGCCGCGATGGACGCCGAGGACATCCACTTCCCGACCTATCGCCAGCAGGGCCTGCTCGTCAGCCGCGGCTACCCGCTGGTGAAGATGATGTGCCAGATCTATTCGAACGCGGGCGACCATATGAAGGGTCGCCAGCTGCCGATCATGTATTCGGACAAGGAGAAGGGCTTCTTCTCCATCTCGGGCAACCTCGCCACGCAATTTCCGCAAGCGGTCGGCTGGGCGATGGCCAGCGCGATCAAGGGCGACAGCCGCATCGCGATGGGCTGGATCGGCGACGGCGCGACGGCCGAGGGCGATTTCCACGCGGCGATGACCTTCGCGAGCGTCTACCAGGCCCCCGTCATCCTCGCCTGCGTCAACAACCAGTGGGCGATCAGCTCCTTCTCGGGCATCGCCGGCGCCGAACAGGCGACCTTCGCCAGCCGCGCGGTCGGCTACGGCATCGCGGGCCTGCGCGTAGACGGCAATGACGTGCTCGCGGTCTATGCCGCGGTGCGCTGGGCCGCCGAGCGCGCGCGCTCGAACAATGGCCCGACCTTCATCGAATTCTTCACCTATCGCGCCGAGGGCCATTCGACCTCGGACGACCCCACCGGCTACCGCCCCAAGGAAGAGAGCCAGGCCTGGCCGCTCGGCGATCCGATCCTGCGCCTCAAGCAGCATCTCGTGCGCCTCGGCGCATGGGACGAGGAACAGGACAAGGCGCTCGAGGAAGAACTCTCCGCCACCGTCCGCGCCGCGCAGAAGGAAGCCGAGAAGCTCGGCGTCCTCTCCGACCAGGGTGACGAGGGCAAGGAAAGCATGTTCGAGGACGTCTATGCCGACATGCCCTGGCATATCGCCGAACAGCGCGAAGCGGCGCTGAAGGAGGGCGAATAATGCCCGTCATGAACATGATCCAGGCGCTCAACGATGCGCACAAGGTCGCCATGCGCGCCGACGAGGACGTCGTCGTCTTCGGCGAGGATGCGGGCTATTTCGGCGGCGTCTTCCGCGTGACCGAGGGGCTCCAGAAGGAATTCGGCAAGAGCCGCGCCTTCGACGCGCCGATCAGCGAGAACGGCATCGCCGCCACCGCGGTCGGCATGGCCGCCTATGGGTTGAAGCCGCTGATCGAGATCCAGTTCGCCGATTACATCTACCCCGCCTACGACCAGATCGTCAGCGAAGTCGCCAAGATGCGCTATCGCACCGCGGGCGAATGGACGATGCCGATGGTCATTCGCTCGCCCTATGGCGGCGGCATCTACGGCGGCCAGACGCACTCGCAGAGCCCCGAGAGCCTGTTCACGCATGTCGCGGGTCTGAAGGTCGTCGTGCCCTCCAACCCCTATGACGCCAAGGGGCTGCTGCTCGCCGCCGTCGAGGATCCCGATCCGGTGATCTTCTTCGAGCCCAAGCGCATCTACAACGGTCCCTTCTCGGGCCATCACGACCAGCCGGTCGTGCCCTGGTCGAAGGCCGGGAATAGCGAAGTGCCCGAGGGCCATTACACCGTGCCGCTCGGCAAGGCGAAGGTGGTCCGCGAGGGCGAGGCGCTCACCGTGCTCACCTATGGCACGATGGTCCATGTCGCCGCCGCGGCGATGGAGGAAGCCGATGTCGACGCCGAGATCGTCGACCTGCGCACGCTCGTCCCGCTCGACATCGAGACGATCGAAGCGAGCGTGAAGAAGACCGGTCGTTGCCTCATCGTCCATGAAGCCCCGCGCACCTCGGGCTTCGGCGCCGAATTGTCGGCGCTGGTGACCGAGCGCTGCTTCTATCACCTGGAAGCGCCGGTGGAGCGGGTGACCGGGTGGGACACCCCCTACCCCCACGCCTATGAATGGACCTATTTCCCGGGCCCCGCCCGCATCAAGAACGCACTCAAGAAAGTGATGGCAGACTGATGGGTACTTACAAGTTCAAGCTGCCGGACATCGGTGAAGGCATCGCCGAGGCCGAGATCGTCGAATGGCATGTCGCGGTCGGCGACATGATCGAGGAGGACGCCCATCTCGCCGACATGATGACCGACAAGGCCACGGTTGAAATGGAAAGCCCGGTCGCCGGCAAGGTCGTCAGCCTCGCGGGCGAGGTCGGCGACATGATCGCCATCGGCTCGGTGCTGGTCGAGATCGAGACCGAGGGTGACGCGCCCGCGGCCGAGGAAGCTTCCGCCCCCGCCGCCGAAGAGGAAATGCCGCTTGGCGACGGCGCCGAAGACCCGACTCCGGCGCAGGAAGAGGAAATTCCCGTCGTCGACCAGGCCGAGACCGCGCCTGCTCCGGCGCCCGAACCCGAAACCCACGCCGAAGCCAGGGGCGAAAAGGTCCTCGCCTCGCCGACCGTGCGCCAGCGCGCGCGCGATCTCGGCATCGACTTGAGCCAGGTGAAGACGACGTCCGACCGCGTCCGCCATTCCGACCTCGACGCCTATCTTCTCTACAACGGTGGCAGCGTCAGCCATGGCGGCGGTGCGCCGCGCGCCGACGAGACCATCAAGGTCGTCGGCATGCGCCGCAAGATCGCCGAGAACATGCAGGCCGCCAAGCGCAAGATCCCGCATTTCACGCTGGTCGACGAATTCGACATGACCGCGCTCGAGGAAACGCGCGCGATGATGAACAAGGATCGCGGGAACCAGCCCAAGCTGACCGTCCTGCCCTTCCTCATCACCGCGATGGCCAAGGCGCTGCCCGATTTCCCGATGCTCAACGCGACCTATGACGACGAGGCCAATGTCATCACCCGTCACGGGGCTATGCATCTCGGCATGGCGGCGCAGACCGACGCGGGGCTGATGGTCCCGGTCATCAAGGATGCGCACGGCAAGAGCGTCTGGCAGCTCGCCAGCGACATCAACCGCCTCGCCGAGCAGGCGCGTTCGGGCAAGATCGATCGCGCCGATCTCCAGGGCGCGACCATCTCGCTCTCCTCGCTCGGCCCGATGGGCGGCATCACCTCGACCCCGGTGATCACCCCCCCGCAGGTGGCGATCATCGCGGTCAACAAGATGCAGGAACTGCCCGTCATCGAGGATGGCGAAATCGTCGCACGGAAGAAGATGAACCTCTCGCTGTCGTGCGACCACCGCGTCGTCGACGGCTGGGACGCGGCCAGCTTCCTCCAGCACCTGCGCGGCTTCATCGAGAACCCGATCCGGCTGCTCAGCGCCTGATGGCGCTGACGCGGTCGGCGCCGCTGCGGCCGGCCGCCCTGATGGTGCTGGCCGGGCTGGCGACGCTGGGCGCGGCGGCGATCGCGGGCGCCCCGCGCGGGCTGGTGGCGGCCTATGCCGCCGCGCTGGGGATTGGCCTGGCCCTGCATCTGGTCCTGCGCCTGTCGGCCGCGACGGTGCCGCGCTGGGTTGCGATCCTCGTCCCGCTGCTGCTGGCCCTACCGCTACTGCTCGGTCCCGAGGTCGAGAATGCGCGACGCTGGCTCCGGATCGGGCCGGTGAGCGTGCAACCCGCGCTCATCCTGCTCCCCCTCCTGCTGCGCGCGGGGCCCAGCGGATGGCGCAGCGCGGCCATCCTTTTGTCGGGTGCCGCCCTCTTGGTGCAGCCGGACGCGGGCACGCTCCTAGCGCTGGTGACCGCGCTCCTTTTCATTTGGGGCGGCCCGGGCACCCGGAAGCAGGTTTACGCCGTCGGTGCGATCGCGATCGTCGCGGTCTCCCTCTTCGCCCGCGGAGAGGCGACGACCGTCCGCTTCGTCGAACATGTGATCGAGGACCTCCCGCGCCTACCGATCGCCGCCATCACGCTGTATCTGCTTTCCCTGTTCCTCGGCACGCTCGCCCTCCTGCGGCGCCCCGACGCGGCGCCGGCGGCCGTCTTCTGGGCTGGCGCGCTGCTGGCTTCGCTGCTCGGCCCCTATCCGACCCCGTTGATCGGCTTGTCCGCCAGCGCCATGCCCGGCCTGTTCCTGTCGCTGCCAGGGCGCGTTTCGCCAAGCCGCGGCGAGGCGACGGCCGGCTGAGGCGTAGCGGGGGCATCGAGGCCGCGCGGCGCGTACCGCGCCGAGGCGGACAAAATGGTTGGTGAACGCGGGCTGCCCACCTATGTTCGTGGGATGGCCGGAAGCGATCTCCAGCGCAGCGCCGATAAGGTGATGGCGCTCGTCGAGCAGGAGCGACGGGTTCTGGCCGCGATCGCGGCCGGCCACTCGATCCACGCCGTGCTCGAGGACCTCCTGCGCGCGGTCGAGGCCGAGGATCCCGCGATGCTGACCTCGGTGCTGCTGTTGTCGGACGACGGCGAACACCTGCGGCACGGCGCCGCGCCAAGCCTGCCCGATGACTATAACGCCGCGATCGACGGGATCGCGATCGGCGAGGGCATCGGCTCGTGCGGGACGGCGGCGGCGCGGGGCAGCGCGGTCCATGTCGTCGACATCGAGCAGGACCCCTTGTGGGAGAATTTTCGCGACCTGGCCGCCCAAGCGGGGGTGCGCGCCTGCTGGTCGACCCCGATCCGCGCCGCCGATGGTCGCCTGCTGGGGACCTTCGCCATCTATTTTCGCGAGCCGCGCGAGGCGAAGGAAGAGGAGCATGCGCTCATCAGCGGGATCACCCAGACGGTCGCGCTGGCGCTCGAACGCCACTTGTCCGACCGCCGGCTGCGCGACAGCCAGAACAAGCTGCGTCGCCTCAACGCTACGCTCGAGCGCCGCGTCGCCGAGCGCACCGCCAAGTTGCTCGCCGCCGAAGAGGCGCTGTTCCAGGCGCAGAAGATGGAAGCGCTCGGCCAGATCACCGGCGGGGTCGCGCACGATTTCAACAATGTGTTGATGGCGGTGCAGACCAGCCTCGACCTTGTCGACAAGCGGCTGGCCGCGCCCGATGCGCAGGTTATGAGCCTGCTCGACAATGCGCGCGAGGGGGTCCGGCGCGGTACCGCGCTGACCCAGCGGATGCTCGCCTTCGCGCGCAAGCAGCAGCTCGCGCGCGAAGCCGTCGATGTCGCGGCGATGCTCGAGGACATGAGCGATCTGCTGCATTCCTCGCTCGGCCATGAGATCAGGCTCGAGCTTGACCTGCCGTCCGCGCTGCCCTGCGCGCTGGGCGACCGCCCTCAATATTGCCGTCAACGCGCGCGATGCGATGGAGGGTGGCGGTCGCCTGACGATCCGCGCCGAGGAGGTGGCGGCGGAACGCGCCTTCATCGCCCTGTCGCTGACCGACACGGGCGCGGGGATGGACGAGGAGACGATCGCGCGCGCGACCGAGCCCTTCTTCACCACCAAGGGGCCGGGGCTCGGGACCGGGCTCGGCTTGTCGATGGTCGAGGGGCTGGTCGAGCAACTCGGCGGGCGGCTCGAGCTCGACAGCGCGCCGGGCAAGGGCACGACGGTGCGCCTGTTGCTCCCGATCGCGCAGGGCGCGATCGCCCCCGCGCGGGACACGACCCGCCAGCGCGAGCCGGAGGTGCCCGGCTTTGCCTCGCGCCGCGTGCTCGCGGTCGACGATGATGCGCTGGTGCTGATGGGCACCGAGGGGATGCTCGAGGATCTCGGGCTCGAGGTGACGGTGGCCTCGTCCGCGACCGAAGCGCTGGCGCTGCTCGCCAAGACCGAGTTCGACCTGCTGCTGACCGACCAGGCGATGCCGGGGATGACCGGGACCGAACTGGCCGAGCGCGTGCGCGCCGACCACCCCGACCTGCCGATCATCCTCAACACCGGCTATGCCGAAGACCCGCAGGCGCCGCTGCCGCAGGTCGACTACCGGCTCGGCAAGCCCTTCACCGAGGCGCAGCTCGCCACCGCGATCGAGAGCGTGCTGCCCGCTCGCTAGGCGCGCACTGGCTCGAGCGCCGCCGCCAGCTGGTCGATCTCGGCGCGCGCCGCAGCGATCGCCTCGGCCTTGGCGGTCGGCGAGAGCGCGACGCCGCGCGCGGCGACGATCCGGGGCTCGACCCCGAGGAACTGGAAGAAGGCCTGCACATAGCTCTTGTTGTGCTCGAACGCGGACCCGTCCTCGTAATTGCCGCCGCTGGCGATCGCGACGATGACGCGCTTGTCGCCGACCAGCCCCTCGGGGCCGTTGTCGCCATAGCGGAAGGTAGTCCCCGCCAGCGCGATGCGATCGAACCACGCCTTGAGCTGGGTCGGGACGGTGAAATTGTAGGTCGGGGCGCCGATGACGATGGTGTCGGCCGCCATGAACTGGCGCACCCAGCGATTGTCCTCGGGGCGCCCGAGGAGATGCGGGATCGGGTCGGCGACGAGGTCGAGCCGCTCGACCGTGGTCGCGCCGTCGGCCAGCCGCTCGACCGCATGCGCGGTGAGCGCGCGGGTCACGCTGTCCGCGCCCTGGGTGGAACTGTCGATATGCAGGAGGGTGGTCATCGGTCGGACTCGCTTTCTTGGTTACGGTTTGATACCTGGACGCATATCGTGCCCACGGCTTTCGCCCGCAAGACGGCACAAGGTTGGGGATGAGGCACAAGGAGGGAACCATGCGACCGGACGACCAGCCGCCCGAAGCACCGCTCGAGGACCTCCATCTGGCCGGCTGCAAGAATGTCGCCCCCGTGCTCAACCGGGTCGGCGACAAATGGTCGATGCTGATCGTCATGGTGCTCGCCACCGGGGGGCGCCGCTTCAGCGAGCTCAAGCGCGAGATCGACGGCATCTCGCAGCGCATGCTGACCCGCTCGCTGCGCGGGCTCGAGCGCGACGGGCTGGTGAGCCGGACGGTGACCCCGTCGATCCCGCCGCGCGTCGACTATGCCCTGACCCCGCTCGGCCGATCGCTGACCGCGCCGGTGCGGGCGCTCGGCGACTGGGCGATCGCGCATATCGACTGCATCCGGGCGGCGCAGGCGAGCTATGACCGGCGCGAGGCGGACGAAGCCAATGCCCGTTAACCAAATTGGGCCATTTTTTGCTCTTTCCTGCCCTTCACCGCGTTGTTAAGCCGTCGCCGTGCAGATCGATCTCTACGTCCTGATGCTGGTCATCATCGCCGCGCTCGCGGTGGTGGTGGTGCTCGTCCAGGTGGGCCCCCAACGCCATGCCGCCACCTTCTATCTGGCGGGCGGGCTCCTGCTCGGCGGCGCCAGCACGATGCTGTTCTTCGAGGGTGGCGAGGCACCGCTGACGCGCGCGGCGCTCTATGCGCTCGACCCGCTCGGGCTGTGGGCGGCGGTGCAGTCGGTTCGCCTCTCGCTGGGCGGCGCGCGCGCGGGGCGCTGGCTGATGCGCCTCATCCTCGGCGGCATTGCATTGTCGTTGCTGCTGATCGCCGCGGGCGCCCCCATCGCGATCGAATATCTGCCCGCGCTCGGTGCGAGCCTCCTGGTTTATGTCGACGGGCTGCGCTTCCTGTGGCGCCGCGGACGCAGCACCATCCGCACCGGGTTGCTCGTGTCGCTGGGGGTGATGATGCTGACCGCGCTGGTGCGGCTGCCCTTCTTCCCCTCGCTGCTCGATGCCGGGCGCACCGACCTGTTCGCCGGCCCCGCCTGGCTGCCCGAATTCCTCCTCGTCACCAACGCCTTCGCGGTACCCGCCGTGGTCGGCTTCATCATCGCCGCAGTGGTCCAGCAGCAGCTGCGCCTCTATCGCCACCGCTCCGAGCATGACGGGCTGACCGAGCTGCTCACGCGCAGCGCCTTTGCCACCGCGCTGCGCGAGGAGCAGCCGGGTTTCGGCGCGATCGTGCTCGCCGACATCGATTTCTTCAAGAAGGTCAACGACCGTCACGGGCACGGGGTCGGCGACGATGTCATCCGCCATTTCGCCGCGCTGCTGGGGTCGGCCGCGCCGGTGGCGGGGCGGTTCGGCGGCGAGGAATTCGCGATCGCGCTGCCGGGCCATTCGATTGCCCGCGCCGCCGAACTGGCGGAGCGCCTGCGCGGTGAGTTCGCCACCTATCGCCACGAGGCTTTCGCCCCCGACGAGCGCCTCAGCGCCAGTTTCGGAGTGGCGCCTTATTACCGCCGCCGCCCGCTCGAGGCGAGCCTCGTCGAGGCCGACCGCGCGCTCTATCGCGCCAAGGGGCTGGGGCGCGACATGGTCTGCCTCTACGGCACCAACGAGTTCGAGCGCCCCGACACGCGGCAGAGCGCCTGAGCGTGCCGCGCGGGCGAAAAGAGCTTGCGATGCGCGGGCGTTTCGCTAGCCCACCCAGATGCCGACCTGGCTCGCCCTCCTCCTCGGTCTCCTGCTGCTCGCGGCGGGCGGCGAATTCCTCGTCCGCGGCACCGTGGGGCTTGCCCGCAAGCTCGGGATCTCGCCGCTGCTGGCCGGGCTCACCATCGTCGGCTTCGGCACCTCGGCGCCCGAACTGGTGACCAGCCTGCGCGCCGCGCTCACCGGATCGCCCGATATCGCGGTGGGCAATGTCATCGGCTCCAACATCGCCAACATCCTCCTCATCCTCGGCGCCTCGGCGCTGGTCATCGCCATCCCGATCACCCGCCCCGCCTTCCGCCGCGACGGGCTGGTGCTCGCGCTCTCGGCGCTGGCCGCGGTCGGCGCGGTGCTGGCGGGCGGGGTCAGCCGCGCGATCGGGGTCGGGCTGTTCGCCGCGCTCGTCGCCTATATCGTCTACGCCTATTTCTCCGAGAAGAACGCCGCGAGCGACAGCGTGACCGAGCAGGTCGATGCCGCCGTTGCCGCGCCGCAGAACGCGTTCCTCCTTGGCGGCATCACGCTGGCGGGGATCGGCGGGGTGATCTTCGGCGCGCGCTTCCTGGTCGAGGGGGCGGTCGAGCTGGCCACGCAGATGGGAGTCTCGCAGGCGGTGATCGGGCTGTCGGTGGTGGCGATCGGAACCAGCCTGCCCGAACTGGTCGCCTGCCTGGCGGCCGCGCTCAAGAAGGAGCCCGATGTGGCGCTCGGCAATGTCGTCGGCAGCTGCATCTACAACATCTTCGGCATCCTCGGCCTCACCGCGGTGGTGCAACCGCTGGGCGTACCCCCCGAGATCGCGGCGCTCGACATCTGGGTGCTCGCGGTCACGACCGCGCTGCTGCTCGTCTTCCTGCGGACCGGGCTCACCATCCAGCGCTGGGAGGGCGGCGTGCTGCTGCTCTCCTACGCCGCCTATCTGGCCTATCTCGTCACGCCCGCCTAAGAGGCAGCCCATGACCACCGACCTTGCCGCCCTCGACGCGCTCGACAGCCGCCTGCGCTGGCTCGCCAGCTGGACGATCCACCATGCCAACCACGTCCGCCCCAAGGCCGACGGGGTCAAGGTCGGGGGACATCAGGCGTCCTCGGCCTCGATCAGCGCGATCATGGCGGCGCTCTACTTCCACGCGCTCGGCCCCAACGACCGCGTCGCGGTCAAGCCGCATGCCGGGCCGGTGTTGCACGCGATCCACTATCTGCTCGGCACGCAGACCCGCCACCAGCTCGAGAATTTTCGCGGCCTCGGCGGGGCACAAAGCTATCCGAGCCGCACCAAGGACGCGATCCCCGTCGATTTCTCCACCGGCAGCGTCGGGCTCGGCGTGGCGATCACGCTCTTCTCCAGCCTCGTCCAGGACTATCTGCACGCGCATGGGCGGATCGACGCCGCCGAGCGCGGCCGCTTCGTCGCGCTGATCGGCGATGCCGAGCTCGACGAGGGCAATATCTACGAGGCGATCATCGAGGGGGCCAAGCATGACGTGCGCGGCCTGTGGTGGATCGTCGACTACAACCGCCAGAGCCTCGATGCGACCAGCGCCGACCGGATGTTCGAGCGGTTCGACGACATCTTCTCGGCGTGCGGCTGGCGCACGGTCGAGCTGCGCTTCGGCAAGAAGCTGGAGAAAGCGCTCGGGGGCAAGGGCGGCAAGGCGGTGCGCGACTGGCTCGAGGCGCTGCCCAACGCCGATTTCGCGGCGCTCCACTATCAGGGCGGGGCGGCGTGGCGGGCGCGGCTCGAGGCGGACCTCGGCAAGGCGGCGGCCCCCTTCCTCGCGGCGCACCGCGACGATGCCGCGCTCGGCACGCTGATGACCGACCTTGGCGGGCATTGCATGGAGACGCTCGTCGAGGCGTTCGACGCGGCCAAGCGCGACGACACCCCGACCTTCTTCATCGCGTGGACGGTCAAGGGGTTCGGGCTGCCCTTCGCCGGGCACAAGGACAATCACGCCGGGCTGATGAACCCGACGCAGGTCGCGGCGTGGCGCGACGAACTGGGGATCGCGCCTGGCGAGGAGTGGGAACCCCTCGCCGGGCTGTCGGGCAACATGCGCCCCAAGGTCGAGGCGCTGCTCGAGGCGACGCGCATCCGCCGCGACAAGCGCGCGCGCAGCTTCGGCAGCGTGCCGATCCCCGATCTGCCCGCCCCCGAGGGCGAGGAACAGTCGACGCAGGCCGCCTTCGGACGCCTCCTCATGGAGCTGTCGAAGCGCGGGGGCGAGCTGGCCGACCGCATCGTCACCACCTCGCCCGACGTGACCGTCTCGACCAACCTCGGCGGCTGGGTCAACAGCCGCGGGCTGTTCAAGCGGCGCGCGATGGAGGACGTCTTCGCCAAGGCCAAAATCCCGAGCGCGCAGAAATGGGCGGGCGACGAAGCGGGCCAGCATATCGAGCTGGGGATCGCCGAATCGAACCTCTTCCTGATGCTCGCGGCGGCGGGGCTCGCGGGCGATCACTGGCAGGAGCGTTTGTTCCCGATCGGCACGCTCTACGACCCCTTCATCGCGCGCGGCCTCGATAGCCTCAACTACGGCTGTTACCAGGATGCGCGCTTCCTGCTCGTCGCCACCCCGTCGGGGCTGACGCTGGGGCCCGAGGGCGGCGCGCACCAGTCGATCAACCCGCCGCTCATCGCGCTGGGCCAGCCGGGGCTGCGGCATTACGAACCCGCCTTCGCCGACGAACTGGCGGCGATGATGGAGGAGGCGTTCCGGCTGATCGACGATCCCGACGGCGAGAGCACCTACCTGCGGCTCTCCACGCGCCCGGTCGCGCAGGTCACGCGCGCGGACGCGGACGAGGACTGGAAGGCGGGCGCGCTGGCCGGCGGCTACTGGCTCAAGCCCCCCGCCGAGGGCGCCGAGGCGGCGATCGTGGCGATGGGCGCGCTGATGCCCGAGGCGCTCGCCGCGCACGCCGAACTGAGCGCCGACATTCCCGGCCTCGGCCTGCTCGCGGTGACCAGCCCCGACCTCCTCCATCGCGGCTGGACTGCGGCGCAGGCGGCGCGCTGGGCGGGGAACCGGGCGCCGAGCCATGTCGAGACGCTTCTGGGGCGGCTGGCGCCGGGCGCTGGGCTGGTCACGCTGTGCGACGCCGCGCCCGCCTCGCTGTCGTGGCTCGGCGGGGTGTGCGGCCAGCGGGTCGCCCCGCTCGGGGTCGAGCGCTTCGGCCAGACCGGCAACCTGGCCGATCTCTACGCGACCTACCGCCTCGACGCGCGGGCGATCACCGAAGCGATGGCCGAAATCCTCCTCACCCGATCTTAACCCTCTCGGCTTAATCGCGGTTGTCATGACCCGATCGCCCGACATGCTCGACCAGAGCCTCGCCCACGAAATCGAGGAAGCGCGCAAGCTGCTCGAGGTGATGGGCGATGAACTGGCCGCCGATATCGACATCATCACCAAGCACTGCACGAGCCTGCAGACGATCGACATCGTCATGCAGATCCTCGGCCATATCGCCAACGTGGTGCGCTCGGACGACCGGCGCGATGCGGTCGATGCGATCGGCATGCACGATCTCAAGATGAAGCTGCTGCCCGCGGCCATCGACGCGGCGCGCAAAGCCGCCGCTTGCGAACGCGCGGCCTAGACCCTAGTCCCAGATCATGTCCGGACGATATTTCGATCAGTGGTCGGTAGGCGACGTCGTGCGCCATCCCATCACCCGCACGGTGACGGAGACCGACAACATCCTGATCACCACGCTCACCCACAACCCGCAGCCGCTTCACCTCGACCATGAGGCCGCCGCGGCGACCGAATTCGGCAAGCCGCTCGTCAACAGCTGCTTCACCTTCAGCCTCGCGGTCGGCATCTCGGTCGGCGAGACGACGCTGGGCACGTTGGTCGCCAACCTCGGCTATGACGAGCTCAAGTTCCCCAAGCCCGTGTTCGTCGGCGACACGCTGCGGATCGAGAGCGAGTGCCTCGGCGTGCGGCCGAGCAAGTCGCGCCCCGATGCGGGCATCGTCACCTGGGAACATCGCGCCTACAACCAGGCCGATGCGCTCGTCCTCTCCTTCAAGCGCTCGGCGCTCCTCAAGAAGTCCGCCTGATGTCCGACCTGCCCCCGCCGCGCAGCTGGCTGTTCGTCCCCGCCGATAGCGAGAAGAAGATCGACAAGGCGCTGGGCTCCGAAGCCGACGCGATCATCTTCGACCTCGAGGACAGCGTCGCGCCCGCCGCCAAGGCGTTCGCGCGCGACCTCCTCAAGGAGCTCGGTCCGCGCCATGGCGGCCCGCGCTGGTGGGTCCGGATCAACCCGATGTTCGCGCCCGAGCATCGCGAGGACCTCAAGCTGTTTTCCAAGGCCGAGTTCGAGGGCATCGTCCTGCCCAAGGCCGAGAGCGAGGACGACCTTGTCCACCTCGCCCATTCGACCGGCTCGATCCCGATCCACGCGATCGTCACCGAGACCCCCGCGAGCCTCTTCAACCTCGGGTCCTACAAGGGCACGCAGGCGCCGCTCGCGGCGATGAGCTGGGGCGCCGAGGACCTGTCGTCGGCGCTCGGGGCGCGGTCGAAATATGCCGCCGACGGCAAGCTCGCCTTTACCTACCAGCTCGCCCGATCGCTGTGCCTCGCGGGCGCGGTCGCGGCGGGCGCGCAGCCGGTCGACGGGGTCTATACCGATTTCAGGAACGACGAGGGGTTGAAGGAAGAGGCGCGCGCTGCGGCGAGTGAGGGCTTTACCGGCAAACTCGCGATCCACCCCGCGCAGGTGCCGATCATCAACGCCGCCTTCACGCCGTCCGATACCGAGGTGGCGCGCGCCAAGGCGATCGTCGATGCCTTTGCCGCGCACCCCGACGCCGGCGTGCTCGACGTGGGTGGGCGGATGGTCGATCGCCCCCACCTCACGCAGGCCAAGGCGCTGCTCGCCCGCGCCAAGCGCTGAGCCCGCGCCCGCGCCGCGCCCGGCACCGGCGTTGCCTCGGCCCGCCGACCTGCGCTATCGTCATCGCCCGGGGGGGTCGCAGGAGTTTGCCATGCCGACCCAAGCCTTCGGATGGGGTGTCGAGAGCCCCGACGACGAGATCCATGCGCTGCGATTCGAACGCCGCGACCCGCGTCCCGACGACGTCACCATCGCGATCAGCCATTGCGGCATCTGCCACAGCGACCTTCACTTCGCCCATGACGACTGGGGGATGAGCAATTATCCGATGGTCCCCGGCCACGAGATCGTCGGCACGGTCACCGCTGTCGGCCCCGAGGTGACGACGTTCGCCGTCGGCGATCGCGTCGGCGTCGGCTGCATGGTCGACAGCTGCCTGCAGTGCGAATATTGCACCGGCGGGCAGGAGCAATTCTGCGTCGAGGGCCCGACCTTCACTTATGGCGTGCCCGATCGCAACGGCGAGCTCACCCAAGGCGGCTATTCGGATCACCTGCTGGTGCGCGAGGAGTTCGTGTGCCGCATCCCCGACGGCCTCGACATGGCCAAGGCGGCGCCGCTGCTGTGCGCGGGCATCACCACCTATTCGCCCTTGAAGCGCTGGGGCGTGCGGAAGGGCACCAAGGTCGCGGTCGTCGGCCTCGGCGGGCTCGGGCACATGGCGGTGAAGATCGCCTTGGCGATGGGCGCCGAGGTGAAGGTGGTGACGACCTCGCCCGAAAAAGCCGAGGCGGCGCGCGCGATGGGGGCGAGCGACGTCGTCGTCTCGACCGATCCCGAGGCGATGGAAGCGGCGGCGGCCTCCTTCGACCTCGTCATCGACACGGTTCCCGTGACGCATGACATCGACCCCTACGTCACCTTGCTGCGACCCAACGGCACGATGGTCGTCGTCGGCGCGCTCGAACCCTTGCCCGGGGTGTCGGGCTTCAACCTCATCTTCGGCAATCGCGCGGTGGCGGGATCGGCCATCGGCGGGGTCGCCGAAACACAGGAGATGCTCGATTTCTGCGCCGAGCACGGCATCGTTCCCGAGATCGAACTGATCAAGGGCGAGGACATCGCGTCGGCCTGGTCGACCCTTGAGCAGGGCGACATCGCGCACCGCTTCGTGATCGACGTCGCGGGCAGCCGGTCGGGCTAGGGCTTGAACCTCCCCCGCGAGGCGCTAAGGCTGGCGGCGAACGGAATTCGGGGGGAATTGATGTCTCAGTCCAAGCCTTGGTCGATGGCCAAGGTCGTCACCGCATCGTCCGCGGGCACCGCGTTCGAATGGTACGACTTCTTCATCTTCGGCGCGCTTGCGAGCGTGATCGGGCAGGTCTTCTTTTCCGGCCTTTCGGACACGATGGGCGTGATCGCCGCGCTCGGGCTGTTCGCGGCGGGCTTTGCCTTCCGCCCGCTCGGCGCGATCGTGTTCGGCGCGATGGGCGACCGCATCGGGCGCAAGGCGACCTTCCTCATCACCGTCTCGCTGATGGGCGGCGCGACCTTCGCGATCGGCCTGTTGCCGACCTATGCGAGCGCGGGGCTCGTCGCCCCCATCCTCCTCATCATCCTGCGCATCTGCCAGGGCATGGCGATCGGTGGCGAATATGGCGGTGCGGCGATCTATGTCGCCGAGCATGCCGACGACGACAAGCGCGGCGCCGCGACCGGCTGGATCCAGGCGAGCGCGGCCTTCGGCCTGATCGCCGCGCTGCTGGTCATCTACTTCACCCGCACCAGCATCGGCGAGGACGCCTTCCTCGACTGGGGCTGGCGCGTGCCCTTCCTCGTCTCGATCCTGCTGCTGGCGATCAGCGTCTGGATGCGCTTCAAGCTCAACGAGAGCCCCGCCTACCAGAAGCTCAAGGAAGAGGGCGCGGTCACCTCGACCCCGCTGCGCGAAGCCTTTGCCGAGAAGAAGAGCGCCAAGAAGGTGCTCACCGCCTTCTTCGGCTTCATGGCCGCGCAGGGAGCGCTGTGGTATTGTGCCTTCTTCTACGTCCAGGTGTTCCTCGAGAAGAATCTCGGGATACCGGGCGCCGAGGTGAACTGGATCATCCTGATTGTCACCATCGTGTCGGCGCCGCTCTACGTCTTCTTCGGCTGGCTCTCGGACCGGCTCGGGCGCAAGCCCGTGATGGTCGGCGGCATGCTGATCGGGCTGGTCGCCTTCTTCCCCGGTTTCCATGCCATCGCCGATGCGGTCAATCCGCAGCTCAGCCGGGCGCAGGCCGAAAGCCCGGTCGTCATCGTGACCGACCTTGCCACCTGTTCCTCGCAGTTCGACCCCACCGGGACCGCGCAATTCACTACCGCCTGTGACATCGCCTCCAAGGCGGTGATCGACAGCGGGGTGGGCTACCAGCGGGTCGCGAGCGATGACGGCACCACCGCGATCACGATCGGCGAGACCGCCATCGCGGTCGCCGAGGCGGGCACCGTCGACATGGCCGGGCTCGACGCGGCGCTGCGCAGCGCCGGCTACCCGCTCGCCGCCGATCTCGACGAGGTCGACTGGACCACGCTCTATTTCTGGATGCTCGTCTTCACCGTGGCGGCGACCGCGCTGTACGGCCCGATGGCCGCCGCGCTGGTCGAGATGTTCCCCACCCGCATCCGTTATACCGCGATGAGCCTGCCCTACCATGTCGGCACCGGCTGGGTCGGCGGGTTCCTGCCGGTCACCGCCTTCACGATCGTCGCCGCGACCGGCGATATCTATGCCGGGCTCTGGTACCCCGTCTTCTTCATCGCGCTCAGCGTCGTCTGCGCGCTAGTCTTCTGGAAGGAGCGTCACGGCCAGCCGCTCCACTAGCGGCGGCTATGGGGGTGCGGGCCTAGCGGGCGAGGTCGGCGGCGGCGCGCGCGCGCCGCGCGACCTTGTCGAGGTCGGTCTCGCCCTTGGGCAGGATCCAGCTGCCGCCGACGCAGAGGACCGCGTCATGCGCGAGCCAGTCGGCGGCGGTCTCCTCGCGGATGCCCCCGGTGGGGCAGAATTTGGCCATCGACAGCGGCGCCGAAATGGCCTTCAGCGCGGGCAGCCCTCCATTGGCCTCGGCGGGGAAGAACTTGAACCGATCGAGCCCCATGTCGAGCCCGCGCATTACCTCGCTGGCGGTGGCCACGCCGGGCAGGATCGGGACCTGCTTGTCGTGCGCCGCGCGCACCACCCAGTCGGTGAGACCGGGCGAGACGATGAACTGGGCACCATAGTCGACCGCCTCGTAGAGCATGACCGGGTTGAGCACCGTTCCCGCGCCCAGGATCGCGCCCTCGACCCGGCTCATCTTCTCCATCGCCTCGAGCGCCCCCTCGGTGCGCAGCGTGACCTCGATCACGGGGAGCCCGTTCTCGACCAGCGTCTCGGCGAGCGCGACCGGGTCGGGCGCGTCATCGTCGAGCACGAGGACGGGAATGACGGGGGCGCGCCCCATGATGTCGTCGATGGTCATGGATGTTCCTTGGCAAAGGCTACCGCCGCGCCATAGAGGCCCGGCTGCGGATGGGTGACGAGCTTGACGGGGATGTTCTGCATGCGCCGTTCGAAGCGCCCCTTGGCGACGAAGCGGCCGGCAAAGCCCGAACGCTCGAAACGGTCGCGCAGCCGATAGCCGAGCCCGCCCGCGAGCACGACCGCATTGGCGCCATGCGCCAGCGCGAGGTCCCCCGAGACCGCGCCCAGCGACAGGAAGAAGCGGTCCAGGGCGGCGGCCGCGAGCGCATCGCTGCCCTCCATCGCCATCGTCCACAATTCGATATCCTCGACCTCGCGCACCGGCTTGCCCTCGATCGCGCCGAGCGCCTCGTAGATGTTCACCAGCCCCGAGCCGCAGGCGATGCGCTCGACCGAGACGCGGACGTAGCGCTTGCGCAGCCGTTGGAGGATGCGATCCTCAAGGCTGTCGAGGGGCGCGAAATCGACGTGCCCGCCCTCGGTGGCGATGACGTGGTTGTGGCCGTCCTCGGTCTTGAGCACCTGCGCCACCCCGAGCCCCGTGCCGGGGCCAACGATGGTGGTGACGCCGTGGCGCGGGAAGGGGCCCTCGGGCCCGGTGACGTGGAGGAAGTCCTCGTCGCCCAGTTCGCCCACCGCATGGCCGATCGCGGCAAAGTCGTTGACGATGGTGAAATGATCGACGCCCAGCTTTTCCTGCGCGAGCGCGGGGCGGATCACCCACGGGTTGTTGGTGAGCTTGAGCACCTCGCCGTCGACCGGCCCCGCAAAGGCGATCGACAGGTCCTTGGGCTCGGGTCCCGGGTTGATCTCGCAGAAATGCCGCCACGCGGTCTGGAAGCTGGCATGATCGTTGGTGCCGAGCGTCACCGGCTCGGACAGCGAGGTCACGTGGGTGCCATCGAGCTCGGCGATAGCGAAACGGGCATGCGTGCCGCCGACATCGGCAACGGCGATGGTGCGGGTCACAGCGAGGTCTCCATGGCGTGCAGCATGGCCGATCCGCCCTTTTCGGCTTCATCGGCGTGGTGACGGAACAGCGCGAACAGCTCGCGCCCGGTGCCGACCGGCGGCGGGGGCGCATCGGCGGCCTCGCGGCTGTCCAGATCGACCCCCACCGCCTCGAGCGCGCCGGTCTCGGCGCAGACGCGGACGACATCGCCATCGCGCAGGAAGGCGAGCGGTCCGCCCCCGAGCGCTTCGGGCGAACAGTGGATCGCGGCGGGCACCTTGCCCGACGCACCGCTCATCCGTCCGTCGGTGACCAGCGCGACCTTGTGCCCGCGGTCCTGCAGCACGCCGAGTGGCGGGGTGAGCTTGTGCAATTCGGGCATGCCGTTGGCGCGCGGTCCCTGGAAACGCACGACGACCACGACATCCTTGTCGAGTTCGCCCGCCTCGAACGCGTCGACCACGCTCTTCTGGTCGGCAAAGATCCGGCACGGCGCCTCGATCGTCCAGCGCTCTTTCTCGACCGCGCTGGTCTTGAAGCAGGCGCGCCCGAGGTTGCCGGCAAGGAGCCGCATGCCCCCGTCGGGCTGGAACGGGTCGCTCGCGGGGCGCAGCATGCTGTCGTTCGACGACGCCGTCACCGCTTCCCAGCGCAGCCCCTCGCCATCCTCGACCGGGTTGGTCGCATAGGCGGCGAAATCGTCATGCCCCGCCGGCTGGTGATCATGCACCAGCCCCGCCTCGCGCAGCGTGTGCGTCACGAACGCCATCCCGCCCGCATGGTGGAAGTCGTTGGTGTCGCCCGAGCCGTTGGGATAGACGCGCGCGATCAGCGGCACCGCCTTGGAAATGTCGGCCAAGTCCTGCCAGTCGAAGACGATCCCCGCCGCGCGCGCGATCGCGGGCAAATGGATCATGTGGTTGGTCGAACCACCGGTGGCCATCAGCCCCACGGCCGCATTGACGATGGCGCGTTCATCGACCGTGTCGCACAGCCGCCTCTTCGCCTTGGCGAGTTCGGCGACGCGGTGCACGGCGGCGCGGGTCAGCTTCTGGCGCAGCTTGGTGCCCGGGTTGGCGAAGGCCGCGCCGGGCACGTGCAGCCCCATCATCTCCATCATCATCTGGTTCGAATTGGCGGTGCCGTAGAAGGTGCAGGTGCCCTGCCCGTGGTAGCTCGCGCTCTCGGCCGCGAGCAGTTCCTCCTTGCTCGCCTTGCCCTCGGCATAGAGCTGGCGCACGCGCTGCTTTTCCTTGTTGGCGAGCCCCGAGGGCATCGGCCCCGCGGGCACCAGCAGCACCGGCAGGTGCCCGAAGCGCAGCGCGCCGATCAGCATGCCGGGCACGATCTTGTCGCAGATGCCGAGCATCGCCACGCCCTCGAACATCCCGTGCGACAGCGCGATCCCCGTGCCCATCGCGATATTGTCGCGGCTGAACAGCGACAGGTCCATGCCGGGCTGCCCCTGCGTCACCCCGTCGCACATGGCGGGCACCCCGCCCGCGACCTGCGCGGTCGCCCCCGCCTCGCGCGCCCAGATCTTCATCTGTTCGGGGTAGCGATAGTAAGGGGCGTGCGCCGAGAGCATGTCGTTGAACGCGGTGACGATGCCGATGTTGGGCCCGGCGAAGGTGCGGATCGCCTTCTTGTCATCGCCCGCCGCCGCAAAGCCGTGCGCGAAATTGCCGCACGACAGCCGCTGGCGGTCGATCCCCCGTTCGCCTTCGGCATCCATCAGCTTAAGATAGGCCTCGCGAGAGGCCCGGCTCTTCTCGCGGATCCGGTCGGTGACGGCGGCGATGCGGGGGTCGAGGGTGGCCATGACGCGTCTTCAGGGAGCCCAGTGGATGTCGATCGGGAATTCGGATTCGGCGAGGACGCGCACGATCGGCAGCTTGGAGGACTGGCCGTCCGCGAGACCTTCCTCGAGGATCCGCTTCTTCTCCTCGCCCGTGATGGTGACGATGATCGTGCGCGCCTGGAGGATCCCGGCGCGGGTCAGCGTCACGCGGTCGACGGGGGCCTCGGGCGGCATCGGGTCGGGACGCACGCCGATGGCCAGGTTCGCCTTGGGCGCATCGAGCGCGCTGTCGAGGTCGGGGCCGGGGAAGATCGAGGCGGTATGCCCGTCGGTGCCCATCCCCAGCCAGACGAGGTCGGGCGGCCACTTCAGGTCCTTGAGCCGCGCGTTGGCGGCATGGCCCGCCATCACATAATCGTCATTCTCGGTGGCGATCGGGTAGATGCGCGCGCCGGTCGAGATCATCGCCTGCGCGATGGCACGGACGTTGGACAGTTCGTTGTCGACGGGAACGAGGCGGTCATCGCCCGGGATGATCGTCACCCGCTTCCACGGCAGCTTCTTCTCCGCCAGCCGCTCCCACACCGCCTTGGGCGTCGAGCCGCCGGGGAAGGCGAGCAGGCTTTCGCCGCGCGCGTCGATCGCGCTCTCGACGATGAAACCGATATCGCCCGCGACCGCATCGGCCATTTCCTCGCGGTCGTCATAATCCCACCATTCGGCTTCAATCATTCCACTGCCTTCCATCCTTGGTCATCCGCTCCGCCGAGGACGCGGGTCCCCAGCCTCCTGCTGCATAGGGTTCGGGGGTCATTCCCGCCTCGAGCCAGCTGGCCCGCAGCCGGTCGATAAAATGCCATTGGGCCTCGATCTCGTCGCGCCGCACGAACAGCGTCGGGTCGCCCTCGATCAGGTCGAGCAGCAGCCGCTCGTAGGCGATCCGCCGCCGATAATCCGAAAAGGCCTTGTCGAGCGTGATGTCGAGCGGGACCTCGCGCAAGGCCATCCCGCCGCGATCGAGCCCGGGCGTCTTGGTCATGATCTTGAGCCGGATATTCTCTTCGGGCTGGATCGAGATGATCAGCTCGTTGGGCTGGGGCACCGCGTTGACGTTCGAGAAGATCGAGTGCGGCACACACTTGAACTGGATCAGGATCTCGGTCTTGCGGGTGGCCATGCGCTTGCCGTGGCGCAGGTAGAAGGGCACCCCCGACCAGCGCCAGTTGTCGACATGCGCGCGCAGCGCGATGAAGGTCTCGGTCTCGCTCGGCTCGCCCAGTTCATCGGCATAGGCGCGCACCGCCTCGCCGCCCAACTCGCCCTCGCCATATTGGCCGAGGATCACATTGTCGGGCGCATCGTCCTTCTCGATCGGGCGCAGCGCCTTCAAGACCTTGACCTTCTCGGCGCGCACCGCCTCTGGGTCATAGTCGGCGGGCGGTTCCATCGCCACCAGCGCGAGCAGCTGGAGCATGTGGTTCTGGAGCATGTCGCGGCTGGCGCCGGCATCGTCATAATAACCCGCGCGACCCTCGAGCCCAACCGTCTCGGCGACGGTGATCTGGACATGATCGACATGGCCCGCGTTCCACACCGGCTCGAGCAGCGAATTGGCAAAACGCAGCGCGAGCAGGTTCTGGACCGTCTCCTTGCCGAGATAATGGTCGATCCGGAAGATGCGCTCCTCGGGAAAGGCGGCGGCCACGGCATCGTTGATCTTCTGCGAGCTCGGAAGGTCGGTGCCGATCGGCTTCTCGAGCGCGAGCCGCACGGTCGGTCCCGCCAGCCCCACGCGCTCGAGGTTCTCGATCACGGTGGTGAACAGCGAGGGCGCGGTCGACAGGAAGATCGCGACCCCCCGGTCGATCTCGATCCGCGCGGCGAGCTCGTCATAGCCCTCGGGGGTGGTGGCATCGACGGGCAGGTAGGACAATTGCGCGGCGAATTTGCGCGCGGTGATCTCGTTGTAGAAATCGGCGGGCAGGCGCTCGCGCAGCGCCGTCACCGCGGTCTCGCGGAATTCGGCATCGGTCAGTTCGCTGCGTGCGGTGCCGATGATCTGCACATCCTCGGGCAGCAGCCGGTCGGCGTAGAGGCCGTAGAGCGACGGAAGGAGCATGCGCCGCGACAGGTCGCCGGTCGCGCCGAACAGGAGGAGGGTCGAGGCCTTGTCGCTCAAGAGGAGTTCCTTCAGTCCCGGGACACCGCGTCCGTGGGAACGTTCACACGGGGGTCTTCCTGCCACCCTCGGGCAGCGCTGAAAACCCCCTGATCGTTCCCCTCGCCCCGCCTTACTGCGCTTCGCCGCCGAGCGCAAAGCCCCGGTCCCGGGCCATTCGCGCGCAGCGCGGCGACGCGGGTCAGCGCCCGACCCAGCGCTGCATGTAGCCATACCAGGCGACATAGGGTCGCCCGGCGGCATCGCGTGCCGGGTTGAAGCGCACCTTGCGCTCGACCAGCTGGCACGTCAGCGCGTCGATCTCGGGGTCGCCGATCGAGCGGTTGACCCTGCAGTCGGTCGCCCGCCCGTCGACCTGCACGCGGACCGCGACGAGCACCGCGCCGCCGACCGGCCAGCGGCGGCGGATGTCCTTGGGATAGTCGCGCTGGGTCAGCGTCGTGCGGGCGATCACGCTGGGGCGCGTACCCCCGCCCCCGCCGAGCCCGTCGCCGGCCCCGCCCGAACCGGTGCCGCTGCCGATCCCGCCCGCGCCGGTGCCGCCCTCGTCGACCTCGGCGGCCCCCTGCGTCGCCTCGGCGCCCTCGCCGGCCCGCGGCGCGGCGACGACGGGGGGCGGCACGGGGATGGGGGGCGTGATCTCGGGGCGCACCACCTCGGTGGCCGCGCTCTCGACCTGCTTGGCCGAGGCCTCGCCCTCCTCGCGCGGGGGCGCCTCGCTCGGCTCGGGCAGGCTCTCGATGATCGGCGGCGGGGGCTCGAGTTCGACATCGTAGGTGACGAGGTCGGGCTGGCGCTCGACCAGCATCTCGACCCCGCCGGCGGTCATCAGCGCGGCGATCGCCACCCCGTGGAGGAGCGCGATCGCCCCGATCGTCCCGGCCTTGGCCTTGCGGCTGCGCGTTTCACGGTACATGGCGAGGCAACGCGGTCGCGCGCTTGCGGTTCAACCCTCGAGCCGTTCGAGCAGCGCGGCGACGACCGCCTCGGCGGCGGCCTCGGCATCGAGCTTGGTGGTATCGATCCGCAAGTCGGGCTTGAGCGGCGCTTCATAGGGGCTGTCGATCCCCGTGAAATTCTTGATCTTGCCCGCGCGCGCCTTGGCATAGAGCCCCTTCTCGTCGCGCTCTTCGGCGATGCGCAGCGGGGTGTCGACGAAGATCTCGATGAAATCGCCCTCGGCGCACATGTCGCGGACCATCTGCCGTTCGGCCCGGAACGGGCTGATGAAGGCGGTCAGCACGATCAGCCCCGCCTCGGTCATCAGCTTGGCGACCTCGCCGATGCGGCGGATGTTCTCGATCCGGTCGGCATCGGTGAAGCCGAGGTCCTTGTTGAGCCCGTGCCGGATATTGTCGCCGTCGAGCAGGAAGGTATGGCGCCCGCGCGCGACCAGCTTCTTCTCGACGAGGTTGGCGATGGTCGACTTGCCCGCGCCCGACAGGCCGGTGAACCACAGGATCGCGGGCCGCTGGCCCAGCGCCCGCGCCCGCGTCCCGGGCGAGATGTCGAGCGCCTGCGGATGGATGTTCTGCGCGCGCCGCAGAGCGAAATGGAGCATCCCTGCCCCGACCGTGGCGTTGGTCAGCTTGTCGATGAGGATGAAGCCCCCGAGCGTCCGATTGGCGCTGGCGCCGTCGGGGTCGGCATAGGGCTCGAAGGTGATGTCGCGGTCGGTGGTGAGCTGCGCGACCCCGATATCGTTGAGGTCGAGCGTCTTGGCGGCGAGCTGTGCCAGCGTGTTGACGTCGACGCGATGCTTGGGGGGCTGGATCGTGGCCGAGACGGTCTGGCTCGCCAGCTTGAGCCAATAGGCGCGCCCGGGCAGCAGCGGCTCCTCGTCCATCCAGACGATGGTCGCCTCGAACTGGTCGGCGCTGGCGGGCGGGTCGTCCGCCGCGGCGATCACGTCGCCGCGCGCGCAGTCGACCTCGTCGGCCAGCGTCAGCGTCACCGACTGGCCCGCGACCGCCGCCTCGAGGTCGCCGTCCATCGTCACGATCCGCTCGACCCGGCTGGTCCGCCCCGAGGGCAGCAGCCGCACCCGCTCGCCCGGCGCGATGCGCCCGGCGGCGACCTGCCCCGCGAAGCCGCGGAAATGCTGGTCGGGCCGGTTGACCCACTGGACCGGCATGCGGAACGGCTTGTCCTGGTAGACCGCGCTCGCGACGGGCACGCGCTCCAGATACTCGTGCAGCGTGGGGCCCTCGTACCACGGCATGTTGGTGCGATCGTGCGCGGTGATGTTCGCGCCCTCGAGCCCCGAGACCGGGATCGCGACGACCCCCTCGATTCCGAGCGTGTCGGCAAAGCGCGCATAATCGTCGACGATCTTGTCGAACACCGCCTTGTCGTAGGTGACGAGGTCCATCTTGTTGACCGCCAGGACGAGGTGGCGGATGCCGACCAGATGCGCCAGGTAGCTGTGCCGCCGCGTCTGCTGGAGCACCCCCTTGCGCGCGTCGACCAGCAGTACCGCAAGGTCGGCGGTCGAGGCGCCGGTGACCATGTTGCGCGTATATTGTTCGTGCCCGGGCGTGTCGGCGATGATGAACTTGCGGCGGTCGGTCGCGAAGAAGCGATAGGCGACGTCGATCGTGATGCCCTGTTCGCGCTCGGCGGCGAGACCGTCGACCAGCAGGGCAAAGTCGATGCGGTCGCCCTGCGTGCCGACGCTGCGGCTGTCGGCCGCGAGGCTGGCGAGCTGGTCCTCGAAGATCTGCCGGCTGTCGTGGAGCAGCCGCCCGATCAGCGTCGACTTGCCGTCATCGACGCTGCCGCAGGTAATGAAGCGCAGCAGCTGCTTGGTGCGCTGGCGTTCGAGGAAGGCGGTGATGTCGCGTTCGATCAGCGCGCGGTCGAGGTCGCCGGGCCGGGCCATCAGAAATACCCCTCCTGCTTCTTCTTCTCCATCGACCCGGCGCCCGCGTCGCGATCGATGAGGCGCCCCTGCCGTTCGCTGGTCGCGGTCAGCAGCATTTCCTGCACCACCTTCTCGATGGTATCGGCCTGGCTCTCCACCGCGCCCGACAGCGGGTAGCAGCCCAGCGTGCGAAAGCGCACCGAGCGCAACTGCGGCACCTCGCCCTCGGCGAGCCGGAAGCGGTCGTCATCGACCATCAGGAGCATCCCGTCGCGTTCGACCACGGGGCGCTCCGCGGCGAGGTAGAGCGGGACGATCTCGATCCCCTCGGCGAGGATATATTGCCAGATGTCGAGCTCGGTCCAGTTCGACAGCGGGAACACCCGCATCGTCTCCCCCTTGGCGTGGCGGACGTTGTAGAGGTTCCACAATTCGGGGCGCTGGCGCCGCGGATCCCAGCGGTGCGAGGCCGAGCGGAAGGAGAAGATGCGCTCCTTGGCGCGGCTCTTCTCCTCGTCGCGGCGCGCGCCGCCGAAGGCCGCGTCGAAACAGTGCAAGTCGAGCGCCTGCTTGAGCCCCTCGGTCTTCCACAGGTCGGTGTGGAGCGCGCCATGGTCGAAGGGATTGATCCCCCGCTCGGCCGCCTCGGGATTGCGATGGACGAGCAATTCGATCCCCGCCTGCTCGGCGATCCGCTCGCGCATCCGGTACATGTCCGAGAATTTCCACGTCGTGTCGACATGGAGCAGCGGGAAGGGCAGCGACCCCGGGTAGAAGGCCTTGCGGGCGAGATGGAGCATCACCGCCGAATCCTTGCCGATCGAATAGAGCATCACGGGGCGCTCGGTCTCGGCCACGGTCTCGCGCAGGATATGGATGCTTTCGGCCTCGAGCCGTTCGAGATGGGTCAGCGCGGTCTGGGACATGGGCGTGGGCGGTTGCGACTTTCGATCGGGCGAGGCGGCGCCCCGCGCGGCCGGTCCGGCGACGGGCGGCGCGCGGGGTCGTTGCCCCCGGGCTGCCAAGCCATGCACGAAAGGGCAAGGCTCGACAAGAAAGGGCCGCCGTTGGCGGGCGACCCTTTCATGTCGATCGGTGCGACCTAGCCCCGGGGGATCACCCCCGCTCGGGCTCGGGCATCGGCGGCGGCGGTGCCGGCGGCGGCGGCGGCGGCGGGCACGGGTCGGTCGCCAGGATCACGGTGCCATCGGGGCAGGTGATCGTCGCCGGCGCCGGCGGCGGCGGCGGCGGCAGGTCGGCGGGCGGGCTCGGCGGCACGATGACCGACACCGGGCGCTCGCCGAAGGGGAAGCGGATGCGAATGCCGCCCGAATGTTCCTCGCGCGCGCCGTTGAAGAGCGCCTGGTAGCCGAGCTTGACGTCGGCATTGCCGACCATCCCGCCGAACGACAGCCCGATCAGCGCGCTGTCGCGTTCCTCCCAGTTGGAATAGAGCGAGCTCGGGCAGCCGACGCAGTCGGTGTCGAGCCGCGCGCGTTGCGGCCCGAACATGTGGCGCCAGCCAAGGTCGATCTCGGCGATCACCCAGTTGATGTCGGCGCCGAACTTGGCACCGATGGTCGAATAGGTGCGGGCCTCGTCCTTGTCGACGAAGACGAGCGCGTCGCTGGTCGCGCCATCCTCGCTCAGCCCGTCGAAGCTGAGCGAACTGTGGTCGACATGGATGTAAGGGGTCGCCGAGGCGGTATCGCTGAAGGCCCAGTGATAGCCGACATGCGCGCCGAGCGTCCATTGCGTCATGTCGACATCGCCCGAGGTCGTGGCGCGCTCGGCATCGCCGCCCCACCAGCTGTAGCTGCCGACCGCCTTGGCATAGGGGCCGACGCCGTCGTCGAAGCCGATATAGGCGCCGATCGTCGGGCCCGACAGGTCGAAGCTGTCGCTGACCGTGTCCTCGAAGTCGAGATTGCGGTTGGCATAGCCAAGCGCGATTCCGGCGAAGGCCTCGTCCGACAGCGCGAATTGCGCGCCGACCATGCCCGTGATCCGGTCATAGCCATAGGGAGCCGACAGGAAGTCGCCGTCCTGCCCGCCGTCGACATAGTCGAGGGTCCCGATCCACGTCACCTTCTGGCGCGCCTCGCACAACAGCGCGACCTCGCATTCGGACATGTCGGTGAGGAGCGCGTTGGTATGCACCCCTTGCGCGACCTGGAGCTGCGCCTGCCCGGCATAGGTCGAGCCATCGACCACCTGTGCCATCGCCAGCTGCGGCACGGCGAGCCCGGTCCCGATCATGCTCGATGCCAGCAACAGCCGTTTGCAAATTCTCGACATTGGAAGACCCCCTTGGCGTATCGCGCAATCGCGACAGTCGCATAATGCTTATCTAGGTTAGCCGATAAAATCCAGAGTTAATGGCCGATGGTGTTCCGACCAGCCCCTTGCGACTTGCCAATCTTTACTGGGACGGGCAAGAATTCGCGTATGATACGCTCGCTGCTGCTCCTCCTCGCCGCGCTGGCCGCCGCCCCCGTCGCGGCGCAGACCACGGTGACCGAAACGCGCCTGCTCGACGGGCTCTACGGCTATGGCCGCGCGACCACCGGCGGGCTGGGCAAGCCGCTCTATTTCGTCACCACCACGCGCGACACCGGCGAACCCGGCTCGCTGCGCTATGCGGTTGAACGCGGCGACTATTGGATCGTCTTCCACCCAGGCCTGTTCGAGCGCGACAACGGCTCGCTCGGGACCAAGGACGCGATCATCGACCTGCGCGCGCCCCTTCGCATCACCAAGGGTAATCTCACCATCGACGGACGCGCGGGCTTCGAAAAGGACGGCACCCCGCGCCGCGTCGTGTTCCAACGCAACTATCGCTGGTCCGAATACGAACATGACGGCGATGTCGGGTGCCGCCGCAAGATCGCCCCGGGTTATGACGGCATCCTGCTGATCAGCGATGCGCGCAACATCATCGTCAGCCACATCGCCTTCTATCAGGAGGTGCATGGGACCCGGCCCGCCAATGTCGTCGAACCCGACTGCCTCGGCGACGTGATCACCATCTTCAATCCCGCGCACTCCAAGGCCAGCGCGATCGGTTACGACGACATCTGGATCAACCGGTCCGATTTCCGCAATTGCATTGATGGTTGCATCGACATCACCGATCCGACCGACGACCAGCACGCGCGCATCACGATCTCGGGCAACCGCTTCTCGCAGACCTACAAGAACATGCTGCTCGGCAATTTCAACACCGACCAGCCGCAATATAATTACCGGTTGCGCGTGTCGGTCTACCACAATCGCTTCACCGACGTGCAGCAGCGCAACCCGCTGTTCCAGGGCATGTACGGGCATGTCTGGAACAACGTCTACGAGAACTGGAAGAGCGTCGGGGTCGACGTGCGCGGGCCCGCGCGGGTGTTCATCGAGCAGAACCTGTTCCGCGCCAAGGATCGAACCTACCGCGCCTTTTGGATCCGCCCCGGGTCGGAGAGCGGGGCGCGGTTGTGGGCCGAGAACAACGTCTATGCCGGGGGGGCGCTCGATCTCGACGACGATTTCCCCGCCGTGAGCGGGGTCAGCTACCTCTCCTATTACGAGGATGCGGCGAAGGACGCGCCGATCCGCGACATCACCGCCATGTCCTATGGCGCGGCGATCGGCTACCTGCGCGCGCAGGCCGGGTGGAAGCCCGAGACCAACGACATCTACCTGACCAATTAGACCCCGCGCCGGGGCGGCGTTCAGCAGGGGGCGGTCGCGAGCAGCTCGATCTCGCGCGCGATCATCCGCTCGATCCCGATGGTCCGGCGCACCCGCTCGGCCGCCCCTCGCGAGCGCGCCGCGAACAGCACCGGATCGTCGGCCATCTCGCCGATCGCGGCGGCCAGCGCGTCGGCATCCTCGGGCGGCACCAACGCACCCGACGATGCATCGACGAATTCGGGCACCGCGCCCACCGCGGTGGTCACGGGCACCAGCCCCGAGGCCATCGCCTCGTCGCGGCTCACCCCTTGCGCGTCCTCGCGGCTCGGGCAGAGGAAGAGGCCGGCCTCGCGGTGCGCCGCCGCGACCTCGGACTGGGTGAGGAAACGCTCCTCGACGCGGACGTTGGGCAGTCCGGCGATCGGCGCCAGCAGCCGCTCGAACAGGCGCCCCTCCCCCACGAACCGAAAGTCGAAGCGGTCGAAATCGGCGCGCGCGCGCAGCCGTTGCACCGCCGCGACCGACAGGTCGTTCGCGTAGCGCCAGTCGCTGAAGGGGCGAATGCTCAGCACCCGATAGCGCTGCGTCGCGGGCTTGGGCTCATAGGCGAACAGGTCGGTGTCGATCGGGGTCGGCGAGACGACCGCATGCGGGACCGGCCGGCCCAACGCGGCCTGCGCTGCGGCGCGGGCATGCGCCGAGACGAACGCCAGCCGGAGCCGTGCCGGCCAGTCGTTGGTCAACCGCCGCCAGAAGGCGAGCCGCCGCTCGAACATCGCCGCGGCGCGCGCGGCGCGCTCGGGGTCGTCGTCGGCGCGTTCGGTCACCCGGTGGAAGGGGATGAGCTCGGCGCCGTAGATCCAGCCGGTCGTCGGGATCGCGCCCGCGCAGGCGCGGAGCAGCGGCCCGAAATCGTCGGCGGGGGCATGGGCCGCGATCGCGTCCGGGGCGAAGCGGTTAAGATGCTCGATCGCGATCTCGGCCGAGCCGACATCGACCCCCACCCCCTCCCACGCATAGGTGCGATGCGGCTGGCGATGGCGGATGACGAATACCGCGACCTCATGCCCGGCGCGGTGATAAGCGAGCACGCGGCGATGAACGAAACCGTGGTTGTAGATCTTCTCCCCGCTCGGATAGCCGCGCGTGGCCACGAAGATGCGCATCAACCCGCCTCCCAGATCCCGCCCTCGAGCCCGAGATCGACCGGCGGCCCGGCGAGCCGGCGCTCGAGGCTGGCGAGGTAGGCGTCGCGCCAGCGATCGAGGAACGGGTCGAGCGGCTCGTCCTCGCCCCTGCGCGGCAGCGGCTCGACGAGGAAGCGAAAGCCCGGATCGGCGGTCGTGAGCGAGACGAAGGCGCTCGGCGCCCCGCGGTGGTGGGCGAGCCGGGCCGCCACCGACTGGTAGGGCAGGTGGTGATCGCCGACGCGGACCATCGAGGGGCGCACCACGGGGCGGCGGTCGACCGCGAGCAGCAGCGCCTCGCCCCGCTCGAGCGTCGCCAGCGCGGCCCGGGCGACCTCGCCGTCGCTCTGCTGCGCGGCGCTGATGACCTGCGGTTCGAAGGGATGCAGCGCCGAGGGTCGGTCGACCACCGCGCGCCCCTCGACCCCGAGCATGTCGAACAGCAGCGGCAGCCCGGACAACCCCGCCAGGTGCGCGGTGGCGAGCACCAGTCCCCGCCCCTTGGCGAGCGCCTCGAGGAGGAATTCGCGATCGGCCGCGGCCAGCGTGGTGCGCGCCGCGAGATGCGCGGGCGCGTCGGGCACGACCTCGAGCCACTGCTCGAGACCGAGCGCGACCCGATGGCCCCGCTCGAGCGCGGCGCGATCCGCGCCCGGGCAGAGGCGCTGCGCCCACGCGACGCGCTCCGGCGCGGGAAGGGGAAGGTCGTCGCGGGCCAGTGCCGCGTCGAGGTCGGCGGGCACCTTTTCGGCCAGCGCGCCGCGCAGGACCGCCATCCGCATCGCCGCCCGGTCGCGATAGCCGAGGCGGTGGAGCAGCGCGACGATTTGGCGATGCGCGTCGATCTCGGCGGGCGCGAGCCGGGTCGCGTCGCGAAACTGCTCGATCGCGTCCTCGAACTTGCCGGCAGCGCTCGAGGCCTGCCCGAGCAGGATCCGCAGGCGCGCATCCTCGGGGTCCTGCGCGACCGCCGCCCGCAGCCCCGCCTCGGCCTCCTCGACCCGGCCGGCCGCAAGCTGCGCCTTGGCCAGCGCGGCCCCCAGCGGTGCGGACATGCCATGCACCTCGCGCGCCGCCTCGAGCCGGTCGATCGCCGCCTCGAACGCCCCCGCGGCGCGCTCGCCGCGCGCCTGGACGAGCGTGGCCGCGAGGCTCTGGCGCCCCGCCGCGGCGGCGGCGGCGGCGATCGCCTCGGCCCGCGCGTCGTCGCCGAGGGCGCGCGCGGCATCGATCGCGAGTTCGTCCGCCGCCGCCTCCGCGCGGGACGCGTTGCGGTCATAGAGCGCCACCGCCTCGGCGTGATACGCGGATGCGACGAGGTGCCGCAGCAGCTCCGACAACAGCCCCCCGGGCAACGCCATCGTCGCGAGCCGGCTCCGCAGCAGCCGCTCGGCCCGCGCGCGCTGGCCGACGCGCAGCAGCAGGCCGAACCGGGCCGCGAGTAGGCGCGGATCGTCGGGGTCGTCGACATCGGCCCGCTCGAGGATCGCGAGCGCCTCGTCATCGCGCCGGTCGGCGGCGTGCGCGCGCGCCAGCGCGACCAGCAGGTCGATCTCCTCGCCGTGGGATCCCAGTGCGCGCTTCAGGACGGTGCGCAGTTCGGGCCAGGCCGCGTGCGCCTCGCAGGCCGCGATCCCCCAGTCGCGCAATGCCTCGAGCGCGCTCGGGGCCGACCAGTCGTCGATCGCCAGCAAGGGACCGAACGCGCCCCGCCGCGCGGCTTCGCGCGCCGCCTCGAGACGGTCGGCCAGCGCCGCCTCGTCGCGCGGCGGCCCATCCTTCGCGCCGGACATCGGCCTCAGGCCGTCCGCAGCGCTCGAAGCCGCCGCCCGATGACGAGAAGCCCATAGGCCAGCAAGGCGAGCAGCGCGGCGGTCAGCACGAAACGCGGCACTCGGTGCAGCTCGGCGATGCTCGGCGCGACCGGGCGGGCGATCACCAGGAGGTAGCGGCGCTGCTCGAGCGCCCGCAGGCGCGCCGCCTCGAGCGTGCGCAGGATCGATTCCAGGTTGCTTTCCGCCAGCTGCTTTTGCGCGGTGGCCGCCTCGAAATCGACGAGCGTCCGCTGGACCGACCCGTCGCGCCCCCCGACCAGCCGCTCGCGCTGGCGCGCGATCTGCTGGCGCAGCGCCCTGGCGCGCGCGTCGAGCCGCGGCAGCAGCGGGCTTTCGGTCAGCCCGTTGGCCAGCAGCGACTGGCGCTCGCTCTCGACCTCGGCGAGCTGGACCTCGAAATTGGCGATGATCGAGTAGGCGTTGGCGGCGCTGGCGGCCGGGTCGACATCGGCGCGCCGGCGCTGGATCGCGGCGACCCGGGCGTTGGCCTCGCGGACATTGCCCTCGGCTTCGGCGAAGTCGCGCTCGAGCGCCTCGATCTGGTCGCGGTTGAGGCGGTCCGACATCGACGCCACCTTGGCGGCCCCCAGTTCGAGCAGTTCGGCCGCGAATTCGGCCGACTTCTCGGGGGTGAGCGCGCGCACCTTGAGGTGGAGCAGGCTCTCCTGCATGTCGACCGTGAGGTCGATGCGGCGCAGGTAGAAGTCGTGCGCGTCGATCCCGAGCAGCGGGATCTCGCGCGGGGCGCCGAAGAAATCGACCCCGCTGCCAGCGAAGTGGTCGAGGAACCCATGCTCGCGCTGCATGGCGAGCATCGCCTCGCGCGAGAGCAGATATTCGCGCACGCGATAATCGTCGTTGAGTTCGGACCCACCCGTGACCCCGGCGAGCAGGCCGACGCCCCCCGCCGCCTTGCTCCCCGCGACCGTCGAGATGGTGAAGGTCGCCTCGGCCTCGTATAGCGGGCGGGCGATCACCGCATAATAGAGCGCGAGCAGCAGCGTGGGCAGCGCCACGAAGGCGATCATCCGCCGCCGCCGCACGCGGCGCTGTTCGGCGCGGCGCAATTCGGCCTCGGCCTGCTCGGCCTCGAGCTCGGCGGCGCTGGGCAGCAAGGCCTCGGCAGCCTCCTGCTTGCGCGCTTCCTCGCGCGCCTTTTCCTCGGCGGCATCGGCCGCCTTCTTGTCCTTGGACGTCGGCGGCTCGATCGCCTGCTGCTTGCGCCATGCCGCCAGTCGGTCGTCGTTGCTCATGCGAAATTACCTATAGAAGCTCATGCGGTGTGGAAACCCGACATGATGTCGGCGATCTCGTCGAGGCGGCTCGTCGTGTCTTCGAACAGCGCCCTGGCATCCTCGAAATCGCGACAGGCGATGATCCGGCCGTGTCGGAGCACCGCGAACTTGTCGGCGAAACTCTGGGCGATGCGCGCGTTGCGGGTGACGAGGAACAGCCCCGCGTCGCGGATCTTGCGGCGCAGCGCCGCCTCGCACTTGGCCCGCATGTCCCCCTCGCCCACCGCGACCTTCTCGTCGCTCAGATAGACCTGTGCGGGGATTGCCATGCTGGTGGCGAAGGCGAGCAGCGCGCGCATCGTCGAACTGTAGGTCTGGACGGGCTCGAAGAAATGGTGCCCGAGTTCGGTGAACAGCCGGACGTAGGCGGCGATCTCGTCGGGGTCGTGATCGGCGAGGGCGGCGATGGTGCGCACGTTCTCCTCGCCCGTCATGGCGGGGTGGAAGGGCCCCGCGAAACCGAGCGGCCAGCTCATGTCGGCGTCGCGGTGTACGGTCCCCTTGGTCGGCTGGTCCAGCCCAGACAGCAGGTTGACCAGCGTCGACTTGCCCGCCCCGCCCTCGGCCAGCACCGCGACATGGTCCGAGGGCTCGAACAGGAAGGTGACATCGTAGAGCACCACCTTGGTCTCATACTCGCCGTGATGATATTTGTGCGCGTTCTCGAAGCCGATCACATCAGGGCCTCGCTGGCGGCGCTGTCGTCGCCCTCGGCGGCGCGCCCCAACCCGCCGTGCTTGGCCACCCAGCCGATGCTCGTCATCGCGGCGATCCAGGCGAAAGGGACGAGCGGGGTCGCCATGACGCTCACATAGCCCGCGAACATCCCCTCGCGCAGCGTCTCGATGGCGTGGAAGAGCGGGTTCCACGACAGGATCTCGCGGACCCGCAACGGCAGTTCGTTGGCGATGTAGAAGATGCCCGAGATGTAGAACATCGGACGCAGGACGATCCCCTGCGAGCGCGGGAAGGCCTCGCTGTGCGTGCCCAGCCCCACCATCATGTAGCCGAACGCCGCCCCCAGCCCGGCCGCCATCGCGAAGCCGAACAGCGCGGTGAGCACGTCGTGCATCTCGAAATAGCCGAAGAACAGATAGTTGAAGGCCAGCAGCCCGGCCGAGACGAACAGGCCGTTGTAGGTCTCGACCACCCCGACCGCGGTATAGATGGCGGCGGGCCTTGTCGTCCCCAGCGCGATGATCTGCTTGAACGCCATGCGCGCGCGGATGAAGGCGTTGATGACGTAGCGGAAGGTCGCATAGGGGATGATCCCCGACAGGATGAAGCTGAGGATGTCGGTGTCGATCGGAACCCTGCTGCCGAAGAACAGGAAGACGAAATAGACGATCGCGACCCAGGCGAGCGGGGTGGCGTAGGTCCACAAATAGCCGAGCCGATCGCCGGTGTAGCGCGAGCGGACCTCGCGGGCGATGATCGTCTGCACATGCCGCGCGAACCGCCCGGGGGACCGGCCAGTACCGGCCCGCATCGCCTCGGGGCCGGTCATGGGATGGCCTGGTTGGTCCGCGATGCCGTGGTCAAGGTGGCCGAGATCGCGCTGAGAATCTTGCGGGTCTGCGCGAAGGACGCGCTCGAGACCAGCACGATGTCGCCATCGATCATGGCGAATTCGCCCGCCGCGAAGAGCTGGGCCGGGTTGCGCACGTCGAGCTGGTAGATGGCGAGCTCGGCCGCGCCCGGCACCGGCGTGTCGGGCTGGCGGCGCAACAGGAAGACGCCTTCGGGATCGGCCTGGTCGTCGGCGAGCCCGCGGCTCGAGGCGAGCGCGTCGAGGAGGCTGAAGCGGTCGCCGAGGATGGGCACCCGGCTCTGGACGCCGGCCGCCCCCATCACCGTGACGAATTGGTCGGCGTCGGACACGATCACCACATCGCCCGGCCGCAACGCGATATCCTCGGCGGGGTCGGCGAGCAGCCGCGCGAGCGAGACGCGCCCGACCATCCCGTCGCGGCGCACCTCGACCTGCGTGGCGCGGCTGGTCTCGGTCTGGATCCCGGCCCGGCCGAGCAGGTCGGACAGCCGGCGCATGCCGGGCGCGAGCGCGAGCGAGCCGCCGGTCGCGACATCGCCATAGATCGCCACCGTGCGCTGCGCGCGCTCGAGGAACTGGACGTCGACCTGCGGGCGGAAGAGCGTGCGGCGCAGCCGCGCGGCGATCGTCGCGCGGATCTCGTCGAGCGTCCGACCGGCCGCGTCCACGCTGCCGGCGAAGGGCACGAAGATCGAACCGTCGCCATCGACGACGAGCCGCTCGATCGTCAGCGCGCCGCCCGGCAGCGCGCTGCTCTGGAGCCCGGTCCCCTCGATGATCGACAGGCGCAGGTCGTCACCGACCGACACGCGCTCGAGGTCGATCGGCTCGGCTTCCAGCATCGCCGCCGGAAAACCCTGGCCCGGGCTCGCGCGATAGGCCTGCGCATCCGCCGCGTCGATCGGCGTGATGACGAGACCGCTATCCGCGCTATTGCCGACGAATTCGGCCGTGGTGGGCGCACTGCGCGGCAGCGTGCAGCCACCGACTGCCAGCGCCAGCGCCAGCACGCACCCCAAACGCCTAGAGATCATCCTGTCGCCTCTTCCCTCGCCTCGTGCGGCTACCTGCCTACAGCAAGTGCGGCGAAATTGTCGACAAATTGTGCGACCGAGAAGCGCAGCGCGACATGCGACATGGCCTCGCCCCGCTCGGGGTCGTCGCGCGAGGCGAGCATCCGTTCGATCCCCGCGCAGGCCTCGTCATAGTCGATCTCGTCGGCCGAGCCGAGGACCACCCCGCTACGCTCCTCGAGCAGCGTTTCGGCCGACCCGCCCGCCGGCGTGGTCACCACCGGGATCCCCAGATACTGCGCCTCGATCAGCACGTTGGGCAGCCCTTCGTAGCGCGAGAGCAGCACCTTGACGTCCATCTTCGAGTACCAAAAGCCGATGTTGGTCGAATGGCCGACGAACAGGATGCGGTCGGCGATGCCGTGCTGGATCGCGCGGTCCCGCACGGTATCGAACAGCCGCCCGTGGCCGACGATGACGAATCGCGCGGTCGGTCGGCGCTTGAGATAGCGGTGGGCCAGGTCGATCCAGCGCGAGGGCTGCTTGTCGCTCTCGAAGCGGAACACCCCGCCGATCGTCTCGGTCGCATCGGCGGTCCGGGCCGCGAAGCTCTCCCATGCCCGCTCGTCGGCCTCGCTGCCGTCGGTCGAGAGCGGCGGGACGCCGTTGTAGAGCACGTGGAAACGGTCGAGCGGCAGGTCGAGCCATTCGGCATAGGCGGCGGCGGCGGCGCGGCTGTTGGAGACGAACTGGACCCCCGGCAACCGCGCCAGCTCGCGATAGAGGATCACATATTCGGGCTTGAAGCGGTCGCGGCGGATGTTGGGCGGCAGGCCGCGGAACATCAGCTGGATGTTGGGGGTGCCGACGATCAACGCGGCGAGCGCCCCGATAAGGCAGGCGCCGTCCTGCCACAGGCTCACCACCTCGCGCGGGCGCTCGGCCAGCAGGGGGGCGAGGCGCGTCACCCCGTAATGCACCTGCGGCGGCATGTGGCCGAGCAACTCGACCAGTTCGGGGTCGGCGAGCGCCTGCTTGCGGGCCGCGACCGGGGTGCGCTGGTCGAGCTCGGAGACGGGGACCCCGCATTTGGCGAGGTCGGGCAAAAAGAAGCTCGCCTGGATCGATTTTCGATGCGACTTGACGATGACCTCGACGGGGCCCTCGATGCGCTTGCGCTCGTTCAGATAGTCGCGTTGCAGGTGGCAGGCGAGCCGGGTCATCTGCCGTTCGGCCCCGCCGGGACCGAGACTGCCGGTGACGAGCGCCACCCCTTCATGCTCGTGCGCCACCTCGCGCCGGCGGTCGCGCCCGCGAAAATGGCGGATCGCATGCTTAAGCGCGAAGAGCCGGTAATCGGTGCCGCGCAGCGCCTCTTCCGGCTCGTAGCGGAGCATCATCGCGCAGGTCTGCTCGATGTCGGCGGCCAGCTTGCGCCCCGCCGCCGAGGAGCCCTGCGCCGACGGCGCGATCATCGCGCGCGCCTCGATGATCCAGCCGCGCTTGAGCAGCCGCTTGGCGGCGTCGATCCGGATGGCATGCCGGTTCTGGTAGCGCTCGACGAGCCGGGCGAAGAGCGCGTCGGCGGCCTCGGCCTGCCCGATCTCGTCGAGGATCTGGGCGCGGGTGAAGGCGATATCGCGCCGCTCGAGGTTCTCGGGCAGCCAGCGATCGAGCAGTTCGAGCGCGAGATCGCCGCGTCCCTGCCGGGTCAGCCAGAGAAGGTGGTGCCGCAGGACGGTGCGGTCGTTGGGCATCACCTCGAACAGCTGTTGCCAGCCCTCGGCGAGCCCTTCGAGCTTGCGCGCGCGCTCCTGGATCTGGAGCAGCAGCGACATGTTCTGGTAGCCGATGGCGCGCCCCTCGGTCAGCTGGCGCGCGATCGCCAGCTGCTCGCCGGCGGTGGCGACGCTGCGCGAGCGAGCCAGCAGTTCCTCGAGCCGAGCCTTGAGCACCGCTTCGGCGTGGCGGCAAGCCTCATGACTGGCCGAGGCCATGTCGGTGCGCGCCTTGAGAGGCTGGAGAGTGGTCCCGCTGCTTGCCATGATCGTTACTCGTTTACCGAAGAGGACGCAGAAGGTTCCTCGGGGGCCTCCAGAACGTCGCCGTACTGGTGCCAGAATGTGACAGTCGGTCGGATCGAGCCCCCCTCTTGGTCGTTCTCGCCCCGTAGCAGAAAAGTCCGCCGGGCCCCAGCGCCGCGTTCCCGCCCCGTGGGCTAGAGCGCGATCTCGCGCCAGAAGCCGCCCGATAGGCGCAGGCTGTCGGGATAGCTGCAGAAGGTCTCGGACAGGATCCGCGTGAAATCGGTGAACCACACCGGAATGAAGGCATCGAGCGTGTCGATCGGGCGCGGCATGATCATTTCCTCGAGCCGCACCTGGACCCGGTCCCCGACCCAGACGACCTGCGGGAAGAAGCATTTCACGCCCAGCTGGTAGACCGCGCGCGGCACGAAGTCCGACAGCAGGATGTGGTCGCCCTCGTAATCGATCGGGCGCGCCGCGACCGACGAACTGCCGTCGATGGCGAGGCTCACGACCGCGCCCTCGCGCACCGCGCCGAAGATCTTCTTGGCCAGCCGCATGCGATTTTGCGAATAGGTGGAGAGCAGGTTCTTCGCGCCCGGGGCGTTCGAGACCGACGGGGTCGAGGCCACCCAGCGATAGTCGAGATCGCTGTTGGCCAGCCCGACCGGCCCCGCGAACAGCGCGCCGATGTGCGCGGCGGCGAGGAAGACCCCCATGCCGTCGCGGGTCTCCTCGCGCAGCCGGTCGATCGCCTCCTCGAGCCCGTCCATCCGCTCTAGGATCTGGCCCGCGTCCTGCGGCCGCGTCTCGATCCAGTTGAGCGTGAGATGGTCGGCGAGGTTGTTGCGGATGTTGGCGCGCTCCCACGCCTCGCGGTCGGCCGGGCGGCAGCCGATCTGGTCGAGCTTGCGCCACGCCCATTCGAACCGCGCGGCCGGGATCGACCCACGCTCGATGCGGTTGTCGAGCCCGCGCAGCGCCGACTCGAAATCGGCATAGCCGGACAGATCGCGGCTCGCGAGGTCCTCCTTGTAGTGGGTCTTCGCATCGTCCTCGTGCCCGGCGCGCAGCGAGGCACTGACCAGCGCCCGCCGCCAGCCGCCATGGTGCGGATTGTCCTCGACGAGGCGGCGATAGAGCCGCATCGCATCCTCGTTGCGATCGTTCAGCATGAGCGCTTCGGCGACCTGCGCGCGAAAGCTCTCCTGCTCATCATCGATGGTCTCGGGATCATATTCGAGCACCTCGAGCGCGCGCGCGTCGCGACCGAGGCGGGCCAGCGCGCGCGACAGCTGGAGACGCGCCTGCCGGTCCTCGGGCTTGAGCGCCACCGCCTTCTCGAGGATGTCGACGATTTGCGGATCGGTCGAATGGGTCTGCAACATCGCCCGGCCATATTCGCTCAGTAACCGGAAATTGTCGCTGTCCGGCACCGCGATCCCGCCGAGCAGGTCGCGCACGAGGTTGGCGCGGCGGCGATTGACCAGGTAGAAGGCCATTTCGCCGAGCGCGTCATGGTCGTCCTCGGCCAGGTTGCGCACCGCGCGCGCGGTCTCAAGCACCTCGCTCTCCTCGCCCGCGCGCTCGAAGGCGCGCAGCGCCATCAGCGCCATCGTCTTGTCGGCGCGAAAATCGGGCAGGTACAGCCGCGCCAGCTGGCAGGCCTCGTCATAACGATCGAGCTGGAGCAGGATCCGCAGCACCGCCCCATGCACCCACCCGGGCACCGTCGCGTCCTTGGTGTCGCAGCGCACCCCGAGCTGGTCGAGCAACGCGCTCGCCTGCGCCTTCCGCCCGCCCATCAGCGCATAGTCGATCCGGTCGATCTTCTCGCGGTAGCGGTCGGGCCGGCGCTCGATCAGCGCCGCGAAATAGCGGTCGATCTGGTCATAGTCGCGCGCCTCGATGGCGGGGCCGAGGACGGTGTTGCGTGCGCGCTCGAACTGGTCGTCATCGTTCAGGTCGAACGCGTCTAAACGCGCAGCGAGGTCTTCGGGGGACTGGCTGGTTCCAACTTCACTCATGACGTGCCTTACATGCGATTTTCCAAGGCGAGCGCAAGCGTCTCGCGACCCTGGCCGCGCAGAATTCGGGCGAGCCATCCCGCCGAACCCGCATTGAGCACCGGGGCCTCCTTCAGCTCTTCGGCCCACTCCTCGATCATCGGGAGGGTGGCGAGCAGCTCCCCCAGCTTGCCCAGCGCCGACAGGTCGCTGTTCATCGCGACCTGGAAGAAGGCGCGCTTCACCTCAGCCTCGGAGCCGTCGACGATCGCCAGCTCGAGCCGCAGGCGCTTGGCCTCGGGATTGGCGGGAAAATAGCTCTCGACCGCTTCGAGCAGCAGCTTGACCTCGTCGCGCTTGTCGGCGTCGCCGGTGGCGATGAACGCCTCGGCATGCGGCACCACCACCCGTTCGATCGCATCCTCGGGGTTCTCGCTCACCATCGCCGCGATCTGGTCGTGGATGAAGCGTTCGTACCAGTCGTCGAGCACCGCCTCGCTGAACGGCTCGGTGAAATGCGCCAGCGCGGTCGAATGGTCCTCGATCGCGCGCTCCTGCCCGAATTGCTCCATCAGCGCGGTAGGGTCGTAGACGCGCGCGCCGATCTTGCGCCCCGCCGCCTTGACCGTCTCGATGAAGCGATCGCGGCCGGCGAGCCGCTCGCCCATATTGTCGCGCGCGTTGACATGGGTGACGAAGAGGACCTCGCCGAGCCCGGCTTCGAGTGCCTCCATGTCGCGGATCAGCGCTGCCTCGTCGGTCCGGGTCATCTCGATTCGCGCGAGCAGGTCGGCCTCCTCGCGCTGCCGGGGGTCGCTGCCCCAATGCTCGGCGAGAAAGGCGCGGCGCTCGGCCTCGCTGCCATGGAGCGTCAGCCGGTTGAACGCCTTGGCGCGCTCGGGGTCGGCGAAGAAGTCGGCATAGGCCTGTCGAAGATAGTTGAGCTGGATCGCCGCGCCATCGAGCTGCATCTGCTTTTGCGAGGAGATCTCGACAATGTAGAGGTCGCTGGGCTCGAACGGCTCGCGCAGTCGCGGGTTGGTCTGCCACTTGGGCGAGATCAGCGGCCAGACGCGCTCGTCGGGCTCGAACTCGCCCTTGAGGTAACGCATCTGCTGGACCGCTTCCGACGAACTGTGGGTGTAGCCCCAGATGCGCGTCATGTTCATCCGGAAGCCGTGGCTCTCACGGCACAGCCGCAAGGGGGTGGCGACCCGGCACGATCCGATCGGCGTGATCGTCAGCATGGCTAGGCGGCCGCCGCGTCGCCGGTCGGCTTGTCGGCGAGGATCCCCTTGAGCCGCTCGACCATGGTCGCCAGGCTGAAGCGCTCGCGCACCCATTGCGGCGCGGCGCGGCGGAACGCGTCGAGCCGGGGCCCGTCCTCGAGCAGCTCGACCAGCTGGTCGGCGATCGCGGCGGGGGTTCCCTCCTCGATCAGGATGCCGGTCTCGCCCGCGGCCATCGCCTCGGGGGCGCCGCCCACGTTCATCGACGCCACCGGAAGCCCGATCGACTGCGCCTCGATCAACACGTTGGGCAGCCCTTCGGTCTCCGAGGACAGGAACAGGACGTCCATCGCCTGCATCCACGGCTCGACCGGCGACTGGCGGCCGACCATGTGGATGCGATCCGACAGCCCTTCCTTCTCGACCAGTTCGAGCAGGTCGCCGCGCATCGGGCCGTCGCCCGCGACGAGCCCGTAGACCTTGTCGTCCTTGCGCGCCGCCTCGATCAGCGTGCGGGTCCACAGGTCGGGGCGCTTCTCGGTCGAGAAGCGGAGCACCCCGCCGATCACCAGCGCATCTTCAGGGATGCCATGCTCGCGGCGGATCCGCTCGCGCGCATCGGCTTCGGTGCGCGCCGCGATCGCGTCGAAATCATAGCCGTTGTAGAAGGTCTCGATGAACGGCTCGTCGACCCCCAGCCAGTCCTCGTAGTCGCGCGCGCCGTTGGCGCTGTTGTTGAGCACCGTGACGCGGCCCTTGTAACGCAGGATCGCGTGATAGCCGTGGTGGAGGTACCGGCGGTGACGCCGGATCTCGACCGGACGGGTCGAACGGGTCGAGATGATGATGTGCGGAACCCCGGCGGCGATCGCGGCGATGGCGCCCGCGATATTGACCGCGTCCTGCCACAGCATCACCGCGCGCGGCCGCTCCTGCACCAGCCGGGCAAAGAAGCTGATCGCCATCTTGGCCACCTCGGGCGGCATCGCGGCCAGCGCCCGCACGGTGTGCAGATGCTCGGGGTGGCGCGCCATCACGTCACGGATCAGCGCGTTGCGGCGGTCATCGGAGAAGTGATACAGCGTGGCCCCCGTGGCCTCGATCTCGGGCAGGAAGAAATCCTCGCGCACGTTGGGGTTGAGCGCGTTGACCGCTAGCGCCATCTCCTCGCCCTCGAGCGGATAGTCCGCGAACCCCTGCATCACATAGGCGACCTGCCGTTCGGCACCCCCCGAACCGAGGCTCGAGGTAAACTGGATGACGCCCTTGCGGTCGGGGCTGTGGTCAGGTTCGGCATGCTTGACCAGCGCATCGAGCAGCAGTTCGGGGAAGAGGCCCTCGACCGGTTCGATCGCATTGTCGGCATCGACCGGCAGCGCGTCGGGGCCGCGCTCGGCGCGCGCGACCTCGCGGAACGCCGCCATGCACTGTGCCTGCGCGTGGAGCATTCGCTCGTCCCGGCGGGGATAGTGAATTTCGTCGTAGAAGCGGCACAATTCCCAGGCCCGCTTGTAATTGCCGGTGACCATCAGCAGCGGCACCGCGGTGCGGAGCGCGACGCCCGAGCGGCTGTTGACCGCCAGCGCCTTCTCGGTGGTCTTGAGCGCCTCGTCCTCGAGGCCCGCGGCGAGGAAGATGCGCGAAGCATAAGCGAGTTCCTCGGCGGTCTCCGCGCCAAGCGTCTCGACCCCGCGGCGGGCGAAGTCGGCGGCCTCCTCGAGCCGGTTGTCGAGCATCTTATGGTGGGCGCCGTTGAGCCAGAGGATCGGCTCCTTGGGTACCTTCTCGACCGCTTCCTCGAAGTGCCGGATCGCGTCGTTGCGACGATTGCAGCTGGCGAGCAGGTTGCCGTAATCGTTGAGCATGTTGACGTCGGAGGGCTGCAACGACAGCGCGCGTTCGACCTGCGCCAATTGCGCGAGGAACGGGGCACCCTGCTTGCGCAGGATCCGCGCCAGCGTCCGGTTGAGCAGGAAATTGTCGGGATCGAGCGCCAGCGCCTTGTCGAGCTCGGTGCGCGCCTGATCCAGCTTCTCGACGCTGATCAGGAATTCGACGAAGCCGAGGCGCAGCTTGATATTGTCCTCATTCTCCTCGATCCCGCGCTCGTAATAGCCGATGCTGTCGGACAGGTCCTCGCGCATCGCCACGCGCGCCTGGAAGTTGATCCGGGTCACCGCATCGAGACAGTGGCCGTACAGTTCGAGCAGCTCGCGCGCCTTCTCATAATCATTGTCGTTGATGGCCTGGCGGATGAAGAACATGGCGGCCTCGCCATGGTCGGGGGTGTCCTTCAGCACCGCGCCATAGCGATCCTCGGCGAGCCGAAGGTCGCCGCGATTGAAGGCGATCCGCGCGAGGAAGATGCGCGCGTCGCGGGCGTTCTTGCCCTCGAAGATGCGCTCGACCTCGGCATATTCCTTGTCGGCGCGCTGCCAGTTGCCCTGCGAATAGAAAAGGCGCGCGCGCGCCAGCACCCGCTCCTTGGCGAGCGGGCCATCGGGATCGATCCGGTCGAGCCACATCTCGGCCAGCCCGGTGAAGCCCTGGTCGATGAAGGCCTGCGCGATCGACATCGCGCGATTGTCGTCGCCTTCCTTCTGGTGGAGCGCATCGGCGAGCGCATGCGCCTCGTTGACCTTGCCCTGCGCCAGGTTGATGCGGATGAGGAGGCTGTCGCGCAGCGGCGCCATGTCCTCTTCCTGCAGCGCCTCGCGCTCGGTGCAGAAGGCCTCGGCCTCGTCGTGGCGGCGCAGCTGGATCAGCGCGTTGACATGCTGGTTGATCGGCCCCGGACGCTTGGGGCTCATCTCGTGCAGCATCAACCAGTAGCGCGCCGCTTCCTTCCAGCGCCGCGCCTGGTTGGCGACGAAGGCCGCCGCCTCGATGATCGCGACGTCGCGCTCGCCCTCGCGGATCACCTTGTCGAACTTGGCGAGCGCACGCGCCTCGTCGCCTTCGTGATAGGCATCGAAGGCCTGGTTGATGAGCTTGTCGCGACGGTCGACCAGCGCGGGCGGCGGGGTCGGCTTGCCCTTGAGCGGTCGCTTGATCATGAAGGTCATGCCGCCACTCCTTCGGCCTTCACCTGCTCGAACGCGTCGGGCGCGCCGACGTCGATGTCGAGCGGGCCGCTTTCACGGCGATCGGTGAAGGTGCGGTGCCACAGTTCGAGACACAGGAGGTTCCACAGCCTCGTGCCATGGTCCTCGTGCCCCTTGAAATGCTGGTCGAGCATCCAGTTGGTGAATTCGGGCCGCAGGTAGCCGCGCTCGCGGAACGCCTTGCTGGTCAACAGGTCGCCGACGAGGTCGCGGATCTCGTAGCGCAGCCAGTGCTGCACCGGCACCGCGAACCCCTGCTTGTCGCGGTAGAGCACGTCCTCGCTCAGCTGCGGCTCCATCGCATATTTGAGCAGCGCCTTCATCTCGAGGCGGCCGTTGCGTTCGAACACGCGCAGGTGCTGCGGCAGCGAGGCCGCCCAGTCGGCCAGCTCGTGATCGAGGAACGGGCTGCGCCCCTCCACGCTCGCGGCCATCGTCGCGATGTCCGCCTTGATCAGCAGGTCGTCGGGCAAATAAGTGTCGACCTCGGCTCGCGCGGCGATGTCGATCGCATTATGGTCGTCCGCCAGCTCGAAATAGGCGGGCAGGCGATCCGACGAGGGCGCCAGCAGATAGTCGATCAGCGCCGGCCCGTAGCCCCATTGCTTGTGGCGGTCGCGGAACTTGTCGATGAAGGGGATATAGCGGTCGCGGATGGTCGGGCGCCCGAAGGTGCCTTCGGGGTCGATGACGATCTTCTGGCGCAGGCTCTCGCCACGATCGCCGAGCCCGGCGATCATCGTCTGGAAGCGATCGTAGCGCGAATAGCCGAGGAAGATCTCGTCGCCCCCGTCGCCGGTCAGCGCGACGGTGACATGCTGGCGGATCTTGTGGCTGAGCGCGGTACTCACGAGCGCGCTCGAATCCGAGAAGGGCTCGCCATAATGCCAGATGATCTCGGGCAGCGTGTCGATCAGCCCATAGTCCATCTTGAAGCTGTGATGCTCGGTCTCGTAGCGCTCGGCGACCTCGCGGGCCCAGGCGGTCTCGTCGAACCCCGCCACGTCGAAGCCGACGCTGAAAGTCTTGATCGGCTCGCGCACGAAGGCCGACATGCGCGCGACCACCGCCGAGGAATCGACCCCGCCCGACAGGAAGGCGCCGAGCGGCACGTCGGAAATCAGCCGCATCCGCAGCGCTTCGTCGAAGCGCTCGAGGAATTCGCCCGCCGCCTGGTCCCGGGTCATCTCGCCCTTGGCGGGATCGACCTCGGCGAGCCGCCAGTAGCGCTGCGGAGAGGGCGGGTTGCCCGGGCCGTGCCGCGGGGTCACCCGCAGGTGATGGGCGGGCGGCAGGCGCTTGACCCCGAGGAAGGCGGTATCGATGCCGGGCGTGTAGCCGAACGAGAGGTAGTCGTGGATCACGCGCAGGTCGGTGCGCCGTTCGAAACCGGGCCATTCGAGCAGCGACTTGACCTCCGATCCGAACAGCAGCGCATCGCCGCACCACGCATAGACCAGCGGCTTCTTGCCGAAGCGGTCGCGGGCGAGGAACAGTTCCTGCTTGTCATGGTCCCAGATCGCGAAGGCGAACATGCCGCGCATCTTCGAGGGCAGGTCATCGCCCCACTGGCGATAGCCGTAGAGCAGCACCTCGGTGTCGCTCTCGGTCTGGAAGCGGTGGCCGAGCGCCTCGAGTTCGGCGCGCAGGTCCATGAAATTATAGGTCTCGCCGTTGTAGACGATGGTGAGCTTCCCGTCGGCCGTGTGCATCGGCTGGTCCGACCGCTCGTTGAGGTCGATGATCGCGAGGCGGCGATGGGCGAACCCGACCGTCCCGTCGGTCCAGGTCCCCGATCCGTCGGGTCCGCGATGGACGATCTGGTCCGACATCGTGCGCAGCGCCGCTTCCATCCGGCCTTTCTCGACCGAACCGTTGCGATTGAGGACACCAACTAATCCGCACATAGAGACATTCCTAACGCTGGGGGTTCAGGCCGCGACCGTGGCGGATTCGAGGATCTGCTTGCCCTCGGCGTGCTCGGGATCGAGCCGCAGCAACTCGGTAGCGGCGGCTGCCGCCCCCGGTTTGTCGCCCATCCGCTGCAGCGAGCGCGCGAGGTTGAGGCGAAATTCCACATTCTCGCCATCCTGGTCGACGAGCGCGCCCCAGACCTCGGCCGCCTCGCCATAGTTGCGGTCGCGCAGGAGCATGCGCCCGACGACGCGGAACGCGTAGGGTTCGTCGGGCGCGAAACGCATCAGCCCGCGCCCGAGGGCGAGCCCGGTGCGGTCGCCGGCATCGTAGAATTCGCGCAGCTTGCGCTGGCCGTGGGTGACCACGTTGTTGCGCAGATATTCCGCCGCCTTCTCATCGAGCACGCCCGACTGCTGGAGGGTCAGCGCCGTCTCGATCGCCGCCACGGGATTGCCTTCGCGGATGTCGCTGACCGCGGCGCTGACCAGCTTGCCGGGCAGCCGGTCGACCGAGCGCTGCGCCTCCTCGGCATGCTTGGCGGCTTCGGGATCATCGCTCGCCAGCACCGCCGAATAGGCCTCGAACGCCTCGAGCAGATGCTCCGAGCGCTCGGCGGCGCGGGCGTAGTTGAGGGTCAGCCACACCGTATGTTCGTTGGCCATCAAGCCCTCGCGCAGCGCCTCGTAGGCGATCTGCGGCTCGTCGGTGCGCAGCGCGCTGCGCCCGATGATCAGATAGGGCTCTTCCTCGCGCGGTTCGATCTTGATCGAGTTGCGCGCATGGCTGATCGCCCGCTTGTCGTCGCCTTCGGCATAGGCTTCGCGGGCGCGTTCGAGGAAGGGCTTGCGCAGTCGCAGCAATGCCGAGGTGCCAAAGCCCGACGAGGGGTCGAGCGTGCGCATGACCCGGTAGCAGGCGGCGGCGCGGAAGGGATTGCGCTGGATCTCGTGGCGCGCGGCGGCGGTGCGCTGCGCCTCGCTCTGTTCGGCGCACAGCTTGATCGCTTCCTCGTCGCCGCTGTCGGCCAGGGCGCGCAAGGGGGCGGCGACGGCATCGCCGAGATCGACGGTGAAGGCCTTGCGGAAGAAGGGCATGGCGTCCTCGGGGGTGGCCTCGACCAGCCGGGCGATCGCCTCGCCGATCGCATCGCCCTTCTTGAGGTTGACGAGCGCTTCCAGTTCGATTGTCCGGATTTCGGTATTGTCGGGCTGGCGCGCGAGCAGTTCCTGCGCGTGGCGCAGCGCCGGCTCCCAGTTGCGCTTGCGGCGCTCGATCCGGGCCAATTGCAGATAGGGTTCCGGCTCCTCGGGGGTCAGCTCGGTCAGCCGCTCCCAGAACGGCTGCGCCTGCTCGGGCTCGTGCCGGTTGGTGTAGATGCGGGCGAGATAGCGATGCGCCTCGATGTCGTCCGGATGCTCGACCAGCAGCGCGCGCGCCATCGTCTCGAGCCGGTCGAGATCGCCCTCGCGGTACACGGCGGCCATCTCCTGCCGCCGGTCGATGAGATCACTGCTTTGAAAGACGTCGGACATGTCGCTTCTGGTTCCTGGACAAACGATTGGACAATCAGCCCTATCGCCTGACGGGCCGACGGGTTCCGCCGCGCCGCGCTGGCGCCTGTCGGACCCGGTTTTTTCTATCGAGGGGCCCCTACCCCTTCAAGCCCGCCGCGTCGACCCGCATGGGCCCAGCGCACGAAAAGAAAGGGCCGGTCGATCGACCGGCCCTTCCCTTTCTGGCCCGTGGCCTAGCCGCGCTCGGGTTCGGGCGGCGGCGGCGGCGGCGGCGGCGGCGGCGGCGGCGGCGGGCATTCCTCGGTCGCCAGAATCACCGTGCCGTCCGGGCACGTCACCGTCGCGGGAGGCGGCGGGGGCGGCGGGGGCGGCGGCGGCGGGGGCGGCGGCGGGGGCGGCGGCGCAGCGCGGCCGAAGTTGTAGATCAGGCTCGCCAGCAGGCTGTGCGACTTGACGGTCACGTCGCTGACGCGAAGGTCCTGGTCTTCCTGGACGATGTTGCCGAAGTTCTGCGCATAGCGATACTTCAGCCCCGCCTCGATCGCGTCGCTGAGCGGGAAGCTCACGCCGGCGATCCCCTGGAAGGCGAAGATTTCGTCCGAGGAGTTGAGGTTGGCACCGGCGCCGAGGGCGCTGACGTCATGCGTCACCGACCAGAGACCGAGACCACCGCCGAGATAGAAACGGCTGGTGTCGGTTTCGGCCAGGTCGAACAGCACGTTGACCATGCCCGACCACACGTCGACATCCGACGTGCCGGCATCGAACGCACCCGCGCCCGAGATCAGCACCTGGTCGATGGTGGCGGTGCGATAGCCCAGCTCGAGCTCGGTGCGCACGGCACCCCAGTCGTAGCCGATCACGCCGTCGACGTCGTAGCCGAGGTCGTGCTCGAGCTCGAGCACGTCGTCGGCGTTGAGCGTCGGCGAGTCGATGTCATCGGTGTCGTTGAAGAGCGCGACGCCCCCCTCGAGACCGACATAGGGACCCGTGTCCTGGGCGAATGCCGGGGTTGATACGGCGGCCAACGCCGCCGAGGCCATCAAGAAATGCTTCATGGAGTCCTTTCTCCTTCAAATTCGTGGCGACGACGAAAACAAGTCGTCCCGGTAAGGTTCCGACTGCCCCCTTTTTCGTTCGGCGGCTAGAGACCCAGCAACGACCATCCCAGTAAGCGGTTCCTCCGGGCAAACGGTTTTTTCCCGCCCTGTTGCCGGCCCGCCGTCGCACCCCGCCAGCCGAGCCCGAATATATGCCGCGATTATGCCCGCTTAGCCCCCGGCTGTTGCATGGCGGACACAGCTGACAGTTAATCTTGCCGCGGCGTGCGCGGGTGCAGCAAATGCAAAAATCGACGCAAATGGGCGAAGGAACGGGGGCCGCAGACCAGGCTCGCGCGCGTCGGCGCGGCGGCGCGCGACGCCGCTGCGGCGGCCTCGGGGACCAGCGCGCGGTTAGGGCGGGGACGGCCGAGCGGTCGGCGCGGGTGGCGGGGCGATGTCGGGGAAAATGGCGGAGAGGGTGGGATTCGAACCCACGGTACGGTTGCCCGCACAACGGTTTTCGAGACCGCCCCGTTCGACCACTCCGGCACCTCTCCGCGGGGATGTTCGAGGGCGCTGCCCTCTGGTCGGAGCGCGCCTCTAGCAACGCGCGGGGATATTGAAAAGCCCTAATGTCGCCGCGCCCCGCTGAACCCGCGCCGGGGTTCGCGGATTGGCGCCCCATGAGCGATTTTTCGAACAGCCTGCTGATCGGCGCGTCGGGCGGGATCGGCGCCGCGCTCGGCGATGCCATCGAGGCGCGCGGGGGCCGCGTGACGCGGCTCGGCCGCACCACCACCCCGGCGGTCGACTACGCGCGCCCCGAGACCCTCGCCCAGGCCGCCGCGACGCTAGCCGACGGCGCGCCCTACGACGCGCTGATCATCGCCAGCGGGATCCTGCACGGCAGCGACTGGGGCCCCGAGAAAAGCTGGCGCGCGCTCGCGCCCGGACCGCTCGAACAGACCTTCCTCGTCAATACCATCGGCCCCGCGCTGGCGTTGCGGCATTTCCTCCCGCTCCTACCGCGCAAGGAGCGCTGCCTCGTCGCCGCCCTGTCGGCGCGGGTGGGGTCGATTGCCGACAACCGGCTCGGCGGCTGGTACGGCTATCGTGCCTCGAAGGCGGCGCTCAACCAGCTGGTCCGCACGCTGGCGATCGAGCTCGCGCGCACCCATCCGCAGGCGGTCGCGGTCGCGCTCCACCCCGGCACGGTCGATACCGCGCTGTCGGCCCCCTTCCAGTCCAACGTGCCCGAAGGCCGCCTCTTCACCCCGGCGCAGAGCGCGACCCACCTCCTCGACGTGCTCGCCGGGCTCACCCCCGCCGAGAGCGGCGGTCACTTCGACTGGGCGGGGCAGCCGGTGCCCGCCTGACCAGGTCCCCTGCCCGCACCCCCGCCCCGAGGCCGCCCCCCTCGCCCGGTTGTGCGCGGCGGCAGGACGCCTACATAGGCGCCATGAGTAATGCGATTCAGACCGCGCGCTTCGCGATCGGCGAGGTGGTCCGCCACCGGCTGCTCGACTTTCGCGGCGTGATCTTCGACGTCGACCCCGAGTTCGCCAACACCGAGGAATGGTACGAGGCCATTCCCGCGGACATCCGACCGGCCAAGAACCAGCCCTTCTACCACCTGCTCGCCGAGAATGAGGAGACGAGCTACGTCGCCTACGTCAGCCAGCAGAACCTCGTGGCCGACGATGACGAGGAAGAGGTGGTCCATCCCGCGATCGCGACGATGTTCGATCGCTTCGAGCCCGGGCGCTATCATCTGCGGCCCGAACGGCGGCACTGACCGCCGAATAGTTGCGGCAAATCGGTTGACAGGAGGGGCTGCGTTCCATAGTTGGCCCCATCCCCTCGCGCAGGTGCCGTTTTCGGCGTCGCTTTGCCGTGGGCAAGAGACACAAATTCTAGACCGAAGAGAAGAGCTTATGTTCGCAGTCGTGCGCACCGGCGGTAAGCAGTATCGCGTTGCCCCCGGAGACAAGATCGTCGTCGAGAAACTCGCTGGTGAAGCGGGCGATTCGGTGACCCTCGATGATGTCCTGCTCGCCGGCGAGGGTTCGGACCTTCAGTCGACCGACGGCCTGACCGTCGCGGCCACCATCGTCGCCCAGGCGAAGGGTGAGAAGGTGACCGTCTTCAAGAAGCGTCGCCGCCACAACTATCGCCGCAAGCGCGGGCATCGCCAGCAGCATACGATCCTTGAGATCGTGTCGATCGGCGGCAAGGGGGGGGCCAAGAAGGCGCCCGCCAAGAAGGCCGCCGCGAAGGGCGACGACGACGCGCCGGCCAAGAAGGCCGCCGCCAAGTCGACAAAGGATGCTGCACCTGCTAAGAAGCCGGCAGCGAAGAAAACCGCCGCGAAGAAGCCCGCGGCCAAGAAGACCGAGAAGAAGTAACCATGGCACATAAGAAGGCAGGCGGCTCGTCGCGTAACGGCCGCGATTCCAATCCGAAGTATCTCGGCGTCAAGAAGTTTGGCGGCGAGAGCGTCGTGGCCGGCAACATCATCGTGCGCCAGCGCGGGACCAAGTGGTACCCGGGCGACAATGTCGGCCTCGGTAGGGACCACACCATCTTCGCGCTGATCGACGGCCGCGTCACCTTCCGTGACGGCAAACTCGGCCGCAAATATGTCCACGTGGAAGCGATGGGCGAAGCAGCCGAATAGGGTTGGTCGATAACGGGCCATCCCCCTGGGACGGTCCGGACAACAAGACAAATGGGAGAAGGGACCGCTCCAGGTCCCTTCTCTTTTTTGTGCCCGATGAACTGACGTCTGCAAGGGCCGCGTCCGCCACTTCTCCCTCGACTGTCACCGACCCCCTCGGGGGCGGCGGCAAGGGAGGTATGCGATGTTTGCCGTGACGAAGAACCTGCTGCTGCGGCCCGGCTGGAGCTGCGATGCGCCCGCGCTCGCCAAGGCGATGGGCTCGAAGCGAATCGTCGCCAATCTCGCCAGCGCGCCGTGGCCCTACGGGCTCGAGCAGGCTGAGGCCTTCCTCGCCCAGCTCGAGGCGATGCCGCTGCCCACCATGCTCATCACCCGACGCCGGGATGCGCAGGTCATCGGCGTGGTCGGGTTCGGCTACGCGCCCTCGGGCGAGATCGAGATCGGCTACTGGATCGCCGAGGAGCACTGGGGCAAGGGCTATGCCACCGAGGCCGCGCGCGCCGCGCTCGAGATCGCGCGCACGCTGGGCTGGAGCCGCATCGAGGCGGGCCATTTCCTCGACAATCCGGCGAGCGGCCGGGTGCTCGAGAAGCTCGGCTTCGTCGCCACCGGCGCCCACGCCATGCGGCATAGCTGCGGGCGCGGCGAGGAAGCGATGAGCCGGCTCTACCGGCTCGACCTCAACGGCTGCGAGCAGGCGGCAACCGCCGCCGCCTGATCGCGGCTCCTGGAAGGGGAAAAGGAAGGGGCGGCACCGACCTTCGGTACCGCCCCTTCGTCTTGCCGGATCTCGAGGCCGATCAGGCCGCCGCGCGCACCGTTTTCTTGCCGTTGCGCATGAAGCGATGCCCCTCGGCGTCCTCGTATGCCGCGATCAGCGCGCGATCGTCCTCGTTCCACGGGTGGAATCCGGGCAGGAAGAATTCGAGCCACGCGCCGAGGATCTTGCGGAACATGCCGGGCGCGATCAGCCCGTATCGGATCAGCCCCCACCTCGCCTTCCAGCCCCTGATCCCGTCCTGCTTGAGCAGGGTGAGCGCCCCCCTGAACCGGTCGGGGAAGAAGTGGCTGGTGACATAGAGCATCACCTTGGCCTTCACCTGCCAGCGCTTCCAGCGCGACCAGTCGCGGGTGGCGTGGAGCCAGGTGTCATAGGCCACCCCCTTGTGCTCGATCTCCTCGGCCGCATGCCATTTCCACAGCATCGCGGTCGCCTCCTCGGCGCCCTCGAAATGCTTGGGGTCGGCGAGGATCTCGTGCGCGAGGATCGCGGTATAATGTTCGAGCACCATCGTCGCGGCGAGGCTGGCGATCGGCGGCTTGTCCTGCAGCAGCGCGATCCGCTCCTTCACCCGGTCGTAGAGCGGCTCCATGTCGTAGCCGCTCTCGCTTGCCCGCTTGTTGAAGGCGTCATGCTCGCGGCTGTGGATCGCTTCCTGCGTCGTGAAGGCCTTGATGTCCTTCTTCAGTGCCTCGGGGCAGTCCTTGGCGAAGGCGCGCACCGAGCGCACGAAGAACGCCTCGCCGTCGGGAAAGGTCGCCGACAGCGCATTGTACATCGCGGTCGCATAGGGATTGCCACCGTGCCACCAGCGCGGCGTCGCCCCCTCGCGACCGAACTCGCGATCGCGCGGGGTGATGCTGAGGTCGGGCGGCGTAACGGTTGCAGTGGCCACGAGGCTGCTCCTAAAGAGACGCGTTGAAGCGAAGACTGGATCTTACTGACAAATATGTCAACAACGTTGCACAAACGTAAACGGATGAGCCCCGAGGAGAGCCGCCGGCTGGCGGTCGCCACCGCGCGCGACATCCTGCGCGAGGAAGGCGCCGCGGCGGTGACGTTGAAGGCGGTGGCGGGACGGATGGGGCGCACCCATGCCGCGCTGCTCCACCATTTCGGATCGGTCGACGGGCTCCACGCCCAGCTCGCCGACGAGATCGCGCACGAGGTCGCCGATTCGATCGCCGGCTCGATCGGTCGCTACCAGGCGGGCAAGGTCAAGCTGCGCCGCGTCGTCGAGGAAATGTTCACCGCCTTTCGCGAACAGCATTTCGGCGAACTCATCGCGTGGGTGGTGCTGCAGCGCCGCCGCGAGGCGCTCGCTCCCGTTGAGCATGCGATCGCGGGGGTGATCACCAAGATCACCCCGCCAGGCGACGATCGCCCGCTCGACCGCGCCACCATGGGACTGGTCCTCGTCGCCATCGGCGATGCGCTCGTGGGCGAGGAAGTCGCGCGCGCCTGCAACCTGCCCCATGACGTGGCGCACGAGATCGCGGTCAAGCAGATCCTCGCGGTGCTCGGCGAATTGCGCTGAGCCCTAGCCGGGTTCGAGCCCCGCCGCGGGTTCGCGCCCGACATAGCCCTCCTTGCCCGGGTGGGGCCGCCTTTCAGATCGCCCCCCGTGCCTGAAAGTCCGGCATTATGTCCGCCTTCCCGCACCCCCTCGCGCTGCGCGGCGAACTGCGCTAGGGGCGCGCCATGGCGCATTTTCTCGATCAGGCGAAGATCTTCGTGTCCTCGGGCGCGGGCGGTCCGGGGGCCGTCAGCTTCCGGCGCGAAAAATATATCGAATTCGGCGGTCCCGACGGGGGCAATGGCGGCAAGGGCGGCGACATCGTCTTTCGCGCCGTGCCCGCGCTCAACACGCTGATCGACTTTCGCTACACCCAGCATTTCCGCGCCCCGCGCGGCAAGGGTGGCGCGGGGCGCAACCAAACCGGCGCGGCCGGGCGCGACCTCGTGATCGACGTGCCGGTGGGCACCCAGATCCTCGCCGACGACGAGCAGCGCTCGCTCATCGCCGACCTCACTACCGAGGGGCAGGAGGTACGCCTCCTGACCGGCGGTCAGGGAGGGCGTGGCAACATGAGCTACAAGACTTCGACCAACCGCGCCCCGCGCCAGCACCAGCCGGGCGAACCGGGCGAGGAAGCCTGGGTCTGGCTGCGCCTCAAGCTGCTCGCCGACGTCGGGCTCGTCGGGCTGCCCAACGCGGGCAAGTCGACGCTCTTGAACGCGGTCACCAACGCGCGCGCCAAGACCGGCGCCTACCCCTTCACCACGCTCCATCCCAAGCTCGGGGTGGTCCAGCACAAGCAGCGCGATTTCGTGATGGCCGACATCCCCGGGCTGATCGAGGGGGCCGCCGAGGGCGCGGGGATCGGCGATCGCTTCCTCGGCCATGTCGAGCGCACCAAGCTGCTCGTCCACCTGATCGACGCCGACGGGGGCGACCCCGCCAAGGCCTATGCGACGGTGCGCGGCGAACTCGAGGCCTATGGCGCCGATCTCGACGAGAAGGACGAGATCGTCTGCCTCAGCCGGGTCGACACGGTCGATGAGGAAGTGCGGCAGATCGCGCGCGACGAACTCGCCGCGCTCGGCGTCACCGACGTGCTCGAGCTGAGCGCGATGACGGGCACGGGGATCGACGCCCTGCTCGATCGGATCATCGCCATCCTGCCCGAGCGCAAGGCGGCACCCGCCGCCACCGACCCGCACGAGGGTGCGGGCGAGGAGCCCGACGGCGACTGGTCACCGCTATGACCGCGGCGCCGCTTGCGGTGACCGGGGCCACCGGCTTCGTCGGCTCGCGGCTGCTCGAGATCGCGACGCGGGGCGGGCTCACGCTGACCTGTCTCACCCGTCGCCTCCAGCCCGAGCGCCCCGGGGTGCGGTGGATCCAGGGCGACCTGCACGACGCGCCGGCGCTCGCGCAATTGTGCGAGGGCGCGCGCGCGGTCATCCACATCGCGGGGGTGATCAACGCCTCCGACGCGGCGGGTTTCGAGCGCGGCAATGTCGAGGGCACCCGCAACCTGCTCGCCGCCGCGACCCGCGCGGGCACGGGGCGGTTCGTCCATGTCTCGAGCCTGGCCGCGCGCGAGCCCTCGCTCTCGCTCTACGGCGCCTCGAAGGCGCGCTCGGAAAGCGCGGTCCGGACGAGCGCGCTCGACCAGCAGATCGTGCGCCCACCCGCGGTCTACGGCCCCGGCGACCGCGAGACGCTCGAACTCTTCCGGCTCGCCGCGCGCGGTTTCGTCCCGCTGCCCCCCAAGGGACGGCTTAGCCTCATCCACGCCGACGACCTCGTCGACCTGCTGCTGGTGCTGGCCGAGGGCCGCGGTCGCGCCGGGCTGCTGCTCGAACCCGACGACGGGCGACCGGGCGGCTGGACCCACGAGCAGTTCGCGCAGGCCATCGCCGGCGCGGTCGGGCGCGAGCGGGTGCGCACGCTCTCGATGCCGCGCCCACTGGTGCGGCTCGGCGCCCAGCTCGATCGGCTGGTCCGCGGCGAGAGCGCCAAGCTGACCCCCGACCGGGCCGCCTATTTCTGCCATCCCGACTGGACGGTGGCCGCGGAACATCGTCCCGACCCTGCGCTTTGGCAGCCTGCGGTCGCGACCCCCGAGGGGCTGCGCGACACGGCCGCCTGGTATGCGCGCGAGGGCTGGCTCGACCTGCCCCAATAGTGCCGCTTTCCATTGCCAATGGCGGCGGGCGAACATAAGGGCTTGAGACATGACTGACCGCGCAGACGTGAAAACCCGGCTTTTCGGCCTCATCGACCAGTATAACAAGAAGGGCGTGGAGGTCGGCGAAGAGACCCGCTTCGCGCAGGACCTCGAATGGGACAGTCTGACGGTCCTCGACTTCGTCGCCGAGGTGGAGGACGAGTTCGACATCCTCATCACGATGAACCAGCAGGCCGAGATCGAGAAGGTCGGGCAGCTGATCGACGCCGTCGTGGAGATGGCCGAGTGAGCGGTACCGGCGCCAACCTGGCGGGGACCGCCCCCGCCTCGCCCGACCTGTTCGACAAGTTCCAGCCGCTGATCGATCAGCGCGAGGCGCTGCTGTCGACCGGGATCACCGATCCCTTCAACCTCGTCATGGAAGAGGTGATCTCGCCGACCGTGGCGATCTGCAACGGGCGCGAGACGATCCTGCTCGGTACCTACAATTACATGGGCATGACCTTCGACCCCGACGTGATCGCGGCGGGCAAGCAGGCGCTCGAGGAATTCGGCTCGGGCACCACCGGCAGCCGCGTCCTCAACGGCACCTATGCCGGCCACAGGGACGTCGAGGCCGCGCTGCGCGAATTCTTCGACATGTCGGGCGCCATGGTCTTTTCCACCGGCTACCTCGCCAACACCGGCATCATCTCGACGATCGCGGGCAAGGACGATTACATCATCCTCGATGTCGACAGCCACGCCTCGATCTTCGATGGCTGCGCGATGGGCAACGCCCAGGTCGTCCCCTTCCGCCACAACGACATCGAAGCGCTCGAGAAGCGGCTCAAGCGGCTGCCCAAGGAGGCGGGCAAGCTCGTCATCCTCGAGGGCGTCTATTCGATGCTCGGCGACGTCGCGCCCCTGGACAAGATGGTCCCGCTCGCCAAGCAATATGGCGCGATGGTGCTGGTCGACGAGGCGCATTCGATGGGGTTCATCGGCGACCATGGACGCGGCGTCTGCGAGGCGCAGGGCGTGATCGACGATGTCGATTTCATCATCGGCACCTTCTCCAAGTCGGTCGGCACGGTCGGCGGCTATTGCGTTTCCAACCATCCCAAGTTCGAGATCCTCCGTCTCGTCAGCCGGGGCTATGTCTTCACCGCCTCGCTGCCCCCGAGCGTGGTGGCCACCGCCGCGACCTCGATCCGCAAGATCATGACCGCCAAGGACAAGCGCGAGCACCTGTGGAAAAACTCGCGCCGGCTCCACAAGGGGCTCACCGACCTCGGCTTCATCCTCGGCACCAAGGAGCCGCAGTCGGCGATCATCAGCGTGATCATGCCCGACCTCGAGCGCGGGGCGATGATGTGGGAGGCGCTCCTCCACGAGGGGCTCTACGTCAACCTCGCGCGCCCGCCGGCGACGCCCGCGGGCATGACGCTGCTGCGCTGCTCGCTGTGCGCGCGCCATTCGGACGAGCAGGTCGGCGACATTCTCGGCATGTTCGAGCGCGCCGGCAGGAAAACCGGGTGCATCTGACCTTTTAACCATCGACCGCTTTGCCTATGCTCGAGCGCATGACGGGTGGGGACCAACAGCGCACCGCCGACTGGCGACGGGCCGGCGCGGCGATCATCGGCCTCCTGGCCATGCTCGCGCTGCTCGGCACCATCTGGCTCGTCTCGAGCTCGTCGCAGATGCGCGACGCGGCGATGGAGCGCGAGCGCAGCGCCTATGACGTCACGCTGCTGACCCGCACGCTCGATGCCAGCATGTCGCGCTCGGAGGCCGCGCTTGGCCGCTTTGTGCTCGACGAGGAAACCGAAAGCGGCAACCTCTACTACAACAATTGGCGGCTCGCCCGGCAGCAGCTCAACGAACTCTATCGCCTCACCCGCGACCGTCCCGAGCAGCGCCAGCGGGTCGAGACGCTGGTCAACCTGTTCAACATTCGCGAAGAGGAGCTGTCCGCCGCCGCCCGCGCCGCCGCCGCCAAGCGCCGCGAAGGCGGCATCAGCCTCTATTATGCCGCCGGCCGTTCGGATACCGGCCCGCTGATGCGCCGCCAGTTGCAAGAGATCGCGCAGGCCGAACGCGAGGCGCTCGAAGAGTCGATCGACCGCACACAATTGTTTGCCGCGCGCGCCAACCGCCTGAACGACTATCTCATCTGGCTGGGAGCCATCTCGGGGCTGATCGCGCTCTTCCTCGGTGCGCTCTCTTTCGAGGTGCTGCGCCAATATGCGCTGACCCGCAAGGAAGCCGAGCAGGAGAGCGAACGCGCCTATGCGCTCGAGGAAGCGGTCGCCGAGCGCACCGCCGAACTTAGCGCCGCCAACGAGGCGCTGCGTGCCGAGGCCGAGGAACGCGAGGCCGCCGAGGCGCGGCTGCGGCAAGCGCAGAAGATGGAAGCGGTCGGCCAGCTCACCGGCGGCATCGCGCACGACTTCAACAACATGCTCGCGGTGGTGGTCGGCGGGCTCGACCTTGCACGCCGGCACATCGACGGGCCGCGCCGCGACCTGATGAGCCACCTCGGCAACGCGATGGAGGGCGCCACCCGCGCCGCCGCGCTGACCCGTCGCCTGCTCTCCTTCGCGCGGGCCGAACCGCTGCTGCCCGAGCGGGTCGAGGCCAAGCAGATGATCGGCTCGATGCGCGAGCTGCTCGACCGCACGCTGGGCGAGCAGATCAGCATCACCTATGCGATTGCCGAGGATGCCTGGCCGGTGTTCGTCGACGCGCACCAGTTCGAGAACGCGCTGCTCAACCTCGCGCTCAACGCGCGCGACGCCATGGCCGGCGAGGGCCAGCTCGAGATCCGCGCCGACAATGTCACGCTGGCGGCGGGCGAGGTTGGCGACATCCGCGCCGGCGACTATCTGCGCGTGGCGGTGCGCGATACCGGCAAGGGCATGAGCGATGAGGTGCGCGAGCGCGCCTTCGAGCCCTTCTTCACGACCAAGGACGTCGGCAAGGGCACCGGGCTCGGGCTCAGCCAGATCTTCGGCTTCGCCCACCAGTCGGGCGGCGAGATCGGCATCGACACCGAGGTCGGCAAGGGCACCACCGTGGCGATCTATCTGCCGCGTACCGACGTGGCGGCGACCGCCCAGCCGGTCGCCCCGCTCGCGGCCGCGCAGGAGGAGGATGGCATCGTCTGCGCCAACGCGCGCATCCTGGTGGTCGAGGACGACCCGCGGGTGCGGACCGCCACCGTGGGCGCGCTCGAGGACCTCGGCTACGACCCGGTCAGCTGCAGCAGCGGCGCCGAGGCGTTGTCGCTCTTCGCCCCCGGCCGCTTCGACCTCGTCATCTCCGACGTGATCATGCCCGAGATGACCGGCACCGAACTGGTCCGCCATCTCACCGCCGCCGAGCCCGGGCTCGCGGTGCTGTTCGTGACCGGCTACGTCGGCGATGACGAAAGCGACGAGCTCGCCGATCACGAACTCCTGCGCAAGCCCTTCACCGTGGGCGCGCTGTCGAAGGCGGTCGCCGAGGCGCTGCGCCGCGCGAGCGGCGGCGCGCCGACCGCGGTGGCGAGCTAGCCTCGCCCCCCTCGCCTCAGCGGGTCCACGGCCCGATCGACAGCCCCTTCAGATAGAGCAACCGGACGCCCATCCGCCGCGTGCCGTTGCCGACCCGGAAGGCCACTTCGTCATGCTCGGGCTTACGATCGAACAGCGTGATGGACGCATTGTTCGAGAAGGCGCCGCCGTCGCGGCGACCGATTTCCTTGTCGCCGTCGAGGTCGTGCTGGAGCCCGAAGGCATAGGTGCCGGGACGCGGCACCGCCACGCACAGGTCGACATCGCCGCGCGGCGGCACGGCGACCGTGAGATGGTGAATCTTGCGCCCGCCGACCAGCCAGTTGTCGGGATTGCCGTCGTAGAGCGAGAGCCGCAGCGTCCCCGTTTGCGCCTTGAACCCCGACACCCGAACGAGCACCGAGGGCCGCCCGGCATCGCAGGCATCGACATCGCCATAGACCCCCGCGGCACGGGCGGGGGCGGCCGACACCAGCCCCGCCACCAGGCAGGCGGCCGCGGCGTGGAGGGCAAAAAGCTTGTTCGACATGATTGACTCGGCTTTCGGGCTATGGGCACAGGGGGCGCGTTTCGGCGGGGTCGCGAACCCGCCCCGGCTGCCCTATATGACCGCCAATTGGGCAATTTCATGGTCGGTTGATGAACGGGAGATAAATGGCGCTGATCGACCGATATCTGGCCCGGGCCATCTTCATCCCGTTGCTGGGCACCCTGCTGCTCGCCGCGATGCTGCTGGTACTCGACAAGATGCTGCGGCTGTTCGATTTCGTGGTGTCGGCGGGCGGGCCGGTCAGCGTGGTGTGGCAGATGCTCGCCAACATGCTGCCTGAATATTTCGCGCTCGGCATCCCGATCGGGCTGTTGCTCGGGATCCTGCTGGCCTTTCGCGGGCTCGCGCTGTCGTCCGAGCTCGACGCGCTGCGCGGCATCGGGGTGAGCTACGGGCGGATGCTGCGCGTGCCCTATTTCTACGCGATCGCCCTGCTGCTGCTCAACCTCTTCATCGTCAGCTATGTCGAGCCTTATGCGCGCTACAATTACGAGGGGCTGCGCTTCGACCTGCGCTCGGGCACGCTCGGCGCCTCGATCAAGGTCGCCGAGTTCAACCGGCTGGGTGACGACCTGACGCTGCGGATCGACAAGTCGGAGGAGGAGGGCAGCGACCTGTCGGGCATCTTCGTCGCGCTCAAATCGGACGAGATGGACATCGCCGCCACCGCCGCGCGCGGCGAGTTCCTCGCCACCGACGACCCCGACACGATCATCTTCCGGCTGCGCGACGGGCGCCTCATCCAGGACGAGGCCAGCTTCGCCACCCCGCGCACGCTCGCCTTCGACAGCTACGACCTGCCGATCCGGCTGCCCGAGGTGGGGGCCTTCCGATCGCGCGGGCTCGACGAGATCCGCGAACTCTATCTGCCCGAACTGGCGCAGCTCGCCTATTTCACCGCGGGCGCCGATCCCGAGCAGCAACTGGCGGCCCGCGCCAACCTCCACTTCCGCCTCGTCGAGGTCATCATGATGCTAATGCTGCCGCTGCTGGCGATCGCTTTGGCGGTCCCACCCAAGCGATCGAGCAGTTCGCTCGGCATCTTCGTGGCGATCGTGATGGTGGTGACCTACCACAAGATCAACCAATATGCGCAGGGCGCGGGCGCGCAGGGGCGGCTCAACCCCGAGCTCGCGCTCTATGTCCCCTTTGTCGTCTTCGTCGTGCTGATCGGCTGGATGTACCATGTCATCGCGCACCGCCCCGGCGGGCAGCCGATCGGCGCGCTCGAGGCCGCCTTCGCCAAGGTCGCCAAGGGCGTGAAGAAGCTGCTCCCCAACCCGCGCGCGCGAGCGCTGGCGCGGCGGCAGGCGGCGCGTGACGCGCGGGAGGCCGCCGCCTCGTGATCAATCTCGACTTCATGCCCTCGCGCCGGCTCGCGCTCTACATGGTCAAGCTGATGGTCTCGCGCAGCCTTGCCGTGCTCGTCGCGCTGGTGCTCGTGCTGCTCATGCTCGACCTCCTCGGCGAGAGCGGGAAGATCCTCGCGGTCGAGGGCAATGGCGAGGCCGACCTGTGGCGCTACGCGGGGCTGCGGCTGCCGATGCTGGTCAGCCGTTTCCTGCCTTTCTCGGTCCTGCTCGGCTGCCTCATCGCCTTTGCCGGGCTCAACCAGCACAGCGAGGTGATCTCGATGAAGGCGGCGGGGCTGTCGGCGCACCAGATCCTCGCCCCGCTCATCATCGCCGCCGCCGGTCTCGGCGCGCTATTGTTCGCCTTCAACGAGGCGGTGGTGGTCGATTCCGCGCGCGTCATCAACGCCTGGAAGGACAGCGACTACGAGCCGATCCCCCCCGATACCGGGGTCTACACCAATGTCTGGCTCGCGCAGGACGGCACCCTTGTCCACGCCCGGCAGGCCTCGGGGCGCGGGCCCGACTTCCAGATCACCGACCTCACCCTCTACGAGCGCGAGGCGGGCACGGTGGCGCGGATCGTCGAGGCCGATCGCGCGCTGCCCCATGGCGACCGCTGGATGCTCGAGGGGGTGCGCCGCTACGACGCGGGGATGAACCTTGTCACCGAGACGGCGCGCGAGACCGCGCTGCCGGGGATCGGGCCGGCCCAGTTCCGGCTCGCCAAGGTCGACCCCGAGGCGCTCGACATCGTCACCCTCGGGCGCACCATCGCCGACCTCGAGGCGGCGCAACTGTCGACCACCGCGGCGCGGGCCGGCTGGTGGCACAAGATCACCGGTCCGGTCTCGACCATCCTCATGCCGCTGCTCGCCGCGGTCGCCGCCTTCGGGCTCGCCCGGTCGGGCCAGCTCCTGCTGCGCGCGGTGATCGGGATGGCGCTCGGCTTCGCCTATTTCGTCGCCGACAACTTCAGCCTCGCGATGGGCAATGCGGGGGTCTATTCGCCGATGCTGGCGACGTGGGGACCGGTGATCCTCTTCGCCGCGCTGGGCGAAGCGATCCTCATCCGATCGGAAGAATGACAGGCAGCGCGCCCTAGCGGCGCGCGAAGGTCTGCCGCGCGAGGTTGGCGACGAGCGGCCACAGCCCGGTCGCGCTCGTCCGATGATAGGCCGAGCCCGCCTCCAGCTCCTCGCTCAGCCGGCGATGCGCCTTGCCGAGGTTATGGTAGGGCACCCCCGGCAGCAGGTGGTGGAGCGCATGGTAGCGCAGCCCCACCGGCGCCCACAGCGCCGAAAGCATGTTGGGCGGCGGCACGTTGACGCTGTCGAGATACTGCTCGGTCACGCTGACCGGCTGGCGCGCGTCATTTTCCCACAGGTGCGCGACCAGCGTGCGCAGCTGGTTGAGCCCCATCAGCGCGCAGGCGACGAGCATGAAGGTCACGAACGCCGAGACGGGGACGAGCCCGGCGACAACGGCGCCGATCAGCGCCCAGCTCCACAGCACCCCGCCCACTTCCTGGTAGGTGAACTGGCGCGCGAACTCGCCCTCGGGCCAGGCGCGGCGGAAATCGGGATTGATCTGCAGCCCCGAATATTTCTCGACTACCTGCCGACGCAGCGCGGCGGAGAAGAAGCTCAAGGGGGCGAGCAGCGCGAAGCGGAACAGGAGCAGCACCGGCGCGAGCGTGCCGAACAGCATGAAGACGGGCAGGCTCCACGGCTTCATCGAGGCCAGCGGCAGATATTCGGGATCGTCGATGGTGCCGAACTTGGTCTTGGCGTGATGCTGGTTGTGTACGCCTTCGTACATGAAGGAGGGCGCGAACAGCGGCACCCCCACGAGCATGTTCCAGACCAGCCGGAAATAGGGCAGGTCGCCCTTCTTGATATGCGCGATCTCGTGGATGAAGCTACCGGCGCGGTAGAGCGCGAGCGTCGCCACCGCGCCAAAGGCGAGCTTGAACCCGATCGGCCCGGCAAGGATCGCGGCGACCAGCGCGCCATAGCCGAGCAGCACCGAGGCGAGGAGATCGGCCCAGTAGATGCGCGCATCGGGGCGGTTGAGATCGCGGGTCAGCTGCGCGGCGGCCTTGAGCATCGCCTTGTCGTCGTTGCCGGCCGGCGCCTTGCTCGCGCGCACGCGCGTACGCGAGGGCGCGCCCAGCGCGATGAAGCCCGTCTCGTCGGGGGCGAAGGATTTGGTCTCGAACGTCATGCTGCTTCTGTCGCTTCCTCGCGCCTTTCTTCGCCAAATGCGGCACCATGATGGCGGGCGCGCGATCGGTGCGTTTTTTAGCGAAACCAACCTGAAGCTAGGATGACAAAGTCGTTGCGGAGCGGTAGCGCAGGAAGCGATGTCGAAGAGCCTTTCCGTCACTCCCGTTCGCGGCCGCGCCGATCGGGCCGCCTTCATCGACCTGCCATGGGCGATCTACGCCGACGACCCCCATTGGGTCGCGCCGCTGAAGGCCGAGGTCCGGGCCTTGCTCGATCCGCGGGCCAACCCCTGGTTCGCGCACGGCGACCTGCAGCTCTTCCTCGCCCGCCGCGGCGAGGAGGTGGTCGGGCGCATCAGCGCGCATGTCGACCACCTGTGGGCCGAGCGCTATCCGGGGCAGGGCCATTGGGGCCTGTTCGAGGCCAAGGACGCCGAGACCGCCGCCGCGCTGATCGCCGCCGCCGAGGACTGGCTTCGCGCGCAGGGCATGACGAGCGTGGTGGGCCCCTTCTCGCTGTCGATCTGGGACGAACCCGGCCTGCTGATCGAGGGGTTCGAGGAACCCCCGATGGTCATGATGGGCCATCACCGACCCGTCTACCAGCGCTGGGTCGAGGCCGCGGGCTATGCGAAGATCCGCGACCTCCTCACCTTCGCGCTCGACATCCGGATCGACATGATCCCGGTGATCGACAAGCTCATCAAGCTGGGCGAGAAGAACCCGCGCATCGTCATCCGCGACGTCGACAAGTCGAGGTTCGACGAGGAAGCGGCGATCATCCTCGATATCCTCAACGACGCCTGGTCGGACAATTGGGGCTATATCCCGCTGACCGATGCCGAGATCGCCCAGGCGGGCAAGAAGCTGAAACCGATCATCGTCGAGGACCTCGTCAAGATCGCCGAGGTCGACGGCGAACCGGTCGCCTTCATGCTGACCATCCCCGACATCAACGAACTAATCGCCGACCTCGACGGCAGGCTCTTCCCCTTTGGCTGGGCCAAGCTGCTGTGGCGGCTGCGCAAGCCCTATACGCGCCGGGTGCGCGTGCCGCTGATGGGGGTGCGCAAGTCGCACCAGAAGGGGCGCATGGCGAGCCAGCTCGCCTTCATGATGATCGAATATACGCGCCGCGTTTGCGTCAACAAATATGGCATCAACTTCGGCGAATTCGGCTGGGTGCTCGAGGACAACCAGGGGATGATGAGCATTGCCCAACTGCCCGGCGCGGGCACCAACCATACCTACCGCGTCTACCAAAAAGCGCTCTAGCGCCCCGTTTGACCCTAGCCCGCCCCTAGTCCGCCAGCGTGGCCCAGACGGGGGCGTGATCGGACGCCTTTTCCTCGCCGCGCGCCCATTTGTGCACCCCCGCGCCCGTCAGCCGGTCGGCCGCCGACGGGCTGCACAGCAGGTGGTCGATGCGAAATCCCGCGTCGCGCTGCCACGCGCCGCGCTGGTAGTCCCAGAAGGTGTAGAGCTTGGGCTCGTGCGGGTGAAAGCTCCTCAGCGCATCGGTCCAGCCCTGGTGGACGATGCGGCGAAACGCCTGCTGGCTTTCGGGCTGGAACAGCGCGTCGTTCTTCATCGCCGAACGCGAGAAGGTGTCGCGGTCCTCGGGGATGACATTGTAGTCGCCCGCCAGCACCACCGGGGTCTCGCTCGCCATCAGGTCGGCGGCGCGGCGGCGTAGCTGCTCCATCCAGTCGAGCTTGTAGGTGAATTTCTCGGTGCCGATCGGGTTGCCGTTGGGCAGGTAGATGGACGCGACCGTGATCCCCTTCACCTTGGCCTCGATGTAGCGCGACTGGTCGGGGTTGGGATCGTCGGGGAGCCCCTTCATCACCAGCTCGGGCGCCTCGCCCCGGGCGAGGATCGCGACCCCGTTGAACCCCTTCTGCCCGTGCCAGACGCCGGGGTAGCCCGCCTCCTCGAACGCCTTTTTCGGCAGCGTCTCGTCGGCCGACTTCAGCTCCTGCAGGCAGATGATGTCGGGCTGTTCCTTGGCGAGATATTCGGTCAGCCGCTCGAGCCGCGCGCGAATGCCATTGATGTTGAACGAAACGACGCTCGGCATCAGATCGAGAAGCTCGAGCCGCAGCCGCAGCCCGAGGCCGCCTGCGGGTTGGTCACCTGGAAGCTCGCGCCCCCGAGATTCTCGACATAGTCGACCGCGCTTCCCTTGAGGAAATCGAGGCTGACCGCGTCGACCAGCAGCGTCACCCCGTCGGTCTCGCTGGTCACGTCGCCTTCCTCGGGCTCGCCCAGTTCGAAGCGATAGGTAAAGCCCGCGCAGCCGCCGCCGTCGACGCCGAGCCGCAGCATCGCAGGTTTGCCCTGCTTGTCGGCGATCGCCTTGACGCGCGCGGCCGCCTTGGGAGTGAGAAGCGGTGTATCCATGGCCCCGATGTAAGAAGGGCGGCTGCCCCCGGCAACCGCCCTTCGCGATTTCGTGATGGTCGAAGCGCTTACTTCGAGCCGCCGATGGCGTGCATCATCTCGCCGTCGCCGCCATCGCGCATGGCGATCAGGTAATCGGTCGATTCCATAAAGGGGATCGGGTTGACCGAGCGCCCGTCGATGCGGACTTCGTAGTGGAGGTGGCTGCCGGTCGAGCGGCCGGTCGAGCCCATCTTGCCAATCTGCTCGCCGCGGGTCACGCGCTCGCCGCGCTGCACCTGCACCTTGGACAGGTGGGCGTAGCGGGTGATGATGCCGTTGCCGTGGTCGATCTCGATGAGGTTGCCGTAGCCGCCAGAGTTCCAGCCGGCGCGCTTCACGACCCCGTCGGCGGTGGCGAGGATCGGGGTGCCGATCGGACCGGCAAGGTCGATGCCGGCGTGGCGGGCACGACGTTTCTTGAAGGGGTCGGTACGCGTCCCGTAGCTCGAGGTCAGGCGCGCCGCCTCGACGGGCTTGGCCGACGGCACGGCGATCGCCCCGTCCTGCAGATTGTCGAGGCGTTTCCAGCTCTGGAACAACTGCGCGAACGTCTCGTCGCCCTCGGCCGCCGCCTCGAGCGGGCCGCCGACACCATCGACGCGGTCGGCCACGCCCAGTTCCTCGAGTTCCTTGACCTGCGCGGCGTAGCGCTCGTCGAGCAGCCGGTTGGCCATCGCCGCGAGCACCCGCTGGCGGGTCTCGACGCGCTCGTGGAAGGCCAGTTCCTGCTCGAGGCTCATCACCTCTTCGCGCTCGTTGAGCAGCTGCGCGGTGGCAAAGCCCGACCAGCTGGTCAGCCCGAACACCATGGCGATGGCGAAGATCTGCGAGATCGCCGAGACCTTCAGCCGCGACACCTTGTCACCATCGCGCAGGAAAATTTCGCGATCGCGAAAAAGCCCGCCCTTTCGAATCGACTTGAAAGCCATTGTTCCGCCCGCTCCAGTTCCTCATGCGCTCCCTCCCCCCAAGGAGGAACCGCCCTATCATGTCAGGAAGCCCCCATGCTTCCCCGCTCTCGCCGTGATGGATCACAGCGCTTTGTCGAGGCTGACCCTGTCGCGCTTTGGTTAAGAAACTCAAGTCATCGTTCCCTATTCCCGGACGAGTTGTTGAGACGAAGCGACGAGTTGAGGCACCATTTGCGTTAGATTAATTTTTTAATGTCGATTAAACGGAGCAAACTGCGGTTTTTGTCAAAGATTCACCCGTTCGTTTTGCCGGGTTCCGCTGCCGCCTAAAGCAGCCTATCGAGGGGTCGGGACACGCCGCCCCAACGCGGCGCTTCTCTCTGTAAGGGGAGTGACATGATGAACAAGCCCGACGTCCGCCCGGCTCGCCCGCATTTTTCCTCGGGCCCCTGCGCCAAGCCGCCGGGGTGGCGCCCCGACCGCCTCGCGCTCGAGGGGCTCGGGCGCTCGCACCGCAGCGCGCACAACAAGGCGCGGCTCGCGCATTGCATCGCGATGATGCGCGACCTGCTCGACCTGCCCGACAGCCACCGCATCGGCATCGTCCCGGGCTCGGACACGGGCGCCTTCGAAATGGCGATGTGGACGATGCTCGGGGCGCGGCGCGTCACCGCGATGGGCTGGGAAGCGTTCGGCAAGGACTGGGTCAAGGACGCGATCGAGCAACTGCGGCTCGACCCGATCGCGATCGAGGCCGACTATGGCGACCTGCCGCACCTCGACGAGGTCGACTGGTCGACCGACGTGCTGTTCACCTGGAACGGCACCACCTCGGGGGTGCGCGTGCCCGACGGCGACTGGATCCCCGACGATCGCGAGGGGCTGTCCTTCGCCGATGCGACCAGCGCGGTGTTCGCGCACCGCCTGCCGTGGGCCAAGATCGACGTCGCCACCTTCAGCTGGCAGAAGGTCCTCGGCGGCGAGGCGGCGCACGGGGTCCTGATCCTCGGCCCGCGGGCGGTCGAACGGCTCGAGAGCTTCCGCCCCGAGCGCCCGCTGCCCAAGCTGTTCCGCCTCACCAAGGGCGGCAAGCTCAACGAGGGCATCTTCACCGGGGCGACGATCAACACTCCCTCGATGCTGTGCGTCGAGGATGCGATCGTCGCGCTCGAATGGGCGCGCGGGATCGGCGGTCTCGACGCGATGATCGAACGCGCCAAGGCGAACGCCGCCGCGGTCGACCGGCTGGTCGCGGCGCGCGACTGGCTCCACCACCTGTGCCCCGACCCCGCGATCCGCAGCCGCACCGGTGTCTGCCTGACCGTCGACGGTCCGCCCGAACGCGCCAAGGCGATCGTCAAGCTGATCGAGGACGAGGGCGTGGCCTATGATTTCGGAGCCTATCGCGACGCCCCCGCGGGGCTGCGCATCTGGTGCGGTGCCACCGTCGACACCGCCGATATCGACAAGCTCGGGCCGTGGCTCGATTGGGCCTGGGCCAAGACCGCCTAGGGGATAAGCGACCGGGCCCCGGCCCGCTCGCTCGCTGACCGACCACCCGTTTCCGCCTCGCATGCGGAGCCAAGCCCACAGGGAAAGGGACGCTGCATGACCGTCAAAGTCCTCATCGCCGACAAGATGGATCCCCGTGCCGCCGCGATCTTTCGCGAGCGCGGAATCGAGGTCGACGAGAAGCCCGGCCTGTCGCCCGACGAGCTCGAGCGCATCATCGGCGATTATGACGGGCTCGCCGTGCGCTCGGCCACCCGCCCCGACGCCAGGATCCTCGCCGCCGCCGACCGCCTCAAGGTGATCGGCCGCGCCGGCATCGGCGTCGACAATATCGACGTCACCGCCGCCACCGGCCGCGGCATCGTCGTCATGAACACCCCCTTCGGCAATTCGATCACCACCGCCGAACATGCCATCGCGCTGATGTTCGCGCTGGCCCGCCAGCTGCCCGCCGCCGATGCCTCGACGCAGGCGGGCAAATGGGAAAAATCGCGCTTCATGGGGGTCGAGCTGAGCGGCAAGACGCTCGGGCTCATCGGTGCCGGCAACATCGGCTCGATCGTCGCCAGCCGGGCGCAGGGGCTGCGGATGAAGGTGATCGCCTACGACCCGTTCCTCACCCCCGAACGCGCGCTCGATCTCGGGATCGAGAAAGTGGAACTCGCCGACCTGCTCAAGCGCGCCGACTTCATCACGCTGCACACCCCGCTGACCGACGACACGCGCAACATCCTGTCGCGCGAGCGGCTCGAGCAGACCAAGCCGGGGGTGCGCATCGTCAATTGCGCGCGCGGCGGGCTGGTCGACGAGGAAGCCCTCAAGGACCTGCTCGAGCGCGGGCATGTCGCGGGCGCCGCGCTCGACGTCTTCGAGGAGGAACCGGCGACCGACAACCCGCTGTTCGGCACCCCCGGTTTCATCGCCACCCCGCACCTTGGCGCCGCCACCACCGAGGCGCAGGTCAACGTCGCCATCCAGGTCGCCGAGCAGATGGCCGACTACCTGCTGCTCGGCGGCATCACCAACGCCCTCAACTCGCCCTCGATCAGCGCCGAGGAGGCGCCGCGTGTACGCCCCTACATGGGGCTTGCCACCAACCTCGGGCGCCTCGTCGGGCAGGTGCTCGGCGAGGAGGTCTGCGCTATCGCGGTCGAGGTCGAGGGCGCCGCCGCCGAGCTCAACATCACCCCGATCTCGGGCGCCGTGCTCGCCGGGCTGATGGGCAGTTATTCGGACAGCGTGAACATGGTCAATGCGCCGGTGCTGGCCAAGGATCGCGGGCTCGACGTGTCCGAGGTCCGGCACAGCCACGAGGGCGACTATCACACGCTCGTCCGCGTCAAGGCGACCTTGAAGGACGGCAGCGAATGCGCCGTCGAGGGGACGCTGTTCGGCGCCGACAACCCGCGGCTGGTCAAGATGTTCGGGGTGATCGTCGAGGCCGAGCTGACCGGACCGATGCTCTACCTCGTCAATGTAGATGCACCCGGCTTCATCGGTTCGCTCGGCTCGACGCTGGGCGATGCCGAGGTCAATATCGCCACCTTCGCGCTGGGGCGCCGCGACATCGGCGGCGAGGCGCTCGCGCTGGTGGCGATCGACAGCGAACCGACCGACCGGCTGCTCAAGGCGCTGCGCCAGATCCCCGACGTCAAGCGCGTCGTCCCGCTGCGCTTCGACTGATCAGCCGCCGCGCGGTCGCGCGCCCTGCGCGGCAGCTAGAGGCCTCAGCAGAAGTCGGCCGGATCGGGTCCCATCCGGCCGTCCTCGCCAAGGTCCATCGCATCGATTCGCACCATCTGCTCTTCGCTCAGCGCAAGGCGCGTGGCCGCGAAATTGTCCGCCATATGCGCTCGCCCCGAGGCCTTGGGGATAGCCGACAATTTGTGCTGGAGATGCCAGCGCAGCACCACCGCCGCCGCCGGCTGGCCGGTCTCGCTCGCAATCGACGACAGCACCGGATCGTCGAAATAACGCGCGCGCCCGAGCGGGGACCAGCTCTGGGTGCAGATGCCGAGCTCCTCGTGAAGCGCCCGCAGTTCGCGCTGCTGGAAGGTGGGGTGGCATTCGACCTGATTGAGCGCGGGCACGACGCCGGTTTCGCCGACGATCAGTTCAAGCTCCTGCGCGCGGAAGTTGGACACGCCGATCGAGCGCGCGCGTCCCTCCTCGCGCAGCTCGATGAACGCCTTCCAGGTGTCGAGGAACCGGTGCTTGTCGGGACAGGGCCAGTGGATCAGCAGGAGGTCGACCCGCGCGCGCCCGAGCCGGTCGAGGCAGTCGCCAAGGGCGCGCTTGGCGGCGGCATGGCCCTGGTCGTCGTTCCAGATCTTGGTGGTCAGCCAGACGTCGTCGCGACCCTCCAGCCCCGCGCCCACCCCGCGTTCGTTTGCGTAGATGGCGGCGGTGTCGACCAGCCGGTAGCCGACCTCGAGCGCCGTGCGCACCGCCGCCTGCGCCGCGTCCTGCGCGATCTTGTAGGTGCCGAACCCGAGCTGCGGCATCCGGCGGCCGTCATTGAGGGTGAGCATGGGCTGGTCGTCGGTCATCGATCCTCCTGTGCCAGACAAGGGCCGAGCGGCGCGTCCGTTCCGCCGACCCTGTGCGAAATCGTCGCTGGACGCGGCTGGCTTCCCCCCCTAGTCACGGGCCGAACAGTCTTGGGGAGGGCCAATTGGCCAACGTCACCGTCATTGGCGCCCAGTGGGGCGATGAGGGCAAGGGCAAGATCGTCGACTGGCTCGCCAGTCGCGCCGACCTCGTGGTCCGCTTCCAGGGCGGGCACAATGCCGGGCACACGCTGGTCGTCGGCGGCACCACCTACAAATTGTCGCTGCTGCCGAGCGGGATCGTGCGTGGCACGCCGAGCGTCATCGGCAATGGCGTCGTGCTCGACCCCTGGGCGCTCAAGGCGGAGATCGAGAAGGTCTCGGCGCAAGGGGTCGACATCACCCCCGAGAACCTGTGGATCGCCGAGAACACCCCGCTCATCCTGCCGATCCACCGCGACCTCGATGCGCTGCGCGAGGATGCATTGAGCAAGGGCAAGATCGGCACCACCCGGCGCGGCATCGGCCCCGCCTATGAGGACAAGGTCGGCCGCCGCGCGATTCGCGTCTGCGACCTTGCCGAGCTCGACCATATCGCGCCGATCTTCGAGCGGTTGTGCGCGCATCACGACCACCTGCGCGCGGGGTTCGGCGAGGCGCCGATCGACCGGGACGAGCTGCTGGCCCAGCTGCGCGAGATCGCCGATTTCGTCACCCCCTTCGTGCGCCCCGTCTGGCGCGACCTCGACGAGGCGCGCCGCGCGGGCAAGCGCATCCTGTTCGAGGGCGCGCAGGGCACGATGCTCGACGTCGACCACGGCACCTATCCCTTCGTCACCTCGTCCAACACCGTGTCGGGGACGGTCGGCGCGGGTAGCGGCATGGGCCCCAACGCGGCGGGCACCGTGCTCGGCATCACCAAGGCTTATACGACGCGGGTCGGCTCGGGCCCCTTCCCCACCGAACTGCACGACGAGATCGGCCAGCGGCTGGGCGAGCGCGGGCACGAATTCGGCACCGTGACCAGCCGCCAGCGCCGGTGCGGCTGGTTCGACGCGGTGCTGGTGCGAAAGTCGGTCGCGGTCACCGGGATCAACGGCATCGCGCTGACCAAGATCGACGTCCTCGACGGGCTCGACACGGTGAAGATTTGCACCGGCTACCGGATCGACGGCACCGACTATGACTATCTTCCCGCCTCGGCGCAGCTGACCGCCAGGATCGAGCCGGTCTACGAGGAGATGCCGGGCTGGTCCGAGACGTCGGCGGGCGCGCGCAGCTGGGCCGACATGCCTGCCAACGCGATCAAATATGTCCGCCGCATCGAGGAACTTGTGCGCTGCCCGGTGACGCTGCTGTCGACCAGCCCCGAGCGCGACGACACGATCCTCGTCTCGGACCCGTTCAGCCAGTGACGAGCCGCGAGACCACCGGGCTCCTGCCGAGGGACCATGCCGCCAACGCCCATGTCGGCTGGGCCGACCGGGCCGCGGTCGCGCTGCTCGCCCCCTTCACCGCGCCCTTCCTTCTCAAGAGCCTGCGAGGCGGGGCGAAGCACGAGAAGCAGCGACTGTGCCGGCGGCTAGACCTGGCCCCCGACGCGCTCCCCAACCTCGGCTCGTGGAAGGCCGATACCGGTTTCCTCCACCTCATCGTCGACCACATCCTCGAGCATCGGCCGCAACGCGTAGTCGAGTTCGGTTGCGGCGCCTCGAGCCTCGTCATCGCCGCCGCGCTCAAGCAGGTCGGCTGCCCCCCCCACCTGAGCTTCGACCAGCATGCCGATTTCGTCGACCAGACCCGCGGCTGGCTGCGCGAGCACGGGCTCGAGGCCGAGATCCGCCACGCCGCGCTCAAGCCGATCGACGACGACTGGCCCGGGCTGTTCTACGACACCGGCGCGCTCGAGGACGGGGTCGAGCTGATGATCATCGACGGCCCGCCCTGGACGATCCACCCGATGACCCGCGGCGGCGCCGCGCGGCTGTTCGGGCACCTCGCCCCGGGGGCCACGGTGTTGCTCGACGATGCCGCGCGCCCGGGCGAGCGGCTCGTCGCGCGGCGATGGAAAAAGGCGCATCCCGAGATCGACTTCCACCTCTGGAAGGGCGGCGAGAAGGGCACGCTGGTCGGGCGCAAACGCGGCTAGCCGAGCGCGCGCCAGCCGAGGTACGCGAGCGCGAGCCACAAGGCGATCACGATGGCCAGCCCGGTCTGGCTGACCGGGCGCTCGGCGAGGAGCGCGGCCTCGGCGCGCAATTGCGCCCGCAGCGCCTTGGGCACCAGCTTGAGCGCGACCCACACCCCCACCGGAACGATCAGCAGGTCGTCGACCAGCCCGATGACGGGGATGAAATCGGGGATCAGGTCGAGCGGGCTGAAGGCATAGGCCGCGACCAGCGCGGCGACCCCTTTGGCGAGCCATGGCACGCCCGGGTGCCGCGCGGCCACCCACAATACCAGCGCCTCGCGCTTGAGCCGGCGCGCCCAGTCCTTCATCGCTTGATGGAGAAGCCCTCGCAGCCCTGCGGATCGACATCCTCGGCTTCCACCGCGGCGACACGCGCGGCGGGGGGGCCGTCGGACAGCCGGTCGACCAGTTCGTCGAGCGCGATGCGGCTGCCCTCGACATGCGCCTCGACGCTGCCATCCTCGCAATTGCGCACCCAGCCGGCCACGCCGCGGCGTTCGGCCTCCTGCTTGGTGGTGGCGCGGTAGAAGACCCCCTGGACCTTCCCGGTGATATGAAGATGTCGTGCGACCATGGCGCGACAACGCGCGGACCCGCCTGGGCGTTGCCCGCGCGCGCGGTGAACGGCACGCCGCGCGCGCCGTGCCGACCCGCTCGCCGCGCCCGGCGCTCAGTCGAGCGCGATGTCGGGCGCGTCCTCGGCCTTCATGCCGACGACATGATAGCCCGCGTCGACATGGTGCACCTCGCCGGTCACCCCGCTCGACAGGTCGGAGCAGAAATACAGCCCCGCCCCGCCGACATCGTCGATGGTGACGTTGCGGCGCAGCGGCGCGTTGAGCTCGTTCCAGCGCATGATGTAGCGAAAGTCGCCGATGCCGCTCGCCGCGAGCGTCTTGATCGGGCCGGCGGAGATGGCGTTGACGCGAATGCCTTCGGGGCCGAGGTCGGCGGCGAGATACTGGACGCTGGTCTCGAGCGCGGCCTTGGCGACCCCCATCACGTTATAGTGCGGGATCACCTTTTCGGCACCGTAATAGGTGAGCGTCACGATCGAGCCGCCGGCCGACATCATCTCTCGCGCGCGCTTGGCGACCGCGACGAGGCTGTAGGCCGAGATGTTCATCGTCATCAGGAAGTTCTCGAGGCTGGTATCGACATAACCGCCGCGCAACTCGTTCTTGTCCGAAAAGCCGATCGCGTGGACGACGAAATCGAGGCTGTCCCAATGCTCCCTGAGCTGGGCGAAGGCGCGGTCGAGATTGTCCATGTCGGCGACATCGCAATCGATCAGGATGTCGCTGCCGAGTTCGGCGGCGAGCGGGCCGACGCGCTTCTTCAGGGCATCGCCGAGATAGGTGAACGCCAGCTCGGCGCCCTGGTCGGCCAGCTGCCGCGCGATGCCCCATGCCAGCGACTTGTTGTTAGCGAGCCCCATGATCAGCCCGCGCTTGCCCTTCATCAACCCGGTCATTTGATCCCCTCATCGATCGGTTCGTCTTCGTCCGCCGCCTCGTCCTCGCCCGGGTCCTCGACCTCGAGTTCGTCCGCATGCGGCCCCGAATAGCGTTCGCCCTTTAGCGCCTTGTCGCCCGATGACGCTAGGGCCGCGTTGAGTTCGGCGCCGATCACCACCCCGAAGCCGATGATGTAGAAGAAAATGAGCGCGACCATCGCGCCGGCGAGGCTGCCGTAGGTGCGACCATAGCCGCCGAACAGTTGCACCGCCTCGGGCAGGAGCGCCACGGTGACCAGCCACCACAGCGTGATCGCCAGCGCGCCAGGCCAGATGCGACAGCTCTTCTTGCGGTAGCGCAGCGGGGTCAGCGCCCAGATGACGAGGTAGATGGTGACGTAGAGCGTGAGCGCGGGGACGATCCGCAACAGCGCGATCAGTCCGGCGCCCTCGCGGGTGACCGGGAACCAGGTCTCGATCAGCGCCTGCACGCTCGACAGCGTCAGCGAGGAGGCAAAGGCGATCATCAGGAGGAAGACCGAGCCGACGATCAGCCCGATCGAGGCAAGCCGATATTCCCAGAAGGGCGCGACCATGCGCACGCCATAGGCGCGGCGCAGCACGTCACGGATCGTCTCGATATAGCTGCCCGTGGTCCACAGGCCGACCAGCGCCCCGAACCACAGGAGCGGCCCGGGGCGGCGCGCCGAGACCTCGAACAGGGGCCCCGCGAGCGCTTCGGCGACGTTGGGGGGAAGGCGCGACAGTACGGTCAGGATCGCGCCCTCGCTGGCCCCGCCCTCGCCCAGCAGCACCGCCACCGCGGTGGCCAGGATGATGAAGGGAAAGATCGCCAGCATCGAGATATAGGCAAGGTTGCCGGCGTGGATGAAGCCGTCCGAATAGACCCCGATGACGACGCGCTTGGTCACTTCCCACGGGCGGTCGCTGTCGCGCAACCGGCGGATCGCCTCGGAGCCGAACCTGGCCTTGAGCGCGGCCAGCCGGCGCCGCCGCGCCTCGGGCGACTGGGGCGATCGGTTGATCAGTGCCTCACCCGCCCATCCCGGCGCGCGGATTGCCGGGATGGTCCCATTGCGCCGCGAAGGCCTCTAGCGCCGCATCGCCCTTGGGAATGGCGATCTCGAGCGTCACCAGCTGGTCGCCGTGGCCGCCCGACTTCTTCGAGAAACCCTTCCCCTTGAGCCGCATCACGGTGCCCCCGCTGGTCCCCTTGGGAATGGTCATGGTCACCGCGCCGGTGACGGTCGGCACCTTCACCTTGCCGCCGAGCACCGCTTCCTTGAGCGTGATCGGCAGGTCGAGCCGGATGTCGTCGCCGTCGCGCTTGAAATGCTTGTGGCCGCTGATCGCGATGGTCACGATCGCATCGCCCTTGCCCCCGGGGCCGTCCTCGCCCTGCCCGGCGAGGCGGATCTTGGTCCCGTCCTCGACCCCGCGGGGCAGCTTCAGGTCGAGCGTCTTGCCGCCCGCCAGCTTGACCCGCTGCGGCTCGAGCGTGGCCGCGTCGATGAACGGCACGCTCAATCGGTAGCTGACGTCCTGCCCCTTGGGCGGGGGGCCGCGGCGCCCGAACCCGCCGAAGCCGCCCGCCTGCGACTGCGACTGGCGCTGGCGCCCGCCGCCGAAGATGCCCTCGAACAGGTCCGACAGGTCGGCTTCCTCGAACCCGGCCTGCCCCGCGCCCGAGCCGGGATAGCCCTGCGCGCGTCGCCCGCCTCCCGCGCCGAACGGGTGGCCGCCCCCGAAGCCGGCGCCGAAGGGCGAGCGCGGGTCGCCATTCTCGTCGATCTCGCCGCGGTCATATTGCGCGCGCTTGTCCTTGTCGGACAGGATATCGTAGGCGGCCGTCACCTTGCCGAAGCGTTCGGCGGCGCCCGGATTGTCCTTGTTCCGGTCGGGATGCAGCTGCTTGGCGAGGCTGCGATAGGCTTTCTTGATCTCGGCCTCGCTCGCCCCGCGCGAGATGCCCAGTTGCTGATATAGGTCCATAGAACAGTCCTAAAGCCGATCCGCGCGCAAAATGCCAGCCTTGCCAGCCTTTCCTCTGCCCCCTACGCCATGGCCATGGATCCGTTCCACCTGTTCGACGACTGGTTCGCCGAGGCGCGCGCCGCCGAGCCCGCCGATCCCAATGCCATGGCGCTGGCCACCGCGACTCCCGGGGGGGCGCCCTCGGTGCGGATCGTGCTGCTCAAGGATCACGGCCCCGACGGGTTCGTCTTCTATACCAACCAGCACAGCCGCAAGGGCGAGGAACTCGCCGCCAACACGCGCGCCGCGCTCGCGTTCCACTGGAAATCGACCTACAAGCAGGTGCGCATCGAGGGGCGGGTCGAGCCGGTCGATGCGGCCACCGCCGATGCCTATTTCCAGAGCCGCGGGCGCGACAAGCAGCTCGCCGCCGCCGCGTCGGACCAGAGCCGCCCGCTGCCCTCGCGGCAGGTATTCCTCGACCGCATCGCCGCGCTCGAGGCGCGCTATCCCGAGGGGGATCTGCCGCGCCCGGCGCATTGGGGGGGGTATCGGCTTGTGCCCGAGCGGATCGAATTCTGGGAAGGCACGCCCGAGCGGATGCATCACCGCATCCTCTTCACCCGCAGCGCCGAGGGCTGGGACGAGGGGCTCCTCTACCCATGAGCGGGGTGCACGGGCACGGGCACGACCATGGCCACGACCATCACGGCGCGCGCGCCAGCCTGACGAGCCGCGCCGCGATCCTTTCGGTGTCGGTCGCGCTGTTCCTCGTCGCGCTCAAGGTCTGGGCGAGCTGGTCGACCGACAGCGTCGCCATGCTCGGCAGCCTCGCCGACACCGCCCTCGACCTCATCGCCAGCCTCGTCACTTTCTTCGGAGTGCGCTACGCCGCCATGCCCGCCGACGAGGAGCATCGCTTCGGCCATGGCAAGGCGGAGGCCATCGCCGCGCTGTTCCAGGTCATCCTCATCTCGGTCAGCGCGATCGGCATCGCCTGGCGCGCGATCGCGCGCTTCGGCTCGGGGGCGCGCACGCAGGAGCTCGAACTGGGGGTCGGCGTCTCGGCGGTGGCGATCCTCGTGACCCTCGGGCTGCTGGCCTACCAGCGCCACGTCATCCGCCAGACGCGGTCGGTCGCGATCCAGACCGACCACGTTCATTACCAGTCGGACCTCCTGCTCAACCTCGCGGTGATCGCCGCGCTCGCGCTCGACCAGCTGGGCGGGGTCCCGCTCGCCGATCCGGTCTTCGGCATCCTCATCGCGCTCTGGCTGCTGCGCGGGGCCTGGCGCGGCGCGAGCCATGCCATCGACCAGCTGATGGATCGCGAATGGGACGATGAAAAGCGCGACCGCTTCATCGCCATGATCAACGCGCATCCCGAGCTTCACGGCATCCACGAATTGCGCACCCGCACCTCGGGAGGGCATGATTTCGCCCAGTTCCACATCTGGCTCGATCCCGCCATGACGGTGGCCGAGGCGCATGACGTGATGGATGACATCGAAGCGCGCATCCATGCCGAGTTCCCCGGGGTCGACCTGCTGATCCACCCCGACCCCAAGGGGCTCGAGGAGCCGGGACAGGACATGCGCCCCGAGACCCCCGGCCACGAGACGGAGCCCTCGCCATGACCCGCGCCCTGCCCTTCTATCAGGTCGACGCCTTCACCGTCGGCGACCAGCGCTTCACCGGCAATCCTGCCGCGGTCATGCCGCTCGACGGGCCTGCCTTGCGCGATGACCAGCTGCTTGCGATCGCCGCCGAGAACAACCTGTCGGAGACCGCCTTCACCTGGCCTTGCGCGGCCGCCGCGGAGGCCGATTTCGAGCTGCGCTGGTTCACCCCCACCACCGAGGTCGCGCTATGCGGTCATGCCACGCTGGCCGCCGCGCATGTCCTGATCGGCGAGCGCGAGGCGATCCGCTTCCGCACCCGCAAGGCCGGCGTGCTGACCGTCACGCGCCGCGGCGACCGGCTCACGCTCGACCTGCCGCTCGCGCCCGCCGCGCCGACCGAGCGCGCCGACGAGGTGCGCGCCGCGCTGCGCGCCCCCGAGGCCGAGGTTGTGCTTCGCGCCGGCCCCGAGCCGCTGTTCATCGCCGCGCTGGAGGACGAGCAAGCCGTGCGCGCGCTCGCCCCCGACTTCGCCGCGCTGCGCGCCATTCCGGGGCTCGTCATGGTCACCGCGCCGGGCGCGGCACCCGATCTCGATTTCGTCAGCCGGGTGTTCGCCAGCGCCTACGGGATCGACGAGGATCCGGTCACCGGCAGCGCGCATGCCGGGCTCGCCCCCTATTGGGCCGAACGGCTCGGCAAGACATCCCTCAGCGCGCACCAGGCGAGCGCGCGCGGCGGCGCGCTTGCCTGCACGCTGGACGGCGAGCGGCTCCGGCTCGGCGGGCGCGCGCTCACCGTTATCGAGGGCCGATTCCTGCTGTAGCGCCCGGGCGCGGGCGCTGCGGCGACCCCCCGGGCTCCCATGGCCGTGCTCCCATGGCCGTGCCCCCCCATGTCGTGACCCCATTGCCACGCCGGGCAATTTCTTGCCGCCGTCGGGCAGTTTGTCCTTGAGGCGCGGCTACGCAGATGACAAGCGAGGGGGGAATGACGGCTTGCGGGGCGCACGTCCCCGGGCGGTCGACGCCCGAGACGGTCTACGGCGCCTATCAAAAACAAACGGTCGTCTGCCAAAAAATGCCTGCCGACGACCCGCGCCCGCACGCCGAACGGCTTTGCCCTGTCGGGGAACGGTATGCGACCGCACAGGGGATACAGGACCGCCTTTCCGACGCCGTGCTGGCTAAGGACCAGGCAGCCATCGCTTTCTGGGCCGCCAAGATGGACGAAGCCGCAGAAGACCCCGACACGCGAACAGAGGCTCAGAAAGCGGCAGATGCCAAGGAAGGTGGGGGTCGCGGCACCTGTGCGCCGAAAATTATTCCGACCAACACCGTCGCCGCAAACGCCCCGACCGGCACGACCGCGGGCAGCGCGACCAATGGCGCCACGACCACGACTGGCCCTACCACGACGGGGACCACGACCGGAACGACCGTGAGCGGCGCGACCAATGGCGTCACCACCACAGGCGGCACGATGGCCGGCGGGACGAGCACCAGCGGCACTGCGCTCGCGACCGGCGCCGCCGGCGGGTTCAAGGTTACCGGCGACACGGTCGCGGTCCTCGGCACGCAGGCGGTGATCGGCTACATGGCGCTCAAGGGCGGCAGCGAAGACCGCCCCGCCTCCAACTAGGCGGGTAGCATCTCGGCGGGCTCGGTGGCGGCGATGGTGCCGCCGCCGAGCAGCCGTTCGCCTTCGTAGAACACCGCCGACTGCCCCGGCGCCACCCCGAACTGGGGCGCCTCGAACCGGACCGCGCCGTCCGACAGCCGCGCGCGCACCGGCGGCGCGAGGCTGCGCACCTTGGTGTCCACCAGCGCCTGCGTCTCGCCGATCCAGTTCAGCTCCTCGATCATCGCCCCCGCGACCGCGAGCGCGGCCTTGGGGCCGACCACCACGCGCCGCGCCGCCGCGTCGATCGCCACGACATAGAGCGGTTCGGGCTGCCCGCCGATCTCGAGCCCGCGGCGCTGGCCGATGGTGTAATGCACCGTGCCCGGATGCTCGCCGAGCACCTCGCCGTCGAGCCCGACGATCTCGCCCGGCGCCTGCGTCTCAGGGCGCAGCGTCTTGACGAGGCGGGCGTAATCGCCGTCGGGGACGAAGCAGATGTCCTGGCTGTCGGGCTTGGCCGCGACCTCGAGCCCCGCTTCCTCGGCCAGCCGCCGCACCTCGGGCTTGGGCAGGTCGCCCAGCGGGAAGCGCAGGAAATCGAGCTGGTCGAGCGTGGTGCCGTAGAGGAAATAGCTCTGGTCGCGGCGCGGGTCGCGCCCCTTCCACAGTTGCGGCTTGCCGTCATCGCCTACGACGCGGCGGACATAGTGGCCGGTGGCGAGGCAGGTCGCGCCCAGTTCGCGCGCGAAGGCGAGCAGGTCGACGAACTTCACCCCCTGGTTGCACTGCGAGCAGGGAATCGGCGTGCGCCCCGCCGCATAGTCGTCGGCGAACTTGTCGATGACGCCGGTGCGGAAGCGCGATTCGTAGTCGAGCACGTAATGCGCGATGCCGAGGCGGTCGCACACCATCTTGGCGTCATAGATGTCCTGCCCCGCGCAGCAGCTGCCCGATCGCGCCATCGCTTCGCCATGGTCGTAGAGCTGGAGCGTGACGCCGATCACCTCGGCGCCGGTGCGGGCGGCGAGGCAGGCGACGACGCTCGAATCCACGCCGCCCGACATGGCGACGACGATGCGCGCATCGGCGGGCGCGCCTGGAAGGTCGAAAGTGGGGGACATGACTGCTTCTTTACCGGAAATTCACCCTGTTCGCATAGGGGTTGCGAACCACGAGGCGAAAATAGGGGGCCGGCATTGGCGCGACATGAACGGGATTTCGACGATGCGACCCCGATCACGCTCGAGACGATCGAGGCGGGTCTGCCCGGGTTCGAGGCGCGCATCCGGCGCAACCTCGACCGGGTGCGATTCCTCTCGGGAGAGAAGGTCGAGGGCAAGCTGTCGGGGGCGTTCGCCGACATCGCACGGTTAACGCACGGCAAGGATAGTTAAGCGGGTCGTTAACCTTCCCCCATGACCAATTGTTCAAGGGGCACGAATAAACATCAAGGCCGTGACGAGAGACATTTCAAGTTGAGGAATTCGATGCTCGAAAACCAGGAAATCCGCCCCGCACAGGTGATTGGCCCGCTCGGCGAACCGCTGACGCTCGACAGCCTGCCCCCGGCCTCGACCACGCGCTGGGTGGTGCGCCGCAAGGCCGAGGTGGTCGCCGCGGTCGCGGGCGGCCTGCTGACCGTCGACGAGGCGTGCGAGCGCTACGATCTCAGCCTCGAGGAATTCACCAGCTGGCAGCGCGCGGTCGACCGCTCGGGTATGCCCGGGCTGCGCGTCACCCGGCTCAAGCAGTATCGCGACCAGTATGAGCGCCAGCAGCGTTTCTAGGACGCCGCAGCGACAGTAACCGCGTACCCGAGACTTAACGTCTTCCCTGGAACGGCCCCGTCATCTCCCTGACGGGGCCGTTTTTCTTCGCGGCTTGCGAAAGATGTCGCGGGCGGAACAATCCGGACCTTGGGCCTTTGATTCGGCGCAACCGGACAACAGAAGCCGGGCGTCCGTTCATAGGGAGAGAAATCATGCTTACCTGGATCCTGATCATCATCGTCGGCGGCATCCTCGGCTGGCTCGCCAGCATCGTCATGCGCACCGACGCCCAGCAGGGCATCCTGCTCAACATCGTCGTCGGGATCGTCGGCGCGATCCTCGGCGGGCTGCTGCTTGCCCCGATCATCGGCGGCGGGTCGATCACCACCGGCGATTTCTCGATCTCGAGCCTGCTGGTCTCGCTGCTCGGCGCGATCATCCTGCTGGCGATCGTCAACCTCGTGCGCCGCGGTCGCGTTCGCTAGCGCGCACCCCGACCCCAACGAAAGGGCCGGACGCCGCGTGGCGCCCGGCCCTTTTTCGTGGCCAGCCCGGGCGACGCGCGCGGCGCCCGCGCGCCCGGTCGCCCGGCTACTCGAGGATGAAGCGCATCTCGAGGCTCACCCCGATTTCCTGCTCGCCCGCCTCGATCGGCGGCGCCGCGGCCGCGTCCATCTCCATGCGCGCCCCGGTCACCACGATCGGCGAGGGCATGCGCGAGCGCCCTTCCGAGAAATGCGCGAGCCGCACCACCCGCTTGCCGAGCGCCTTGGCGTAGAGTTCGGCGCGCTCGCGCCCCTGCTCGAGCGCGTCGCGGCGCGCCTCGTCGAGCGCCTCGTCGGGATCGTCGAGCTCGAAGCTTGGCCCGTTGATCTGGTTGGCGCCCTCCCCGACGAGGATGTCGAGCACGCGTCCCGACTGCTCGATCTCGCGGAACCGCACGCTCACCATGTTGCTGGCGCGATAGCCGCTGATCTTGGCCACCCCGCCGTAGCGACGGTCCTCGTAGATCGGGCTGAGGTTGATCTGCTGGGTGCGGATGTCGCGCCGCGCCACCCCGAGGTCGCGCAGCGCCTCGACCACCCGTTGCATCGACGCGCTGTTGAGCCGCAGCGCCTCGCTCGCATTGCCCGCCTCGCTGGTCACCCCGGCCGAGATGGTGACGATGTCGGGCACGCGCGTCGTCGTGCCCCGCACCACGAGGTCGAGCACGGTCTGGTCGGCACCGACCTCGATCGCATAGGCCTCCTGCGCCGCCGCGGGCGCGCTCGCCCCCGCGGCCCCGGCCAGCCCCGCGCCGGCCAGCGCCAGCACCATTCCAAGTCGCTTGCTCATCACTGCAATCCTCCTTCTGCTGGGCCACGAGCGTCGGCCCGCCCCGCGCGCAGTCGAGCAGGGCGCGCCGCAACGCTGGCTGAACGCAATCAGCGCTTCTTGAGGATCAGGCGATAGACGCCGAGGATGATCAGCGCGCCGATGATCGCGGCGATGAAGCCGGCGCCCTCGCCCTCGTCGTACCAGCCGACCGCCTTGCCGAGGAAGCCCGCGAGCAGCGCCCCCGCGATCCCGAGCAGGACGGTCACGAAACACCCGCCCGGATCCTTGCCCGGCATGATCAGCTTGGCGATCGCTCCCGCGATCAGGCCGATGACGATCCACCAGAACCAGCTATATTCCGCCAACATCGCGTTCTTCTCCCTTATCGTGCTGGACCCGCTTGCGGGCGCCCGCTACCGGGCATCGTTACGATAGAGTATCATTTGCCGCGCACAAGGTTCCAACCGTTCGTCGAACCGCCTCGACCGCCGGGAGGATCGCGATGTTTTTGCGGTGCAACTGTGCTACCCGTATGATACGGCGGGGCGACCGCGGCCGCCGTGAGGAAATTTTAGGGATATGACGATGAATCGTGAACTCGCGCTCGATGACGGCCTCGCTGTCGCGGACCAGGCCCGCCACCGGCGCAAGCGGCGGGCTTTCCTGATCGGCGGGCTGATCGTGCTCGCGGTGCTGCTGGCCGCCTATTTCGCCTTTTCCTCGGGCGAGGAAGAGGGCGCGACGGGGCCGCGCGCCGCCGGCGCCGCAGGGGGCGGGCAGGCGCCCAGCGTGTCGGTCATCGTGCCCGGCACGAGCGAGATCGGGCGCACCATCATCGCCGCGGGCACGCTCGCCGCGCGCCGCGACCAGGCCGTCGGCGTGGCCGGATCGGGCCGCGTGACCCGCGTCCTCGCCGAAGCGGGCAACTGGGTGCGCCAGGGCCAGCTGCTCGCCTCGATCGAGCGCTCGGTGCAGACGCAGACCGCGCAGCAGCAGCGCGCGCAGATCGCCGCCGCGCAGGCCGATGCCGACCTCGCCAAGAGCGAGCTCGAGCGCGCGCAGGCGCTGGTCGAGCGCGGCTTCGTCAGCCAGGCCGACATCGATCGCAAGCAGGCCGCCTACGACGCCGCGCGCGCGCGCGTCGCGGTGGCGCAGGCGCAATTGAACCAGACCCGCGCCTCGATCGGGCTGCTCGACATCCGCGCGCCCACCGCGGGGCTCATCCTAGAGCGCAACATCGAGGTCGGGCAGGTCGTCAGCCCCGGCACCCCCTATGCCTTCCGCATGGCGCGCGGGGGCGAGATGGAGATGCGCGCACGGCTGAGCCAGGAGGACCTCTCGGCGGTCAGCGTCGGGATGCCCGCGCTGATCGTGCCGACGGGTACCGACACCCAGTTCGATGGCCGCGTCTGGCAGGTCTCCCCGGTGATCGACCCGCAGAGCCGCCAGGGTGAGGTGCGCATCGCCATCCCCTACGATCCCGCGATCCGCCCCGGCGGGTTCGCCGAGGCGCGGATCGGCGCCGGTGCCACCACCGCCCCGCTCCTGCCCCAGTCGGCGGTGCTCGCCGACGCGAGGGGGAATTTCGTCTATATTGTCAATGCCGACAACGAGGTCGTACGTCGCGACGTCACCGTCGCCAGTGTCGATGATCGCGGCGTGACGATCGCGAGCGGCATCGACGGGACCGAACAGGTGGTCAGCCGCGCCGGCTCGTTCCTGACCGAAGGGCGCAAAGTCTCGCCCGTCCGCGAATCCGCGCGCTAGGAGAGAAGACCGTGAACTTCCGCCGCATTTCCGAGTGGAGCATCCGCAATCCGGTGCCCCCGATCGTGCTGTTCACCGTGCTCCTCATCGCGGGGATCATCGCGTTCGTGCGGATGGAAGTCACCAACAACCCCGACATCGATTTCCCGGCCGCCAACGTCACCATCATCCTGCCCTCCGCCGCGCCCGAGGAGATCGAGAACCAGATCACCCAGCGGGTCGAGGCCGCGGTGCGCGGGATCGAGGGGGTCGACGAGATCAACTCGAGCATCAACGAAGGCTCGTCCAACACCTTCGTCCAGTTCGAGATCGGCACCGATACCGACCGCGCGGTCAACGACGTGCGCGATGCGATCAGCCAGGTCCGCGGGTCGCTGCCGCAGGGCATCCTCGAGCCGCGGGTGAGCCGCATCGACATCTCGGGCGACAGCCTCTCCTTCATCGCCGCGCGCACCACCGACATGACGCTGGAGGAGCTGTCGTGGTTCATCGACAATGACGTCAATCGGCGGCTGCTCGGGGTCGAGGGGATCGCCGAGGTGCAGCGCTTCGGCGGGGTCGACCGCGAGATCCGCGTCACGCTCGACCCGCGCGCGCTGCAGGCGCAGGGTCTGACCGCGGCGGCGGTCAACAACCAGCTGCGCCAGCTCAACATCAACGCCGCCGGCGGGCGCACCGAGATCGCCGGCTCGCAACAGTCGGTGCGGGTGCTCGGTAATGCCGAGACCGCCGCCGCGCTCGGCGAGACGCAGATCGCGACCGGGGGTGGCCGGGTCGTGCGGCTGCGCGACATCGCCACCGTGCGCGATGCCGCCTCCGAACAGACGAGCTATGCGCGGATGAACGGCGAGGAAGTCGTCGTCTTCAACTTCAGCCGCGCCAAGGGCGCGTCCGACGTGACCGCCTATGACAGCGGGTGGGACGTGCTGGCGCAGATCGAGGAGGAGGACCCGCGGGTCGACTTCATCGAGATCTCGAACAACGTCGATTACACCAAGACCCAATATACCAGCTCGATGCAGGCGCTGATCGAAGGCGCGCTGCTCGCGGTGCTGGTGGTCTTCCTGTTCCTGCGCGACCTGCGCGCCACGGTGATCGCTGCGGTCGCGATCCCGCTGTCGGCGATCCCCGCCTTCTTCTTCATGGACCTGATGTCGATCAACCTCAATTTCCTCAGCCTGCTCGCGCTCGCGCTGGTGGCCGGGGTGCTCGTCGACGATGCGATCGTGGAGATCGAGAACATCGTGCGCCACATGCGGATGGGCAAGTCGGCGTGGCGTGCCAGCATCGACGCCGCCGACGAGATCGGGCTCGCCGTGCTGGCCACCACCGCGACCATCGTCGCGGTGTTCCTGCCGGTCGCGCTGATGCCCGGCATCTCGGGCCAGTTCTTCAAGAATTTCGGCTATACCGTGGTCCTCGCGGTGATCATGTCGCTGCTCGTGGCGCGCATGATCACGCCGCTGATGGCCGCCTATTTCCTGCGCGCCCACGGCGAGCAGGAGCATGCCAACGGGCGGATCATGCAGGCCTATATGAAGGTGCTGCGCTGGACCATCTCGTCGGAGAAGATGCGCGCCATCCGCGGCTCGCTCGTCGAGGCGCCGCCGGTGCTCGCGGCGCGGATCGTTCCCGCCGTGCTCGCCTTCGTCCTGTCCTCGCTGCTGATCGTCTCGCAGTCCGCGCAGGCGCCCGAGCCGATGGGGCCGGTCGCCGCCATCCTGATGGGCTCGGTGCAGTTCCTCGTCCTGCTCGGCATCCTCAGCCTGCTGACGATGACGGTCGGCTGGCTGTGGGGCAAGCTGCGCGGTTTCGACGACAGCCCGTTCGCGGCGCGCGCGCGCTACCGGCTCAAGCGGCTGGGGTCGCGGTTCCGCGACCATCGCATGGCCGCCGTCGGCGGGGGTTTCCTCACGCTGGCGCTCACCGTCATCCTGTTCGCGCAGCTGCCGATGCAATTCTCGCCGCAGGAGGATCGCGACAGCTCGCGCATCAACGTCTCGTTGCCTCCCGGCGCGACGATCGAGCAGACCGCCGCGATCATCGAGCGGGTCGCCGACGAGGTCGACGACCATCCGCAGGTGGAAAATGTCTTCCAGCGGATCTTCACCACCAGCGGCAACGTCAACATCGTGTGGAAGGACGACCGCCCCGAGGAAAGCTTCGTCTACGAACGCGAACTGGCCCCGGTGCTCGCGCGCATCCCCGATGCCCGCGTCAACTTCCAGAGCCAGGGCGGCGGCGGCCCCGGGGGGTCGGGGCAGGCGATCACCTTCTATCTCGGCTCGAGCGATCCCGAACTGCTCGAACAGACCGCCTACCAGATCGCCGAGGAAATGGCGCAGCGCCCCGAACTGGTCGGGCCGCGCGTCGTCGGCGACGACATTCGCCCCGAGATCCAGATCACCCCGCGCTTCGACCTGGCCGCCGACCTCGGGGTGACCACCGCCTCGCTCAGCCAGACGATCCGCATCGCCACGATCGGCGAGGTCGAGCAGAACAGCGCCAAATTCTCGCTGTCGGATCGCCAGATCCCGGTCACCGTCTCGCTGTCCGAGCAGGAGCGCGAGAATATCGATACGCTGCTCAACCTGCCGGTGCCGACCCAGTCGGGCGGCTCGGTGCCCCTCAAATCGGTCGCCGACATCAGCTTCGGCGCGGGGCCGACCTCGATCCAGCGGACCGACCAGCAGCGCCGCATCGCGGTCGGCACCGATTTCGTGCCCGAACTCCAGCAGGGCGAGGCATGGGCGATCGTCAACCAGCTGCCGACGATCCAGAACCTGCCGCGCGGGGTGCAGCGGCTCGATCTGGGCGAACAGAAATGGCAACAGGAGCTCTTGTTCAACTTCGTGGTCGCGGTCGCCGCCGGGGTGATGCTCGTCTTCGCGGTGCTGGTGCTGCTCTACCGCCGCTTCCTCGCGCCCTTCGTCAACATGGGCTCGCTCCTGCTCGCGCCGCTCGGCGCGGCGGTGGCGCTCAACCTCGCGGGCATGCAGATCTCGCTGCCGGTGTTCATCGGGCTGCTGATGCTGCTCGGCATCGTCGCCAAGAACTCGATCCTGCTGGTCGACTTCGCGCTCGAGATGATGAACCAGGGGATGGAGAAGGACGAGGCGATCGCCGAAGCCGGGCACAAGCGCGCGCAGCCGATCGTGATGACCACGGTGGCGATGGTCGCGGGGATGATCCCGATCGCGCTGTCGCTGCACGGCGACAGTTCGTGGCGCGCGCCGATGGGCTATGCCGTGATCGGGGGGCTGATCTTCTCGACCGCGCTCACGCTGCTCCTCGTGCCGGCCTATTACAGCCTCGCGATCGACATGGAAAAACGGCTCGCGGCCAAGTTCGGCGGCTTCGTCAATCCGCGCGACGAGGCCCGGCGGCTACCCGGGGGCGAGGAACCGCCGCCCGCCGCGCTCCCGGCCGAATAGCGCGCGGGTGACCTTTTCCCCGATCGTGCGTTAGGGCAGGATATGGCGAGCGGCCCCGTCCCCCTTTCGCGTTTTTCCTCCGACCAGCCGGGCGCAGGCGGGATGAAGCGGCTCGCGACCGGGCTGCTCGTGCTGATGGCGCTGCTCTACTTCAGCTCGCGCCAGCTCGAGCCCGCCTATCCCTGGCTCGAATGGGTCGAGGCGTTCGCCGAGGCGGCGATGGTCGGCGCGCTGGCCGACTGGTTCGCGGTCACCGCGCTGTTCCGCCACCCGCTCGGGCTGCCGATCCCCCACACCGCGATCATTCCCAAGAACAAGGATCGCATCGGCACCGCGCTGTCGCGCTTCATCCGCGAGAATTTCCTCGTCGCCCCGGTGATCGCCCGGCGCATGCGCAAGACCGACGTCGCGGGCGCGATCGGCCGCTTCCTCGCGCATCCCTCGGGGGGCGAGACGCGGATGCGCAGCGGCGCGAGCCGCCTCATTGCCGACGCCTTCGAGGGGCTCGATGACGAACGCCTCGGCGGCATCGCCAAGGACGCGCTCAAGGCCCGCCTCAAGCGCATGAACGTCTCGCCCGTGATCGGCCGCGCGCTCGCGGTCGCGATCAACGAGGATCGCCACCTGCCGGCGATGGAAAAGGCCATCGCCTATCTCGCCAACGCGCTCGACGACAACGAGCATATGATCCGCGACATGGTCTACAAGCGGACCAGCTGGCTGCTGCGCCTCGCCACCGTGGACGAGCGCATCGCCGACCAGCTGGTCGAGGGGCTGCGCAAGCTCTTCCGCGACATGGAGGCCGACCCCGGGCACCCGGTGCGCGTCAAGATCGAGCACCAGCTCGCCGACCTTGCCAACAACCTGCAGACCGACCCCGCGCTGATGGCCAAGGTCGAGCAATGGAAGGTGCGCGCGATCGAGAACTCGTCGGTCGCGCTGTGGCTCGACGACCTGTGGCAGCGCTTTCGCACCGGCATCATCGAGGGCGCGCACAACCCCGACGGCGCGATGGCGGGGCAGCTGGGCGAGGTGCTCGGCTCGATCGGCCACAGCCTCGAGACCGACGCGCGCCTCAAGGCCGCGATCAACCGCTTCACCCGCCGCGCCGCCGCCGGCATGGCGGCCAGCTACGGCGACAATATCGTCACGCTCGTATCCGATACGGTGCGCTCGTGGGACGCGACGACGGTCACCGAGCGGCTCGAGGGCGCGGTCGGGCGCGATCTCCAATATATCCGCATCAACGGCACGCTGGTCGGCGGCCTCGTCGGCACCGGGCTGCACGCGCTGGGGAAGGTCGGGATCTAGCCGCCCGAGCGGCGCTCGATCGTCGCGCCGACGCCCGCCAGCTTCTCCTCGAGCCGCTCGTAGCCGCGGTCGAGGTGGTAGACGCGCAGCACCTCGGTCTCGCCCTTGGCGGCGAGCCCGGCGAGCACGAGGCTCATCGAGGCGCGAAGGTCGGTCGCCATCACCTTGGCGCCCGTCAGCCCCTCGACCCCGCGCACGATGGCGCTGCGCCCGCGCGTCTCGATCTCGGCGCCCATGCGGCGCAGCTCGGGGACGTGCATGTAGCGGTTCTCAAAGATCGTCTCCTCGAGATAGCTGTCGCCGTCGGCCAGCGTCATCATCGCCATGAACTGCGCCTGCATGTCGGTGGCGAAGCCGGGATAGGGTGCGGTCGAGATGGCGAGCGGCCGCAATCTGCCGGTCGCCGACACCTTGAGCCCCGCGTCGGTGAATTCGGTGAGCAGCCCCGCGGCGGCGAGCGCGTTGGTGGTCGCCAGCATGTCCGAAGCGCGCGCCCCGACCAGCTCGATCGAGCCGCCCGTGATCCCCGCCGCGCAGGCATAGCTGCCGGCCTCGATCCGGTCGGGCATGACCGCATAGTCGGCGCCGTGCAGCGCCTCGACGCCGGTGATGGTGAGATGCCCCGAACCGATGCCCTCGATCGACGCACCCATCGCGACGAGGCAGTTGCACAGGTCGACGATCTCGGGCTCGCGCGCGGCGTTGAACAGCTGGGTGGTGCCGGTGCACAGCGTCGCCGCCATGACCGCATTCTCGGTCGCGCCGACCGAGACCACGGGGAAGGTATATTCACCCCCCGGCAGCTTGCCGCCCGGCGCCACCGCCTTCACATAGCCCTCGGCCAGTTCGATCTCGGCCCCCATCGCCTCGAGAGCGCGCAGGTGCAGTTCGATCGGGCGATCGCCGATCGCGCAGCCGCCGGGCAGGCTGACGGTGCTCTCGCCCATCCGCGCCAGCATCGGGCCGAGCACGAGGATCGAGGCGCGCATCTTGCGCACCAGCTCGTAGGGCGCGACGGTCGAGGCGATCTCGCTGGCATCGAGCGTGATCGTGCGGTTGCTGTCGCCCGCCTTCTTGCCGGCAAAGGCGGTGCCGACGCCAAGCTCGTTCATCAGGTGCGAGAAGCTGTCGACGTCGGCGAGCCGCGGCAGGTTCGACAGCGTGAGCTTCTCCTCGGTGAGCAGCGCGCAGGGGATGAGCGTGAGCACGGCGTTCTTCGCGCCCGAGATGGGGATCTTCCCCTCGAGCCGCTTGCCGCCTTCGATCCAGATAGAGTCCATGACCGGGCTTTAGCGCCCGCACCGCGCAGCGCAAGGTCGGGCGGTCACGCTTTCTCGAGCGTGCATTGCAGCGGATGCTGGTTCTGGCGGGCGAAATCCATCACCTGGCTGACCTTGGTCTCGGCGACCTCGTAGGGAAACACCCCGCAGACCGCCACGCCCTGCTGGTGGACCTGGAGCATGACCCGGGTGGCGTCGTCGATCCCCATGTTGAAATAGCGCTGGAGGACGAGCACGACGAATTCCATCGGCGTGTAATCGTCGTTGAGCATCAGCACCTTGTAGTTCGACGGCTTCTTGGTCTTGGGACGCGTGGCGGTGGCGACGCCGGCTTCGCCGTCGGTGTCGTCGACATGGTCCTGCCCCGCAACAATGATCTTCAGGTCACTCATGATGCTCCACATATGGCAACCGGCGAACGCGTCGCAACCACCAAGGCTCCGCTTTGTGGCAAATGAAAAAGGGCCGCCGTCCCGGCTTGGGATGGCGGCCCTCCTTTTCGGTCGAAAATCGAGCGGCCGTTAGGCCATCATCGACTTCACCTTCTCGACGTTGAGGCTGGCGCGGTTCGAGACCGGCTGCATCGCCTCGCCCGCCAGCTTGACCATCTTCTCGGTCAGCTTGGCGGTCTCGGCGACCATCAGGTCGAACTGCGACTTGGCCAGTTCGGACTGGATCGCGACATATTCCTGCGGGTTCTTGGCCTCGGCCAGCCGACGCAGGTTGTCCGAGGCGCTCTCGAACTGGGTGCGCCCGTCCTCGATCAGCTCGGTGCCGATATCCTTGGCGCCCGAGGCAGCGATCTTCGAGGCCTCGATCATCGCCTCGACATTGGCCTTGGCGATGTGCGCCAGTTCCTCGCCACCGGCGCGGGTCTTGGCGAACAGTTCCTCGCCCTGCTGGCCCGCCTTGGCGAACAGTTCCTCGACCTTGTCGGCGTTGGGCATGTCGTAACCGGCAAACCACTTGGTCATGTCAAAATTGGTCATCGTGTCTTCCTTCTTGGCGGCGGGCGCGGGCTTGGATGCCGCCTTGCGCACCGCCGGTTTCTTCGCGGAGGCCGCCGCTTTGGCCGCCTTCCGATTGATCTTGCTGGCGGCGGCCTTGACCGGCTCGGCCGGGGTCGCAACCGCTTCGTTCTTCACCGGCGAGGGATCGACCGGAGCCGCCGTTTTCTCGGCCGGCTCGGGCGTCGCTTGCTTGTCGGTCGGCGCCGTGTCGGCAGCCTTCGCCTTGGTCGCGTGATCCTTTGCCATAACCCCACCTTTCCGTGTGATGTTGCATCGCAATATATATTGCATCGCAGCAAGGTTCAAGCGATTTTGTTGCGATGCACAAACACCCGTCGCGGCAGCGCCACGGGTTGACGCATCCCGGCCCCATCCGCCATGGCGCGAAGATGGAATTGGCGATGAAAAACCGGCGCGGCCTGCTGATCGTGCTGTCGAGCCCTTCGGGCGCGGGCAAGTCCTCGATCAGTCGGCAGCTGATGCACGACGACACGAACATCACCATGTCGATCTCGGCGACCACGCGGCCACCGCGCCCCGGCGAAATCGACGGCAAGCACTATCATTTCGTCTCCGATGCCGAGTTCGACCGCATGGTCGAGCAGGACGAATTCGCCGAATGGGCCTATGTCTTCGACCATCGCTACGGCAGCCCCAAGGAGCCGATCAAGGAGGCGCTGCGGCAGGGCAAGGACATCCTCTTCGACATCGACTGGCAGGGCACGCAGGCGCTCGTCTACGCCTTCGGGCACGAGCTGGTGCCAATCTTTATCCTGCCGCCGTCGATGGGCGAACTCGAGAAACGCCTTCGCGGGCGCAACACCGACAGCGAGGACGTGATCACCGGTCGCATGCATCGCGCCGAGCGCGAGATCGGCCACTGGTTCAGCTACGACTATGTGCTGGTCAACGACGATTTCGCGCAGTGCCTCGACGAGGTGAAGAAGATCATCGAGGCCGAGCGGTTGAAGAAGATCCGCCGCCCCGACCTGCCGCGCTTCGTGCGCCAGCTGGTTGAACGCCCCAACGACTAGGACGGGGCGCCGCTCACAGCAGCTCGAGGAAGCGCGCCCCCGTCATGAAGTCCACGCGCCTGGCCGCGCTCGCGCGTTCGCCCTCGGGATCGTCCCCCCATTGCTCGACCTGGTGGCGACGATGGCAGTCGGTCGCCGCCCACGCCGCGGGCGGTGCAACCGCCCCGTGCCGCACCGCGAGCGCCGCCACGAGCGAGCCGCCGTTGCGAACCATCGGCGACAGCCCGGCCAGCACGAAGGGGTCCTCGTTCGCGACCGCGGCCGCCAGGGTGGCGATCGTCTCGGGGGGCTGCTCGACATGCATGACCCGCGCGGTGGTGACGAAGTCGATTTCATAATGGTCGCGCGCCCAGTCGAGCAGCGGGTCCCATTCGGCCTCTTCGCGCTCGGCCAGCGAGCGGGGATAGTCGGCGCGATAGCAGAAGAGCTCGTTGGCCGCATAGGCCGACAGCTCGGCGGCAAAGCGTTCCTTGTCGGGCGCAATCCGGTCGATCGCGGCATTGGCCAGCCCGGTCATCGGCAACGCGCGCGGATCGACCTTGTCCTCGACCGCGCGCCATTCGGCCGCGATCGCCTGCGCCAGCGCCTCGCTCGGTACCACGAGGTCCTGCTGCGCCGGGGTCTTGAGCACGCGCTCGTCGAGCCGCACCGTCCATCCGCCCTCGACGCGCTCGACCTCGACCGCCTTCCAGAAACGTTTCACCGGTCTTCCTCCGCCCAGATCTTCTTCAACAGCCGGGGGCCGAACAGCAGGTCGGCCGCGCCCGAGATGGCGAGCAGCGTCCCGATCACCGGGAATTCCTCGCCGAACGGGTTCTTCAGCGCGACCATCAGGCCGCCGAACAGGAAGACGAGCCCCGACAGGCGCACCAGCGCGAACGCCTCGAAGCGCCGCTTCCACAGCGCATCGTCCTCGCTCGGCGTCATGGTCGCGCGTCCCGACATGGCGCGGGCGCCGCGAAGCCGTGCCGCCGCCAGCCCTCGCTCAGCGCGAGGACCTCGCCGGCGTGCGCCGCGATCGCATGTGCCCCGCCCCCCGCCAGCTCGTGCGCGTCGTGATAGCCCCAGGCCACCCCGATCGCCCCGACCCCGGCGTTGCGCGCCATCCGCATGTCGTGCCCGGTATCGCCGATCATGACCGTGTGCGGCGGCTCGGCCCCGGCATCGCGCATCGCTTCGAGCAGCATCGAGGGATGCGGCTTGGAGGGGTGGCGGTCGGCGGTCTGGAGGCTGATGAAATGCTCGCGCCAGCCGTGTTGTTCGAGGATATGCGCAAGCCCGCGGTCGGACTTGCCCGTCGCCACCGCGAGCAGCCAGCCGGCCGCCTCGAAGGCGCCGAGCAGCTCCGCGATCCCCTCATAGGGATCCTCGGCCGCCGCGCCCGAGGCGCGCAGGTCGACGAAGGCCTGCTTGTAGGTCGCCGCGAGCGCGTCGTGATCGGCCTCGGGCACCAGCGCCTGCATCGCCTCGACGAGGCTGAGCCCGATCACCTTCTGCGCCTCGTTGCGCGGTGGGCAGCGATGGCCGTGGTGGCGCAGCGCCGTATCGAGCGCGTCGTGGATCGTGGCGCCCGAATCGACCAGCGTCCCGTCGCAATCGAAGACCGCCAGCTTGACGCTCATCGCCCGCGCCCCCTGGGCGGCCCCTTGCGCCCCGGCTTGCCCCCCGGCTTGGCGCCCGGCCTGCCCGGCCGCCCCGGCTTGCCGCCCTTGCGCGCATCCGGCCCCGCGGCGCGCGCGCGCCGTTCGCCCTTGCGGCCCTTGCGAATATCCTTCGCGATATTCTTCTTGCGACGGATCTTGGCCTCGAGGCTGTTGCCCGGGTCGGGGCTCGAGAGCGGGAGGTTGTCGCCATCGCGCGGCTCGAAGCCGAGGCTGGCAAGGCTCTCGGCGAAATGCGCGGGCAAGTCGGCGGTGCGATCGATCACCTTGCCCTTGGGCGCGCCGATCTTGAGGCGCCGCGCATGGAGGTGCAGCTTGCGGCTGATCCCGCCGGTCAGCATCGCGTCGGCGCCGCCATATTTGGCATCGCCGATGATCGGGTGGCCGACCGCCGCCATGTGCGCGCGCAGCTGGTGCGTGCGCCCGGTCAGCGGTTGCAGTTCGACGAAGGCGGCGCGGCTGCCCGCGCGATCGATCACGCGGATCTTGGTCTTGGCGGGGGCGCCCTCTTCCATGTCGACATGCATCTTCTCGCCGCCGGTCCCCGGCTGCTTGGCGAGCGGCAGGTCGATGATCCCGTCGGCGACCTCGGGCACCCCGGTGACGATCGCCCAGTAGACCTTGCGCGCCGACCGGTTCTGGAAGGCGGCGGAGAAGTGCGCGGCGGCGCGGGGGCCGCGGGCCACGAGGATCGCGCCCGAGGTATCCTTGTCGAGGCGGTGGACCAGCTTGGGCTTGCCCATCCCGTCCTGGTCGAGCCCGTGCAGCAGGCGGTCGAGATGCTGCTTGGTCTTGGTCCCCCCCTGCGTCGCCAGCCCCGGCGGCTTGTTGAGCAGGAAGGCGTCGGGGGTCTTGACGATGACCATCGATTCGACCGCGTCGATCTCGTCGTCGCTCAGGTCGACCGTCGGCTTCTCGCGCTGGGCGGGGGCGGCGTCGCTGTCGGGGGGCACGCGGATCTGCATCCCCGTCGCGATCCGGTCGCCCGGGGTCGTGCGCCCGCCATCCAGCCGCAGCTGACCGGTGCGCGCCCATTTGGCGATCGTCCCGAAGCTCACGCCCGGCAGGTGCCGCTTGAACCAGCGGTCGAGGCGGATGCCGTCATCCTCGTCCTCGACGGTGAAATTGCGAACATCGTCACTCATGGCTCGCCCCTTAGCCCCGCGCGGCCCAATAGTCGAAGGCCAATCGCTGCAACCGCTTGATCAGGCGAGCCGCGGCGGGCCCCTCCCACGGGCCGGCGTAGGAGCCCTTCTGGCCGCCGACCCACCAGCCCTGCCCGGGCAGGCCGTCGGCGGCGCGCACCACCAGCACCGCCAGTTCGGGTTCGCCGCGCCCGCGCGCCTCGGCGTCGACCGCTTCGAGCGTCTTGCACAGCGCGCGCATCTTCGGGCGGGTGAAGCGGTGCCCCAGGTGCGCGAGCAATTCGGAATAGGTCAGCGCGGTCCGCGCGCGCGCCGCACCGACCAGATGCGCCCGCACCTCGTCGGGATCATGCAGGGGATCATCGCCGGCCATCCTTCGCAACCTAGGACCGATCGCGCTCGGGCACCAGTTCGATCGGCGCGCACCCGGCCCGCGGGGACCTCGGCGATTGACATTCGCGCCGCGGCACAGCAGCGCGCATCGCCGATGACCTCGTCCGACCCGTCCCGCGCCGGCTACGCCTATGCGCTGTCCGCCTTCGCGCTGTGGGGGCTGATCCCCTTGTTCTTCAAGGCGCTGATCCCGGTCGATTCGCTCGATATCGTCGCCCATCGCATCCTGTGGGCGATCCCCCCGCTGGCGCTGCTGCTGTGGGCGCGCGGCCGGCTCGACGAGCTGGCCCGGGCGCTGCGCAACCCCAGGGTTCGCGCCACCCTCCTGCTCACCGCGGCGCTGATCGCGGTCAACTGGCTGGTCTACATCCTCGGGGTGAACTCGGGCCATGTGCTGGCCACCAGCCTCGGCTATTATCTCAACCCGCTGATCAACGTGCTGATCGGCCGATTTCTGCTGCACGAGCAACTCGGTCGGCTGCAATGGGGTGCGCTCGGGCTTGCCGCCATCGGCATCGCAATCCTCGCCGCGGGGGCAAGCTTCACCGACCTGTGGATCACCCTCACGCTCGCCTTCAGCTTCGGCTTCTACGGCTATTTCCGTAAGCAGGTCGATGTCGGCGCCGCCCCCGGGCTGTTGCTCGAGACGATCATCCTCGCCCCGCTCACCATCCTCTGGCTGTGGGGGCTGCGCGACCCGGGCGAGCCGCTGTGGGGGCCGAGCGACTGGCACATGGCGCTGCTGCTGGTGTCGGGCGCAGTGACCGCGGTACCGCTCCTCCTGTTCACCGAGGGGGCGCGCCGCCTGCCCTACTCGACGCTCGGCATCCTCCAGTTCCTCGCCCCGACCATGCAGTTCCTGATGGGCGTCTTCCTGTTCGGCGAGCTGTTCACCACCGCGCGCGCGCTGGCCTTCGCCTGCATCTGGAGCGCGATCGGCCTGTATGTCGTAGCGCTGGTGCAGGAGCGCCGCCGCCGACGCCAGCCGTCTTAGTCTTGCAATACAGCTGGACGCCGCCTATAGCGGAGCCATGCTCAACATTCTCTCCGTCATCCTCGGCATCGTCGGTCTCGTCCTCGCGCTGATCGGGCTCGTGCCCTTCCTCGGCTGGACCAACTGGATCTGGCTCATCGTCCCGGTGATCGGCGCCGGGCTCGGGCTCCTGAGCCGGGGCCGCACGGGGTTCCGGCTCAACCTGTTCGTCGGCGCGGTAATGGTCGTGCGATTGATCTTCGGCGGCGGTGTGCTCTGACCTCGACTCCGCGGCCCGGGCCAAACGCTCGGCGCGCTCAGCGCGTCTTGACGTAGCGCCCGGGCGCGTCCTCGATCGGCTTCAGCCGCCCCTTGCCGGGCACCCGCGCGCCGGTCGCCTCGACCGTGGCCGCATCGATCCCGCGGAGCCAGTCGATCCAGTCGGGCCACCAGCTGCCCTCGTGCCGCTCGGCCTTCTCGCGGAACGCGGCGAGGTCGCTCGCCGGGACCCCCGGCGCGAGCACCGAATAATGGTATTTGCCCGCCGCCGGCGGGTTCACCACCCCCGCGATATGGCCCGACCCCGCGAGCACGAACCGCACCGGGCCGCGCACATGTTCGTTGATCTTCCACACGCTTCCCGGCGGCGCGATATGGTCCTGCTCGCCGGCCTGCACATAGAGCGGGGTCTCGATCATCGTCAGGTCGATGGGGTGGCCATCGATGCTGATCGCGCCGGGTTCGACTAGCAGGTTGTCGCGGTAGAGCCGCTTGAGATAGTCGATGTGCCAGCGCGCCGGCAGGTTGGTGACGTCGCCGTTCCAGTGGAGCAGGTCGAACGGGCGCGGGTCCTTGCCCATCAGGTAATTGTTGACGACATAGTTCCAGACGAGGTCGCGCCCGCGCAGCACGTTGAAGGTCGCCGCCAGCACGCGCCCGTCTGTCACCCCCGTCTCGGCCGACAGCTGCTCGAGCGTGGCGATCGTTTCCTCGTTGACGAACATCTTGAGATCGCCCGCGTCCTCGAAATCGACCTGCGCGGTGAACAGCGTGGCGCTCGCCACCTTGTCGGCCTCGCCGCGCGCCGCGAGCAGCGCGAGCGTCATCGCGAGGACGGTGCCCGCCACGCAATAGCCGATGGCATGGACGCGCTCGACCCCGAGCAGGTCGCGCACCGTGTCGATCGCCTCGACCTGCGCGGCGACATAATCGTCCATGGCGATGTCGGCGATGCTCGCGTCGGCCGACTTCCAGCTGACCATGAACAGGCTCACCCCCTGGTCGACCGCCCATTTGACGAAGCTTTTCTCGGGGGTGAGATCGAGGATGTAGAAGCGGTTGATCCATGGCGGGAAGACGACCAGCGGTGTCTCGAGCACGGTCGCGGTGGTCGGCGCATAATGGATCAGCTGGAACAGCTCGGTCTCGTAGATCACCTTGCCCGGGGTGGTGGCCAGATTGCGGCCGAGCTCGAACGCGCCCTCGGGGCTCTGCGTGAGCTGGCCCTGTGCCAGGTCGGCGAAGAAGTTGCTCATCCCCTTGGCAAGGCTGTCACCCCCCGTCTCGACCGCCTCGGCGAGCACCTCGGGATTGGTCAGCGCGAAATTGGCCGGGCTCATCGCATCGACCATCTCGCGGCAGGCGAAGCGCAGTTTCTCGCGTTCCTCCTCGCCCAGCCCCTCGATCCGGTCGACCGTCTCGAGCATCTGCGCGCTCCAGCCGAGATAGGCCTGCCTGATCCCGGCGAAGAGCGGGTTGTCGGACCATTCGGGCGAGGCGAAGCGGCGGTCGCGCTGGTGCCCCGCCGCCTCCATCTGCCCGAGCATCCTGGTCCAGGCCTCGAGCCCCTGCGCCCACGCCCGCGCGCCCGCGTCGGCAAGATCGCCCGCCTCCTCGCCGCCCGCGCCGACCCCGAGCCCCGGGGCCTTGGCCGCGCCCGCGAAGGTCTCGGCCCACGCGTCCATCCACATCTTCTGCGTCCGCGCCATCACCGCTGCCCAGTCCTCGCCCGGCTTGTCCGTCATCGCTGCCGCCTTTCGCGCCCCAAGATTGTTGATGTGCAGCCATACGCTTTCGGTTAGGCGATGAAAACGATGCAGACGATCGACCTTCCCCTGCCGCCCATCCCGCCCGGACCGCTGGTCGCGCTCGACTATGTCGGGATCGCGGTGTTCGCGGTGTCGGGCGCGCTGCTCGCCGCCAAGAAACAGCAGACGCTGGTCACCTTCTTCTTCTTCGCGCTGGTCACCGGCGTGGGCGGCGGCACGCTGCGCGACCTCCTGATCGGCGCGCCGGTCTTCTGGGTCCGCCACAACGAGACGCTGCTGGTCATCATCGCCGCGACGATGGCGGCCTGGTTCATCAAGGCGCTGCGCACCTCCGAGCGCCCGCTGCTGTGGTTCGACGCGCTCGGGCTGGCCGCCTACAGCGTCTATGGCGCGTCCAAGGCGCTGCGCTACGGGGTGGCGCCGCTGCCCGCGGTGGTGATGGGGATCATGACCGCCTGCGTAGGCGGCATCATCCGCGACGTGCTCGCGGGCGAACCCTCGATCCTGATGCGCCCCGAGCTCTACGTGACCGCGGCCGCCTTCGCCTCGGGGCTGTTCGTGGTGCTCGTGACCGCGGGGGTGCCGAGCCTCCTCGCCGCGGTGGTCGCGGGGCTGCTCGGCTTCTCGCTGCGCGGTGCGGCCATCTCGCGCGGGCTCAGCCTGCCCGCGTACAAGGACTAAGCCGCCCCGCCCTTTTGCCGTTGCCGCCGGGCGCGGATCGCGGCACATCTGGGGCATGTCGGACTTCTACCGGATCGAACGCCTGCCGCCCTACGTGTTCGCCGAGGTGAACGCGATGAAGGCCGAGGCGCGCGCGCGCGGGATCGACATCGTCGATCTCGGCATGGGCAACCCCGACGGCGCCCCGCCGGCCCATGTCATCGACAAGCTGTGCGAGGTCGCGCGCAAGCCCGACGCGCATCGCTATTCGGCGAGCGCGGGGATCAAGGGGCTGCGCCGCGCCCAGGCCGACTATTACGCCCGCCGCTTCGGGGTCCGGCTCGACCCCGACCGCGAGGTCTGCGTGACCCTCGGCTCGAAGGAGGGGTTCGCCAACCTCGCGCAGGCGATCACCGCGCCCGGCGACGTCGTGCTCACCCCCAATCCGAGCTACCCGATCCACCATTTCGGCTTCATCATCGCGGGCGCCGCGATCCGCTCGATCCCCGCCGCGCCCGGCCCCGACTTCCTCGACAAGCTCGAGAAGGCGATGCGCTATTCGGTGCCGCGTCCCAAGGTGCTGGTGGTCGGCTATCCCTCCAACCCGACCGCGCAGGTCGTCGGGCTCGACTTCTACGCGGGGATCGTCGCCTTCGCGCGCGACGCGGGGCTCAAGGTCATCTCCGACCTCGCCTATGCCGAGATCTATTATGGCGACCAGCCCACCCCCTCGATCCTCCAGATCGAGGGCGCGCGCGAGATCGCGGTCGAATTCACCTCGCTGTCCAAGACCTATTCGATGGCCGGCTGGCGGATCGGTTTCGCGGTCGGCAACCCGGCGATGATCGCCGCGCTCAAGCGCGTCAAAAGCTATCTCGACTATGGCGCCTTCACGCCGATCCAGGCCGCCGCGGTCGCCGCGCTCAACGGCCCGCAGGACATCGTCGAGGAGAACCGGCGGCTCTATCGCAAGCGCCGCGACGTGCTGGTCGAAAGCTTCGCCCGGGCGGGCTGGGATATCCCGGTCCCCGAGGCCTCGATGTTCGCCTGGGCGCCGATTCCCGAACGCTTTCGCGGCATGGGCAGCGTGGGCTTTGCCAAGCATGCGCTCGAGACCGCGCAGGTCGCGCTCGCCCCCGGGCTCGGCTTCGGCGAGGAGGGCGAAGGCTTCGTGCGCCTCGCGCTGGTCGAGAACGAGCAGCGGCTGCGCCAGGCCGCGCGCGGCATCAAGAAGATGCTCGAGCGCTAGGAGCCCGCCCCGTCCCCGGCTGCCGCAGGCCCCCCACCCAGCACCGCACCCCGTTCACGCCCGGCCGTTGCTTATCCGCGCCGGGGCGGCTAGGCGGCGCCCCAATCGCGGCTCCGCCCGCTTATGCTGGCGCCGCTCCACTCGCTGTTGCCGGAATTCCATCATGACCTTGCGCCGCCTCCTGCTCATCACCCTGCCGCTCGGGCTCGCTGCCTGTGCCGCGACCCCCGCGCCCGAGCCCGCGCCGGTCGTGGTCGCCGCCCCCGAGCCGGCGGGGTTCGTCATGCCCGAGGGCTATCGCTGGAGCCACGGTCTCGCGCCGGCGGCGGCGGCCGCGATGCGCGAGACCTTCGGCATCGACACGCTCGCCCCCAACGAATTCGTCTGGGCCGACACGCTGCCCGACACGGGGGAGGCGCGCGTCATCGTCGATCTCAAGGAGCAGATGACCTACGCCTACAAGGGCGAGGTGCTGGTCGGCGCCGCCTCGGTCTCCACCGGCAAGGCGGGCAAGGAGACCCAACTCGGCTTCTGGCCCATCCTGACCAAGCATCGCCATTACCGCAGTCGCAAGTATGACAATGCGCCGATGCCCTATTTCCAGCGCATGGACCGGTTCGGGATCGGGCTGCACGGCGGCCACAATCCCGGCTATCCGGCGAGCCACGGCTGCATCCGGCTGCCCGAGGGCTTCGCCGCCAAGCTGTTCGCGCTGACCGCCATCGGCGACGAGGTCGTCGTCGAGGGCTAGAGGCCCGCCCGCCTTTCTGCCACAAGCGCGGCATGACCGATCCCAACGACGTCACCGCGCTCGGCCAGACCATCCAGCTGGCGATCGCGCCCGTCTTCCTGCTCGTCGCCGCGGGGGGCTTTCTCAACGTGCTCGCGGGGCGGCTCCACCGCATCGTCGATCGCGCCCGCACCCGCGGCCCGCTGCTGCTCGAGGCGAGCGGCCACCAGCACGAGACGATCAAGGAGGAATTGCGCTCGATCGATCGGCGCATCGGGCTGGTCAATGCCGCGATCGGGCTGGTCGTCCTCGCCGCGGTGCTGATCTGCCTCGTCGTCATCCTCATGTTCGCGGCGCAGATGAGCGACGTCGCGCTGTCGGGGCCGATCGCCATCCTGTTCGCGCTGGCGATGTTCTCGATCGCGGCGGGGATCGCGCTGTTCCTCGTCGAGACCCGGATCGCCAGCCGCTGGATCCACGTCTCGAGCGACCTTCTCGAGCACCGGGTGATGGAGGAGCAGCGGCGCGACTAGCCGCGCTTGCGGCGCCGGGCCAGCTTGGTGATTAGGACGAGGATGATCAGGTTGACGAACGGCGCGCCGAACACGTCGAGCTGGAGCCGGAACCAGTCGCTCCACGGCAGCCCGAGCGGCTCGAGAATCAGCAGCGACAGGTCGGCCTGCTCCTGGCTGAACATGTTGAGCCGCACGATCCCGTAGAGCCCCAGGGCGAAAACGTAGAGCAAGCCGAAGAGGATCGTGATCGCCTTCATCACCGCATGAAACATCGCTTTCCCCCCGCCGATCACAGTCCTTGCCCTTGTTTCACGAACGCCGCGCCTCGACAAGGGCGTGCGGCCTTGGCAAGGGGGGCGCCAACCCACAGCATGCAAGGGATCAATGTGATGTCCAGCGCCAGTTCCGCCCTCGATCGCGTCCTCGTCCTCGAAATGGTTCGCGTCACCGAAGCCGCCGCCATCGCCGCCGCCAAGCTGGTCGGTCGCGGCGACGAGAAGGCCGCCGATGCCGCCGCCGTCGAGGCGATGCGCGCGGCGCTCAACCTGCTGCCGATGGAAGGCACGGTCGTCATCGGCGAGGGCGAGCGCGACGAGGCGCCGATGCTCTATATCGGCGAAAAGGTCGGGCTGGCGGGCGACGACGACCCGCGGATCGACATCGCGCTCGATCCGCTCGAGGGCACGACCATCACCGCCAAGGCGGGGCCCAACGCGCTCGCGGTCCTCGCGATCGCCGAACATGGCTGCCTGCTCAACGCGCCCGACGTCTACATGCAGAAAATCGCCATCGGCCCGGGCTATCCCGAGGGCACGATCGCGCTCGAGGACGATGTCGAGACCAATATCCGCCGCCTCGCCGCCGCCAAGGGCTGCGCGATCGAGGAGATCAACGCCTGCGTGCTCGATCGCCCGCGCCACCGCGAGCTGATCGCCGACCTGCGCCGGCTCGGTTGCGGCATCAAGCTGATCCCCGACGGCGATGTCGCGGGGGTGATCGCGACCACCGACGAAGACACCGGGGTCGATATCTACATGGGCTCGGGGGGGGCACCCGAGGGGGTCCTCGCCGCCGCCGCGCTGGCCTGCGTGGGCGGGCAGATCCAGGGCAAGCTCCTGTTCCGCAACGATGACGAGCGCGCGCGCGCGCGGCGGTGGGGGATCGAGGACCTCGACCGCGTCTATGCGCTCGAGGACATGGCCAGCGGCGACTGCATCTTCGCGGCCACCGGGGTCACCGACGGCTCGCTCCTCGACGGGGTCAAGCGCCGCAAGTCGGGGTGCATCGAGACCGAGAGCATCGTCATGCGCGCCTCCTCGGGAACGGTCCGCTATATCCGCGGCGAGCATCGCAAGGGCGTGGCCTGATCCGCCTGCTCGCGCGGGCGAAGAAACGCTTTGTGAACCGGGCCCATGCGCTAAGGTAGGGCGATGACCGAGGCCACCCTCCCCACCGATTCCGACCTGCCCGCCACGCTCGATCCCCGCCGCGCGGTGCTGCCCCCCGGTCTCGAGCCGGTCGAGCCGTCCTATCGCTGGGCGCTGCGGCTGCGGCTGATGCTGGGCTGGCTGCCGCTGCTGATCGGCGCGCTGGTGCTCGATAGCGTCGCGCTCGAGGGCGCGCCGCTGCGCGGCTTGGCCAGCGGGGTCGTCGCCCTCGTCGGGCTGGCCGCGGTGGTCATCGGGCCGCAGCGGATCTGGCGCCGGCTCGGCTATGCCTTGGGCGAGCGAGAATTGCGCATCGTGCGCGGCTGGCTGTTCCACGTCGACACGATCGTGCCCTTCGTGCGGGTCCAGCATCTCGACGTCGCGCGCGCGCCGCTCGACAAGCTGGTCGGCACCGCCAGCCTGATCATCCATACCGCGGGCACCCACAACAGCGTCGTGACCCTTCCCGGGCTCGCGCCGCCGCGCGCGATCGAGTTGCGCGACCGCATCCGCGCCCAGATCAAGACCGACTGGCAATGAGCGGCGAGCCGGGCGCGATCCCCGGGCCGATCACGGGCGCCGACGCCAACCCGGGCGCGCCCGCGCCCGCGCACGCCGACGCCGCGGCCCCGCCCCCGCGCGAGCGGCTCCACCCGCTCAGCCTCGTCGCGGGGCTCGGGACGGTGTTCAAGCAGGCGTGGGCGGCGCTCGCGGGGGGCATCTTCCTCGCCGCGCAGGGGCAGACCGGGTTCGCGCTGCTGCTGGTCGGGGTCGCCACGCTGGGGACGCTGGGCTCGATCGCCGTGCGCCTCCTGTCCTTTTCCTACCGCATCGACGTCGACGAGATCGACCTCGCCAGCGGAATCATCAACCGCAACGAACGGTCGATCCCGTTCGATCGGGTGCAGGACGTCAACATCGAACAGAACCCGATCGCGCGGCTGATCGGGCTGGCGCGGGTCAAGCTCGAGACGGGCGCCTCGGCGGGCGCTAAGGACGAGGACGGGGTACTCGATTCGATCACCCTGGCGCGCGCCGAGGCGCTGCGCGACCGCATCCGCGCGCACCGCGCGGGCGCCCCCGGCGCCGGGCTCGCGCCCGCCTCCTCGGCTGCCGCGTCCACCGCCGAGGCCAACGCCGACGCCGAGACCGAGGCGATCTTCGCCATGACCCCGCGGCGGCTGCTCCAGCTCTCGGTTTTCAGCTTCTCGCTGGCGATCGTCGGCGCGCTGTTCGGCGTGGCGCAGACCTATGGCGACGCGCTCGGGCTCGACCCGTTCGACCCGGATTTCTGGCGCGCCAACCTCGAACGCGTCGGGCCGCTCCAGAACCTCGTCCTCGCCAACCGCGCCGTGACCGCCGGGTTCGGCATCGTGACGCTGCTGCTGGCGGGGCTGCTCACCGGCTTTGTCCGCACTGTCCCGCGCGAATGGGGGTTCACGCTGACGCGGACCGAGACCGGCTTTCGCCGCCGCCGCGGGCTGCTCACGCTGACCGACGTGGTGCTCCCGCTCAAGCGCGTGCAGGCGGCGATCGTGGCGAGCGGGCCGGTGCGGCGGCATTTCGACTTCGCCAAGCTGACGATCCAGAGCCTCGCGCGCGACAGCGGGTCGGGCGACCACAGCATCGCCCCGCTCGCCACCGGCCCCGAGATCGAGCGGATCATCGCCGCGATGGGCTGGCCCGCGCTGCCCGACGAGGGCGCCCCGTGGCAGCGCCCGAGCCGCGCCTTCATCGCCAGCGGGCTCGTCCCCGCGGCGATCTTCCTCCTGCTCCCCGCGGTGGTGGTCACCGCGATCATCCTCGGGCGCGACGACTGGGCCGCCGCGCTCGGGGGTGCGGGGCCCACCCAATTCTCGCTTCTGGCCGCCGGGCTCTGGCTCGGGGCCATGGCGCTCCTGTCGCTGCTGCGCATCCTCGACTGGCGTCACCGCCGCCACTGCATCGCCGACGCACGCCTCTATGTCCGCCGCGGCTGGTGGCGCCGCGGCCTCGTCATCCTGCCGCTCGACCGGATCCAGTCGGTCGACCTGCGGCGCCCGTTCTGGAAGCGTTGGTTCGGCATCGCCGACCTGCGCTTCGGGGTCGCGGGCGGCAGCGGCTTTGCCGCGCACCGCATCGAGGCGCTGCGCAGCGATGAGGCCTATGCGCTGCGCAACGCGCTGCTCGAGCCAGTGCGATGAGCCGGCTCGACATCGAGCGCTCGCTCTCGGGGCAGCCGTGGCGTTGGCGTTACCAGGGCGGCGACGACCTGACGCGCGATTTGACCGACCAGCTGCTGCTCGCGCGCGGGATCACGCAGGCCGACCTGCCGCGCCACCGCAGCCCCAGGCTGCGCGACTTCCTGCCCGACCCCTCGACCTTTCGCGACATGGACAAGGCGGCCGCGCGGGTCGCCGATGCCATCGAGGCGGGCGAGACGATCGCCCTGTTCGGCGATTACGACGTCGATGGCGCCACCTCGGCCGCGCTGCTCGCCCGGCTGTTGCGCCAGCTCGGGGCCGAGCCGATGCTCTATATCCCCGACCGGCTGATGGAGGGCTATGGCCCCTCGGGCGCCGCGCTCGTCGAGCTCAAGCGCCGGGGCGCGGGCCTGTGCATCACCGTCGACTGCGGGGCGCAGGCCTTCGCCGCGCTCGACGAGGCTGCGGCGGCGGGGCTCGAGGTGATCGTCTGCGACCATCACAAGTGCGACGCGACGCTGCCGACCGCCTGCGCGGTCATCAACCCCAACCGGCTCGACGAGAGCGAGCTGGGCGCCGCGCACGGCCACCTCGCCGCGGTCGGCATGGCCTTCCTGCTCGGCGTCGCGCTGCTGCGCGAATTGCGCCGCCGCGGGCGCTTCGTCGACGGCGCCCCCGAGCCCGACCTCCTGCCGCTGCTCGACCTCGTCGCGCTCGGCACGGTCGCCGATGTCGCCAAGCTCCAGACCCTCAATCGCGCCTTCGTGACGCAGGGGCTCAAGGTCATGGCGAGCCAGCGCAACGTCGGGCTCACCGCGCTCGCGCGGGTGGCGGGGCTCAAGAAGGCACCCGCCGCGCGCGACCTCGGCTTCGCGCTCGGCCCGCGCATCAATGCGGGCGGGCGAGTCGGCGAGGCCGACCTCGGGGTCCGCCTCCTCACCACCGAGGACGCCGCCGAAGCCGAGGAGATCGCGGCGCGGCTCGATCGCTACAACGAGGAACGCCGCGCGATCGAGGCGGCGGTGACCGAGGCCGCGCTCGAGGCCGCCGAGGCGCAGGCCGACAGCGCGCTGCTGTGCGTCGCCGGGGCGGGCTGGCACCCCGGGGTGGTGGGCATCGTCGCCAGCCGCCTCAAGGAACGCTTTCGCCGCCCCGCGCTTGTCATCGGGCTCGACGAGGACGGCGTCGGCAAGGGCTCGGGCCGCTCGATTTCCGGGGTCGACCTGGGCGCCGCGATCCTCGCGGCGCGCGACACGGGGCTGCTCCTCGCCGGCGGGGGGCATGCGATGGCGGCGGGGGTGACGGTGGCGCCGGGCGGGACCGAGGCGCTGCACGCCTTCCTCGCCGAACGGCTGGCGGACGAAGTCGCCGCCGCGCGCGCGGGGCAGGCGCTGGTGATCGACGCCGTGCTCGCCGCGGGCGGGGTGGCGGGCGCGTTGTGCGACCGCATCGAGGCCGCGGGTCCCTATGGCGCGGGCTGGCCCGCCCCGCGCGTCGCGGTCGGCCCGGTGCGGCTGCTCAACGTCGGGGTGGTGGGGCAGGGCCATGTCCGGCTTCGCGCGGTGGGCGACGACCAGCGCGGTTTCAAGGCGATCGCCTTTCGCGCCGCCGACCGCGAATGGGGGCAGGCATTGCTGGGCGCGCGTCCCGACCAGCGCTTCTGGCTCGCCGGGGTGCTCAAACGCGACGAGTGGACCGGGGGCGATGCCGCCGAAATGCACCTCGAGGATGCGGCCTACGCATAAATGCTGCAAAAGGCGCTTGACGTGTCCCGCGCCCGCTTATAGATGCGCCCCCACACCGACGGTGTGGCCCCTTCGTCTAGCGGTCTAGGACGTCGCCCTTTCACGGCGAAAACACGGGTTCGAGTCCCGTAGGGGTCACCATCCGTCGGTGTCTTTTGCTCCCCTTACAACCTTGCCCCCGCCGCCCCGGCGCGATCGCCGATGGGGCGCGCGCTGGTCACACCTGTGCCGGGGAGCCGGACCCGCTTGACCAGCGCCACCACCGCCCAGGCCAGCGCCCCGCCGACCGCCGCGCCAAACATAAAGGACAGCGGAACTGCCGGGTTTCTAGACAAGAACGAACTGGCAGGACCTCGCGGTCGCGCCTCGTCGTGTGAACCGGTCATCCCAACCAGAAACGCGCCCTTCCCTAGAGGTAAAACTGGTCACCGCACTAGTCTAGGTACTGCCACAGATCGTTGATATACCCCTTTTCCGCCACCCGCTTAACGATGGTACCGCGACCTGCGGCCGTCGAAGGAAAAATCGGGCCGCCGTATGTCTTTGTTGATCTGTTTTGACAAGTAGTTTCGTTCCAAACAGAGTTGCTGACGACCAATGTTTCTCAAGCCAGTGACATTATAGGGGAGCTTTTAATTTCGACGAAAGTCCTCCTGCTCTTTACTTTTGACGCTTGAGCTCTAACCCTCGCCCCACTCGGCTTTCAGCGTATCGGGAACCCGAACCATGAAATATCAACCGATCAAAACCACGAGGCGGCGGACTCTCGCGCTCGCCGGGGCGATGGTGCTCGCGCTGCTTTTCATCCTCGCCGGCGCCGCGCTGCTGCTCAGCGCTCCCGAAGGTGCGGCGGTGCTGCTCGACCGTTAGAGCGCGAAATTTTGACGAGCACAGCGCATCCTTCTGGGAGTCAGACTTCGAGTTCCATCAGAAATCCATGATGACGCGGGCGCCTTCACAGGTGCGCGCTATATCTTTTTATGGCGCCGCGTTTCGCGCGTGGGTGCAAAATGAAGCAGATCCCTTTTCCCAAGCCTGACGCGGCTCGTCCATGGGACGCACCCGGCATCCCCGGGCGAGATGCGCGCGCAACCCACACGGGCCGCTCCACTCTACAGGGGGGTGCGCCTCACAGGTTCCCCCCGGGGCGCTAACCCCTTGAAACGGAACGGGACAGAATTCGCGCTTTGGGGGGGGGGGAGGGAATGGGCTTTGAAAACGAAGCACATTCTAATTCCACGGCGAAAACACGGGTTCGAGGCCCGTAGGGGTCACCATCCGTCGGTGTCTTTTGCTCCCCTTACAACCTTGCCCCCGCCGCCCCGGCGCGATCGCCGATGGGGCGCGCGCTGGTCGCGCCGGTGCCGGGGAGCCGGACCCGCTTGACCAGCGCCATCACCGCCCAGGCCAGCGCCCCGCCGACCAGCCCGTCGACCGCATAATGCCAGCCGGTCACCACCGACAGCACGAGGATCGCGAAGGCGAACGCCCATGCCGTCCAGTGGCGCAGCATGATCGCGGCCCAGGTCACCGCGGCGATATGCATGCTCGGCATCGCGGATATGCCGCCACCGACCGCCGTTCCCTGGCTGGTGTAGAGCGCCCACAGATAGTCGGCATAAACCGGCTCGGGGATCGCCGCGAAACGGTCGCCGAGCCCGAGGTCGTCGTAGAACACCGGCCCCGCCGCGGGCACGAGGAACTGCACCACCGGCGCCACCAGCCCCCACAGGATGAACCAGCCGCTGATCGCGCGCACGTCCTCGCGCGCCTTGAACAGGGCGAAGCAGATGAACAATCCCCACGCCCAGTGATAGACGAAATGCCAGTCGGGAAAATGGAGCCAGCTGACGTAGGGCCACGGGTCGCCGAAGAAGAGCAGCGCATCGAGATCGGCGAGCAGCCGGTCGGCCCACATGCCGCGCTCGTTGATGGTCATCTTCACGCCGTTGTAGGCCGACATGCCCAGCCCCGCCATGAAGGACAGGACGGCGACCGTGAACACCGGTCGCAGGGTCTCGAGCCGCAGGTAACAATAGAGCGTGAACGGCGCGATCGCGAGGCAGGCGATCCCGATCCAGAACAGCATCCCGCCAACCCCGAAATGGTCCCAGCCGAGGATCAGGTTCGGCGCGATGCACAGGATCGCAATCGGTAGCCAGACGCGCATTCTTCCCCCGTCGCCAGCGGAACGCGGGAGCGATGCTGCCACAGTTCGCCCGCGATCGCAAAAGCCGGCAGTGGCGCGCTCGCCCGCGGGCTCAGCGCTCGGCGCGGTCGCGGGGCTCGATGATGAGGTAGGCGACCTCCGTTTCGCCGACGTTGAGCACCTCGTGCCACTCGGTGCCCTCGCTCGCGAAATGGCTGCCCGTCGCCAGCTCCACCTCGCGACTGCCCGAGGCATCGGTCAACCGCATCCGCCCGCCCGACAGCGCATAGCCGAAATGGGGGGCGTGGAAGTGCCGCTCGTGCCCGACCCCCGGGGCGAAGCGACAGCGCAGGACCCGCTGCCGGGCATCCTCGTGCAGCACCTCGCACACCGGCGCGCCCTGCCACCCCGCCGCGAGCGGGTCGGGCAGCGGCGCGGGCGGGGCCGACAACAGCGCGATGAGCAGGCTCATATGCGCCTCCTAATGCGCGACCATCAGCGCGATCGGGCAGCCCTTGAGCAGGCTGTGGGTGGTGCCGCCGAACAGCTTCTCGCCGAGGCGCGAGCGTCCATAGCCCCCCACCACGAGCAGCCCCGCGCCCTTGTCCTCGGCGAAATCGAGCAGCGCGCGCGAGACCTTGCCATCGACCTCGTCGATGCAGTGATATTCGCTCGTCACCCCGTTGCGGCTGAGATATTCGAGCACGTCGGTCACCGGGTAGAGCCCGTTTTCGGACGCCTCGCCGCGCTCGGTCACGCGCACGACATGCACCTCGCTCGCCTGCGCGATCAGGTCCATCCCCCCGCGCACCGCGTTGGCGACCTCGAAGCTGCCGTCCCAGCCGATCACCGCCACGCCCTTGGGGTCGAAGCAATCCTGGTCATCGCCGCGAAGGAACACGGGCGAGGCCGAATTCATCAGCACATCGCCGAGCACGGTCAGCGCTGCCCCCTTGCTGTCGCCGTTGCGCGGCACGCGCCCGGCCACGATGAGATCGGCAAGCGCCGCCTTGGCGACGATCGAGCCGGCGGTCGAGCCGGTCACCCGCTGGTAGTCCCAGCCGACATCCTCGTTCGACAGCTCCTTCTTGACCGCCTCCTCGAGCGCCTTTTCGGCCGCGTCGAAGGCGCGCTGGCCCGAGCGGTCGGGGTCGATCCCCCCGAAGCTCTGGAACACCGCCGCGGCATCCTCCGAGGTGACGTGGAGCACTTCGAGATGCGCCCCCACCGCCCGCGCGATGGCCAGCGCGGCCTCGACCCGCTTGTTCACCATCGGGTCGGCCTGGACGTGGAGGAGGATGGTTTTCATTGGGTTCCTTTCAAGCGATCGGCGTGCCAGCCGACATGGTCGGCCATGAAGCTGGAGATGAAATAATAGCTGTGGTCGTACCCCGACTGGCGGCGCAGGTTAAGGGGGATGCCGGCGCCGCCGCAAGCCGCCTCGAGCGCCTCGGGGCAGAGCTGCTCGTGAAGGAACGGGTCCTCGGTGCCGACATCGACCAGGATCTCGCCGCGCCGCGCCCCGTCCTCGATCAGCGCGACCGCGTCATAGGCGCGCCAGTCGGCCTCGTCCTCGCCCAAATAGAGCTCGAACGCCTTTTTCCCCCACGGCGCGGCCATCGGGTTGGCGATCGGCGCGAACGCCGAGACCGACCGCCACTTGCCCGGCTCGCGCAGCGCCGCGACCAGCGCGCCATGGCCGCCCATCGAATGCCCCATGATCGAGCTGGCATGAGGATCGACCGGGAAATGCTCGGCCACCAGCGCGGGCAGCTCCTCGCTGACATAGTTCCACATGCGATAGTTGCGCGCATAGGGCGGCTGCGTGGCGTCGACATAGAAGCCCGCGCCGAGGCCGAAGTCCCAATGCCCCGCGCTGTCGTCGGGGACGCCCTCGCCGCGCGGGCTGGTGTCGGGGGCGACGAAGACGATGCCCTGCGCGGCGCAGGCGGCGCGATACTCGCCCTTCTCGGTGACGTTGGCGTGGGTGCAGGTCAGCCCCGACAGGTAATAGAGGACCGGCAGCCGCGTGCCCTCGCGGTGCGGCGGCACGAAGACCGAAAAGGTCATGTCGGTCCCGGTCGAGGTGCTGGCGTGGCGATACACCCCCTGGCGTCCGCCATGGCTGACCCAGCCGTCGACCGTCTCGAGGGTCACTTGCGCGGCACCCGGTAGAGCCCGCACAGCTTGTTGCCGGCGGGATCGCGCAGATAGGCGAGGTAGAGTTCGCCGAACGGGTTGGCGCGGATGCCGGGCGGGTCTTCCACCGCAGTGCCGCCCGCGCCCACCCCGGCCTCGTGCCACGCGTCGACCTGCTCCTTGCTGTCGCAGGCAAAGCCGATCGTCATGCCGTTGCCGCAGCTCGCGGGCCCGCCGTCGAGCGGCTTGCCGAGCATGAAGACCGCGCCCTTGTGGAGCCAGCTGGTGCGCCCCTTCTCGTCGGTGATCCCGGGCTTGCCCCCGATCGCCGAGAAGAGCGCGTCATAGAAGGCTCTGGAACGGTCGAGGTCGTCGGCGCCGACCATCACATGGCTGAACATTGTCTTTTCTCCTCAGTAGACCACGACCGAGCGGATCGACTTGCCCTCGTGCATGAGCTCGAACCCGCGATTGATCTCGTCGAGCGAGAGGACGTGGGTGATCATCGGGTCGATCGCGATCTTGCCGTCCATATACCAGTCGACGATCCGCGGCACGTCGGTTCGTCCCTTCGCCCCGCCGAAGGCGGTGCCGCGCCAGTTGCGCCCGGTTACCAGCTGGAACGGGCGGGTGGCGATCTCCTTGCCGGCCTCGGCGACCCCGATGATGATCGAGGTGCCCCAGCCCTTGTGACAGCATTCCAATGCCTGCCGCATCACCTCGACATTGCCGGTGCAATCGAAGCTGTAATCGGCGCCGCCGTCGAGCATCGCGACGATCTTCTCGACCACCCCGCCCTCGCGCGCGTCGATGAAGTCGGTCATGCCGAACTGCTCGCCCCAGCCCGCCTTGTCGGGGTTGATATCGACCCCGACGATGCGGTCGGCGCCCGCCATCCGCGCGCCTTGGATGACGTTGAGGCCGATCCCGCCGAGCCCGAACACGACGACATTGTCGCCCGGCTTGACCGCGGCGGTGTTGACCACCGCGCCGACCCCGGTGGTGACCCCGCAACCGACATAGCAGGCCGACTGGAAGGGCGCGTCCTTGCGAATCTTCGCCACCGCGATCTCGGGCAGCACGGTGAAGTTCGAGAAGGTCGAGCAGCCCATGTAGTGGAAGATGGTTTCGCCCTTGTAGGAAAAGCGGCTGGTGCCGTCGGGCATCAGCCCCTTGCCCTGCGTCTCGCGGATCGCGCTGCACAGGTTGGTCTTGCCCGACAGGCACATTTTGCACTGGCGGCATTCGGGGGTGTAGAGCGGGATGACATGGTCGTCGGGCGCGACCGAGCTGACGCCCGCCCCCACCTCGCGCACGATCCCCGCGCCCTCGTGCCCGAGAATGGTCGGGAACAGCCCCTCGCTGTCGTGACCGCCCAGCGTATAGGCGTCGGTGTGGCAGATCCCCGTCGCCATGATCTCGACCAGCACCTCGCCCTCCCTCGGGCCCTCGAGATCGACCTCGACGATCTCGAGCGGCTGCTTTTCCGCAAAGGCGACGGCGGCTCGTGTCTTCATGGCGCTTGATTCCCCTGCTGGCGCTGGAGCCCGCCTTCTAGCGGCTCGGCCGCGCCGCCGCCAGCGGGGCTAGCGCTCGATCCGCAGCCGGCTCGCCGAACCGGCGGGGCCGAGCAGCGTGAACCCCTCATCGTCGCACGCCAGCCGCGCGCGCGGCAGGTCGAGGATCACCGTGTCGCCCACGCTCAGGCGCACCGCGCCCAGCCCCGCCCCGAGCGCGCACCGCGCGTCGAGATAGTCGCGCGCCGCGGCCGCATCGGGCGCCAGCGCCGGGCGCAGGCTGTCGAGGCACTTGTTGTGCGTCGCCGCCTCGCGCGTGGCAGCGGGACCGCAGGTCGCGGTCGCGCTCGCCGCGCGCTCGCGATGGCGCAGGATCACGGGCAGCCGGGTCTCCGCGGCGCCGCGCGGCGATGTCGCGGCGGGCAGCGAGAGCCGCTGCGGCGCGGTCTCGTCCCACGGGAAGCGCAGGCGGATGCGCCCTTCGCCCTCGCCCTCGATCTCGAGCAGCGCGCTCGTGCGCGCCCGCTCGCCGAGAAATTCCATGTCGCTCTGCTGCTGCTGCGCCTGCGGCGCCAGGACCAGCAGCGCGAGTGCGATCGCAACGGTCATGGCGGTTCCTCCCTCGGGTCGGATGCGCGCGCATTATAGCCGATGCGCGCGCCCGGCGCGAGGGTCAGGCGGCTTCGCTCGCCCGCAGCCCCGGGGCCTCCCCCTCGCGTCCGGTGGCGCGGCTGACCGCCCAGATCGCGATCCACGCGGCGATGAACCCGGGCACGATCTCGTAGACGATCCCGACATCGAAGGCGATCCACGCCATGACGACCGCCGCCCCGGTGACCAGCCCGGCCAGCGCGCCCGCCCCCGTCATCCGCCGCCACGTCAGCGACAGGATGATGAGCGGCCCGAAGGCGGCGCCGAAGCCGGCCCAGGCGTTGGCGACGAGGCCGAGCACCTGGCTGTCGGGATCGCTGGCGATGACGATCGCGACCAGCGCGACCAGCGCGACGCAGACGCGCCCGACGTTGACGCTCTCGCGCTCGGACGCCTCCTTCCGCAGAAACAGCTTGTAGAAATCCTCGGTGAGCGAGGAGGACGCGACGAGCAGCTGCGAGGAAATGGTCGACATGATCGCCGCCAGCAGCGCGGCCAGCAGGAAGCCCGTGATCAGCGGGTGGAAGAGCAGGTTGGCGAGGACGATGAAGATCGTCTCGGGGTCATCGACCACCAGCGCGTTGCGCTCGACATAGGCGCGCCCGGCAATGCCGATCCCGATCGAGCCGGCGAGCGCCACCCCCATCCAGCTCATGCCGATGTTGCGCGCGGTCTTCACCCTGGCCACGGTGTCGATCGCCATGAAGCGCACGATGATGTGCGGCTGGCCGAAATAGCCGAGTCCCCAGGCCATCAGGCTGATGAAGCCGAGCAGGGTCAGCCCCTTGGTCATGTCGAGGAAGCCCTCGACCGGCACCTCGGCGATCGACCCGCCCCCCTCGCCGCCGGACCCGAACATCACCACCAGCGGCATGACGACGAGCGCGGTGACCATGATCAGCCCCTGCACGAAGTCGGTCAGGCTGACCGCGAGGAAGCCCCCAACCATGGTATAGGCGAGCACCACCAGCGCGGTGATCCAGATCCCGGTCATATAGTCGCTCAGGCCCAGCCCGGGCAGCAGCCCGGCGAAGCTGGTCTCGAACAGCTTGCCCCCGCCGACCAGCCCCGCGGCGGTATAGACCGAGAAGAAAGTGACGATGATCAGCGCGCTCGTCACCCGCAACGCCACCGCCTTGCCGGGAAAGCGGTTGGCGAGGAATTCGGGGATGGTCAGCGCATTGCCATAGGCCTCGGTCTGCTGGCGCAGCCGGGGCGCGACGAGGATCCAGTTCACCAGCGCGCCGAGGAACAGCCCGATCCCGATCCACGCCTCGACCAGCCCCGCCGCATAGAGCGCGCCGGGCAAGCCGAGGAGGAGCCAGCCCGACATGTCCGAGGCGCCCGCCGAGAGCGCCGCCACCGCGGGGGGCAGGTTGCGCCCCGCGAGGAGATAGCCCTCGCTGGTATCGGTCGACTTGCGATAGGCCCACAGGCCGATGGCGATCATCCCCGCGAAATAGGCGAAGAGCGAAATGAGCGTTCCTGTCTGCATGGTCGCGGAAGCTAGGGATGTGCGACCGCCGCGTAAACCCGCGCCTTCCGGTCCCCCTTTGCCGCCGCGCCGCCTGCCATCGCGCTGGCGGCGGCGGCCGTAAGCGGCTAGCGCCCCGCCCATGACCATCGTGCGTTTCGTCCTGCTCGCCTTCTTCCTGTCCTACGGGCTCGTCTTCGGGGCCATCGCGCTGCATCCGCCGCTCGGCCGATCGGGCGGGGTCAACCATATCGCGGTCCTCGGCCCCGCGCTCGCCGCCTTGTGGATGGTCCGCCGCGAGCGCGGGAGCCTCGCGGACTGGCTGCGCGAGCGCGCCGGTACGGTGCGCTGGTGGTGGCTCACGGTGCCGGTGGCCGCGCTCGGTCTCGCCGCTGCCCTCGGGGCGCCGGTCGACCCGGGCGCGTTCGTCATCGCGCTGTTGATCCAGACCGTCTTCATCGCGCTGCCCGAGGAGATCGGCTGGCGCGGCTGGCTCGCCGACCGGCTGCTGACGCGCCATCGCCCGATCGTGGCGGGCCTCGCGACCGGACTGATCTGGGGGGCTTGGCACGGCCCCAAGCTGGTGATGCTCCCCGGGCTCCTGCTGCTGGCGGTCGGGCTGTCGGTCCTCCTCGTGCTGGCCTATGCACGCCATGGCGGCGGCATCGGCCTTGCCGCGCTCGTCCATGGCAGCATCAACGCAGCCATCGCGCAGGCGGCGGTCATGCCGGCGGCGGCCGAGCGCCTGCTGTTCGACCGCTATGCGCTGGTCGTCGGGGGGCTCGCGGTCGCGGCGATAGTGGCGCGGCGCGGCTGGTTCGCCGCCGCGCCCTCGCCCGGCTATTCGAACTCGACGATCACCTCGTCGACCTGAAGGCTCGCGCCCTCGGCGACGGGGGTGACCTTGACCGTCCCCGCCTTCTCGGCGCGCAGGATATTCTCCATCTTCATCGCCTCGACCACCGCGAGCGGCTGGCCCGCCTCGACATGGTCGCCCGCGCCGACGTGGAGCTTGGTCAGCAGCCCCGGCATCGGCGCCATCAGGAAGCGCGACAGGTCGGGCGCCACCTTTTCGGGCATGTGCACCATTAGGTCGGCGACGTGGCGGGGCAGCACCCGCGCATGGTGCTGCGCGCCGCGGGTCACCAGATTGAAGCCGCGCCCCTGCTGCGCGACCTGCACGATGCGGCGGCGATCGTCGCATTGCGCGACGAGCAGCCGCTGGCCGGGGGTGAAATCGGCGATGACCTCGATCGTCTCCTCGCCAACGCTGACCAGCGTCTCGCCGTCCTGCGGGTCGACCGTCACGTCATGGCGTTCGCCGTCGAGCAGCACCGCCTGCTCCATCGCGGGGAAGACGGGCTCGCCGAGCTGGCCGTCGATCAGGCTCATCCGCGTGGCATGGGTCATGCCCACGATCGCGGCGATCGCGACGAGATCGGTGCGCAGCGCGGCATCGGTCGGCGCGCCCGCGAACCCGTCGGGATATTCCTCGGCGATGAACCCCGTGGTCAGCGCGCCCGAGCGGAAGCGCTCGTGCTGGAGGAGCGCCGAGAGGAAATCGATATTGTCGGCCAGCCCGTCGATCTCGAACGCGTCGAGCGCCTCGACCGCGAGTTCGATCGCCTCCTCGCGGGTCGCGCCATGGGTGATCAGCTTGGCGATCATCGGGTCGTAGAACATGCTGACTTCGCCGCCCTCCGCGACGCCGTCGTCGACGCGGATCACCGCGTCGCCGTCGCGCTCCTCGGCGGGCGGCGCATAGGTCGTCAGCCGCCCGGTCGAGGGGAGGAAGCCGCGATAGGGGTCCTCTGCATAAACGCGCGCCTCGATCGCCCAGCCATTGTAGCTGATGTCGTCTTGCGCGAAGGGCAGCTTTTCGCCAGCCGCGACGCGGATCATCTGCTCGACGAGGTCGACCCCGGTGATCTCCTCGGTGACCGGATGCTCGACCTGGAGGCGGGTATTCATCTCGAGGAAGTAGAAGCTCTCGCCGGTCGTGTCCTTGCCCGAGACGATCAGCTCGACCGTGCCCGCGCTATGGTAGTCCACCGCTCTTGCCAGCGCGACCGCCTGCTCGCCCATCGCCTTGCGCATCTCGGGTGTCACGAAGGGCGAGGGCGCTTCCTCGATCACCTTCTGGTGGCGCCGCTGGATCGAGCATTCGCGTTCGCCGAGGTAGACAATGTTGCCATGCTTGTCGCCGAGCACCTGGACTTCGATGTGGCGCGGTTCCTCGATGAACTTCTCGATGAAGACGCGGTCGTCGCCAAAGCTGTTCAAACCCTCGCGCTTGGTCGCCTCGAAGCCCTCGCGCACGTCCTTCTCGCCATAGGCGAGGCGCATGCCCTTGCCGCCACCGCCGGCGCTCGCCTTCATCATCACCGGATAGCCGATGTCGGCGGCGATCTTCACCGCCTCTTCGGTGTCGGCGATCTCGCCGAGATAGCCGGGGACGACATTGACCCCCGCCTCGCGCGCCAGCTTCTTGCTCTCGATTTTGTCGCCCATCGCCGCGATCGCACCCGCCGGCGGGCCGATGAAGGCGATGCCCGCCTCGTCGAGCGCCTTGACGAAGGAGGCGCGCTCGCTGAGGAAGCCGTAGCCCGGATGGACCGCCTCGGCGCCGGTCGCCTTGCAGGCCTCGATGATCTTGTCGGCGACGAGATAGCTCTCGGCCGCCGCCGCGGGACCGATATGCACTGCCTCGTCGGCCATCGTGACATGGGGCGCCTTGGCATCGGCGTCCGAATAGACCGCGACCGTGGCAATCCCCATCTTTTTCGCGGTGCGCATCACCCGGCAGGCGATCTCGCCGCGATTGGCGATCAGGATCTTCTTGAACATGCGGTCTCCTAAGGGGCCTCTCAACTGACCGACCGCCTATGCCGCGCCGCGCGGCTCAGGGCAAGGCGGGGTCGCCGCGCTCGCAGCGGAGCGTCATCCCGTAATCGTCGAGCCAGTCGGCCCCGGTCGGCAGCAGATACTGGAGCGCCTCGGGTAGCAGTCCGTGGAGGCTGGTGCCGTGGCCAAGCTCGGCGCGGCGGTCGGAAAAGCAATGGGGCTGCGCCGCATCGAGGCTGCCCGCCACCCGCAGCACCGCCGCCTCGAACGCCCCGCCCTCGTCGGCAAGGCTGAGATAGAGCGGTGGGCGAACCGGCGGGGTCGGGGTCGCGGCGATACGGCGGCTCAGCGCCTGGTCGTTCCACCAGAGGCTGGGCGAGATGGCGGCATAGCCATCGAACATCGCGGGCGCCTCGAGCCAGCTTTCGACCACGAAATGGCCCGCGGCGCTCTCGTCGACGAGCAGGTCGCGCCCGTCGGTGCGATAGGCGGCCGCGACCATCGGCATCACCTCGCGCCCGATCCAGTCGCGAAAGCGCGCGCTCTCGCCGGCGGTCGGCCAGCGCCCGGCCTCCTCGGCGACCTGGGTCGGGGCGAGCATTTCGCGCTGCCGGTCGCGGGTCTCGAGGGCGACGAGGATCGCCTCCTCGCTGCGTCCCCACATCGCGTTCCAGCGCAGGATCCCCAACCCGAGCATGATGTCCTGCGCCACCCCACCGTCGAGCAGGTAGACCACCGGCCAGCGCCGGTCGGGCTCCTCGTCGTAGCCGCGGGGCAGGACGACATTGACCTCGCGCCGCGCGCCGAGCGCCTCGACGAGATGCTGTTCGCCTACGACCAGCGGCTGCGGCTGCGGCTGCGGCTGCGGCTGGCCGAGCGCGAGAAGGGCGGCGAGGATCATGGCAAGGCTCCGGGCTAGCGGGATGGGCAGGCGCCCGGCAGGGGCCTGTCCACGCCGCGCCCGGCGCGACCGATCGCCCCGGCTCAGTAGTCGGGGTGGTAATGCCCGATGTCGGTTTCCTCGCGCGCCACGAGGCTGTCCCATTCGCCGAGGATGGCCTCCGCGGCCTCCATGCCGCCGGCCAGTTCGGCCATCTTGCCCATCCACGCGATGTCCTCGGGGCTGGTCAGCCACGTCATGTCGCTGGGCCCGCCCTTCATCGGGAAGACGTACATCGCGTCCCACTCGCCCGAATTGAAGTGGATGCCATGGACCCCGCTGTCGTTGCCGGTCATGCGGTCGGCCTTGGCGAAATAATCGCGAATGATCTCGAGCCCGCGCTCGCGCTTGCCCGCATGGAACTTGACATAGCTGACCCGCGCCCAGCCGACCTCATCGCCCATCCGTTCGGGTTGCGGCGCGTCTTGCGCGATCGCGGTGGCAGGAACGCACAGGGCCGCCAGCGCGGCCGCACAGCAAATGGCTTTCATGTCTCAACTCCCCTGTTGGAGCCGAGTCACATAGCAGTTAACGCAGGTTAAGGGGAGTCGGGCAGCCGCGGCCGCCCGCCGCTCACTCGGCGGCCTCGTCGACCGGCGGCATGTTGTGCCCCAACAGGCTCAGCACGTCGCGCGCGGCATCGGCAAGGTTGGTGCCCGGCCCGAAGATCGCCTGCACGCCCTTCTCGCGCAGGAAGGCATAGTCCTGCGGCGGGATGACCCCGCCCGCGACGACCTTGATGTCGCCGCGCCCCATGTCCTTCAAGTGCCCGATCAGCTCGGGGATCAGCGTCTTGTGCCCCGCCGCGAGGCTCGAGGCGCCGACCACGTCGACCCCCTCCTCGACCGCCAGCCTCGCCGCCTCCAGCGGGGTCTGGAACAGCGGCCCCGCGACGATCTCGAACCCGAGGTCGCCGAACGCCGAGCTGACGAGGTTCGCGCCGCGGTCGTGCCCGTCCTGCCCCATCTTGGCGACGAGCATCTTGGGCGCGCGTCCGAGCCGCTGCTCGACCGCGCCCGTGCCTTCCTTGGCCAGCGTCCACGCCTTGTCGGCGCGCTGGCCGTAGATGCCGCTGACCGGCGTGGGGCTGGTGTCGTAGCGCCCGAAGACATTCTCCAGCGCCTGGCTGATCTCGCCCAACGTCGCGCGCGCGCGCGCTGCTTCGACCGACAGTTCGAGCAGGTTGCCGTCGCCCCTCGCGCCTTCCTCGAGCGCTTGCAGCGCCGCCGAAACCTTCGCCTCGTCACGGCTCGCCTTCACCGCGTTGATCCGCGCGATCTGGCTGGCGCGAACCTTGGCATTGTCGATGTCGAGGATGTCGATCTCGGGCTCGTCCTCGAGCCGGTAGCGGTTGACCCCGACGATCACCGTCTCGCCCGTGTCGACCTTCGCCGCGCGCATCGCCGCCGCTTCCTCGATATGCCGCTTGGGCAGCCCGTCGGCGACCGCCTTGGTCATGCCGCCCGCCTGCTCGACCTCGGCGATCAGCTCCTTGGCCTTCTCGACCAGCTCGGCGGTGAGCGCCTCGACATAATAGGAGCCGCCGAGCGGATCGGCGACCGCGGTGATCCCGCTTTCCTCGGCGAGGATCAGCTGCGTGTTGCGCGCGATCCGCGCCGAGAAATCGGTCGGCAGCGCGATCGCCTCGTCGAAGCTGTTGGTGTGGAGCGACTGCGTGCCCCCCAGCGTCGCCGCCATCGCCTCGATCGTGGTGCGCACGATATTGTTGTAGGGGTCCTGCTCGGTCAGCGAGACGCCCGACGTCTGGCAATGGGTACGGAGCAGCTTGGACTTCTCGCTCTTCGCCCCGAGGTCGGTCATCAGCTCGGCCCACAGCGTGCGCGCGGCGCGCAGCTTGGCGACTTCCATGAAGAAGTTCATGCCGATGCCGAAGAAGAAGGACAGGCGCGGCGCGAAGCTGTCGAGGTCCATCCCCGCGTTCATCGCGGTGCGCGCATATTCGACCCCGTCGGCGAGCGTATAGGCGAGCTCCTGCACCGCCGTCGCGCCCGCCTCGTGCATGTGGTAGCCCGAGATCGAGATCGAGTTGAAGCGCGGCATTTCGCGGCTGGTGTAACCGATGATGTCCGACACGATCCGCATGCTCGGCGCGGGCGGATAGATATAGGTGTTGCGGACCATGAACTCCTTGAGGATGTCGTTCTGGATGGTCCCCGACAGTTGCTTGCGCTCGACCCCCTGCTCCTCGCCCGCGACGATGTAGAAGGCCATCACCGGCAGCACCGCGCCGTTCATCGTCATGCTGACGCTCATCTCGTCGAGGGGGATGCCGTCGAACAGCAGCTTCATGTCCTCGACGGTGTCGATCGCCACCCCCGCCTTGCCGACATCGCCGGCGACGCGTTCATGGTCGCTGTCATAGCCGCGGTGGGTGGCAAGGTCGAAGGCGACCGAGAGCCCCTTCTGCCCCGCCGCGAGGTTGCGGCGGTAGAAGGCGTTCGATTCCTCGGCGGTCGAGAAGCCCGCATATTGGCGGATCGTCCACGGCCGCCCCGCATACATGGTCGCATAGGGCCCGCGCGTATAGGGCGGCAGCCCGGGAAACCCCGGATCGCGGTCCGGCGCGTCGGCGGGGCCGTAGACGGTCTTCAGCTCGATCCCCTCGGGGGTCGTGACGGTGAGGTCCTTGCCGCGCGCTTCCTTGGCGGCTTTCTCTTCCCAGGCGCTTTTGTCGGTCATGGCGCGCTCCCTAGCGCCAAACCCCCGCCTCGCGCAATCAGCCGCGTTGCAACCAGACGAGGTCGAGCGCGATCCACGCGAGCAGCAGCATCGCGCCCGCGTTGATCGCGACCAGCGCGCCGAAGCGCGCCGGCCCCAGTTCGGCGCGGGTCTTGCGCACCTTGTAGAGCGGGATCACGCCCTCGCGCAGCGCGGTACGCAGCCGCGTGCCGACCAGCAGCGCGAGCACCCCCGCGACGATGCCGACCAGCACTTCCTCGGGGCGACCTTCGCCGATCATCCCTGCCCCTGCCCCTGCGCGCGGCGCATCCGCAGCTGCCAGCGCGTGCCGTGCACGCCGCTGTCGCAGCGCAACTCGCCCCGCAGCTGGCGCGCGAAACTGTCGATGAGGCGGCTACCGGTGCCCTGCCGCGCGTCGTCGCGTTCGAACCCCGGGCCATTGTCGGCGACGGTCAGCAGCAGCTGGTCCCCGTCGCTCTCGAGCGCGATCTCGAGCCGCGGCGCGGCGACCCCGCCAAACGCATGCTTGAGCGCGTTGGTCAGCAATTCGTTGGCGAGCAGCGCGATCGACTGGGCGTCGCGCAACCCCAGCAGCATCGGCTCGAGTCGGGCCTCGAGCGTCACGTTGTCGGGCATGATCGACTGGCGCAAATGGGTGCAGAGCGCCTCGATCAACAGGTCGGCGCGGGCGCTGTCGACCCCGTCGTCGCCCTCGGCCAGCTCCTGCACCGCCGCCATCGCCATGATCCGCCCTTCGAGCGCAGTCAGGAAGTCGGCCAGTTCGGGGGACGGCGCGTCGCGACGGCGCAGGTTGATCAGCGCGACCAGCAGCGCGAGGTTGTTCTTCACCCGATGCGCCAGTTCGATCCGCAGCTTGGTCTCGCGCTCGAGCGTCTCCTCGAGCTTGACCAGCAGCCGGGCCCGATCGGTCAGTTCGATGTCGAGCCGTTCGACCAGCTGGCGCAGTTTCTCGAACCCCGCATCGCGCTGGCGATCGGCCACGAGGAGGAGCGCGGGGGGGCGTTCGGGGTCAACCAGCAGCCCGGTGCCGCGGAACTTGGCGACCTCGCCGGTCTTGAGCGTGAGGTTGAGCGGCTGGCGCACCCCGCTGCCGGCGAGCCGCCGCAGGCGATCGAGCGCGGCGTCGGGCTCGGCGCACCAGTCGGCCAGCACGGCGCCCTCGCCCGCCAGCCCGAAGCGCGCCAGCGCGGCGCGATTGGCATAGGCCAGCCGCCCGGCCTGGTCGATCACCACCACTGCTTCATCGAACCGATCGAGGACCCGCGTCTCGATCCCGGCAGGGGGCCCCGCGCGGTTAGCCATCAACACGGAAGAACTCGCTGCCCGCGACCGCGGCATCGGGGTCGGGACGCAGGTGGATGACCACGCGGCAGCAATCGTCCCCGAGCGCGATCGCCTTCAGGATATCGACCTTGGCATAGCCGACTTGGTCACCCGCGATTCGCCCGAACACATTGTTGGTCATCTGGCACAGCGAGGGTCGCCCCTTGACCAGCTCGCCGAACGGGCAGCGACGATTGCCCAGCACGATCCGGTCGTGCGCCACTTCCTCGACGTAGAAGTCGCCGCCGATGCGGCGTTTGAGATCGACGAGGATCTCGGCCAGCTCGGCGGGCTCGAACCGCGTCTTGCCCGCCGCCTCGACATAGCATTGCTCGATCCAGCGCCCGATTTCGGCGCCGACCAGCGCGACATAGCCCGACGCCTCGTCGAGACCCACCGTCTCCTCGAGCGACCCCGCGAGCGCGCGGATGATCTGGCGAAAGAAGAGATCGCGTTCGAGCGGCAGGTCAAGCTCTTGGATCGCCATTTGACACCCCTTCCAGCGACGGCGGTCCCCCCGACGCCGGCCATGCGCGCATTGTCGCCGCTTGGCAAGCTAATGCCGCTGTTTGGGACTTTCCATGATCTCGGTGAGCACCCCTTCCATGTCCCTGGGATGCAGGAAGAAAATCGGCGTCCCGTGCGCCCCGGTGCGGGTCGGGCCGAGGATGCGCTTGCCGATGCCCTCGAAATGCGCGCGCGCGGCCTCGATGTCGGGCACCTCGAAGCAGACGTGATGCTGGCCACCCAGGGGGTTCTTCTCGAGGAACTTCATCACCGGCGAATTATCGCCGAGCGGCTCGATCAGCTCGATCTGCGAATTGGGGGTATCGACGAAGCACACCTTCACCCCCTGCGCGGGCAGGTCGAAGGGCTCCATCGTGACGCTCGCCCCCATCGTCGCCTCGTAATGCGCGATGCTCTTCTCGATCGAGGGCGTCGCCACCCCGACATGGTTGAGCCGTCCCAGTTTCACCATCATTCTCCCTTGGCCAAGAAAAAGGCGGCGCCGGAATCGCCCGGCGCCGCCCTTCTCGTCAAGCAGCGGCGCGATTATTCGCGACCGCCCGCCACCGCATCGAGCCCGTCGACATATTCGGCGCCGGCGATGATCTCGGCCGAGCTGCCCTCGAAGGCATCGCCGATCGGCTGCGCCCGTCCGCCCAGGCAGGTCTGGAGGAACCCTTCCATCGCCGCGAAGAAGGCCAGCCGGTTCTCGGGCTTCTGGAAGCCGTGGCCCTCGTCGGGGAAGTTGATGTAGGTCACCGGCAAGCCCTTGGCCTGCATCGCGGCGGCGAGATTGTCGGCTTCCTGCTTGGTCACGCGCGGGTCGTTGCCCCCCTGCCCGATCAGCAGCGGCACCGAGATGTCGTCGACCCGGCTGATCGCCGACCGCGCGAGCAGGTCCTTGCGCTGTTCGGGGTCGCTCGGATCGCCGACATAGCGGAACCAGGTGCCGGCGAGGAACGGCTTCCAATATTCGGGGAAGCTCTCGATCAGCGTGACGAGGCTCGAGGGGCCGACGATATCGACCCCGCAGGCGAAGCGGTCGGGGGTGAAGGCGACCCCGGTCAGCGTGGCATAGCCGCCATAGCTGCCGCCACCGATGGCCACGCTGTCGGGCTCGGTGATCCCCTCGGCGATCGCCCAGTCGACCGCGTCGATGAGGTCGTCGTGCATCTTGCCCGCGAACTCGCCGACCGCGGCGTTGACATGCTCCTTCCCGAAGCCGGTCGAGCCGCGATAGTTGACGCTCAGCACCGCATAGCCGCGATTGGCCATCCACTGGTGGATGGTGTTGTAGCCGTAGCTGTCGCGCGCCCACGGCCCGCCATGGACCCACAGCAGCATCGGCACCGCGGCTTCGGGGCGCGCATCGCCGTCGGCATCGCTGCCGGGGGGCAGCGTGAGGTAGGACACGAGCGTGCGCCCGTCGCGCGCCTTGAGCTCGAGCGGGTGCATCGGCTGCAGCGGCGCGTCGGCGAGCGCCGGGCGGGTCCCGAACCATTCGGTCAGCGTGTCGGTCTCGCGATCGTAGAGGTGGTAGACCCCCGGCGCCTCGGCCGCGCTCTGGTGCACCACCCAGTAGCGATCATCGTCGGTGCGGCTGGTCACCGCGATCTCGCCCGCCAGGTTGGACTGGAGGAAATCAAGCTCGGCCTGCGCCTCGGGGGTCAGCGCGGTCCACTCGTTCTTGAGGTAGTTGCTCGAATAAGCGATCGGCGCATAGGTCTCGAGGTCGGAGAAGATGCCGTTAATGTCGGCCTTGCTGCCGGTCGCGATCACCTCGGCCTCGCCGCTGGTCAGGTCGATCGCGGTCAGCGCGGCGATGTCGCGCCCGCGGCTGTCGGTCATGTAGACGACATTGTTGTCGCGGCTGAAGCCCGTGATGTTGGTGTTGAGCACGTCCTCCGAAGGCACCGAGGCGAAGAGCTCGCCGGGGCTCAGGTCGTCCTTGAGCCAGACGATGTTGAGGCTGCCGTCGGGCTGCATCGCGGCCGCCATGCGCGGGCGATAGAGATTGTCGCTGACGATGCCCGCATAGCCCGGGTTCTCGAGCACGAGCGTGCGCTCGCCGGTCTCGAGGTCGATCTCGTACAGATCGTGCAGCTGCGGATTGCGGTCGTTCAGGCCGACGAGGATCACCCCCGGGCGGTCGCGGCTCACCCCCTGCAACTGCGCGCTTGCCCCCTCGTAGGGCGTCAGGTCGCGCGTCGCCCCCGTGGCCGGGTCGACCGCGAAGACATGGTTGTTCTCGTCGCCGTCATTGTCCTTCAGGTAAAGCAGATACTTGCTGTCGACGGTCCACTGGTGGTTGGAGATACCGCGGTGGCGGTCGTCGGTGACCACCCTCGCCGCCCCCATGTCGCCCATCGGCGCGACCCACACGTTCATCACCCCCTCGTCGGGGGCGAGCCAGCTGACCCACTGCCCATCGGGGCTGATCCGCCCTTGCGCGCGTTCGGGATTGCCGAACAGCGCCGCGCGCTCGATCAGCGGATACTGGTTGACGTCATACATCGCCGTCTCCTGCGCGGTGGTGGCGGGCGCCATTGCGACCGGCTCGGCCTCGTGGGTGGTGCAGCCGCCCAGCAGCCCCGCCGCCGCGACCGTCGTCAAAAGCTTGGAAAAAGGTGACATGTCCCGAGACTCCCCTTCGTTGATCGGGAGCCACGCTAAACCCGCGTCAATGACCTGTCCAGTGGTGTGCTACGGGGCTATGACAGCTGGCACGGCCTACCATCGCCCAGCGCGATCAGACCACCGCGGACAGCCCCCCGGCGGGAGTAAGCGCTCAGCGCGGCGAGCATCAGCGCCTGCGGCGCCACCCCCCAGCCCGCGCTACAGCGGGATGTTGTCGTGCTTCTTCCACGGGTTCTCGAGCTGCTTGTCGCGCAGCTTACGCAGGCCCAGCGCCACCCGCTTGCGGGTCGAATGCGGCATGATCACCTCGTCGATGAACCCCTTGCTCGCCGCCACGAAGGGATTGGCGAAGCGCTCTTCATATTCGGCCGTCTTCTCGGCGATCTTGTCGGGGTTGTCGCGATCCTTGCGGAAGATGATCTCGACCGCGCCCTTGGCGCCCATCACCGCGATCTCGGCCGAGGGCCAGGCATAGTTGAGGTCGCCGCGCAGATGCTTGGACGCCATCACGTCATAGGCCCCGCCATAGGCCTTGCGGGTGATCACCGTGATCTTGGGCACCGTCGCCTCGGCATAGGCGAACAGCAGCTTGGCGCCATGCTTGATGATGCCATTATGCTCCTGCCCCACCCCTGGCAGGAAGCCCGGCACGTCGACGAAGGTCAGCAGCGGGATCTCGAACGCATCGCAGAAGCGCACGAAGCGCGCCGCCTTCTTCGACGAATTGATGTCGAGCACGCCCGCCAGCACCATCGGCTGGTTGGCGACCACCCCCACGGTACGCCCCTCGATGCGGCAGAAACCGACGATGATATTGGCGGCATGCTTGGGCTGGATCTCGAAGAAGCGCCCCTCGTCGGCGACCTTCTTGATCACCTCGTGCATGTCGTAGGGCTGGTTGGCCGATGCGGGGATGACGCTGTCGAGGCTCTCCTCGAGCCGGTCCCACGGATCGTCGGTCGGCACCTGCGGCACCTCGTCGCGATTGGACGAGGGCAGGTAGGAGAAGAACTCGCGCGTCGCGAGCAGCGCGTCGATGTCATTCTCGAACGCCGCATCGGCGACGCCCGATTTCTGCGTATGCGTGATCGCCCCGCCCAGCTCTTCCTGCGTGACTTCCTCGTTGGTCACGGTCTTCACGACATCGGGGCCGGTGACGAACATGTAGCTCGTATCCTCGACCATGAAGATGAAGTCAGTCATGGCGGGCGAATAGACCGCCCCGCCCGCGCACGGCCCCATGATCACGCTGAGCTGGGGCACGACGCCGCTGGCGAGCACGTTGCGCTGGAACACCTCGGCATAGCCACCGAGGCTGGCGACGCCCTCCTGAATGCGCGCGCCGCCGGAATCGTTGAGGCCGATCACCGGCGCGCCGACCTTCATCGCCGCGTCCATGATCTTGCAGATCTTCTCGGCGTGCCGCTCCGACAGCGAGCCGCCGAGCACGGTGAAATCCTGCGCGAAGACATAGGTGAGGCGCCCGTTGATGGTGCCCGAGCCGGTCACCACCCCGTCGCCCGGATAATGCACCTCGTCCATCCCGAAGTCGGTGCAATTATGCTCCACGAACATGTCGAGTTCTTCGAACGAATCCTCGTCGAGGAGCACGGTGAGGCGTTCGCGCGCGGTCAGGCGGCCCTTCTTGTGCTGCGCGTCGATGCGCTTCTGCCCGCCCCCCATGCGCGCGGCATGGCGACGGCGTTCCAGTTCCTCGATCGTGGTGCCCATGACGTCTCTCTCCTTGGCCAGCGCGGGTGGCACAAGAGAGCAGCGATGGTCAATTGCCTGGAGCGGCGAACGCGGCCTTACAGCCCGTAATTCTCGAGCTCGTCGCCGACCAGCTTGACGATGTGGACGACGTTGGTCGAGCCCGACACGCCGAAGGGCACGCCGGCCATGATGAGGAGGCGGTCACCGCCGCCCGCGATCGAATGGCGCAGCGCCATGCGCTTGGCCTTGCCGACCATCTCCTCGAAGCTCGAGACGTCGCGCGTGTGCACCGCATAGGTCCCCCACAGCAGCCCGAGGCGGCGCGCGACATGCTGGCTCGCGGTCATCACCATGATCGGCACGTTGGGGCGCTCGCGCGCGATCCGCCGCGCGGTCGAACCCGAGGAGGTGTAGCAGGCCATCGCCTTGGCGCTGACCGTGCGCGCGATGCCGCGCGCGCTCTCGGCGAGCGCGTCGGCGGTGGTCGCCTCGGGGGCGGTCTCGGTGAAGTGGACACGGTCGCCATAACGCTCGTCGGCTTCGACCGCATGACCGATCCGGTCCATCATCTTGACCGCCTGCACCGGATAGTCGCCCGCCGCGCTCTCGGCCGACAGCATCACCGCATCGGCGCCGTCGTAGATGGCGTCGGCGACGTCGTTGACCTCGGCGCGGGTCGGGGTCGGGCTCTGGATCATGCTCTCGAGCATCTGGGTGGCGACCACCACCGGCTTGCCGTGCTGGCGCGCGGTGGCGACGATCTTGTTCTGCACCACCGGCACCTGTTCGGGCGGCAGTTCGACCCCGAGGTCGCCGCGCGCCACCATCACCGCATCGGCCGCCTCGAGGATTGCATCGAGGCTGTCGACCGCCTGCGGCTTCTCGATCTTGGCGAGGATCGCGGCGCGCCCCTTGACCAGTTCGCGCGCCTCCTCGACGTCGGCGGGGCGCTGGACGAAGCTCAAGGCGATCCAGTCGGCCCCCTGCTCCAATGCGAAGTCGAGGTCCGAGCGGTCCTTCTCGGTCAGCGCGGGAATGGGGATCAGCACGTCGGGGACGTTGACGCCCTTGCGATCGCGGATCGTGCCCGACACGCGCACTTCGGTGACGATGCGGTCGTCATGCGCCTCGGTGACCTTGAGCCGCATCTTGCCATCGTCGATCAGCAGCAGCGAGCCCGCGGTGATCGCCTCGAACAGTTCGGGATGGGGCAGGCAGACTCGGGTCGCGTCGCCCGGCGCGGGATCGCGGTCGAGCGTGAAGGTATCGCCCTTCTCGAGCCTGGCCTTGCCGCCCGCGAAGGCGCCGACGCGCAGCTTGGGACCCTGCAGGTCGAACAGGATGGTGGTCGGGCGCTTCAGCGTCTTCTCGAGCGCGCGGATGTGCCGGACCAGCGCCGCCTTGTCGGCCTGCTCGCCGTGGCTCATGTTGATGCGGAAGGCATCGGCGCCCGCGCGCATCAGCCGCTCGATCATCTCCGGGCTGTCGGAGGCGGGCCCAAGCGTGGTGAGGATCTTCACCTTGCGACCGCGGGGTTTCATCATCTCGCTCATCGGCGCGCCCTCGTCTTCCTTTGGCTGATCAATACGTTGCCCGCGTGCCATAGCGCGCCCGAATTTTATCGCAACCGGCTTGAGCCCGAACGCCCCAGCGCCTAACCGGGAGCCGAGAATTATTCACCCCCACATAGGAGAATCGCACCATGGCCGACGGCGCCATCGCAGCCGACCAGCTTCGCCTGCTCATCGAACGGATCGAACGCCTCGAAGAGGAAAAGAAGGCGATCGCCGACGACATCAAGGACGTCTATGCCGAGGCCAAGGCCAACGGCTACGACACCAAGACGATGCGCGCCATCGTCCGCATGCGCAAGATGGAGAAGCACCAGCTCGACGAGCAGGACGCGCTGCTCGAAACCTACCGCGCCGCGCTTGGCATGGCGTAGCCCGCCGCTTCCCGTTTCGGGTCGGAAACATTGACGGCTCCCCGGTGTTGGTCCTCCGACCAGCTGACAAACCGGGGAGCCGTTTTCCATGATCCTGACCACCACCGCGACCATCCAGAACCGCGACATCTCGACCTATCTCGGCATCGTCCATGGCGAGGTCATCATCGGCGCCAACATCTTCAAGGACCTGTTCGCGGGCATCCGCGACATCGTCGGCGGGCGCTCGGGCGCCTATGAAAAGGCGCTCGACCAGGCGCGCCGGCAGGCGCTCGCCGAACTGCAGGGCGAGGCGAGCGAACTCGGCGCCGACGCGGTGATCGGTATCGACCTCGATTACGAGGTGCTCGGGCAGAATGGCTCGATGCTGATGGTCACCGCCAGCGGCACCGCGGTCAAGCTCGGCTGAGCAGGCCGCGCAAGGCTTCGGCGCGCGGTCGGGAACGACCGGTCGCGCGCGCGGGTTGACCGCTCCATGTTCACGCGCCTCGATCCCCCCATCCCCATGCACGTCGTCGACCGCGGCCCCGGGCAGGCGTTTGCGGTCATCGATTATGGCGCCGAGCACCACCTGCTCTGGGTGGTCGGCATGGACGAGGGCGGCGAGATCTGGTCGGTGCCCAATCCGCAGGTCCGGCTCCAGGCCAACTGGTCGCTCGGCCGCACCAAGGGCCAGCCGCAAGGGGGCACCGTCGCGCCGCTGCGACCTCCCGCCTAGAAAGCCGCTCCCCAGTTGCTATAAGGCCCCATCGATTCATCAGATCAATCGGGGGTTTCGCCGCGGCGGGGCCCTCGAAAATTGCCAGTTTTCGAGGATATCATGGCCGGCCATAGCAAATTCGCCAACATCAAGCATCGCAAGGGCGCGCAGGACAAGAAGCGCTCGGCGCTTTTCTCCAAATTGAGCCGCGAGATCACCGTCGCGGCCAAGATGGGGCTGCCCGATCCCGACATGAACCCGCGCCTGCGCCTCGCGGTCAACACCGCGCTCAAGCAGTCGATGCCCAAGGACAATATCAAGAAGGCGATCGACAAGGCCTCGGCCGCCGAAGGCGACGATTATGAGGAAATCCGCTACGAGGGCTATGGCCCCGCGGGCGTCGCGCTGATCATCGAGACGCTGTCCGACAACCGCAACCGCACCGCCACCAGCGTGCGCACCATCCTGTCGAAGAATGGCGGCAACCTGGGCTCCTCGGGCGCGGTCGCGCACAGCTTCGACCGGCTCGGCCTGATCGAGTATAAGGCCGACGAGCTGTCGGAGGAAAAGGTGCTCGAGGCGGCGATGGAAGCGGGCGCCGACGACATCCAGTCGGACGAGGAAACGCACACCATCTGGACCGAGGCCGACCAGCTGCATGAGGTCGCCAGCGCGCTCGAGAAGGTGCTCGGCGAACCCGAGACCGCCAAGCTCGCCTGGCGCCCGCATATGGAAACCGAGGTTTCGGGCAAGGATGCCGATACGCTGGTCAAGCTGATCGACGCGCTCGAGGATGACGACGACGTCCAGACGGTGTGGGGCAATTACACCTTCTCCGACGCCGAACTGGAGCGGCTCGGCCAGGCCGACTGACGGGTGCAGGTCCCCCAGCCGACCTTGGCAAGCGTGCCGTGAGGATCCTCGGGATCGATCCGGGCCTCGGCACCACCGGCTGGGGGCTGATCGAGGCGCAGGGCAATCGCCTGCGCCACCTCGCCAACGGCCACTTGAAGACCGACCCCAGTGAGCCACTCGCGCAGCGGCTCTCGCACCTCGCCGCGCAGCTCGAGGCGCTGATCGCCGATCACCGGCCGCAAGGCGCGGCGGCGGAGGAGATCTTCGTCAACAAGAACCCGCGCTCGACGCTCAAGCTCGCGCAGGCGCGCGGCGCGCTGCTGTGCATCGCCGCCAGCCGCGGCATCACCATCGGCGAATATGCCCCGAGCGTGATCAAGAAGGCGGTGGTCGGCACCGGCGGCGCCGGCAAGGAGCAGGTCCACGCGATGGTCAGGGTTCTGCTCCCCGGCACCCGCATCGCCGGCGCCGACGCCGCCGACGCGCTCGCCGTCGCCATCACCCACGCCCACCATGCCGCGAGCAGCGCCCGCGGCCTGGGCTGAGCCCTAGTCGGCGAGCGCCAGTCCGTCGGCGCCCGCACCCGCGTTGAACCGCCGCACCACCTTGCCCGTGTCGAGATCGACCAGCGCGACCGTCGCGCGCCCCGTCTCGGCGACGAACACATGGCGGCTGTCCTCGGCGAACAGGATCGTCACCTGCCCCGCCTTGCGGCTGCCCGATACCGGGATGCTGCGCGGGGCATCGCCATCCTCGATCAAGGTCAGCGCGCCGTCGGCATAGTCCGAGGTCAGCACGCGGCGGCCATCGGGGCTCACCGCGACGCGGATGGGAAAGCCGCCGGTGGCGTAGCGCCGCACCTCGCGATAGCTGCCGATCTCATAGGCGATCAGCGTATCGCGCGCGCGGTCGGCGACCCACAGGGTGCGCCCGTCGGGCGAGACCGCGAGCCCCTCGGGGGTCTCGCCCACCGCGATGTCGCGCCGTGTCTCGCCGCGCTCGAGGTCGATCACGCTGACCGTGCCAGACCCCATGTTGCTGACGAAGGCGGTGGCCTCGTCGGGCGACAGCGCGACCATGTGGCTGACCTCCTGCCCGGTCGGGATCGCCGCCACGCTGTCATCGGCAAGATCGACGATCGACAGCGTGCCGCTGCGCTCGGTCGTGATGACCAGCCGGTCATCGCGCGTCCACGCGATGCCGTGCGGCGCGGCATTGTCGCCCAGCGCGATCGTGCGCAGCGAGGCGGGCGCGTCGACCGCGAACAGCTCGACCGCGCTCGCGCCATAATGCACCACCGCGACCGTTTCGCGGTCGGGCGAGGCAGCGACCTCGTGGGGCATCGCGCCGGTCGCGATCCGCGCCACCTCGGTGCCGTTGTCGAGGTCGATGAAGCTGACGCTGTTCTCGTCCTTGTTGCCGACCACGAGCGTGTCGGCGCTGGTGCCGTAGCGCAGCGGTTCGCCGGTCGTGTTGCAGGCGGTGAACAGGATGAGCGTGGCGAGGAAGAGGCTGCGCATGATCGCGTCCTTCGATAACAGGGTCGCGCCCCCTTCTACGCCCCCCGCGCCGTGCCCGTCACCAACCCCTCGACAGACGGGCAGGCGGTCGCCACAGTCCGACGAATGATCGCGCGTCTCACCGGAACCCTCGCCGAAATCGGCCCCGACACCCTCGTCCTCGACGTCGGCGGGGTTGGCTATCTCGTCCATGTCTCGACCCGCACGCTCGATGCCGTGGGGCAGGTCGGCGGCGAGGTCATGCTCCTCACCGAGATGCAGGTGCGCGAGGATGCGATGACGCTCTACGGCTTCAAGAGCGCGGCGGAAAAGGCCAGCTTCCACGCGCTGACCGGGGTGCAGGGGGTGGGCGGCCGCGTCGCGCTCGCGATCCTCTCGACGCTCGGCCCCGACGAGCTCGGCAGCGCGATCGCCAATGGCGACAAGGCGATGATCGCGCGCGCCAACGGCGTCGGCCCCAAGCTCGCCGCGCGCATCTGCAACGAGCTCGCGGGCAAGTTCGAGGGCTTCGCCGGCATCCCCGCCGCCGGCGCGAACGTCGCCCCCAAGGGCGGCACCGCCAAGGACGCGCTCAGCGCGCTCGCCAACCTCGGCTTCAAGCCCGCCGTCGCCGCCAAGGCCGTCGCCGCCGCGCAGGAAGAGGTCGGCGAGGACGCCACCCTCGACGCCCTCGTCCGCGTCGCGCTCAAGAAGGCGGCGAAGTAGCCGCCACCACAGGCAGCTCGATCGCGGGCGAACAGGCGCAAACTTACCCCTCGCGGTGACCCTGAACAGGCGCTAACCTACGAGAACACGACGCCGCGAGGCCCTAGCACCGGAACACCCATGACGATTGCCAATCTCCTCCTTCTGCTGACGGCCGTCCAAGCGCAGCCTCCTGCGCCTGAAGCGGTGAACCGAACCATGGAGTTCATTGCCGCACGGCCGGAGGAAGCGATGGTGCTGGGCCACTACGGGCGCCTGACCGTTCGCTCGCGCATTGCCGAAGGAGGACAGCTTAACGACCTTCGCGTGGCGAAATCGAGTGGGTCGGACCTGCTGGATGCCGCGACATTGGCGGATCTGGAAGGTGGCTCGGTCCGGGGCAGCGAGGTGGGCGATATCGTCGATATCGAGGTCGATTACCTGCCCTTCGATCAGGACAACATCCGAGAGTATAGCTGTCGGCAAGCCACACGCGACCTCACATGGTGGCAGTCTCTCTCGGACCAGAACACGCCCAGGAACAGCAGCATCTATCGCATGCTGAGCGGGCTCCTCCTGATCGGCACGATCGATCACGGATCGCCGCAGAAGCAGGCGGCGCGATACAAGGCGTTCGGCGCCCATTTCGCGACCTCGATCGAGCGGTGCCGCGCGCGCCCCGACGCAAGTTTCCTGACCACCGCAGTCACCGCGGACTGATGGCCACCGACCCCGACCGCCTCACCACGCCCGAGCGTCGCCCCGAAGACGCCGACGCCGCGCTGCGGCCCAAGAGCCTCGACGAATTCGTCGGCCAGAAGGGGGCGCGCGAAAATCTTCGCATCTTCATCGATGCCGCCAAGAAGCGCGGCGATGCGCTCGACCATGTCCTCTTCTTCGGCCCGCCGGGGCTCGGCAAGACCACGCTCGCCGGGATCATCGCGCGCGAACTGGGCGTCGGCTTTCGTTCGACCTCGGGCCCCGTCATCGCCAAGTCGGGCGATCTTGCCGCGCTGCTGACCAACCTCGAGGAGGGGGATGTCCTCTTCATCGACGAGATCCACCGCCTCAATCCCGCGGTCGAGGAAATCCTCTACCCCGCGATGGAGGACCGCGCGCTCGACATCATGGTCGGCGAAGGCCCGAGCGCGCGTTCGGTGCGCATCGACCTGCCCCCCTTCACGCTCGTCGGCGCCACCACCCGGCAGGGCCTCCTCGCCACCCCGCTGCGCGATCGCTTCGGCATCCCCGTGCGGCTCAATTTCTACGAGGTGAGCGAGCTTGAACAAGTGGTCTCCCGCGCCGCCCGCCTGCTCGATGCCCCGCTCGCCCCCGACGGTGCGCATGAAATCGCCAAGCGCTCGCGCGGCACCCCTCGGGTGGCCGGGCGCCTCCTGCGCCGGGTGCGCGATTTCGCGCAGGCCGAGGGCGCGGAGAGCATCGATGCCCCCTGCGCCGACCGCGCGCTGACCCGGCTCGAGATCGACGCGCTCGGCCTCGACGCGATGGACCGCCGCTACCTCACCATGATCGCCGACCTTTATGGCGGCGGTCCCGTGGGGGTGGAGACACTCGCGGCGGGCTTGTCCGAACCGCGCGACACGATCGAGGACGTGATCGAGCCCTATCTCATTCAGCTTGGCCTCATCGCGCGTACCGCAAGAGGGCGCGTGCTGAACGGCCGCGGCTGGCAGCATCTCGGCCTCACGCCGCCCCGCACCGCCAACGCGCAGGACGGCTTGTTCGACGGAGAAAAGTAGATGAGCCTCGCCCTTGCCGCCGCCGTGCTGGCCGCCGCGCAGGCCGTTCCCGTCCCTCCCGACTATCGCGACCCCGCCAACTGGCTGTGCCTGCCCGGGCGCGAGGACGTCTGCGCCTGGCCCGTGACCGCGCACGAGCTGCGCCCCTCGGGCTGGGGCAACCCGGTCACCACCCTGCCCGATCCGCGGGCGCCGGTGGATTGCTTCTACGTCTATCCCACCGTCAGCCGCGACAGCGGGATGAACAGCGACATGACTCCCTCGCGCTCCGAAGAGATCCTGTTCGCGCAGCAGCAGTTCGCGCGTTTTGCGAGCGTTTGTCGTCCCTTCGCCCCCGTCTATCGGCAGATGACCGTCACCGCGATCGCGCTCGCCGCCACCGGCGCCGACATGACCCCCTATGGCGCGATCGCCTATGGCGACGTGCGCGCCGCCTTTCGCGAATATCTCAAGACCCACAACAAGGGCCGCCCCTTCGTCCTCATCGGCCACAGCCAGGGCTCGATCATGCTCGAGCAGCTGATCCGCGAGGAGATCGAAGGATCGGACGCGCAGGACCTCCTGCTGCGCGCGATCCTGCCCGGCTGGAACATCATGGTGCCCGAGGGCGAGGTCGTCGGCGGCAGCTTCACGTCGGTGCCCGGCTGCACCAGCGCGGCCCAGACCGGATGCGTGATGAGCTGGTCGACCTTCGGCGCGGGCGATGCCCCCGGCGCCGGCGCGCTGTTCGGCTATTCGCAGGTGACCGGGCTGCGGCCCCTTTGCACGGTGCCCGCCGACCGGCCCGCCGACGGCGGCTGGACGAGCCTCGACGGCTTCTGGTTCGCCAGGTCGCGCTACCCGGTGAAGGGCGGCCCCATCCGCTGGAGCGCCGAGGGGCCGCCGCCCGGTCCCTTCGCCACCAGCGACGACCTCGTCGAGGCGCGCTGCATCTCGGCGGGCCGGCGCGGCTATCTCGAGGTGCGCGCCACCGCGCGCGGGGCGGGCGACAGCCGCACCGACCGCATCGGCGGCGAACCCGGCATGGGGGGCTTCTTCTTCCCCGGCTGGGGCAAGCATCTCGCCGACATCGCGATCGCGCAGGACGAGCTCATCCGCCTCGTCGATCGGCTGGGTCGACAGCAGCAGGCGAGCGCCGCCGGTCGCAGATAGCGGCCGCTCCACCCACGACCCCGCCAACCCTGCTTTGCAGCGCCAAAAGGCTGCGCTATTGGGGCCGTAATGATCCTGACCCCGCCCACGGGCCGCTTCGACGGCACGCTCCACTCCTTCCCCGTCCGCGTCTATTTCGAGGACACCGACCTGTCGGGGATCGTCTATCACGCCAACTACCTGCGCTATTTCGAGCGCGCCCGCTCGGACATGCTGGCGCGGGTCGGGATCGATCAGCGCGGCGCGCATGACGAGGGGTTCGGCGCCTATGCGGTGACCGCGATGGACATCCGCTGGAAGCGCCCCGCGAAACTCGACGACGAACTCGTCGTCGAGAGCCGGGTCACGAAAGTTCGCGCCGCCAGCTGTTCCATTCAGCAACGCGTAAGGCGCGCGGATGCCATTCTCGCCGAGGCGCAGGTGACGGCTGCGCTTCTGACCCCCGAGGGCCGGCCACGCCGCCAGCCCGCCGACTGGGTGGAAAAGTTCAAGGCCGTCGCCGAAGAGGGGATGAACACGTGATTGCTGGGGTTGCTGCCAACGAACATCTGATGAGCCCGCTGACCCTGTTCCTGCAGGCCGACATCGTCGTGAAGGTCGTGATGGTCGGGCTGCTGCTGGCCTCGATCTGGACCTGGGGGATCATCTTCACCCATTCGGCGCGGCTTACGCGTGCGCGCGTGAAGGCGCGGCGCACCGCCGAGGCCTTCTGGAAGGCCAAGGACATCGACGGCTTCGTCGACGCGCACCGCGCCGATGGCAATGCCACCGCGCGGATCCTGCGCGCGGGGGTCGAGGAATATCATCGCTCGACCCGCGCCGGGCTCGCCGACCGCGCCGCCGCGCGCGACCGGATCGCGGTCGCCGCCGAGGATGCGATGGCGGGCGAGCTGGAGAAGCTGTCCGACCGGCTCAACATCCTCGCCACCATCGGTTCGGTCGCCCCCTTCGTCGGGCTGTTCGGCACGGTCTGGGGCATCATGCGCAGCTTCACCGCGATCGCCGGCGCCAACAACACCAGCCTCGCGGTCGTCGCGCCGGGGATTGCCGAGGCGCTGTTCGCCACCGCGATCGGGCTGTTCGCCGCGATCCCCGCGGTCATCGCCTACAACCGGCTGACCCACCGGCTCGACGCCTTCGAGAACGAGCTGACGCGCTTCTCCGACCGCTTCCAGGCCACGCTGAGCCGCCAGCTGGAGCGCGCCTGAATGGCGATGGGGCTGGCCTCGGGCGGTCGCGGCCGGCGGCGCGGCCGACGCGCGCGCCGCGCGCCGATGGCGGAGATCAACGTCACCCCGTTCGTCGACGTCATGCTCGTCCTGCTCATCATCTTCATGGTCACCGCCCCGCTGCTCGTCGCCGGGGTCGCGGTCGACCTGCCCGAGAGCCGCGCCGAGACGCTCGACCAGAGCGCCGAGCCGGTGCAGCTGTCGATCGACCGCGACGGGGTGATCAGCATCGATGACCTCGTGGTGCCCGAGGACGCGCTGGCCGACCGGCTCGCCGCGATCGCCGAGGAACCCGCCCCGCCCGAGGGGCGCCGCATCTACCTGCGCGCCGATCGCCGCCTCGATTACGGCCGCGTCATGCGGGTGGTGGGCGAACTCAACGCCGCCGGGCTCAACCGCGTCGCGCTGGTCTCGGTCGGAGAGGGGGCGGAGTGAGGCTCGACCGCGCCGAATGGGCCGGCAACGGCATGGCGCTCGGGCTCCATGTCGCGCTGGTCGCGGCGCTCAGCCTCAACCTCGCGCGGCACCCCATCCCTGCCGAGCCGCCCGCGGTGTTCGTCGAGTTCGTCGACGACGTCGGCCTCGAGGCGGCCGCGCCGAGCCAGGTGCCGCAGGAGGCCCCGCAGGCGACGACCCCCGACCCGATCGACGAGGCGATCCCGCCCCCGCCCGAGCCCGAGGCCGCGCCCGAACCGCCGCGCGCCGAGCCCCGCCCGACCCCGCCGCGCGAGCGCGCGACCCCCGCACCCGCGACACCGCGAGAGCGCCCGCGCCCGCGGCCGCGCGCGACCGGGCGCCTCGGCGATGACCTGCTTGCCGGGGTGCGCGAGGGCAACAGCCGCACCGGGCCGGCCGAGACCGCGGCGCCATCGGCGCCGGCCTTCAGCGCGCAGGCGCAGGCCGGCATCGTCCAGTCGATCCGGCGGCAGATCCAGCCCTGCGCCAACCGCCAGATCGATCCCGGCCCCGGGGCCAACGAGATCGTGGTCACGCTCAACCTGCGGCTCGACCGCCGCGGCAACCTTATCCGTCCCCCGCGCGTCACGGGTACGACCGGCGTCACCGCCGACAACCAACGTTACGAACAGCGCGTGAAGGACCTTGCCATCGCCGCCTATCAGGGCTGTTCCCCGCTAACCGGCCTTCCGGAGGAATTCTACGACCGCTGGAAGGATTTCGACATGACCTACAAATTGCCATGAGGAGAGGCTTGATGCTGCGCAAATTGCTGACGATGCTGGCGCTGTTCGTCCCGGGCGTGGCGCAGGCGCAGGAGGACGACCGGCTCACCGTCGACGTCGTCGGCGGCCAGCAGGCGGCGCAGCCCGTCGCGGTGCCGCAGATGGCCGCGCGCGGGCCGGTGACGACCCCGATCGGCAACATCGACACGGTGGCCAACAATGTCGCGCTGGTGATCGCCTCCGACCTGCGCTCGACCGGGGTGATCACCCCGATCGGCCCGGTCGGCCTGCGCCGGTTGCGCGACAGCGAGGTGACCAATCCGATCTTTCCCGACTGGCAGCGAAGCGGCGCCTCGGCGCTGGTCGCGGGCTATGTCGAATATGGCGCCAACGGGCGGCTCACGCTCGCCTGCTACCTGTTCGACACGGTGACCGGGCGCGAACTGGTCCGGCAGGGCTATGCGGTCGATCCGGCCGACTGGCGCCGCGCCGCGCACAAGTGCGCCGACACCGTCTATTCGCGCCTCTCGGGCGAGGCGCCCTTCCTCGACACAAGGATCGTCTACGTCGCCGAGACGGGTCCGAAGGACAATCGCGTCAAGCGGATCGCGGTGATGGATTCGGACGGGCAGAACCATCGCTACCTGACCGAGGGGCAGGAAACCGTCCTCACCCCGCGCTTCTCCCCGCGCGGCGACCAGCTCGTCTACATGAGCTACAAGGGCCGCCGCCCGCGTTCCTACGTCTACGATCTTGCCACCGGCCGCTCGCGGCTGCTGGTGCCCGGCACCGCCTTCACCTTTGCCCCCTCATATTCGCCCGACGGGCGCCAGATCGTCTTCTCGATGGCCGAAGGGGGCAATACCGACATCTATGTCGTCGCCGCCGACGGGGGCACCCCGCGACGCCTCACCACCATGCCCGGGGTCGACACCAGCCCGAGCTTCTCGCCCGACGGCCGCCGGATCGTGTTCGAGAGCGACCGCTCGGGCTCGCAGCAGCTCTACGTCATGAACGCCGACGGCTCCGACCAGCGGCGGATCAGCTTCGGCGGGGGGCAATATGCCAGCCCGACGTGGAGCCCGCTCGGCAACCTCATCGCCTTCACCAAGATCGGTGGCGGCCAGTTCCGCATCGGCGTCATGGCCCCCACGGGCGGGGGCGAACGCCTGCTCACCTCGGCCTGGCAGGACGAGGGCCCCAGCTGGGCCCCCAACGGCCAGTTCGTCATGTTCCACCGGACCGAGCGCGGTTCGGGGAACGCCACCCTCTACGCAGTCCCGGTCAATGGTGGCCGGGCGCGTGTGATGCCGACCCCGCTGGGAGGTTCCGATCCCAGCTGGTCGCCCCTTCAAGACTAGGGACGAAGGAGTTATCCAATGAAGAAGTTGCTGTTCATTTCCGCGGCGACCCTCGTGCTCGCCGCCTGCGGCACCAAGGACGACGCTGTCATCGCGCCCTCAGAGACCGCCTATGACGCGCCCTCGACCACGGTCGCCGACGACGATGTCGACCTCATCGAACTGCCCAACGCGCAGGCCGCGATGATCGCGGCGGCGGGGTCGGACACGATCTACTTCGCCACCGACCAGTACAATCTCGAGATGGACGCTCGCGCCACGCTCGAGGCGCAGGCGCGCTGGCTGATCGACAATCCCACCGTCAATGCCTCGATCGAGGGCCATGCCGACGAGCGCGGCACGCGCGAATACAACCTCGCGCTGGGCGAACGGCGCGCCAATGCGGCGCGCGACTATCTCGCCTCGATGGGGGTCCCCAACAACCGCCTGACGGTGGTCAGCTGGGGCAAGGAGCGCCCGGTGGCGCTCGGGTCGAACGAACAGGCCTGGGCGCAGAACCGGCGCGCCGTGACGGTGATCGTTCGCTGATATCCGTCCCCGGTCGGCCTCGAGCCGAGCCGGACCCAAGCAACCGCGCGGGCGGGGTGGCAGCGATGCCGCCCCGCCTTGCGTTTAGGCGGCGTAGCGCCCCGCGGCGCCGGCCCCGCCCATCGCGAGGAAGGCGCGCGCCGCCTTCTGCGCGTCGGCGATCTCGCGCGCGGTCATCTCGACCGAGATTTCGGCGCGACACTGCTGCGAGCGCTTGTCACCGTTCAAGGCGGCGAGGTTGAACCACTTGTGCGCCTCGATGAGGTCGACCGCGCAGCCGCCGCGACCGGTCGAATAGGCGACACCCAGTTCGAACAAGGCGTCCACGTCGCCGTGCATCGCATCGGCGATGCGGCTCTTGGTGAGGAAATCGGCACTCGCTTGGCTGATGGCCATGATCTTGATCCCTGTTGCTGCGGGCGTTTGCCCCGTCGATGCTTACAGTGATCGCGATTCGGTCCTGACAAATGGTTAACGCGGCGCACACCATGTCCGCAACGGATCGATCAGCCCGCCCGATTGTCGATGAGTCGCACCTTGCCGAGCGTGGCGGCGGCGATGATCCGACTGTTGTCGCCGGCCTGCGCCAGCGGCTCGAGGCTGTCGGCATCGACATGGGCGACATAGTCGATCGGCCCGAACCCCGCCGCGGCCAGCGCGTCGCGCGCCGCTTGCTCGGCCGCCGCGACCGACTGCCCCTCCCGGATCGCCGTGCGCATGGCGTCGAGCGTGCGGTTGAGGGTCGGTGCCACCGCGCGCTCTGCCGGCGACAACAATGCGTTGCGCGAGGACAGCGCGAGCCCGTCGGCATCGCGCACCGTGGGCAGCCCGACGATCTCGACCCCGAGGTCGAGGTCGCGGGTCATCCGCCGGATCAGCGCCAGCTGCTGCCAGTCCTTCTCGCCAAACAGCGCGATATCGGGGCGCACGTTGGTGAAGAGCTTGGTGACGACCGTTGCCACCCCGTCGAAATGACCCGGCCGATGCGCGCCCTCCCAGCGCTCGGTGATGCCCGCCACATGGACGCTGGTGGCGAACCCGGGCGGGTAGAGGTCGCCCGGCGTGGGCAGCCACACCGCCTCACAACCCGCCGCCTCGAGCTTGGCGGCATCGCCCGCCTCGTCGCGCGGATAGCGATCGAGGTCGCCCGCATCGTTGAACTGCAGCGGGTTGACGAAGATCGAGGCGAGCACGCTGTCGGCGCGGCGGCGCGCCTCGCGCACGAGCGCGAGATGCCCGTCGTGGAGCGCGCCCATCGTCGGCACCAGCGCCAGCCGCCCGGCGGCGCGCAGCCCCGCGATCGCGCCCGCCAACTCCTTCTTGCCCTTAATGATTTGCACAGGACTTGTCCCTTGGACTAGAATCTCGCTCGAGAGAATTACCTAGGGGGCAGGGAGCCAATGGGCCAGCCGCATTTCATCGTCTTCGCCAACGAGAAGGGGGGGACGGGCAAGTCGACCACCGCGGTGCATACCGCCATCGCGCTCGCCGCCGCGGGCGCGCGGGTCGGCGCGCTCGACCTCGACCAGCGCCAGCGCACGCTCGACCGCTATCTCGAGAATCGCGCGACCACCGCGGGGCGGCTCGGCGCGGCCCTGCCGATGGTCCAGCACGAAGTGCTCGCCGACCGCAGCGAGGCCGCCTTCGACGCCGCGCTGACCCGGCTCGCCGCGCACAACGATTTCGTCGTCATCGACACGCCGGGTCGCGACGACGAATTCGCGCGCACCGCGATCCTCTTCGCCGACACGCTGGTCACCCCGATCAACGACAGCTTCGTCGACCTCGACCTCATCGGGCAGGTCGATCCCGAGACCTACGAGGTGGCGCGCCCCAGCTTCTACGCCGACCTCATCTGGCAGTCGCGCCAGCGCCGCGCCAAGGAACTGGGGCGCAGCGTCGACTGGGTGGTGCTCCGCAACCGGCTCCAGCATATCGACAGCCACAACAAGACGCGCGTCACTGCCGCCTTGTCGCAACTGTCCAAGCGGGTGGGTTTCCGCACCATCCCGGGGCTCGGCGAACGCGTGATCTTCCGCGAGCTGTTCCCCAAGGGCCTCACGCTGCTCGATTTCAAGCACCTGCCCGAGGTCGGGCTGGGCCATATTGCGGCGCGGCAGGAATTGCGCGAAATGGTTGCCAGTCTCGACCTGCCCGACCCCGCGGCCCAACCGATCGCCGCAGCCAGCTAGGAGCCTTCATGAGCCACCAGTTCGCCCCCTCGATCCTGCGCCAATATGACATCAGGGGGGTGGTGGGCGAGACGCTCGAGGAGGCCGACGCCACCGCGCTCGGCCGCGCCTTCGCGACGATGGCGCGCGCGCGCGACGCCAAGAGCGTGGCGGTCGGGCGCGACGGGCGCGAGCATAGCCCGCGGCTGCAAAAGGCGCTGATCGCGGGGCTGCGCGCGGGCGGGCTCGACGTCGTCGACGTCGGCATGGGCCCCTCGCCGATGCTCTATTTCGCCGCCGCCACGCTCGGGGTCGATGCCGGCATCCAGGTCACCGGCAGCCACAACCCGGCCGACTATAACGGCTTCAAGATGTTGCTCGGCGAGGCCTCGGTGCATGGCGAGGCGATCGCCGAGCTCGGGCGCATCGCGGCGTCGGGCGACTGGAGCGAGGGCAAGGGCGGGTATCGCGAGACCGATATCCTAGAGGCCTATGTCGACCGGCTCGTCGCCGATTTTCGCGGCGGCAGCTTCCGTATCGGCTGGGATGCGGGCAACGGCGCGGCCGGCCCCGCGCTTGAGCGACTGGTCGAGCGGCTGCCCGGCGAGCACCACACGCTCTACACCGAGGTCGACGGGCGCTTTCCCCACCACCATCCCGATCCGACGGTCGAGAAGAATCTCGCCGACCTCAAGGCGCTGGTCGCCGAGAAGGGGCTCGATTTCGGGATTGCCTTCGACGGCGACGGCGACCGCATCGGCGCGGTCGACGGCAAGGGCCGCGTCGTCTGGGGCGACCAGATCCTGATGCTGCTCGCCGGCCCGGTGCTCGCCGAAGCGCCGGGCGCGACGGTGATCGCCGACGTCAAGGCCTCCAAGACCTTCTTCGAGCGGATCGAGCAGCTCGGCGGCGCGCCGCTGATGTGGAAGACCGGGCACAGCCTCATCAAGGCCAAGATGCGCGAGACCGGCGCCCCGCTGGCGGGCGAGATGAGCGGGCATATCTTCTTCAAGCATCGCTGGTACGGGTTCGACGACGCGCTCTATGCCGCGGTCCGGTTGATCGAGGCGGTGCACGGCTCGGGGCGCAGCCTCGCCGCGCTGGTCGACGCGATGCCGCAGACGGTGGCGACCCCCGAAATGCGGTTCGCGGTCGGTGACAAGGACAAGTTCGCGGTGGTCGACCGGCTGCTCGCCAACCTGCGCGCCGACGGCGCCGAGATCGACGACACCGACGGGGCGCGGGTGACCACCGCCGACGGCTGGTGGCTGTTGCGCGCCTCGAACACGCAGGACGTCCTCGCCGCGCGCGCCGAGGCGAGCGACCAACCCGGGCTCGACCGGCTGGTCGCGCAGATCGACGCCGAACTCGGCAAGCTGGGGGTCAGCCGCTCTTAAAGAGGAGCGGATCGCGGCAGCGCCACGCCACCGCGACCGCGTCCCGTCAAGGGCGGCCGCCGGCGCGCCCGGCCGCTATTCATTCTCCTCCTCGCGCCCCAGCAGCCGCAGTTCGCGCGCCTTGATCTGCCGCGTCTCGCACCAATGCTTGAGCGCGTCCTCGCGCCCGTGGGTGATCCATACCTCGCGCGGGGCGACCTCGCGGATGGTGGTGGTCAGCTCGTCCCAGTCGGCATGGTCGGAAATCACCAGCGGCAGCTCGACATTGCGCTGCCGCGCGCGCTGGCGCACCCGCATCCAGCCCGACGCCATCGCGGTCACCGGGTCGGGCAGCCGCCGCGCCCAGCGGTCGTTCAACTGGCCCGGCGGGCAGATGATGATGCGGTCGCGCAATTCGTCCTTCGAGGCCCCGGTGGCGGGGCGCAGCTCGCCAAGGTCGACCCCGAGCTCCTCGTAGAGCCGGCACAACCGCTCCATCGCGCCATGGTAATAGATCGGGTCGGCGTGGCCGCGCAGCCGCATTTCCTTGACCACCCGTTGCGCCTTGCCGAGCGCATAGGCGCCGACCAGCACGCAGCGCCCGGGCTCGGCGTGGAGACGCGCGATCGCGCGGTCGACCTCGGCGCCGGTATCGGGATGGCGGAAGACGGGCAGCCCGAAGGTCGCCTCGGTGATGAAGATGTCGCACGGGGTGACCACGAAGGGTTCGCAGGTCGGGTCGGGGCGGCGCTTGTAGTCGCCCGACACCACCACCCGCTCGCCCGCATGCTCAAGCACGATCTGCGCCGAGCCGAGGACATGGCCCGCGGGCACGAAGCTGACCTCGACCTCGCCGAGCCGCACCGTCTCGCCATAGGCGACGGGCTTTTCGGTCTGCGGGCCGTACCGCACCCCCATGATCGCCAGCGTCTCGGGGGTCGCCCAGACCGCGCCATGGCCCGAGCGCGCATGGTCGGCATGGCCATGGGTGACGAGGGCGCGCGCCTTGGGTTGCATGGGATCGACCCATGCATCGGCCGGCTTCACGTAGATCCCTTCCGGGTGCGGCTCGATCCAGGAACCCAAGCGGGGCATTGCGGGGTTATAGTGGGTGAGACCGTCGGTTCGTTCCGGCGCCTACGCAAAGGACCAAGCCCGAAAGGAACCCGCCATGCCCGAACTGCAATGGGGCCTCGTCACCATCATCGGCGTCGCCGCGCTGTTCGTCATCTACCTGTTCGTGATCAAGAAGAACAAGGATAGCGACATCCCCGTGGAGCGCTCCGAACGCGCCACCCGCGAGCTCTACGAGGAGGAGCATGAGGCCGCCGAGAAGCGCGAGGGCGACGCCTGAGCGCCAGCCTTCCCGCGGTCATCGACGACTGGTTCGCGCAGCGCGGCTGGCGGCTGCGCGACCACCAGGCGGGCATGCTCAAGGCGGCGCGCGACGAGCGCCATGCGCTGCTCGTCGCCGCGACCGGGGCGGGCAAGACGCTGGCGGGGTTCCTCCCCAGCCTCGTCGACCTGATCGAGACGCCGAGCGAGGGGCTGCACACGCTCTATATCTCGCCGCTCAAGGCCCTCGCGGTCGATGTCCAGCGCAACCTCTTGACCCCGATCGAGGAGATGGGGCTGCCGATCCGCGTCGAGACGCGCTCGGGCGACACGCCGTCGAACCGGAAGCAGCGCCAGCGCTCGAGGCCGCCGCAGATGCTGCTGACCACGCCCGAGAGCCTGTCGCTCCTGCTCAGCTATCCTGACGCCGACCGGCTGTTCGGGGGGCTCCGCACGATAATCGTCGATGAAGTCCACGCCTTCGCCAAGGAAAAGCGCGGCGACCTCCTCAGCCTCGCGATGGCGCGGCTGCAAAAGCTTTCGCCCGGGATGCGCCGCGTCGGGCTGAGCGCCACCATCGCCGATCCCGACGCCTATCGCGCCTGGCTCGCCCCCGATGGCGACATCGACGCGGTGCGCCTTGTCGAGGGCGAACCTGGGGCGCCCGCCGATCTGTCGATCCTCACCCCCGAGGAGCGGGTCCCCTGGTCGGGTCACTCGGGGCGCTATGCCGCGAGCCAGGTGCTCGACCTGATCGACCAACACGGCGCCAGCATCATCTTCTGCAACACGCGGTCCCTTTGCGAACTCATCTTCCAGGACCTGTGGAGCGCCAACGACAAGCAGCTCCCCATCGGCGTCCACCACGGCAGTCTGAGCCGCGAGGCGCGGCGCAAGGTCGAACTGGCGATGGCCGAGGGGCGACTGCGCGGGCTCGTCGCCACCGCCTCGCTCGACATGGGATTGGACTGGGGCAATGTCGACCTGGTCGCGCAGATGGGTGCCCCCAAGGGCTCCTCGCGCCTGCTCCAGCGCGTCGGGCGCGCCAACCACCGGTTGAACGAGCCGTCGAAGGGCATGATCGTGCCCGGCAACCGCTTCGAATATCTCGAGGCGCGCGCCTGTCTCGATGCGATCGACGATGGCGAGCTCGACCCCGAACAATTCCGCCCGGGCGCGCTCGACGTGCTCGCGCAGCACGTCATGGGGGTGGCCTGCGCGGGCCCCTTCCGCTCGGACGAGCTGCTCGCCGAGGTGCGCTCGGCGGCGCCCTATGCGGGGCTCAGGGACGAGGAATGGGAGGCGATCCTCCAGCTCAATGCGACCGGCGGCTACGCGCTCAAGGCCTATGACAAGTATCGCCGGCTGGTCGAACAGGAGCCCGGCCTGTGGCGCATCACCAAGCCGGCGGTGGCGCAGAAGCACCGGCTCAACGCGGGGGTCATCGTCGACAATGTGATGATGGACGTGCGGTTCAGGAACGGGCGCAAGATCGGTCGCGTCGAGGAGGGCTTCGGCTCGACGCTCACCATCGGCGATGCCTTCTTCTTCTCGGGGCTCAGCCTCGAGGTCGAGGGGTTCAAGGATGCCGACATCATCGTGCGCGCTTCGAAGAAGGACGGGCGCATCGTCAGCTACGGCGGGCAGCGGATGAGCATGTCGACGCACCTAGCCGCGCGCGTGCGCGGGTTCCTCGCCGACCGAACCCAATGGACGCGTTTTCCCGACGACGTGCGCGAATGGCTCGACGTCCAGTCGCGCCGCTCGATCCTGCCCGAGCCGCACGAACTGCTGGTCGAGACCTTCCCCCACGAGGGGCGGCATTATCTCGTCGCCTACAGCTTCGACGGCTGGAACGCGCACCAGTCGCTCGGCATGCTGATCACCAACCGGATGGAGCGCGCGGGGCTCAAACCCCTCAACTGGGTCGCCAACGACTATGCGCTCGCGGTCTCCTCGCTCGCCCCCGTCACCGATCCGCGCGCGCTCTTCTCCGCCGACATCCTCGAGGACGAATTTCGCCAGTGGGTCGAGGAATCGCACCTCCTCAAGCGCGCCTTCCGCGAGGTCGCGGTGATCGGCGGGCTGGTCGAGCGCCAGCATCCGGGCCAGCGCAAGACGGGCAAGCAGGTGAGCTTTTCCACCGACCTCATCTACGACGTCTTGAAGCGCTACGAGCCCGACCACCTGCTGATGCGCGCGGCGTGGGAGGACGCCAAGGCGCGGATGACCGAGCTCGGGCGGCTCGCTCGCCTCGTCGAGCGCGCCGCCGCCACGATGGTCCACGTCGAGGCCGAACGCGTCACCCCGCTGGCGGTGCCGCTGATGGTGGTGATCGGGCGCGAACAGGCGCCCGGCGGGGCCGCCGACGAGGCGCTGCTGGTCGAGGCCGAACAGGCACTGATCGACGCCGCGATGCGGATCGATTAGGCCCCGCTTAAGCTTCGCCCGCTATACCCGCCCCATCATGCGTATCCTCATTTTCCCCGCCGTCGCCTTCGCGCTCTCGGGCTGCATCGTCGTCGATGTCGCCGAGACCGCCGTCGGGGTCGCCACCCTGCCCGTCAAGGTAGCCGCCAAGACGGTCGATCTCGCCACCACTAGCCAGGCCGAGGCCGACCAGCGGCGCGGGCGAAAGATGCGCGAGGCGGAAGCGCAATACGGCCGCGCGCTGACCCGCTGGGAACGCGAGTGCGAGGAGGCGATCGAGGCCAACGCGCCCTGCCCCGAGCGCCCCGCCTTCGAGCCCCCCGCCTAGACAGGTGGCCGCGCGCGCCCCATGGCGGGGACATGCGCTATTTCCTCGACACCGAATATGACGGCTTCGGCGGCCGCCTCCTCAGCCTCGCGCTCGTCCCCGAGGACGAGGGCGACGAGGAATTCTATGTCATCCTCGCGCCCGCCGAGGCGCAAAGCGACTGGGTCGGGCGCAACGTCATCCCCTATCTCCACCATGTCCCCGAGGGCTTGAAGGAAGCGCCGATGTCGCCGGGCGACGCCGCCCATGCGCTGGCGCATTATCTCGCCCATGACGCGGCCCCAGAGATTTGCGCCGACTGGCCCGAGGACCTCGCCCATTTCGCGCGGCTGCTGGTGACCGGGCCGGGGGTGATGGTGCGCGTGCCCCCCTTCACCCTGCGGCTGCTCGACATGACCGGCTTCTCGACCGCCACCAACAGCGCGGTGCCGCACAATGCGCTGCACGATGCGCGCGCGCTGCGCGAGCATGTCACAAAGCATTTGGAGGGAATCGACGGCGCTGGTTAGGAGGGCCCATGGTTCCCCTTTCGTTCGCCTCCCGAAACTTCGCCGTGCTCCCCTCGGGCGCGCTCTACTGGGAGGCGCACGAGGCGCTGCTGATCGCCGACCTGCATCTTGAAAAGGCGAGCTGGTTCGCGCGCTTCGGGCAGATGCTCCCGCCCTATGACAGCGAGGCGACGATCGACGCGGTGGCCGAGGATGTCGCGCTGTCGGGCGCGCGCGCGGTCTATTGCCTTGGCGACAGCTTCCACGACCGCTTCGGCTGCGACCGGTTGCCGCAGGACGCGCGCGCCAAGCTCACCGCGCTGACGCAGGCGGTGCGCTGGGTTTGGATCACCGGCAACCACGACGCCGGGATGATCGACCATTGCGGCGGCGAGGTGGTGGTCGAAAGCATCGTCGACGGGCTGGTGCTGCGGCACGAGGCCGAGGCGCACGAGCCGCGCCCCGAACTGTCGGGGCACTTCCATCCCAAGCTGCGGATCAAGGCGCGCGGACGGCGCGTGTCGCGGCGCTGTTTCGTGGCGACCGAAAAGAAGATGATCCTGCCCGCCTACGGGGCGCTGACCGGCGGGCTCGACGCCGATCATCCCGCGATCCTGCGCGCGATGGGGCGCGGCGCGGCGGCGCTGGTGCCGGTCTCGGACCGCGTGCTGCGCTTCCCGCTAGCCGCCTGAGACGAGCCGCGCGGCGACCAGCCCGCGCACCGAATTGCCGATAAATAACCCCCCCTCGAGGTCGGCGCGGGTGAGGTGCCCCTCGACCGCGCGGCCCTCCTCGATCAGCCGCTGGCGCAGCACCCCGGGCAGCAGCCCCAATGCGGCGGGCGGGGTCACCAGCTTTCCCTCCCTCTCGACGAAGATGTTGGTGAAGCTGCCCTCGGTCAGCTGGCCGTCGGGGCGCTCGAAGATGGTCTCGAAGGCGATCGCGGGGTCGCGCGCCTCGTCGTAAAAGGCGCGGTCGCTGGTCTTGTGCCGGAGTCGTCGGTCGTCGGGGTCGACGGGGAGCGGCTTGACCTGGACGCTGACCGGCTCCTCGGGACTGTCGGGCAGGGGCAGCAGCTCGATCGCCACGCCCCCGCCCCGCGCCGCGAGCAGTCGCACGAAGGCGGGCCGGCGGTGGCCGAAGGTGGCGGCCTGCAACTCGTTGCGCGCATCGTGGCGGTCGAAGACGAAGCCGAGGTCGGCCGCCGTGCCCTTGAGCCGGGCAAGGTGGCGCTCGAGATCGACGATGCCGTCGATGGGGTCGTAGGCCATGGTCTCGATGAGATCGAAAGGATCGGCAACGCTGGTCACGAACTGTCCCTTAAGCAAACACTCGCGCCATTCATTGCCGCCCGCCGAATCGACCACAAGCCCCGAACCCAAACCGAGCCGCGCGCGTGACCTTTGCGCTACAATCTCGATTGTCCTGATTAAGACGTTAAACGCGGCGTTACCCGGTGCGCCTTCGGCGCCGGGCGGGGCGATCCAGCCCATCGAGCCGGTATAGGCGCCGCGCGGATGCGGCTCGAGGTTAACCAGCGCCTGCATCGCCGCGATCTTGGGGGCGCCCGTCACCGAGCCGCAGGGGAACAGCTTCTCGAGTACGTCGACCGCGTCGAATCGGGGGCGCAGGCGCGCCGTCACCCGGCTCGTCATCTGGTGCACCGTGGGATAGGTCTCGACGCTGAACAGCTCGGGCACATCGACCGTCCCGGTCTCGGCCACCCGCGCCAGGTCGTTGCGCAGGAGGTCGACGATCATGAGGTTCTCGGCGCGCTGCTTGGCATCGCGCGCCAGCGCGGCGGCCTCGGCGGCATCGGCGGCGGGATCGGCGCGGCGCGGCGCGGTGCCCTTCATCGGGCGCGCGGTGAGCACCCCGTCCTCGAGCCGGAAGAACTGTTCGGGCGAGAGCGAGACGAGCGCCCCCGCGTCATGCTCGAGCACGCCCCCCCAGCCGCCCCCTCCCGCCGCGGCGAGCCGCGCGTAGAGCGCGAACGGGTCGCCCGTCACCCCCAGGTCGCAGGGGAAGGTGAGGTTGGCCTGGTAATAGTCGCCCGCATGCAGCGCCTCGTGCACCGCGCGCACCGCCTCGAGATAGGCGGCCCGCGTGACCAGCGGCCGCGGCGGGTCGACCCGCGCCTCGCCCGCCCCGGCGAGCAAGGCGGCGCGGTTCACCCGGCGCGGCGCCTCGAAAACGCCGAATAGAAGTAGCGGCCCCTCGCCCGCGCGCGCCTGCCCCTCGAGCGCGGGGTCGAGCGCGAACCCCGCTTCGTAGGCGAGATAGCCCGCGACATGCTGCCCCGCCGCCAGCGCGGCGCGAAGCGCGTCGAGCGCGCCGCGCACCTCGGCCTCGCTATCGGCGCGAACGATCGCGGCGGGCTGCTCGAACAGGAGGCTCGTCGCCTCGCCGCCCGGGCGGGCATCGTCGAACAGGATCCGCATGGGCCATGCAATGAACGGCACGCGGGCTCGCGTAAAGATGGCCTTTACGCAGCGCCCCCGCCTGCGGCACGAAAGGGGCAAAGGAGATTGTTTTCGATGCTGACCTTCACTCTCGCCGCCGCGCTCGCCGCGACCCAGCCCGCCGCCGCGACGCCCGACCCGGACATCGAGGCGCGCGTGTCGCGCGTGCTGGCACAGACCCCGATGATCGACGGGCACAACGACCTGCCCTACGCGCTCGCCCGCGCCGCCGACGGCGCGGTCGACGACATCGAGGCCGGCACCCCCTTCATGACCGACCTTGAACGCCTGCGCGAGGGGCAGGTGGGCGCGCAGATGTGGTCGGTCTACATCCCAGCCGCGACCACCGGCGACGAAGCCATCCGCACCACCATCGAGCAGATCGACATCGTCGACCGCATGGTCCGCTCCTATCCGCACACGCTGGGCTGGGCGCATGACGCCAGCGAACTGGTCGAGGTCTTCGCCGACGGGCGCATCGCCGCGATGGCGGGGATCGAGGGCGGCCACCAGATCGGCGGCAACCTCGCCGCGCTGCGCCAGTTCAAGCGGCTCGGCGCCATCTACATGACGCTGACCCACAGCCGCACCACCGGCTGGGCCGACAGCGCGACCGACGATCCGGTCCACGGCGGCCTGTCCGATTTCGGGCGCACCGTCATCGCCGAGATGAACCGCATCGGCATGCTCGTCGACCTCAGCCATGTCACCGCCGAGGCGATGCACGACGTGCTCGACGTGACGCGCGCGCCCGTCATCTTCAGCCATTCCTCGGCGCGCGGGGTGACCGATCATGTCCGCAACGTGCCCGACGACGTGCTCGCCCGCCTGCCCGGCAATGGCGGGGTGGTGATGGTCACCTTCGTCCCCCAGTTCGTCAGCGCCGAGGTCAAGGCGTGGAGCGAGGCGCGCAGCGCCGAGCAGGAGCGCCTCGAAGCGCTCTACCCCCCGATCGACGGCGAACCCCGGCCCGAGGCGCGCGCCGCCTGGGAAGCGTGGCAGGAGGCCAACCCCGCACCCAAGGCCACGCTCGCGGACGTCGCCGACCATATCGACCATGTCGCGCGCGTGGCGGGGCACGACCATATCGGCATCGGCGGCGACTTCGACGGTATCTCGATGACCGTCGAGGGGCTCGATTCGGTCGACGATTATCCCGACCTGTTGGCCGAGCTGGCGCGGCGCGGCTGGTCCGACGACAATCTCGCCAAGCTCGCGGGCGGCAACGTGCTGCGCGTCATGCTGGAGGCCGAAATGGTGGCGGCGGCGATGCGCGATGCGCCCCCCGCGCTCGACAAGGCGCCGCTCGCGGACTAGCCAGCGCGCCATGACCGACACCCCCCTGCCCCCGCTCAAGGCCGCGATCATCCCGGTGACGCCGCTGCAGCAGAATTGCACGCTGCTCTGGTGCACGCGGACCAACAAGGCCGCGCTCAGCGACCCGGGCGGCGATCTCGACAAGTTGAAGGCGGCGATTCGCCAGACCGGGGTCGAGGTGGAGAAGATCCTCCTCACCCACGGCCATATCGACCATTGCGGGCAGGCGCGGGTGCTCGCCGACGAGCTTGGCGTGCCGATCGAGGGCCCGCATGTCGACGACAAGTTTTGGATCGACCGGCTGCCCGAGGATGGCGCCAGATATGGCATCCCGGGGCACAGCTTCGAGAGCGACCGCTGGCTCGATGACGGCGACGAGGTCACCGTCGGCGAATTGAAATTCGACGTCTACCACTGCCCCGGCCACACGCCGGGCCATGTCGTCTTCCACAACGCCGAATCGAAGCTGGCGATCGTCGGCGACGTGCTGTTCAAGGGCTCGATGGGGCGCACCGATTTCCCGCGCGGCAACCACCAGCACCTCATCGACGCGATCACCACCAAGCTCTGGCCGCTGGGCGACGACACCGCCTTCGTGCCCGGTCACGGGCCGATGAGCACCTTCGGGCACGAACGCGCCACCAATCCCTTCGTCGGCGATGCCGTGCTCGCGCGTGGCTGAGGCATGCGCGCGGGCCTTGCATCCTCGGGCAGTTTCGCTATAGGAGCCGCCACGAGCGACCTCCCGGCGTCCGCATTCATCGGGACGCGGTGGGTCGCTGTTTACTTTAAGACCCCATAGATGAAGGTGCCGTCATGGCCGTCCCGAAGAGAAAAACTACGCCCTCCAAGAAGGGCATGCGTCGCAGCCACCACGCGCTGACCCCCGCCGCGTTCCAGGAATGCCCGAACTGCGGCGAACTCAAGCGTCCGCACAACCTGTGCGACGCCTGTGGTCACTATAACGGCCGCGAAATCGTCGCGCCCGAAGACTAAGTCTCGGACGAGGCGCAGCTAGCGGTGACCGCCAACCCACGGATCGCGATCGACGCCATGGGCGGCGACGTCGGGCCGTCGGTGATGGTCGAGGGCGCCGCCCTCGCCCGGCGGCGCGATCGCGACTTGCGCTTCGACCTGTACGGCGACGAGGACCGGATCGCCGCCGAGCTCAGGAAGTACGACCGGCTGGCGGCGGTCTCGACGATCCATCGCTGCGATGGCGTGATCGAAGGCCACACCAAGCCGAGCCAGGCGATTCGCAAGTCGAAGGGCACTTCGATGGGCGAGGCGGTGCGCGCGGTGAAGGACGGTCGCGCCCATGCCGCCGTGTCGGGCGGGAACACGGGCGCGCTGATGGCGATCGCCAAGCTCGCGCTGCGCACGATGGAGGGGATCGACCGCCCCGCGCTGTCGGCGCTCCTGCCGACCGTGCGCGACGACGACCTCGTCATGCTCGACCTCGGGGCCAATACCGAGTGCGACGCGCAGAACCTCGTCCAGTTCGCGGTGATGGGCGCCGCCTATGCGCGCACCGTGATGGACAACCAGCGCCCGCGCGTGCGCCTGCTCAACATCGGTACCGAGGAGCTCAAGGGCACCGAGGAGCTCAAGGATGCCGCGCAGCTGCTGCGCGAGGCCGACTATCTGCCCTTCCATTTCGAAGGCTTCACCGAGGGCGACAAGCTGGCGCGCGGCGATGTCGACGTGGTCGTCACCGACGGCTTCTCGGGCAATATCGCCCTGAAGACCGCCGAGGGCACCGCGCGCTTCGTCACCGACCTCCTGCGCAGCGCCTTCAAGTCCTCGCTGCGCAGCCGGATGGGGTTCCTCATCTCCAAACCGGCGATGCGGCTGCTCAAGGTGCACCTCGACCCCAACAACCATAATGGCGCGGTTTTCCTCGGGTTGAACGGCATCGTCGTCAAGTCGCACGGCGGGGCCAGCGCCAAGGGGGTGGCCAACGCGATCGGCGTCGCCGGCTCGATGGTGCGCAACGACATCACCAAGAAGATCGCGGACGATCTCGAGACCTTCCGCAGTCACACGCTCGACAAGCTCAACGAGGCCGCCAAATAATGATCCGTTCGGTCGTCAAGGGTTCGGGCAGCGCGCTGCCACGGCGCTGCGTCAGCAATCACGAGCTGGCCGAGACGGTCGACACTTCGGACGAGTGGATCATCGAGCGCACCGGCATCCGCCAGCGCTATATCGCCGACGACACCGAGACCACCGCTTCGCTCGCCACCGATGCCGCGCGCCGCGCGCTCGAGGCGGCGGGGGTCGAGGCGTCGGGCGTCGACATCATCGTCCTTGCCACCGCGACGCCCGACGAAACCTTCCCCGCCACCGCCACGAAGGTGCAGGCCGCGCTCGGCATCGAGGACTGCGTCGCCTTCGACGTCGCCGCCGTGTGCACCGGCTTCCTCTACGCGATCAGCGTGGCCGACTCGCTGCTGCGCACCGGCATGGGCAAGCGCGCGCTGGTGATCGGCGCCGAGACCTTCAGCCGCATCCTCGACTGGGAGGACCGCGCCACCTGCGTGCTGTTCGGCGACGGGGCGGGCGCGATGCTGCTCGAGGCCGAGGAGACCGACGGGCAGGGCATCCTCGCCGCCAAGCTCCACGCCGCGGGGCAGCACCACGACCTCCTCTACGTCGACGGCGGACCGTCGACGACGCAGACCGTCGGCCACCTGCGCATGCGCGGACGCGAGGTGTTCCGCCATGCGGTCAAGAACCTCGCCGATGTCCTCGGCGAGACGCTCGAGGCGGCGGGCCTCACCCCCGCCGCAGTCGACTGGGTGGTGCCGCACCAGGCCAATGCGCGGATCCTCGATGCCACCGCCAAGAAGCTCGGGCTCGACGCCGACAAGGTGGTGGTCACGGTCGACCGCCACGCCAATACCTCGGCCGCCTCGGTGCCGCTGGCGTTCGACGTGGCGGTCCGCGACGGGCGGATCCAGCGCGGCGACCTCGTCCTCCTCGAGGCGATGGGCGGCGGGCTGACCTGGGGTGCCGCGGCGCTGCGTTATTGACGCTTTGCCCTTGAACTTGCTTGAAAATTAGGCAAGGATTCGCACGCATCCTGCCAATCGGGCCTGATGCGTAACGAATTATTCGCATCGTCGCAGGGGGCGGTGCCGCGAGGGGCGGGAGTAGATCGATGGCGGACGCCGGACTAGCACGCAGCCAGAACCACGTGACCGACGAGGCCGGGACGCTCACGCGCGCCGACCTTGCCGATGTCGTCCACGTCAAGCTGGGGCTGAGCCGCGCCGAATCGGCCTCGGTGGTCGAACGGCTGCTCGCGCACATGTGCGAAGCGCTGTCGAACGGCGAGAACGTCAAGATCTCGGGCTTCGGCAGCTTCATCCTGCGCGACAAGGGCGAGCGCATCGGTCGCAACCCCAAGACCGGGGTCGAGGTGCCGATCGCGCCGCGCCGCGTGATGACCTTCCGCGCCAGCCAGATCATGCGCGACCGGGTCGCCGGATAGCGTCTTGGCCAGCGCGAAGGATCCTGCCGCCTTCCGCACCATCGGCGAATTGTCCGAGGAACTCGGGGTCGCGCAGCACGTGCTGCGCTACTGGGAAACCAAGTTCCCCCAGCTCAAGCCGCTCAAGCGCGCGGGCAACCGCCGCTATTACCGCCCCGCCGACGTCGACCTCGCGCGGCGGATCGATCGGCTGCTCAATCGCGAGGGCTATACGATGGCGGGGGCCAAGAAGGCGCTGCGCGGGCCGGCCGCGCCGCCCGCCGATCTCGACCGCCTGCGCGCGGTGCGCGACCGGCTCGCGCGCGCGCTCGAGGACTAGGGGCTAGCCCAGGTCGCGCGGGCGCACGAAGCGCACCAGCCGGCCCGCGGCCCGCGGGCCCAGCGCCGACCAGTCCGCCTCGAGCCGGATTTCGGCGAGCGCCGCGGTCGGATATTTGTCGGCCAGCCGGTCGCGCAGCGGCCCCTCGTCCCCGCGCGTCAGCAGCGCGGCGAGCGCCTGCATCGACGGATTGTGCCCGACCAGCAGGAGGCGCGGCGCGCGCGCGTGCGCCGCGAGCTCGAGCAGCGTCGCCGGGTCGGCCCCGTAGAGCGCGGGCACGACCTCGGGCCGGGGCAGCGCGGGGCAGCTGGCGCGCACCTCCTCGAGCGTCTCGGCGACCCGCGTCGCGGGGCTCGCCCAGACCTCGTCGATCGGCGCGAGGGTGGCGAGGTGCGCGCCGATCGCGCGCGCCGCCGCGCGCCCCCGCGGGTTGAGCGGGCGGTCGAGATCGCGCCGCGCCGCGCTGTGCCAGTCCGACTTGGCGTGCCGCAGGAGGAGCAGGTCAGGCATCGGTGCGCGCGCCCTGTGCGACCGCGCGGCGGTCGCCGACCCGTGCCACCGCTTCCTCGAGCGGGACGCGCTCGACGCTCACGCCCTCGGGGAAGGCGGTCATCAGCCGTGACGGGCTGGCCGCCGAGAGGAGCACGAAATGGCCGCCGTCGCCCGCGCGCCGCACGAGCCGCCCGTAGGCCTGCGCGAGCTTGGCGCGCACCACCTGGTCGTCATAGGCCGTTCCCCCGCCCGCCAGCCGCCGCGCGCCGTGCAGCACGGTGGGGCGCGGCCAGGGAATGCGTTCCATCACCACCAGCCGCAGCGAATCACCGGGCACGTCGACCCCGTCGCGCAGCGCGTCGGTGCCGAGCAGGCTCGCCTTGGGGTCGTCGCGGAACATGTCGATCAGCGTGCCCGTGTCGATCGGGTCGACATGCTGGGCGAACAGCGGCAGCCCCGCGCGCGCCAGCCGGTCGGCGATCCGGGCATGGACGCTGCGCAGCCGCTTGATCGCGGTGAACAACCCGAGCGTGCCGCCCCCCGCCGCCTCGATCAGCCGGGCATAGGCGCCCGCCAGCGCGGGCAGGTTGTCGCGCCCGAGGTCGTTGACCACCAGCACCTGCGTCTGCCCCGCATAATCGAACGGGCTCGCCGCCTCGAAATGGCGGATCGGATGCTCGAGGTGCGCCGCGCCGGTGCGCGCCTCGGCCTCGTCCCAATCGCCCCCGGTCTTGAGCGTGGCCGAGGTCACGACCACCGCGTGCGAGGGTTCGATCACCGCCTTGGCGAGCGGGCGCGTGGGGTCGAGCCAGTGGCGGTGCATGCCGATGTCATAGTCACGCCCCTCGACGCGGTGGCAGGCGAGCCAGTCGACGAAATCGGGATCGGCGGGCCCGCCGATCCGCGCCAGCATGGCGCTCCACCCCGCGACCTGCTCGCGCCGCCAGCCGAGCGAGTTGATCGCCCCCTCGACCCGCGCGCGCGCCTGGCTGTCAAGCCAGTCGGGGGCGTCCTCGAGCACCGCTTCGAGGCGCCGCGACAGCGCCGCCATCGGCTGCGCGAGCGCCTCCATCGCCTCGAGCGCGCTCGCCGCGGCCTCGACCAGCGGGGGGTCGGGGTCGGCGAGCTCGGTCTCGAGCCCGTAGCCCGCGTCCTGCGCCTTGGCCCGCGCATAGGTCATCGCCCGGATCGCGGCGAAAAACTTCTCGAGCGGCCCCCACGGGTCGCCCTCCTGCATGCGCCCGAGCCAGCCGTCCGAATTCAATGCCTGCGCGGCGGTGACGATCTGGGCGATCGCCTCGTTGCCCGCCTCGTCGTAGCTGGCAAGGTCCATCAACCGCGCCTGCAGCCCCCGCCGCCGCCCGCGGTGCTTGCCCTCGGGGCCGATGATCCAGCGCCGCAGTTCGATCGCCTCGCGCCCGGTGAGCGCGGCGGCGAAGGTCGAATCGGCGGCGTCGAACAGATGGTGTCCCTCGTCGAAGACGATCCGGCTCGGGCCGCCCTCGCGCCCGCGCGCGGCGCCGATCAGCACCAGCGCATGGTTGGCGATCACGAGGTCGGCCTCGCGCCCGGCGCGTTCGGCGCGCTCGATGAAGCATTTGCGGTAATGCGCGCAGCCCGCATAGACGCATTCGCCGCGCCGGTCGGTGAGCGCGGTGGCGCCGGCGCGGCGGAACAGGCTCGGCAGCCAGCCGGGCAAATCGCCGCCGACCATGTCGCCATCCTTGGTATAGGCCGCCCAGCGCGCCACCAGTTGCGCCAGCACCGCCGCGCGCCCGGCAAAGCCGCCCTGCATCGCATCCTCGAGGTTGAGCAGGCAGCAATAATTCTCGCGCCCCTTGCGCACGACGATGCGGCGCTTGCGGCGTTCGGGGTCGGGCTCGATCCGCGCCCCCTCGGCATCGAGCTGGCGTTGCAGCGCCTTGGTATAGGTCGACACCCACACCGTCCCGCCCGATTTCTCCGCCCACAGCGTCGAGGGCGCGAGATAGGCGAGCGTCTTGCCGATCCCGGTGCCCGCGTTGGCGAGCAGCAGATTGGGTTCGCGCTCGGCGCGGCGCGGGGCGAAGACGGGGGCGACGGCGGTGGCCATCGCGCGCTGCCCCTCGCGCCGCTCGGCGCCCTTGCCGGTAAAGGTATCGAGCCGCTTCAACGCCTCGTCCTCGTCGACATGCACGGTGCGCGGCGGGCTGACCCCCGCGCCTTCGTCCCATTCGGGCAGGCGGGTGAAGAGGCTGCGCTCCATCCTGCCAGGGGTCGGCAGCCGCGCCCCCGCGAGCGGCGCCCAGGGCCAACCGGCCCGCGCCAGCGCCCGGTTGACCGTCCACGCCCCCTCGCGCTCGGCCCAGTCGTCCGCCTGCATGGTTTCGAGCAACCGTTGCGCGATCGCGGGGAGGAGCAGCGCCGCGGCATCCTCCTCCTCGGGCGGGGCGAGCCCGACCGCGCGCGCCAGCCCCGACACGGTCGGCACGGCGAAGCGCGCGGGATGGACGAAGGCGAACAGTTCGAGCAGGTCGAGCCCCGACAGGTCGGGGGTGCCGAGCCGCCCACCGATCATCGGCGCGTTGAGGAGCAGGTGCGGGCTCTCGGCGGCGCGCGCGATCGCCTCCCCGCGACCGACCGAGCGCACCTCGCCCGCCGCGGCGATCCAGATGCCGGCATGGGTCGCGTGGAGCGCGGGGAGGTCGGGAACGAGGCTCACTTGCCCCTGATGCCGCGAGGCGAACGAAAGGGCAACATGGCGGCGGCGCGATTGACCGCGGCGATCGCTTGCGCCAGCCTCGCGCGCCATGACCCAGCCCCGCTTTTCCCCCGCCGAGCGCCGCGCGCTCATCGATGCGCTCCCCAAGGCCGAACTCCACCTCCATATCGAGGGTTCGCTCGAACCCGAGCTCCTGTTCGAGCTCGCCAAGCGCAACGGGGTGGAGATCCCCTACGACAGCGTCGAGGCGGTGCGCGCGGCCTATGACTTCTCCAACCTGCAGGATTTCCTCGACATCTACTACCAGGGCATGAGCGTCCTGCGCACCGAGCGCGATTTCCACGACCTCACGCTGGCCTATCTCGAGCGCGTCCACGCCGACGGGGTGGTGCATGCCGAGATCTTCTTCGACCCGCAGGGGCACACCGAGCGCGGGATCGCCTTCGACACGGTGATGAAGGGGATCACCAGCGGGCTCGACGAGGGCCAACGGCGGCTGGGCATCAGTCACCGGTTGATCATGTGCTTCCTGCGCCATCTCGACGAGGAAAGCGCGTTCGCCACGCTCGAACAGGCGCGTCCGTGGCTCGATCGCCTCGACGGCGTCGGGCTCGACAGTTCGGAGGTCGGCCATCCGCCCTCCAAGTTCGAGCGCGTCTTCGCCGAGGCGCGCGCGATGGGGCTGTTTCCCACAGCGCACGCGGGCGAGGAAGGCCCCCCCGCCTATGTCCGCGAGGCGCTAGACCTGCTTGGGGTCAAGCGGCTCGACCATGGCAACCGCGCGCTCGAAGATGCGGCGCTGACCGAGCGGATCGCGCGCGAGGGGCTGGTGCTCACCGTCTGCCCCTTCTCCAACCTCAAGCTGTGCGTGATCGACGACATCGCCGACAGCCCGCTCAAGACGATGCTCGACAAGGGGCTCAAGGCCACCGTCAACAGCGACGACCCGGCCTATTTCGGCGGCTATATCGCCGACAATTACCATGCCGTGGCCGACGCGCTCGACCTCTCGCGCGAGGAGATCCTGCAGCTCGGGCGCAACGCCATCGAGGGCTCGCTGCTCGCGCCCGCCGAACGCGCGCGGCACCTCGCCGCGATCGACGCCCTGTGAGGGACGGGTCATGACCGACAAGATCTGGATCAACGCCGACCAGCTGCTCGCCGACAGCTTCAAGCTGGCGCGCGCGATCCTCGACAGCGACTTTCGCCCGACCCACCTCGTGGGGATCTGGCGCGGCGGCGCCCCGGTCGGGATCGCGGTGCAGGAACTGCTCGCCTTCCACGGGCACGAGGTCGACCATATCGCGATCCGCACCTCGTCTTATTCGGGGATCGACCAGCAGGACCGCGAGGTGCGCGTCTTCGCGCTGGGCTATCTCATTGACAACCTCGACCCCGAGCACCGCCTGCTGGTAATCGACGACGTGTTCGACAGCGGTCGCTCGATCGAGGCCTTCCTCGCCGAACTGAAGGCGCGGTGCCGCCACAACATGCCGCGCGAGACGCGGATCGCGACGGTCTATTACAAGCCGCGGCGCAACCAGACCGCGCTGGTGCCCGACTTCTATGTCCACGAATGCGACGACTGGCTCGTCTTCCCGCACGAGATCTGCGGGCTGAGCGAGGAGGAGATCGCCGCCCACAAGCCGCAGGCGGCGACCATCCTCGGGCGCGACTAGGCTTCCTCGGTCACCGTGGTGGTGGTGCGGGTGACCTCGCCGTCGGCCGCGCTCGGGCGCTTGGTGTTGGTCACCGTGCTCATCAGCGCGATGCCGACCAGCACCAGCGCGCCGATGCCGACCCACAGCGAGGGGACCCCCAGCATGATGGCCCCATAGGCGAGCCCGGCGATCACGAGGAGGAAACCGAGGAAATAGACCATCGAACTGTTCATCGTCCGAACCTTTCTCCATTGGAGATCAGGAGACGCGCGTCGCGGCGTACGGTTCCCCAAGTGGTTGATGCGACGCACAAATGGCGATAACCGCCTCAGCCATGACCGATCCCCAGACGCTTGCCGCCGCCGCCCGCAATTCCAAGGCCTGGCCCTTCGAGGAAGCCAAGCGCCTCGCCAAACGCTTCGCCGACGGCGACCCCGGGCGCCCGGTGGTGTTCGAGACCGGCTACGGCCCCTCGGGGCTGCCGCATATCGGCACCTTCACCGAGGTGCTGCGCACCACCATGGTGCGCCGCGCCTTCGAGGCGCTGATGGGCTGGCGGCCCGAGGACGGGAAGACCCGGCTGATCGCCTTTTCCGACGACATGGACGGGCTGAGGAAGGTCCCCGATAACGTCCCCAATCCCGAGCTGCTCGCCGACAATCTGGGCAAGCCGCTCAGCCGCATCCCCAATCCGTTCGACAGCGAGCATGACAGCTTCGCCGCGCACAACAACGCGCTGTTGCAGCGCTTCCTCGACCGATATGGCTTCGACTACGAATTCGCCGCCGCGAGCGACAAATATAATTCGGGCGCCTTCGACGAGGCGCTGCGCACCGTGCTCCGGCGCAACCAGGCGATCCTCGACATCATGCTGCCGACGCTGCGCGAGGAGCGCCGCGCCACCTATTCGCCCATCCTTCCCATCTCGCCGGCGACGGGCCGCGTGCTGCAGGTGCCGGTCGAGATCCTCGATGCCGACAGCGGCATGATCGCCTTCACCGACGAGGACGGCAGCCGCGTCGAGCAGTCGGCGCTGGGCGGCCGGTCCAAGTGCCAGTGGAAGGTCGACTGGGCGATGCGCTGGGTCGCGCTCGGGGTCGATTACGAGATGTACGGCAAGGACCTCACCGACAGCGGCGTCCAGTCGGGGCGCATCGCCAAGGTGCTCGGTGGCCGCAAGCCCGAGGGGCTCATCTACGAGATGTTCCTCGACGAGAAGGGCGAGAAGATCTCCAAGTCGAAGGGCAACGGGCTGTCGATCGAGGACTGGCTGACCTACGGCAGCGAGGAGAGCCTCGCCTTCTACATCTACCGCGAGCCGCGCAAGGCGAAGAACCTCCACCTCGGGCTGGTCCCGCGCGCGGTCGACGAATATTGGCAGTTCCGCGGCAATTACCCCGAACAGCCGCTCGACAAGAAGCTGGGCAACCCGGTGCACCACATCCACAATGGCGCGGTGCCCGACAAGGCGCTGCCGCTGACCTACGGGCTGCTCCTCAACCTCGTCAGCCTGCCCGGGCTGCAGGACAAGGCGGTGGCGTGGAAATTCGTCAACCGCTACGCCCCCGGCGCCACCCCCGAGAGCGATCCCGAACTCGACCGTCTCATCGGCCTCGCGGTCAACTATGCCCGCGACTTCGTCGTGCCGGGGCTGCAGCGCCGCGCGCCCGTCGGTCACGAGGTCGACGCGCTGCGCAAGCTCGACGAGCAGCTCGCCGCGCTCGATCCGGGCACCCCCGCCGAGGACATCCAGAACATCGTCTTCGAGGTCGGCAAGGCCTTCCCCTTCGAGAGCCTGCGCCACTGGTTCCAGGCGCTCTACGAGACGCTGCTCGGTTCGCCGCAGGGGCCGCGGATGGGGAGCTTCATCGCGCTCTACGGGATCGCGGAGACCCGCAAGCTCATCGCCGAGGCGCTCGCCGCCGCGGCATGAAAAAGGGCCCGCTCGGTCGAGCGGGCCCGATGATCGCGCGCCGTGTCGGCGGCGCTATTCCTCTTCGTCGGCGCGTTGCACCGGGTCGCTCGGCTGCCGGCCGCCCGACTGCTCGACGTCGGGCGCGCCGCGCGCCTTCTCGGCATGGTCGTAGGCCCCGATCGGGTTGGCGGCGTCCCCCTTCTGGCTGTCGGGGCGGTTGACCTGGTCCTGCGGTCCGGTCGAGGCGATCGAGGGACCGCCGTTGTTGCCCTGCGCGGGGTTGCTGTTCACATCGGCCATGGGAAAATCCTCCTTGCTTTGCCCCACCAAAGCATGGCCGGCGAGTCGCGTTCCCCCGCCCCCGGCACGCCAAGGGCGCCCCCGTGCGACGAGGGCGCCCTCCTTGCGGTGACGACCGGTGCGTGACTGACGCGCTACCAGAAGAAGTCGTAGATCACGTCGACCACTTCGCCCGAGTAGATGTCGACGAGCAGCGCATCGTCATAATAGCGCACCCAGCGATAGGGCCCGTAGACGGGGGGCAGGCGGTAGCGCCACGGATCGCTGATCCAGTAGCGGCTCGCATAGAAAGCGGGGCGCAGCCGGTAGCCGACCGCATAGCGGTGATAGCGCCAGCCGAACGGGTCGTAATAGAAGCCGAGCCGGAAGGTCGAGCGGTTGCGATCGCGATAGCGGCGCCAGTCGTAGCGGCGGTCGCCGCGCCAGTGGTGGCGGTGCCAGCGGCGATAGTCGCGCCCGTCGTAGCGGACATAGCGATCGGCATCGCGCCGCGCCTCGCGCGCGCGGCGCTCGCGCCCGTCACGATAGCGGTCCTGGCCATCACGATAGCGCTCGCGCGAATGCGCGCTGCGGTTGTCGACGCGGTCGAGCCGGTCGTCGAGGCGCCGCTCGATCCGCTGCGCGCGATCGAGGTTGCGATCGCTGCGGCGTTCGGCCGCGCGGGCACGGTCGAGGTTGCGATCGGCGCGGCGCTCGGCCCGGCGATCGGCGCGGCGCTCGGCCCGGCGATCGGCGCGGCGCCCCTCCTCGGCGCGGCGGTCGGTGCGGCGCTCGACCCGCTGCGCGCGCTCGAGCCGGCGGTCGGCGGCGCGTTCGCGCGTCTCGGCCCGCTCGACCCGTCGCGCCGCGCGCTCGAGCGCCCGGTTGGCACGCTCGTTGTCGAAGCGCCGTTCGTTGTGCTGGCGCGCGCCGGGACGGCGGCCGATGTCCTCGCGCGTTGCCGCGCGGGGTTCCGATCGCGCCTCGCGGCGCGCTTCCTGGCGGCGTTCGCGCTGGGCCCGCTGCATCTTCTGGCGGGCCTCGCGGCGGTCCTCGCGGCTCAGTTCGGGTTGCGCCTCGGTGCCGGCGCCGAGCGCGGCGGCGCCATGGGCACCCGTGCCGCTCGCCTGCGCGGCGGTCGGCACTGCGAGCACCATGGCGATCGTCAAGGTCAAAGCGGTGCGCATGGGACGCTCCTCTCAGTCGTTACGGTTACTTTCCATTTCCGTATCCGCGCTAACGCGTGACCCTAAGCTGAACGCGCTCGTAGGGCGGGCTTCATCGGGCGTCGCGGCCGCGCGCAGCGCCGCGGCGGCGGCCCTCGCCGCGCGCAGGATCCGCGGCCCCGCGCCGCAGGCGCACCGGTTGGGGAGCATCGCCAGTTCCTCCTCGCTGGGCGCCGTGTTCACCTGCAACAGCCCGGCGAGCGCGACGAGGAAGCCGGGATCGCAAAAGCCGCACATGCTGGGCTGTTCGGCGCGCCACGCCGCGAACAGCGGGTGGCTCGGCGGCAGCCCCTCGATCGTGGTCACCACCGCCCCCTCGGCGCGCGCGATGCTCAGCGCGCAGGCGCGCACCGCCACCCCGTCGACGAGCACGGTGCAGGCGTGGCAGCCGCCGTCGTCGCACCCGCGCTTGGTCCCGGTCAGGTTGGCGGCCTCGCGCAGCGCCTCGAGCAGCGGGGTGGCCGGATCGAGCGAAAAGGCCATCGGCTGGCCATTGACGGTCATTTGGGTCATGAACCGACCCTAGGTCCTCGGCGCGGGGTGACAAGCACTGGCGTGATGCCCATGCTGCGCGGACCAGCGAGGGGGAAGACGATGTCGCAACGCATTGGCGCGATCACCGGCGGGTCGCTGAACGGCGCCCGCCTGCCGGTCCTGTTCCTGCACGGGGTGGGGTCCGACAAGCGCGTCTGGGCGCCGCAGCTAGCGCATTTCGGGCCGCGCCGCGGGGCGATCGCCGCCGACTATCCGGGCTATGGCGACAGCGCCTTCGTGGCCGATGCGACGCGTACCGACTATGCCGAGGCGATGGTCGACCTGCTCGACCGGCTCGAGATCGAGCGCGCGCATGTCTGCGGGCTGTCGCTCGGCGGGATCATCGCGCTCGAGATGGCCCGCCACGCGCCCGCACGGGTGGCCGGCCTGGTCATCGCCGACAGTTTCGCGCGCCATCCCGACGGGACGGCGATCTACGACCGCTCGGTCGAGGCAGCCTCGACGATCGGCATGGCCGCGCTCGCCGCGGCGCGGGTCGACCACCTGCTCGGCAGCGACCCCCCGCCCGGGCTGCGCGAGGAGGTCATCGAGACGATGGCCGCGATCGACCCCGCCGCCTACCGGCTCGGCGCGCGCGCGGTCTGGTGCGCCGACCTGCGCGAGGCGGCGCCGCGGATCCCCCACCCCGCGCTGGTCCTGTGCGGGAGCGAGGATGCGGTCACCCCGCCCGCTTTGTCCGATGCGCTGGCCGCGCTCCTCCCCACCGCCCGCCGCGCCGACATCGCGGGCGCGGGGCACCTCGCCAATGCCGAGCGCCCCGGCGAGTTCAACGCGCTGGTGGAGGATTTCCTCGCCGAACTGGACACATAATCCCAAGCTTACCGCGTTCTTAACCTTAACGTTTAGCCAGATATTCGCCTTGCCCCGGCAGGTTGGGCGGCATGATCAACCGTGCCCCCCGCTTCCTGCTTCCCGCGCTCGCCGCGCTCCTCGGCGCCAGCCCCGCGCTGGCCGCGAGCATGAGCGTGGACCGCAACGCGCCGCCGCCGCGGCTGGTGCTCGCCGCGCCGAGCGCGACGCAGGCCGGCGCTAGCCTCGGTGCCCCTACCGCGCTCGCCGCGATCCGCAGCCAGCAGGCGGGGCTGCCCGTGCTGGCCGCCGCCGCGCTGGCGGCGTCGACGCCGACGCTCGGCGGGTTGCGCCCCGCCCACCGCGTCGCGCCGCGGCTTCGCCCCGCCCATGCCGACCGCCCCGACGTCTTCGGGTCGACCGCGCTCGCGGTCTCAACCACCGCGTTCGACGAGCAGTTCGCCCGCGTGTTCGCCCGCCGCGACCTCGGCGCCGCCCACGCCGTCGCCCGCCGCTACGCCGCGGCGGATCGCCTCGCGGCGATCCACGGCATCAACGCCTTCGTCAATGCGCAGGTCAGCTTCACCGACGATGCGCGCCAGCACGGGGCGGCCGACCGCTGGAACGCGGCGGCGGAGACGCTCGGGTCGCGTCGGGGCGATTGCGAGGATTATGCGATCGCCAAGATGCAGATGCTGCGCGCCGCGGGGGTTGCCGACGAGGACCTCTATCTCGTCGTGCTCAAGGACCTCGTCCGCCGCGCCGACCACGCGGTGCTGGTCGTGCGCCACGAGGACCGCTTCCTCGTGCTCGACAACGGCACCGACCGGGTCCTCGATTCGGACGCGGTGCGCGACTACAAGCCGGTGTTCAGCTATTCGGCGGGCAAGGCGTGGGTCCACGGCTACCAGCGCGCGCCTGCCCCGGCGCCGCGCTTCCACCCGGTCCGGGTCGCGGCGGTCGCCGCCAACTAGGCGCTAGCGTTCGCGCAGCGCCTCGGAGCGCGCCTTGTTGAACGGCTTGAGCAGGTAGGCGAGCACGCTCTTGCGCCCGGTGATGATCTGCGTGTCGGTCATCATCCCCGGGGTGATCGGCAATTGCGTCGCCCCGCTTTCGAGATAGGCCTGCTCGGTCTCGACGATGACGTTGAAATAGGCCTCGCGTTCGACCTCGTCGTAGATGCTGTCGGCGCTGATCTCGACCACCTTGCCGTCGAGCCCCCCGTAGATCGAGAAGTCGTAGGCGGTGACCGTCACCAGCGCCTTGTCGCCGACCGCGACGAAGGCGATGTCCGACGGCTTGACGCGGGTCTCGACGAGCAGCTTGTCGCCGACCGGCACCACTTCCATCACGCTCTCGCCGGCCTGGACGAAGCCGCCGATGGTCGTCACCGCGAGGTTGTTGACGACCCCGTCGACAGGCGATCGCAGCTCGGTCCGCGCGAGCCGCCCCTCGGCGCCGCGCAGGCTCTCGCGATTGACCGCGATCCGGCTCGCGACCTGGCTGCGCTCGTCGAGCGCCTGCTGCCGGAAATCGGCGCGCGCTTCGGCGGCCTGTGCATTGGCCTCGGCGACCGCCGCCTGCGCGCGGCTGCGCTGTTCGCGCGCGGCGGCGATGCGCCCCTCGAGATCGATCACCTCGCGGCGCGCGTCGGCAAGGTCGGTCTGGGGCACGATCCCGCGCGCCGCGAGCGGTTCGAGCCGCCCGACATTCTCGCGAGCCAGCCGCAGGCTCGAGGTCAGGCTCGAGATGGTGGCGCTGGCTTCCTGCGCGTCGGCCTGCGCCTGCCGCGCCTGCGCGTTGAGCGCGGCGACGCGGCTGTTCAGCGCCGAACGCCGCGCGCGGATGACCTCGCTCTCGATCTGGCAGTCGGCCCCCTCGCAGCCGAGCGCGGCGCCGGTGCCCTCGGCGCGCAGCCGGGCCTCGCGCGCTTCGAGGCTGCGCGTCTCGGCGGCGATCTCGCCGAGCGCGCTGGCGCTCTGCGTATCGTCGAGCCGCGCCAGCAACTGCCCCGCCTCGACCCGCTCGCCCGAGCGTACCAGCAGCTCCTCCACGATCGCGGGCTCGGAGGCCTGGATCAGCTGCACCTTCGAGGAGGGGATGACCTGCCCCGGCCCGCGCGTGACCTCGTCGACCTCGGCAATGAGGCCCGCCCACAGGAGGAAGGCGGCAAAGGCCCCGGCGATGAGCAGGATGGTGGTCCGCGCGGCGCTGCGTGGCGGGCCGGCGGCGGCGCGATCGCGGTCGATGAAGGAAAAGGCGTTCATCAGGGCTGCCCCTCGCTGGTCGTTGCGGGCGCCAGCGCGCGCGCGGTCTGGTTGTGCGCGACGCGCGCGCTCGCCCCCAAGTCCGCGCGGCGCACCGGGTCGGGCAGGCTCGGACGCCAGCCCTTGGTGACGTCGACGAGCCCGCCGACGTCGTTGGCGGCGCGGCGGATGGTCGGATCCTCCTCGCGCGTCGGGAAGGGCTTGGGCGCGGGCGGGGCGCGCTCGGCCAGCGCGCTCTCGGCTGCACTGCCGGCGGGGGGCGCGCGACGGCGCAGCGAGGCGATCGAGACCGGCTCGCCGCGATAGGCGTCGCGGAACGCGGCGGGGCGTCCCCAGCCCCCCGGCCAGCGGTAGAAGATGTGCGCCCCCAGCTTGGCCACCTTGTCGAGCATCGGCGCCCAGCGCGGCGCGACATAATGGGCGTGATAATGGGTCGCCATCCCGACGCTGGGCTCGACCCGCCCCGCGAGCGCCTCGGCGGCGACCGCCTCGGCCGCGGCCCAGGCCCCCGCCGCGGGTCGGCGGTCGAGCGCGCCGTCGCAGGTGAAGCTGAACTGGCAGACGGGGGCCTTGGCCCCCTCGTAGACGACCCCGCACACGCTCGCCGGGAAGGCCGGGTGGCGCACCCGGTTGAGCACCACCTGCGCGACCGCGCGCCGCCCCGCGAGCGGCTCGAAGCCGGCTTCGTAATAGACCGCCTGCGTGAGGCACAGGTGTGCGCGCTCGTAGGACAGCGAGCCCGGCGCGATCGTGGCGAAGCTGGCCGCGACCGGCTTGGGACCGGCGGCAAAGGGCATCGCGGCGTTGATCACCTCGGCGCTCTGGCCGAGCGCGCGCAGGTCGGTGACCGCCGCACCCGTCGCCGCCTCGATCACCGCTTCGGGGGCGGGCAGCGGCGCGACGACTTGCGCGCGGGCGGTCGTGCTCGCAGGCGCAGTCGCGCCGAGCGGCAGGAGGAACGCGATGCCGATCGTCAGCGCGAGCAGCGCCAGCAGCGCGAACGCGACGCGGACGCGCGCAGAGGCGTTGAGCGCGCTCACGCGGCGCCCTTCCCGTCCGTCGGCGCGCCCGCCTTTTCGGCGGCCGCCCCGAGGCTGGCGAGCACCTCGTCGCGCGCGCCATCGGCGATGATCCGCCCCTGGTCGATGACCAGCAGCCGGTCGACGAGTGAGAGCATCTGGTGGCGGTGGGTCGAGACGAGCAGCGTCTGCTCGGGGCGCAGCGCATCCTTGAGCTTGGCGATGAAATAGCGCTCGGTCTGCGTGTCCATCGCGCCGGTCGGCTCGTCGAGGTAGAGCAGCTTGCAGTCGGACACCAACGCGCGCGCGAGCACCAGCAGCGAGCGCTGCCCGCCCGACAGCGCCCCGCCGCGCTCGCCCACCGCGAGGTCGAACCCCGCCGCGCCCTGCGCGAGGAACAGGTCGGCGCCTGCGCGGCGCACCGCGTCGATCAGCTGCTCGTCGCTCGCGCGCGCCGCGCCGAGAAGGAGGTTGTCGCGCACCGTGCCCGAGAACAGCTCGGCATCCTGCCCGACATAGCGGAAGGCCTCGCGCAGCTGGTGCGGGTGGAACTGGCGGCTGTCGAGCCCGTCGACGCTCATCACCCCCTCGCTGGGCGGATAGAGCCCGCACAGCACCCGCCCGAAGGTCGACTTGCCGCTCGCCACGCGGCCGATGATGCCGATCCGCTCGCCCGGTTCGATCCGCAGCGAGACCTCGGACAGGCTGTCGACCGCGGCGCCCGGGTAGCGGAACGAGAGGCGGTCCATCGCCACCACCCCTTCGCGCACCTCGGGCACGATCGAGCGGCTCGCGGCGGCGCGCTCGTCGGGCGCCTCCATCATTTCCTGCAGGCTGTCGAGCGTCGCGGCCGCCTGCTTGGCGCGGGTCATAAGGAGCGCGAACTGCCCGACGGGGGCCATCGCGCGGCCCGCGATCATGACGATCGCGATGATCGCCCCCATCGTGATGTCGCCCGCGTGGAACAGGTAGAAGCCGCCGATGATCAGCGCGACGCTCATCGCCTGCTGGGTCACCGCGGCGAGGTTGGTGGCGATCGCGGTGAGGCGGCGCATCCGCTCCTGCGTGGTCGCCGACATGGTGGCGAACCGGCGCCAGCGCCCGAGCATCTGCCCTTCGGCGCGCGCCGCCTTGAGCGTCTCGGCGCCGCCGATCGCCTCGACCAGCACGCTGTGCTGGAGCGAGGCGTCGGCCTGCGCATCGAGCGCGGTCCGGCCCATCGCCTTTTGCAGCGACAGCCCGACGACGAGCATGAGCGCGATCAGCGTGATCGGCACGAACACGAGCCAGCCCGCGAGCAGCGCGATGAAGACCAGGAAGATCCCCATGAAGGCGATGTCGACGAGCAGCACGACGCTGGTCGAGGCGAAGAAGTCGCGCACCTGCTCATATTCGGAGACCCGGCGGGCGAAGGCGCCGGTCGAGCCCTTCCGCTCGGCCAGCGGCAGGTTCATGACCTTCTCGAAGATGCGCTGCGAATAGCGTGCGTCGAGCTTGCGGCCGATCTCGTCGACCAGCCGCGAGCGGGCGAGCCGGAGCGCATAGTCGAACCCGAGCGCGAGCCCGACCCCGGCGGCGAGCACCCACAGCGACGAGACGGCCTCGTTGGGGATGACCCGGTCGTAGACGTTCATGGTGAACAGCGGCACCGCGAGCGCGAGCAGATTGATCACCATCGCCGCCAGCAGCACCGGGCGGAAATCCTTGCGCGCCTTCCACACCTCGGACCAGAACCAGTGGCGCTTGCTCGCCTTGTCCCACGGGCGTTCGCCCTCCCGCTCGCGGGTCGGGTCGGGTTCGACCTCGACCGCGCGCCCGGTCATCGCCGCGGCCAGTTCGCCGCGCTCGATCCACAGCGGCTCCTCGATCCCCGGGGCGTAAACGAGCGCTTGGCTCCCCTCGAGCTCGAGCAGCACCGCGGCGCGCCCCCCGGCCAGCTCGAGGATCGCGGGCAGCGCCTCGGCGCGCCACCGGCGCAGCGCGCGATGCTCGACCGGGGTGCCGCGCATCCCGGCCTGCTCGAGCGCGGGTTCGATCTGGTGGAAGGGCAGCAGCCCCTGTTCGTCGAGCGCCAGCCCCGCGCGAAGCAGGACCGGCGAACTCGGGCGGTCGCCCATCCGGGCGACATGGGCAAGACAGTCTAGGACGGGGTCGAGCGCGTGGGACTGCTCATCGGTTAGCCATGCCGCAAAACTCATACCCCGTCCCATTCATGTCTATTCTTCGGCGACCGGCGGTCCCATCACCGGGTAGCGCAAGCTGTCCTCGGCGCGATCCGACGCGGGAACCGTGTTGGTCCAGTAGAGGTCACGATCGGCCTGGTAGGCCGGGCGCGCCATGTCGACCCCCATCGCCTCGACGAGGCGGTTGACGGCGGCGAGCACGCGATACTGGGCGTAGAGCTGCGCCAGCTGCGCGGTCTCGAGCTGCGCCTGCACGTTGTAGCGCGTGTTCTGCGCGTCGAGCACGTCGAGCAGCGAGCGCCGACCCACGTTGAACTGTTCGCGATAGGACAGCAGCAGTTCGTCGGTGATCCGGCTCTGCTCGGCAAGCTCCTCGGCCAGCCGTCCCTGGTTGGCGAGCCGCGACCAGGCCGCGCGCGCCAGTTCCTCGGCATCGCGCTGCTTTTCGAACAGGCGGGCGTGGACCTCGTCGGCGCGCGACTGCTGTTCGCGCACGTTATAGGCGTTGGTGCCGCCGGTGAAGACGTCCCAGCGCACCACCCCGCGCGCCTGGTAATCCTCGGTGATCCCGTCGAACCCGTCGATATCCTCGCCGTAGCGCGCGCGGCCCTCGAGATTGAAGCGCGGGCCCATCTCGCCCTTCGCCTTCTTGATCAGTTCGCGCGCGGCGGCATAGTCGGCAACCGCTTCCTCGACCAGCGGATTGTCCATCCGCGCCAGCTCGATCGCGGCGCCGAGGCTCTCGGGCATCGCGTTCGACAGGTCGGGCGGCATCGCCACGTTGCCGATCGGCATGCCCGCGAGCCGCTCGAAGCTGATCGCGGCGAGGTCGAGTTCCTCCTGCGCCTCGACCACCCGCGCCTGCGCCGACTGGAGCCGTTCCTGCGACTGCTGCAGGTCGGCGATCGAGATCGAGCCCGCGTCGACCCCCGCCTGGAGGTCGTCGACCAGCCCCTGGTGGAACAGCGCATTGTCCTGCGCGATGGCGACCAGCCGCTGTTGGAGCAGATAGTCGATATAGGCGCGGCTGATGTTGAGCGCGATGAATTCGGAGCGTTCCTCGATCCGGGCCGCGGCGGCATCGGTGCGCGCCTCCTGGTGGCGGATCTCGGCCTCGCGCGCGCCGCTGTCGAACAACAGCTGGTCGACGGTCAGCGCGACGTCGCGCGGGTAGAGCGTGTCGTCGGCGATGCCGAGCGAGCGGCGGGTCGGGTTCCTGAGTTCGCGGATCCCCGCCGAAGCCTCGACCGAGATGCGCGGAAAGTAGAGCCCTTCGGCCTGCTTGCGCTCGTACATGGTCGCTTCTCGATTGTGCACCGCCTGGCGGATTTCCGGGCTCGTCTGCAACGCATAGGCGATCGCCTCGCGCAGGTCGGCACCCTGCGCCGGGCTGCCGAGGATCGCGGCCATGGTGACCGATGCAACGGTGATCAAGTGCTTCTTCATGTCTTGCCCCTCTCTGGTCATCGCATGCAGGGCGCCGGTCCGGGGCGCCCCGCCCGGGCGGGACTAGCCGTTGGCCAGCCCCGCATCGGGTTGAAGCATCAGTGCTTCAGCATCCGTATTTGTGGTAATTTCGGCGGTAAATCCACCAAAATTCATGCTGTCCCAAAGCGAAACAGCATCATTGGCCGGCAACTGGGCCAGTTGATCGAGCGCAGTCTCGCCCTGCCCGAGCGCCGCCAGCGCGGTCTCGAGCGGGTCGCTGCCCTCGCCGCCGACAAGCGCGTCGCCGAGGACCGCCGCGAGATCGGGCGCCCCCTTGCCGTGCGCCAGCGCGAGCACCGCCAGCGCATCGCCGCCGGGCATCACGAGGTCGGCGCCCTCGAAGGTAGCGGCGACGTCGGGGGTCGGGAGCGGCGCCTTGTCGGCGACCATCGGGGCGCTCGCCGTGGCCGCGTCCTGCGGGCCTTCGAGCGTGCCGATATCCCAGTCGGTCCCCGCCACCGTGCCGCTCGGCTCGGCGGTGATCGCCACCTTGCTCTCGACCTGCGGGCCGTTTGCCGCCTCGAGGCTCGGCGCGGCGTTGTCGCGCACCATCATGCTGTCGATCCGCGGCGCCATGATCGCGCCGTCGTCCGGCTGGTCGGACCGGGCGGCGGCACCGACGGTGACGCTCGGGCCCATCGCCGCGAGCCCGAAGCCGATCGCGACCGCCGAGCCCATCATCAGCGACTTGGAGGTCTCGCCCGCCTGGTCATTGTCGGCGAGGGTCAGCGTCGGCGCGTTGAGCGCGGCGCTCAGCGACAGCGACAGCGGCGCGGGTTCGGCCACGATGTTGACCGGGCTGCCCCCCTGGCTGTCGACCACGACATCGACCGAGGCGGGGTGGACCCCCGGGCTCGATTCCACCGTCGCCACGGTCACCCAGTCGTTGCCGCCGCCATCGACGTCGACCTGCAGCGTGCCGTCGTCGAGATAGCGGACATAGCCCTCGGCGTAGAGGTCGGTGCCGCCCGCGACGTTGAGCAGCAGGCTGAGGTCGATGACGTCGCTCTCGCTCGTGTTGTTATAATCGGTGATCGCATCGGCGCTGCCGTCGGTGACCGAGCTGTTCGACATGATGAAGGTGTCGTCGCCCGTCCCGCCGGTGACCGTGTCATCGCCGTTGCCGCCGCGGATCACGTCGTTGCCGCTGCCGCCCGAGATGATGTCGTTACCGGCACCCCCGTAGAGGAAGTCGTCGCCGGCAAGGCCGCTGATGGTGTCGTTGCCGGCATTGCCCGCGATCGAGTCGCCGTCGCCGTTCCCGACCAGGACGTCATCGCCGTTGGTGCCGACCTGGTTGCCCGCGAACTGCTGGACGATGGTGGTCTCGATCGTGCCGGTGACGCTGTCGCCGTCGGCATCGGTGGCGATCACGTCGAAGTCCTGGTCGATCGGGATCCCCGCGCTCTCGCGACCGAGGGTGAAGATGCCGAGGTCGAAGCTTGTCGTGTTGCCGGCATCGGCCTCGACCACCACCGAGTTGAAGTTCTCGGCGGTCTCGATCGCATATTCGTCGCGCGCCCCGAGCCCGCTGATGGTGACCGTCCCGTCATCGTGGAAGGTGACGAAATACTGGCCGCCGTTGACGCTCACCGGGGTGTCGTTGCCCGGATCGCTGACCGTAAATTCGGCGACGAAGACCTTCGAATTGCCCGCCTTGGCAAAGTCGTAGATCGTGACCGACGTGATCGGGCGGATCACCTCGTTCGCATCGGCGAGATTGTCGAGGTCGTAGGAGAAGGTCTGGTCCTGCACTTTCTCGTACAGCGCCCCGACGCGGATCGCGATGGTGCTGTTCGGGTTGCCGTTGACCTGCGGGATCTCCTGCTCGAACCGGTCGGTGCCCTCGTAGCTGGTGAAGTCGAACCCGCTCGGCGGGCTGCCCGGGGAGGTCGCGTTCTCGACGAGGTCGAAACGGACCACGTAACCCGCCTCGATCGACTGCGAGTCGGCGCCGATCTGGTCGACGTTGGTGTTGACCGTCGCGGCCCCGCCGCTCTCGTTCACCGCAGACACGATGACATCGATATTGCCGTCGTTGTTGGACGAGTTGTTGGCCCCGATCGCCGCGTAGCTCACGTTGCCCGCCTTGGTCGAGGTGAGGTCGGTGAAGCTGGTGGCGGTGCCGTTGCTGATCAGCGCCTCGACGTCGAAGGTATAGGTCCCGTCGCTGTTGAGCGTGACGGTGAAGGCGATCGTGCCCCCGCCGTCGGGGGCGGTCGACCCGACGATCTGGTTGGTGCCGTCGCCCGACAGGTAGATCGGATCATCGCCGACGCGCAGGATATTGCCGTCCTTGTCGGTGGCGATGGTGTTGTCGACGATGTCGAACACCAGCCCGTCGACCGAGCGCAGCCCGTCCGCCCCCATCTGGAGGTTGAGGTCGGCGGTGATCGGCGCGGTGTCGCCGTCGAGCGCGGCGATCGCGTCGGGGGTGAAGCCCACCGGCGTATCGTCGTCGACGGTGATCTCGAACGCCCCGTCTGCGGCGACGACGCTGTCGCCGTCGGCGTCGGAG
>NZ_JAKNYM010000002.1:0-147500 GCF_022865105.1 Sphingomicrobium astaxanthinifaciens
CCGCCGCGCCAAGCGTGGCATCGCTGGTCTGCAGCCCGTCGAGCGCAGGCGCCTCGGGGTTGGCCTCGACCACCGGCGTATCGTCGTCGACGGTGATCTCGAACGCCCCGTCTGCGGCGACGACGCTGTCGCCGTCGGCGTCGGAGGCCACGATCGCGCTCGACAGGTCGAGGACGAGGTCGTTCTCGGTGTCGTCGCCCGCCTCGCCGTCGAGCGAGGGATGGTCGATCGGCCCGAGCAGCGTGAAGGTGTAGTCGCCGTCGCTGTCGACCTGCAGCGTGAAGATGCGCGCCGACAGGTCGTCGGGGTTGCCGCCGGTATAGGCCACCAGCGTGTCGCCCTGGACCGCATAGTTGACCGTCGCCCCGCCCGAGGTGAGCGCGGGCAGCCCCGAGGTCACCGCGTTGATGCCGTAGCTCGCCGGGGTATCGGTGCCGGTGTCGAACAGCGAGGCGACGCTGCCGACCACCTGCGTGATCTCGCCCGCGACGTCGTCGGGTCCGCCCGCGATCCCGTCGTCGAGCCCGTCCTCATCGACCGTGCGGCTGATCGTCGCATCGCTGACCGAGGGACCATCGTCCTCGATCACGAACACGCCGCCCGACAGGTCGAGCACGGCGGGAACGTCGTTGGTGTCGTCGTCGCCATCGGTGATGGTCGCCTCGACCCCGAGCGTGCCCGGCGCCAGCTCGAGCGCCACCGCGTCGTCATTGTCGCCGCTGTTGTCGTGCCAGACATTCTGGCTCTGGCTGAAGGTCACCACGCCGGTCTCGTCGTCCACCGCGATGGTGAAATAGCTGTTGTCGTCGGTGACCAGGTCGATGCTCGCCGCGGTCGAACCGACCACGACCCCGTCGACGAGATAGAGCTGGATCGCCTCGCCCTTGCCGCCCCCGGCGGCCAGCGCGAAGAGCCCCGAATCCACCCCGACATCGCCGCCCACCAGCACCATCTTGTAGCTGACGGTGTTGGGCAGGTCGTTCGACAGGTCGGCCGCGCCGACCGTGAAGAAGCCCGACACGTCGACCGTCTCGCTGGCATCGCCCGGGCCCGCATTGGGACCGTCGAGGTCGTCGCCCTCGGGGCGCGTCTCGTCGAGCGCGACGGTGAAGTCGTCGCCCACCTGCTCGACCGAGATCGAAGGCTCGTCATCGGCGAAGCTGATGTCGCCGGTGATGTCGATGGTGTGGCTGTCGCTGTCGTCGTCCTCGTCGGTCGCGGTCGCGGTCAGCGTGATGACGTTGCTGCCGAGGATCCCCTCGGGCACGTCGCTCTCGTTGGCCGGGATCGCCTCGCCGTCATAATGCTCGACCGCGCGGTTCTGCGTGAGCGTCACCACCCCGCTGCCGTCGACCGACAGCGTGAAGGCGACATATTCGGTGCCGTCGAACTCGAAATAGCCTTCGACCAGCCCGGTCACCGCGTCATAACGCAGGTCGATCGCGACCCCGAATTCGGTGTCGACCAGCCCGGTGCTGTCGGTATCGGGGTTGTAGTTCACCCCGAGCGTGTAGACGAGCGCGCTCGCGGCATTGCCGTCCTGCGGCCCGTCGGCGCCGAAGCCGACCGAGAACTGGCCCGAATAGTCCTGGCTGTCCTCGCCCGCCGCGCCAAGCGTGGCATCGCTGGTCTGCAGCCCGTCGAGCGCAGGCGCCTCGGGGTTGGCCTCGACCACCGGCTTGTCGTCCTCGATGAAGACGGTGAAGCTGGTGTCGAGATCGTTCGACGGCGTGCCGTCGGTGACCTTCAGCGGCACCGTGAACGAGACCTCGCTCTCGATATTGCCGTCGCCGTCGAAGGCGGCGTCGCCGCCATTGTGATAGACCGGCTTGTGCAGCGTGACCGTGTAGCTGTCGTCGGCGCTGGTGGTGTCGTCATTATAGTTGATCGCCACCGTGATCGCCGGGTCGGTCGGATCGCCGGTATGACCGATCAGCAATTCGGGATCGCTGGTATCCCAGATGATCGCGGTGCCATCAGCGGTGTAGAGCGTCTCCGTCGGCGCGCCGAGCACATAGTCGAGCGTGGCATCGTCGGGATCGGAGAAGTCGAGATCCCCGGTGAAGCTCGGCAGGTCGGTGTCGTCGCCCGCCGGGTCGTCGTCGGCGATGCCGTCCTCGAGCCCTTCCTCGGAGACGACCGCGTTGCCGACCTCGCCGACCGGCCCGTCGTCGACCCCGTTGATGGTGATCGTCAGCGTCGCGACGTCGGTGTCGTCGTCGGCGTCGGAGAGCGTGTAGGTGAAGACCTCTGACAGGGTCTCGCCGTCGTTGAGCGCGATGACATCCCCATAATCGGGATCGGTCGGATCGAGCGTGTAGGTATAGGTCCCGTCGGCGTTGATCGTCAGGGTGCCATATTTGCCCTGCACCTCGAGCGACCCGTCGGCCGACCCGAAGTCGCGGCTGTCGGTGTCGCCCTCGAAGCCGACGATCTGGATGATCTCGTTGGGCACGTCCTCGCTGACATCGTCGGCCCCACCGTCGCCATTGGCCTCGGCATCGGTGATGACGTTGCCGGTCGCCGACAGCTGTCCCTCGGTGTCGGTCACCTCGTCGGTGTCGGCCACCGCCTCGACGCCGTCGTCGCCGAAGACGATCCGGCTGCCCAGGTCGAGGTCGGCGGTATCGGTGTCACGATCCTCGTCGGACACGGTCGCGCGCAGCGTCAGCGCGCCTTCGGCGATCGCCTCGGGCGCATCGCTCTCGTTGCCGAACTCGTCGAAGTGCAGGACCGCGCGCAGCTGGGTCACGGTGACGGTGCCGTCGTCGCTCGCCGAGACGGTGAAGACGTCGACCTCGTCGCTGCCGACCATGACATAGCCGTGGACCACGCCCAGCTCGTCGACGCGCAGCTGCACCTCCTGGCCGGTGGCGGTGTCGAAGATGCCGGTCGCGATGCCGGTATCGACGATGAGCTCGTAGCTCGTCGCGGCTTCCTCGCTGCCGCCGAAGAAGCCGTCGCCGCCCGCGAAGAATTCGAACGCCCCGGCATAGTTCTGACTGTCGGTGCCGGTCGGCACGTCGGCATCGCTGGTCGACAGTTCGATGGCCAGCTCGGCGTCGAAGTCCTCGTTCGCGCTCGCCGCCGGGCTGTCGTCCTCGACCTCGACCGCGAAGCTGGTTTCGAGCGTGCCGCCGTTGCCGTCGTCGACGGTGAGCGGCACGGTGATGTCGAATTCGCTCTCGATATCGCCGTCGCCCGCGCCCAGCGTGCCGTGGAACAGCGGCTGGAGCAGGACGACGTCATAGCCGTCGTCGCTCGGGTCGCTGGCATCGGCGCCATAGTCGATGGTGATGGTGATCACGGCGGGACCGCCCTCGCCGGCGCGCCCGACGAGCTGCTCGGGATCGCTCGTATCCCAGACGATCTCGGTGCCGTCGGCGGTGTAGAGCGGCTGGTAGCCCTCGACCGCCGAGGGATCGCCCAGCGCATAGCTGAGGACATCGCCGGTATCGCCGTCGGCAAAGCCGAAGCTGCCGCTGGCGGTCGCGCTGTTGCTGTCGTCGCCCGCGGGGTCGCTGTCGGGCAGCGCGTTCTCGAGCCCCTCCTCGGACACCACCGCGCCGCCCGCCTGCCCGGTCGGCGGCTGGTTCGACCCGTTGATCGTCACGGTCAGCGTGGCGGTCGCCACGTCGCCGTCGGCATCGCGCAGGTAATAGGTGAAGGTCTCCTCGAGGGTGGCCCCGACCCCGAGCGCGAGGACCGCGTCATAATTGGCGCCCTCGGTGTCGATCACATAGGTGTAGCTGCCGTCGGCGTTGATGGTCAGCGTGCCATATTGGCCCTCGACCTCCATCGCGGCGCCGGCGTCGCTGTCGCCGCCGAAACCGTCGACCTGCGCGACCACCGCGCCGTCGGCCCCGACCTGGTCGGCGCCCGGCGCGTCGCTGATGACATTGCCCGTGGCGCTGCGGCCGCCGTCGCTGTCGCTCACCTCGGTCGCATCGTCGTTGGCGGTCGGCACGTCGTCGCGCAGCGAGACGACGAAGCTGCCCGTCGCGCTGTCGCCATCGTCGGCATCGGTCACGACGAAGCCGATCGCGGGCAGGCTGAAGACGTCCTCGATGTCGGGGTCGCCCTCGGCGTCGCTCTGGTCGGGATGGTCGAGCGGCCCGGCCAGCTCGACGCTGTAATTGTAGGTGACCTCGTTGGTCGCCGCGTTCACGTCGGCGCTGTCGAGGCTGATGGTGAGGAGCGGTTCGCTCGCGCCCGCCACGGTGCCGGTGATGCTGTGGCCGTCCGCGCTCAGCGCGAACACCACCGCGAGCCCGCCCGAGGTCAGCCCGGCGGCGTTGAGCGCCTCGACCGTCGCCGCGGTGAAGGCGAAGCTCGCCATCGCGTCGGCCTCGCTCGGCGTATCCTGGTCGTCGCCGAAATCGACGGTGACGCTGCCGCTGAGGCTGGCCGCGCCGTCGGTCTCGATCGGCTGCGGTGCCACCTGCCCGTCATCGGCATTGGCGCCCGCCAGCGCGTCCTCGTCGGCCGACAGGTCGGCGGTCGGCCCGACCTGCGGGGTGCTGTCGGGCTCGAGCGCGATGGTCACCGTCGCGACCGCGGCATCGCCGTCGCCATCGACGATCCGATAGTCGAAGCTGATCTCGCCCTGTTCGCCCGGCGCGGGGGTGTATCGGAACTGCCCGCCGCCGAGATATTCGAGCGTGCCCTCGCCGGTCAGCGTGCCTTCGACCAGCTCGATCCCGCTCGCGACTTCGCCCTCGCCCTCGGCGACCGGGTCGCTGTTCGACAGGTCGACCCCGTCGGCGCCCGCGGTGTCGTTGGCGAAGACGTCGATCAGGACGGGCTCGCCCTCGTCGAGCTGGTTGACGGGATCATCAACCGCGCTCGGCACGTCGTCGACGATCTGGATGACCAGCGTGCCCTCGACGACGTCATCGTCGTTGGGGTCGTTGGGATCGTCGGGATCGGTGACGGTGATCGTGAAGACGTCGGTGGTGTCGTCGCCGTCGGTGTTGGTCAGCAGTTCGTAGGTATAGCTGAGCTGCCCCGCGACCGTATGGTCCACGGTGAGCACGCCGAGCTCGGTCTCGACCACGGTGATCTCGCCGACCGGGATCGGCACGCCGTTGATCTCGATCCCGCCGCTGATCGCGATCAGCGAGGGCGAATCGCCGTCGAGATAGACGATCACGCCGCTGGTCTTCTCGCCGTCGCCCGCGGCCGCCGAGCCGGGGCTGCCCCCCGCGCCGTCTTCGATGCCCGACTCGAACACGCGCGTGCCCTCGTCGCCGAGCCCCGGACCGTCACCGTCGGGGTCGGGCTGCGGCACGTCGACGTCGGGTTCCTCGTCGGGGATGACGATCGAGAGCGTGGCGGTCGATTCGCTGCCGTCGTCGTCGATGATGACGTAGGTGAAGGTGTCGGTCTTGCCGCCGGGGCCGCCCTCGAAGCGTTCGTAGCTCCAGGCGCCATTGGCCTCGACCGTCAGCGTGCCCCACTCGCCCTCGACGACATAGTCGGTGCCGCTGTGGAAGACGAGCGAACCGTCGTCGATCACGCCCCACGTCTCGATGCCGTCGGCCCCGGGGATGTCGGCGCTCGCCGATCCCCCGTCCGACCCCTCGCCCGTGAACACGTCGCCCGAGGCGCTGTCCTGGCCGAGGCCGAGCGTGACGACATCGTCGACCGCGGTCGGCGAATCGTCGAGGATGTTGACGGTCAACGTCGCGGTGTCGCTGTCCCCATCGGGGTCGGTGACCACCACGGTGAAGACGTCGCTGACGCCGTTGTCCGTATTGTCCGACAGCGTGTAGCTGAAGCTGACGGTGCCATCGCCGATCGCGGTGATGGTGAGGATCCCATATTGCCCCGCGATCTGCTGGCCAACCCCGGTCACCACCGTGCCGTTGATCGTCAGCCCGCCATCCTCGATCAGCGTGCCCCGACTGTCGGGCGAGGAGAAGATGATGGTCCCGGTCGTGGTCTCGCTGTCGGTCGCCGCGGCCGAACCCTCGGGTTCGCCCGCGTCGCGCAGCGTGCCGTCGCCCGCGGGCAGCCCGTCCTCGGCCACCTGCGTGACCGCGTCGGGCACCGCGAAGGGCTCCTCGGGGGTGTCGATGTTCACCTCGGGGAGATTGTCCTCGATCACCCCGACCTCGCGGAATTCGGGCGGGGTGTAGAAGAGCGCGGTCGGCGGCAGCAGGTCGCCCAGGCCGATCCCCGGCCCGAGGTCGGGCACCGGGATGCCGAAGTTGCCCCCGCTCGAGGGGGTGTCGCCCGCGGCGGGCTGGGGCTCTTCACCGATCAGCAGCGCGGCGAGGGTGGTGGGGGGAACCTCGATACCGCCGATGATGAGCTTGGGCACGAACACCGCGCCGCCGGCAATGATCATGACGCTGCCGTCGGGCAGCTCGACCACGAGGTCGCGCCCGACGACGGTGACGTCATCGAGCTCGACGCCCGCAGGCAGGATGACCGAGCCGCCGGGCCCGGGAGCCACGCGCACCGCGTTCTCGGGCAGCTGCGGCTGCTGTTCGCTGTCGGCGCCCAGCGCCGCCTGGGTCATCGAAAGATCATCCTGTCGCATTTCGTCCCACCTTCATGCCGTTGCGAGCGGTTGGTCGGACCGCCCCCTGTTGATCGGTGGATGCTGGCGTCGCCGTTGAACGGAATTGGTTAACGCACCGACAGCCCACCGCTTCAGATGCCGAAGGAAATCATCATTCGCGAAGCAAAAGCAAGTCTAGCCCATGCATCGGTGATTCGACTTGGGTCGAACGATGCGAGTAATCGTGAACTCCTACTGTTAACCTTCTACGGTTAACTCGCGACGGAATTTGCATCCTACTACCTGCCGGCTCGACGGGTCTTCGCCAAATTCAAGTCGACCATATATTTTAGGTCGACCGTTTCTAATGAAATCATGACCACGACTTGTAAAATTGATGCAGGTCAAGCTTTTTAAGTGATGGTAAATCGCTCATTATCCATTTTCATATAATCCGCGGTTAAATTTGGACTTGGAACCACAACCGCGCATCGACCGCGATTTTCTTCGCCAGCCGCGTCCCGAAACGACACAAGGGGGTCGCGCGGCGGGTCGGCTGGCCGACACCGGCGCGACTCGTCACGCCGCCGCAACCACCGAGTCGCGGCGCCTCAGCGCGCGAGCGCGTGGTCGAGCGCGGCGTGCCAGCGGTCGAGTCGCGCGGCGCGCGCGTCGGGCGCCATCGCCGGGGTGAAGCGGTCGCGCCGCGGCTGCATCGCGCAGGCCTCCTCGAGCGAGGCGAAGCGCCCCGCCCCCACCGCCGCGAGCATGGCCGCGCCGCGCGCGGTGCTCTCGATGTTCGCGGGGCGCTCGACCCCGATCGCGAGGATGTCGGCGAGGTCCTGCGCGAACCAGTCGTTGCGCGCCATCCCGCCGTCGATCCGCAGGCTGGTCCACGCCGCCCCGTCGGCGGCAAAGGCGCGCCCCAGGTCGTGCGCGCTCATCGTCACCGCCTCGAGCGCGGCGCGCACCAGGTGCGCGCGCCCGACCCCGAAGGTCAGGCCGTGGATTGAGCCCGTCAGGTCGGCCCGCCAGTGCGGGGCGCCGAGCCCGGTGAAAGCGGGGATGATCGTCACCCCGCCGCTGTCCTCGACGCTGCGCGCGAGCGCTTCGGTCTCCTCGGCATGCTCGACCAGCCCGGCCATGTCGCGCAGCCACTTGACGAGGCTGCCGGCGACGAACACCGCGCCCTCGAGCGCATAGGCGGCGCTGGTCCCGTCGTGGCTCAGCAGGGTCGAGAGCAGCCGGTGCCGCGAGCGCGCGGGGGTCGCCCCGGTCGGCGCCAGCGCGAACAGCCCGGTGCCGAAGGTCGCCTTGGCGCGCCCCGGCGCGAGGCAGGCCTGCCCGATCGTCGCCGCCTGCTGGTCGCCCGCCGACCCGGTCACCGCGATCGCCCCGCCGAACAGGTCGGTCGTGCCGAGCTCGCCGGCGGTCGGCACGATCTCGGGGAGGGCTTCGCGCGGCACCCCGAAGAGGTCGCACAGCCCGGCATCCCAGGCCACCTTCTCGAGATCCATCAGCAGCGTCCGGCTGGCGTTGCTGGCATCGCTGGCGTGGCGCCCGGTGAGCTTGAACAGGAGCCAGGCGTCGACCGTCCCGAGCGCGAGCCGCCCGGCCGCGGCGGCCTCGCGCACCGCCGCGTGGTGGTCGAGCAGCCAGCGCATCTTGGTGGCGCTGAAATAGGGATCGAGGAGCAGCCCGGTCTGCGCCTGGAGTGCTGGCTCGTGCCCCGCTTCGCGCAGCGCGTCACAGGCCGCGGCGGTGCGCCGGTCCTGCCAGACGATCGCGGGCGCGAGCGGCGCGCCGCTGGTGCGGTCCCACGCCACGACGGTCTCGCGCTGGTTGGCGATCCCGATGGCGCCGACCTTCCCGGGCCCGCCCGCGGCCGCGACCGCGGCGGCCATGACCTGCCGGCTGCGGTCCCAGATCAGCTTGGGGTCCTGCTCGACCCAGCCCGGCTGCGGGTAGGTTGCGGGCAGGTCGGCCTGCGCGACATGCGCGATTGCGCCGTCGTCGGCGAACAGCAATGCACGGGTCGAGCTCGTGCCTTCGTCGAGAACGAGGATCATCGCGCCAGCCTAGCCGAAATCGGGCCGATCGGAACCCTCGCCCGCCGGCGCGTGGGGCGGCGCCCTTGCCCGCCCCCCGTGCCGGCGCCTATCCTGCGCCCAGACGACCGGCGGGAAGAAGGCGCCCACCACGATGATCTGGATCGCGATCCGCATGCTCACGGGCGACCGCCAGAAATTCTTCGGGCTGGTCTTCGGCATCGCCTTCTCCACGCTGCTGATCACCCAGCAGCTGAACCATCTTCGTCAACCTCCTCGAGCGCGGCGCGAGCGCGGTCTACGATATCCGGACCAACGACCTGTGGGTAATGGACCCGGTCAGCCGCACCCCCGATGTCGCCTTCCCGATGCCCGCCACCGCGCTCGACGCGGTGCGCGGCGTCGCGGGGGTGGAGTGGGCGGTGCCGCACCTGCGCTCGGGCGCGACCATCCGCACCCCCGAGGGCGATCTCGAGGGGGTCACCGTGATCGGGGTCGACGACAGCACGCTGATCGGGCAGCCCGCGCGCATGGTCGCCGGCGAGCGCGAGCGGCTCGCCGCCCCCGACGCGGTCTTCATCGACGACGTCGGGGCGACCCGGCTCTCCCCCCCCGGCGCGCCCTTCCTCGGCACGCGGCTCGAGCTCAACGATCGCCGCGCCGTCATTCGCGGGGTCACCGACAACATCCCCACCTTCACCAGCCAGGTTACCCTCACCACCCGCTATTCGAACGCGCTCGGCTACGTCCCGGGGCAGCGCAACCGGATGAGCTTCATCCTCGTCAAGGCCGCCGACGGGGTCGAGCGGCTAGCGCTGGCGCGCGCGATCGAGGCGCAGACCGGGCTGCGCGCGCGTACCCGCGAGCAATTCGCGCGCGACGGCATCGACTTCATCATCGAGAATACCGGCATCCCGCTCAATTTCGGGATCACGGTGGGGCTCGGCTTCATCGTCGGGGTGGCGATCGTCGGGCTCACCTTCAGCCTGTTCATCCGCGACAATGTCCGGCAGTTCGGCGCGCTCAAGGCGATCGGGGTCCACAACGGCAAGATCCGCGCGATGGTCGCCGCGCAGGCGGCGCTGGTCGGGCTGGTCGGCTACGGGCTCGGGCTGCTCGGCGCGGCGCTATTCCTCGAGGCCTTCGCGGGCGAGCCGACCTTCAAGGGCTTCTACACCCCGTGGCAGGTGCCGGTGATCAGCCTCGTCTCGGTGATGCTGATCCTCGCGCTGACCGGCTGAGTGGCGTTGCGCGGGGTGCTCCGGACCGAGCCCGCGGCGGTGTTGCGATGAGCGCGCGCCCCGCGAGCGGCGCCGCGATCGCGGCGCGCGGTATCGTCCGCGATTTCGCCGCGGGCAGCCAGTCGATCCGCGTGCTTCACTGCATCGACCTCGATATCCGTCGCGGCGAGCTGACCTACCTAGTCGGCGAATCGGGATCGGGAAAGACCACGCTGATCTCGATCCTGTGCGGCATCCTGTGGCCAACCGAGGGCAGCGTGCGTGTGTTCGACACCGACCTCTATGCGCTGCCCGACCGCGCCCTCGTCGACTTCCGGCTGCACCACATCGGCTTCATCTTCCAGCAGTACAACCTCATCCCCGCGATCGACGCGGCGAGCAACGCCGCGGTGCCGCTGATCGCGCAGGGGCTGGCGCGCGGCGAGGCCCGCGCGCGCGCCATCGCGATGCTCGAGGACCTCAACATCGCCGACCAGGCCGACAAGCTGCCGCACCAGCTGTCGGGCGGGCAGCAGCAGCGGGTCGCGATCGCCCGCGCGCTCGTCCACCGCCCGCGCCTCGTGGTCTGCGACGAGCCCACCGCCGCGCTCGACGCGCGGTCGGGACGCCGGGTGATGGACCTGTTGCGCGCGGTCGCGGTCGCGCCCGATCGCGCCTGCATCATCGTCACCCACGACAATCGCGTCTTCGACCTTGCCGACCGCATCCTCGTCCTCGAAGACGGGTGCATCACCCATGACGGCACCGCGCTGCCGGAGGAGCATTGACGCGCATGGCCAGGCTGTCCCTTACCCGCCACCTCCTGCCGGGCATCGCGCTGCTCGGCATCGCCGTCGCGATCTATCTGATCGTCGCCCAGGCGCCCGACCGCTCGATGGACAAGAGCGACGAGACGCCCGCGCGCGCGACCGGCGCGCTCGCCGACGCGCCGCGGGTCGCTGACGCGGGCTGCGGACCCGGGTTGCTCGGGGGGAGGCGGGGCTAGGCGCCCTCGATCGCGATGCGCAACTCGCTCTCGAGCAGCGCGGGGGTGCAGGGCTTGCTGCAAAAGCGCGCCTCGGGGAAGCGTTCCTGCAGCTGCGCCGGTTCGGCATGGCCCGAGTGGAAGACGATCGGCACCCCCTCGGCCTTGAGCTGCTCGGCCACCGGGAAGACGTCCTCGCCGTCGAGCTGGACATCGAGGATCGCCGCGTCGGGGTGCGCGGTGGCGATGGTCGCGAGGCTGTCGGCGACATTCTCGTGCGGGCCGATCACCTCGTAGCCGGCATCCTCGAGGGTATGCTGGAGATCGAGCGCGATCAGGATCTCATCCTCTACGACGAGGACCCGGTAGGGGGTTCGGCTCGACAATTGGCTGGAAGGTTCAACGTTAATGTGAACGCCCTCTCGCTACTGGCTTGTTCGACGCTGGCCTCGAGTTGTCGGGCCGAGACCTCGACCAATGTGGTTCCAAACCCGCTATGCTCCTCGACGTTCCGTGGCGCGCTCAGCTTTTCCTCCCACGACAGCGCGACCGCGCCGTCGGCGGCGTCCTGCCAGCGGATCTCCAGCTGCGCCTCGGGGTCGCCGAGCGCGCCATATTTGACCGAGTTGGTGGCCCATTCGTGGAGCAGGAGCGCCAGCCCCGAGACCGCATTCTGGCGGATCGCCACCGGCGCGCCCGCGATCTCGAGCCCGTCGTGATCGGCAAAGGGGGCGAGCGCGGCGCGGACGAGCTCGCCAAGCTCGCTGCCCTCGATCCCGCTGGCGTTGGTCAGCGAATGCGCGCGGCCCAGCGCGGCGATCCGCTCGCGCAGCGTGCGCGCCATGTCGGTAACGCTGTCGTTGGAGCGCGCGGCGAGGCTGATCATCCCGCCGATCACCGCGAACAGGTTCTTCACCCGGTGGTTCATCTCGCGCAGCAGGAGCTCGCGCATGGCGATCCCCTCGGCTTCGCTGGTGACGTCGAAATAGACCCCCACGAGGCGTTGCGGGGCGCTGCCCTCGACGAGCCGCCCGAGCCCGCGCAGCGTGCGCTCGGTCCCGTCCGCCTCGCGCACGCGGAAGGTGGCCTGGTAATCGGCCTGCCCGCTCATCGCGCGGCGCAGCGCCGCCTCGACCCGGTCGCGGTCGTCGGGATGGATCGCGGCGATCAGCTCGTCGATCGGGTGCTGGTCCGCGGGGTCGAGCCCGAACATCCCCTCGACCGCCTCGTCAAGCACGGTCGCCCCTTCCTCGACCAGATATTCCCACACCCCGATCCCCGACACCTCGAGCGCGAGCTTGAGGCGTTCGCGTTCCTGCGCCAGCTCGGTCTCGAGCGCCTTGGCCTCGGTGATGTCGGTGAAGACGAGCGTGGCCCCCGACACGCTGCCGTCGAGCACGCGGTAGGGCATCACGCGCAACAGGAAGCAGCGTCCGTCGCGGGTCGCGATCTGGCGTTCGATGGGGCCATGGCCGTGCACGACCGAACGGGCATCGTCGAGATAGCGGTCGTCCTCCAGCTCGGAGGTCATGTCCTCGAGCCGCCGCCCGCGGTCGGCGGGCTTGAGGGGGAACAGCTGTTGGGCGGCCTCGGTATAGCTGCGGATGTTGAGGTTGCCGTCGAGGACGACCACCGCGAGCTGGGTCGATTCGAAGAAGTTGCGCAGGTCGGCGTTGGCCACCGTGAGCTGGTCGACCTTCGACTTCAGCTCGTCGTTGACGGTGGTGAGCTCCTCGTTGGTCGACTGGAGCTCCTCGTTCATGCTCATCATCTCCTCGTTCGAGGACTTGAGCTCTTCGTTGACCGTCTCGAGTTCCTCGACGGTGCAGCGCAGGCGGTGACGCGCCAGCCGCAGCTCGTCCTCGAGGATCTGAACCTGCCCGTCGTTGGGGCCCAGTTCGACGAGGTCCTCGTCGAGTTCGGCGCGAAATTCGGCGGTCTCGCGGAACACCACGAGCAGGTTGCCGTCGGGCAGCGGGTCGGCGATCACGTTGATGCGCTGCGACCCGAACTCGCTGCGCACCTCGACCTCGCGCGCCACGATCCGGCTGCGCTCCTCGCGCACCTCGCACAGCAGCGGCACGAGGGTCTCGCGCAGGCCCGGGCGGGCGAGCGAGGTCGCGCTCACATCCCCCGTCGGGCTGTTGGGAAATTCGAAATAGCGCGACAGCCGGCCATAGCTGCTCTGGATCCGCCCGTCCTCGTGGAGCACCATCGCGGCGGGCGCGTAGCGATCGACCAGCCGCTTGAGCGCGGCATCGTCTTCCCAGCCGCGGTCGGGGCGCAGGCGGCGCGCGCGGCGGGCCTGCCGGGTCGCGCGCGTCTCGCTGCCGACCGTGAGGTGGGTGGGGTAGACGCCGCGCCCGCCCTTGCGCCGGAACAGCCGCGCCTTCTGGTCGACCGGCTGGAAAAGGTCGTCGAACCGCCCGATCGTCTCCGAGGGACCGAGCATGAGATAGCCACCGGGCACGATCGCGTAGTGGAGCAGCGGGATGACCGCCTGCTGGAGACGGTCGCCGAAATAGATCAGCAGGTTGCGACAGCTGACGAGGTCGAGCTTGGAGAAGGGCGCGTCCTTGATGATGCTGTGGTTGGAAAAGCGCACCATGTCGCGGATCCGCGGGCTGACCGTGACATGGTCGCCGTGGCTGATCGTGTAGCGTTCGCGCAACGGCTCGGGCAGGTCGACCAGCGCGGCGGGGGCATAGCGCGCCTGGCGCCCGATCTCGAGCATCGCCTCGTCGATGTCGGTGGCGAAGATCTGGACGCTGGCGCCGACCTGCTGCGCCTCGAGCTCGGCGGCGATGAGCATCGCGATGGTATAGGCTTCCTCGCCCGACGAGCAGCCGGGCACCCAGACCCTGATCTCCTGCTCGCGCCCGCGCCCCTTGACCAGCGGGCCGATGACCCGCTCGCGCAGCGCGTCGAAATGCTCGCTGTCGCGATAGAATTTGGTGACGTTGATGAGCAGGTCGCGAAACAGCGTCTCGCACTCGTCGCGGTCCTGCGACAGGAGGTCGACATAGTCGCGCGCGCGCTCGATCCCCAGGACCTGCAGCCGGCGCGCGATGCGGCGCTCGAGCGTCGAGCGCTTGTAGCCCGCGAAATCGTGGCCGACGGCCTGCTGCAGCGTGTCGCACAGATTGTCGATCTCGGCGACGATCTCGCTCGCGCCCTCGTCATAGACGCTCGACCCGCGCAGCCGCTGGAAATAGGCGACGACCTCCTCGACGATGTCGCTCGGTTCGTGGACGAAATCGACCATCCCGGTGCCGACCGCCGAGAGCGGCATGCCGTCGTAGCGCGCGCTGGTCGGTTCCTGCGCGATCGCGAGCCCGCCATGTTCCTTGATCGCGCGCAGCCCGATCGCGCCGTCGCCCCCGGTGCCCGAGAGGATCACCCCGGCGGCGAACTGCTCGCACTCCTCGGCGAGCGAGATGAGGAAATCGTCGATCGGGCGCCGCTGGCCGCGGGGCAGGTCGAACGGCTCGAGCTGCAACCGCCCGTCGCGCAGCGCCAGCCCCTTGCCGGGCGGGATGATGTAGATATGGTCGGGCTGCGGCTCCTCGCCGCCGGCGACTTGCGCCACCGTCAGCGCGGTCTCGCGCGCGAGCAGCTGCGCCATCAGGCTCTCGTGATCGGGGTCGAGATGCTGGACGATGACGAAGGCCATCCCGGTGCGCTGCTTGATCGGGCTGAACATCTCGCGCAGCGCCTCGAGCCCGCCCGCCGACGCGCCGACCCCGACGACGGGGATGGGGCGCTCGCTCGTGTCGGCCTCGGTCGGATCGGCGGCTGGAGATCGGTCTGCCATGCAAAACGGATAAGGTGCCCTATCGTAGCTGCCAAGTCTTCACGCGCCAGAGCGGACCAAAGACCGTGTCGCGGCCCGCGACGGCGGTGGTGGCCGGGGCGTCAGTAGAGCGTCGAGCCGTGGTCGAGCTGGGCGACGAGCATCTTGGCCTCGGCGATCGCGCTCGCCGTGTCGGCGAGCGCCGCCACGCTGCCGACCAGCTGCAGGCGATGCGGGTCGAGCGTCCCGCGGATCCGGTCGGCCGCAGTCCGATAGCGTCCGTCGTACCCGTCGGCCTCCTCGAGGCTCGCGGTGCCGATGTCGAACTGGCTGGCGAACAGGAAACGCGGCGTCCCTCGGGCATCGCAGATGCGCGACAGCGTCAGCATGTTGACGAAGGGGGTGCCGTCGGCGCGGAAGTTGACGAGGTTGACCCGGCAGCTGCCGCGACCGGTGCCGGCGATGAACGCGCGCACCCTGCCGAGCCCCGGCTGGTCGCGCCGGTCGCGCTGGAGAAAGCGGCAGTTGCGCCCGATCACTTCCGCGCGCGGATAGCCGATCAGCCGGCAGAAGCGGTCGTTGGCGGCGACCAGCGGCTGGTCGTCGTTCGTGGTCGGGGCGAGGGTCAGCGCCAGCGTCGACTGTGCGATGAAGTCGGCGAGGCTGTTAGGCACGATGCTGGGGGTCGGTGCGCTCATCACCGAGCCAACCGCCGGCCCCCCATGCCAGTTGCACGCCCCCCGCCGGCGAACGGCGAATCGCGGTCGGGACGGCGCAGCATCGGGGGGAAGGAAATGGCGGAGACGGAGTCCGCACAACTATTGTTCGCTAGGGTGCGTGGGCGCACGAAAAATCCACGTAAAACTGGCATAACTTAGATTTCATGTCCGCTGACGTCCATTGACAGCCCTGCGAACTCAAGACAACTTGTGGGAACCATCGTGGGAACCACGGAAAGGGAAAGCATGGCAGGCGGTTTGACAGCATTGAAGGCGAAGAGCCTCAAAAAGGCTGGACGATATACCGATGGCCGGGGGCTTATGCTCTACGTGAAGGCTAGTGGGTCCAAGAGTTGGGTGTTGCGCCTCACCATTGACGGAAAGAGGCGGGACATTGGTTTAGGTAGCTTCGATGATGTCTCTCTGGCGGATGCGCGCGCCAAGGCCGACGAGCTGAGATTGCTAGTAAAGTCTGGCGTTGATCCCACCCGCCTCGACGATCCTGGCAAGGCCGGGGCAGCAATGACCTTCCGTGAAGCGGCCAAAGCCGTCCACGAGGAACGAAAGGACGGCTGGAAGAATCCAAAGCATGCTGCCCAGTGGCTCTCCTCACTCGAGGAATACGCAAACCCATACATCGGCGAAAAATTGGTAGCCGATATCGACGGCCCCTCAATTCGTGATTTGCTGGCCGAAATTTGGCTATCAAAGCCTGAGACCGCAAGGCGCGTTCGCCAGCGGATAGGCACGGTGCTCGATTGGGCATACGCTCGAGGCCTCAGGAACAGTGAGGCTCCTTTACGATCGATCAGTCGGGGACTGCCACGCCAGCCAAAAAAGGACAGCCATTTCGCTGCTCTGCCTTACGTCGAGCTTCCCACCCTGATCTGCCAACTTTCTGAGCGGAGCACCGTGGGTAGGCGCGCGCTGCAATTTTTGATTCTTACTGCTGCCCGCTCGGGTGAGGTTCGTGGGGCGACCTGGCGTGAAATCGACCTTGAGCGAGGCCAATGGAACATACCGGGTGACAGGATGAAAATGGGCAAGGACCACAAGGTCCCGCTTACCCCTGCTTCTACGAAAATCCTCATCGAGATGGCTGAAGCGGGCACGCCAGCCGAAGGGATCATTTTCCCTGGCCAAAGAGGTCGCCCCATGTCCGACATGACCTTGATGAAAGTTCTCAGGACCGCCCTACCCGGATCGCATACCGTCCACGGATTGCGCTCCTCGTTTCGGGACTGGGCCGCAGAGCAAACAGATTACCCGGGCGAAGTAGTGGAGGCGGCCCTGGCTCATGCTGTCCAAAACCGAGTAGAAGCCGCCTATCGCCGGACAGATTTTTTCGACAAGCGAAAGAGGCTGATGGAGGAATGGGCGTCCTTCTTGTATCGTAGCGACTACAAGGCTGGCCCCTGACAAAAGTGCCAAAAGGCCGAACCGGCGAAGCTTTCCTTATAGGGTGCAACTCCTATGCTCGGAGGGAGGCATGGGAGCGAAGGCCTAAAGCGAGGAAGGCATGGGATCGGATCGTAAGGAAGCCGCTTCAGAACGGCGCGCAAAAGAAGCGAAGAAGGCGTGAAAAGATCTTTTCTATGAAGCGAAGGCTCTTCGTCGCTCGTGGACCGACCATCCGGATCGAGACACCGTTCTTCGTGAGGGGGGAAACCGCGAGGAGCTCCTTGTGCACCTGGATGCCCAAGACCTGAAGCGCTTGGACGACGATGACATCCTGCGGCTAGCTAAGTGGTCTATCGACATCGATGGACACATTCTGCCGCCGGAACTGATTGAGGAGGCGCTTGATCCTGTCGAGGGTCGGGAGGGGCCTGAGATGCCGTCGGAGCCCCCCTCCCCTGCACTTGCCCCCGAAAGCGCCAAGCCACAAAGCATCGCGCGTGGACGGCCTGCCAGAGGCTTCTGGGACGACCTCATCATCGAGACTGCCTATGAAATTCACATGGGATCTTTGAAGCCGAGGAGCATCGCAGACATTGTCGGCTTCATGCAGGATTGGCTCATTTCCAATGGCCACGATGCTGGGGACACGACGCTTAAGGAGCGCGCCCGTAAAATCTGGATCCGATTTATCGACGGATAGATTTTCCGACCTTTTCCGACTGTTACCGGCGGCAGGTCCTTCGCTTACTCGCCACCCTTATCCGGCGTTCAAGGCAGCTCATTGGGAGTTGCCGACGCCGGAGAATACAAATGTATCCCATTACCATTTCGATCAACGATGCGGCTCAAGCGATGGGCATTGGTCGGACCAAACTCTACGAGCTGATCAACAAGGGCGATGTCACCGCCGTTAAGGTCGGGCGCCGAACCCTCATCAAAACCTCCAGCATCGAAGCCTTCGTTTCGAATTTGGAGGCCGCATAATGTCAGTCATTCGCGATGCAACGGCCCGAAAGCTCGAAACTCCGATCGCTCAAGTGATCGAACAGTATGTCCCCCTCAAAAAACAAGGCGATCACTACATGGGGCAGTGCCCGTTCCATACAGATCGAACGCCGAGTTTTATGGTGCAGGATAATGTTGGGAATTGGGAAGCCGGGCATTTCCACTGCTTCGGATGCGAAGCTCACGGCGACGTCTACGATTTCCTAAAGCGCTACCACGGTATCAGCTTCATCGATGCCCTTTATATGCTCGGCGCCGAACCGGAAGTTCCGATGCACGACCTCCCCCCAAAACCCTTCAGGGATGGAGACAAGCGAGCGGCGGTCGAGCGGATCTGGTCTCACTCATATTCCATAAAGGCCTGTTCTCCCGTGGGTGACTATCTCGCCAGCCGAGGCATCGCGGTCGAAGAGCTTTCTGGATTGGAGAACCTCCGTGAGACGAAGCTGCCGTTTCGCGGAGATGGAAAAGAACATCCCGTTCTGATCGCGGGATTGCGCGACGGAAATGGTGATCTCACTGCAATTCAACGAACATTCTTGACGCCCGAAGGACAGAAGCTTGCCGGCCCGGAAAGTAAGCGCTCGCTTGGCACCGTGCGCGGCAGTGCAGTCAAAATCGGGGACAGCGTCGAGGAGTTGGTGATTTGCGAAGGCCTTGAGGACGCACTGACTTTGCGCCTTGCCAACCCAAGCGTCAGCGTTTGGGCGGCCGCGGGGGGAAACATGCTTTGCTCCCTGCCAATTCCGGACGAATGCACCCGCCTCACTATCGCACGGGACAATGACGAGGCTGGCAAATCCGCCGTCGAAGCGTCGGCTAAAATGTTCTGGCGTGAAGGACGGCAGATTAGCGTGATGGCGCCTTCCCCGGAGTTCAAAGACTTCAATGAGGAACTGCAGGCGAGTCTGGAGCTGTGACAATGCAAGCAATCGCGAAGGCTTACAACGAAGCGGAACAGCTGAAGCAACCTCCGAGCGAAAATTGGGAGCTTCCGGTGTCGTTGCCGTCAACCTTGCCAGATGTTCCGAGTTTCGACCCCTATCTTCTACCGGCCAACCTACGCCCTTGGATTGTAGACATCTGCGATCGAATGCACTGCCCGCTAGATTTTGCGGCAATTCCAGCAATGGTTGCGGTGGGTTCGTTGGTCGGAAAGAGGGTGGGGATCCGCCCGGAGGCGCATACGGACTGGACTGAAGTGGCCAATCTCTGGGGGTGCATCGTCGGACGTCCTGGCGCGATGAAGAGTCCAGTAATTTCTGAGGTCCTCGGCCCCATCAAACGGCTCGAAGCACGGGCCATGAAACGTAATGAAGAAGCTCGTGCGGAATTCTCACAACGTGAGGCTATCAACAAACTTCAAAATGAGGAGGCCAAAAAGCGCATTCGTAAGCGGTTTGCAAAGGATGGCGCAAAAACATCCGACATCTCTCTCGATGATTTCGAGAGCCTCGAACCTCCCATCGAACAGCGTTTCATGACGACCGACGCTACCGTCGAAAAATTGGGGGTGATTTGCGCCGACAATCCAAATGGCGTGCTCCTATATCGTGACGAGCTACTGACGATGTTTCAGGATCTAGACCGTGAAGAGAAAGCTGCGTCCCGTGGCTTTTTCCTTACCGGATGGAGTGGCAGTGACTCCTATACGTTTGATCGAATTGGGCGCGGGACCGTCCGGGTCGAAACAGTGAACTTGTCAGTTATCGGAAGCGCCCAGCCGCATCGGATCGGAAAGTATCTAAAGGAGTCGCTTCGAACTCATGATGATGGAATGGTTCAGCGGCTTCAGTTGCTTGCCTGGCCAGACCATGACACTGCCTGGCGCAGCGCGGATCGTTATCCAAACGTCGAAGCCAAGACCAAAGCGCTCGCGTGCTTTGATCGCCTCGCAGATTTGAAGTGGTCTTCCGTTGGCGCGGATCGTGACGACTTTGATGATGGTTCCGGCGTTCCATTCCTCCGGTTCGAACAGGAAGCTCTCGAGGAATTTGTCGATTGGCGAATGGAGCTAGAGGACCTCGTCCGAGGAGATACGCTGCCGCCTTATCTCGCTGCTCACCTATCGAAGTTCCGTGGTCTTGTGCCTCGTCTCGCTCTGATCTGGCATCTTGCAAGCGATGGCTTCGGCCCTGTTTCGGTTGAAGCGTGCGGGACTGCTATCGAGTGGGCGGCGTATCTGCGGGCCCATGCCGAACGTGCCTATGATGCGATGTCCTTGACCAACACAGACACGGCAAACGCCATTCTTCAGAAAATTCGGGCGGGCGACCTTAAAGCAGGTTTCACCGAGCGGGACGTCTACCGCCCAGGGTGGAGTGGCTTGCGAGATCGCGATGCAAATAAGGCAGCCCTCGCACTTCTAGCTGACCACGACTGGGTCCGACCCAAGCGAGTGGAGACGGGAGGGCGCCCGTCAACCGAGTGGGACGTTAATCCCAAAATTTCTGGCAATTAGGCTTTCTGTTTCGGAAGGCAGGTCCTCTCATAGTCGAGGCCCCCGCGTCGTCGGGCCTGAATGGAACCAAATAGATCGATGCCCCCTCCGCCTGCACCACGTGGGGGGGGCATCGTTACATCCGATCCCTATCGACTGCACTCCGCACGAATATCAGTGAGGTTGGGCGGAGGGGGCAACCTCCTAACCGAACAGGAGTCCCCTTCACATCCATTTACTTATAGGTGCGCGAGAACGGTTTTCCCACTTTAGTTCCCACAGCGGCTAAGACCAGCGCACTCCTCTCGGCTAAGCACTCAACGCTCGTTATTTGTCTGGCCGCAAGGCTCCCTAGGAGGAATAATTGAGAGGCGTCGCCCCATGTAGTTGTCGGAACGCCGGTCCGGCGGCTTGGTAGTAATGAAGGCATTTGCCAGACGCTTTGATTGCGGCAACGTTAGGGCGCCGGATGGTCGCCCGCGCGGGCGAGCTCGACAAGAGCAAGCGTTAGGTCTCCGGGCTGGCGGCGTAGCTGTCACCATGGCAAAGAGTGGTATGGCGCCTTTATCCAGCTACTCCTTTCAGCAGTTCACGCTTGATGAGCTTCCACTCCGACGAGACACATGGATGATGGAAGAAGTCTATTTCGGCGACTGGGAGGCGGAATGGCTTAAAACCATTCACGGCGACGCTGAGGCCTCTCCTTATGACGTCGGCTATATCACGCGGGTCAGCATCGAGGAGGTGACGCCTGCAGGAGCGGATATCCGGTGGTATCCCAATATCCATGACCGCTTTCATGTTGTGAAGACCTTCCTCCCGCGAGAAGCTTTTGTAGCTGCAGCCTTGGCCTATAAGTTTGAAAAACGGGTCAGCGTCTTCGTTAAAAGCGAGTGGCTACGGAAGCTGCATCTTCGCTCCAACTCGATCTTTGTCATGATCGACGCAAAGGACATGACGGCTGCAATTAAGGATGGCCTGATCACCCACGAGAAGGTCATCGCGCTCCGCGATGCACTGGACGCGTTTGCGGGACGCTATCCCTTCATCTCATTCATATCGTTCGCGGACAGCCTGTTGCTCAAGACCAACTGGACTGCTGGCATGGTCGATACCGATGTCGAATACACCTATGTGCCAGAAAGACTGCTGGTCCTGTTTCAGCAGCTGCAGACGCTTTATAGGGACACGCTGGGCCTCGAAATCTACGCCGTGCTCGCGCAAGGCTCGAACGAATACTATGATGATCCGTTGCTTCATATTTCCGAAGAGAAGAATCATATTTCGCTGAACAGCCTGGGCTTGCCGTTTGCGCAAATCGCTCAGATCGAGGGGGCCGCACGAAAGGCCATTCGTGCCGGGGAGCACCCACCCATGGAGATCTACATGGACAGCGACCTATTCCACTCGCTTATGTTCAAGAATTACGAGCGGAAGGATAGCTGGCCGTCAGCACCCTACAAACCGAAAATGATCTCGGAGCCAGGCAGCTACCATTATGCTATGTGCGACGATCTCCTGGCGTGCTTGAGTCTGCCGTGAGGGGGGCGACGAGGTGTCACGTGGATCGTCCATTAATGGCGTCCGTCTGCTTTTCTGCCGCCTCATGCAGTGGATTAAGGTCGAGCATCGTCTGAAGCGGACTCAGCTCAGCCGACCTTTCACGTAAATTAAAATGGTAGCCGGGCGTCTAACGGAATGAATGTTGACGGTATGACAGCTACCTAAAGCATAAATAGACAGTTCGAGACTATCTGGGCGTTTGACGGAATTCCGCTTCACGCTGATATGCCGTCGTGGAGAAACCTCATGGATCAGACAACACTCATCATTTTTATCGCCGTCGGCGCCCTCATCTATTGGCAGATACGAAAGGACGCCCGGCCTTTGTTGTTAGCTGAGGCTCAAACCTCCCTGAGAAACCTTGCCGATGGACGGAATGGAAAGGTCGCGGCTCGATACAACGCAATGGCGGACGCAATCGGTGAGGGTGAAGCCTTCGTAGCCCGAGGAGCCGTGGCGAGTGAGGCCGATCGGAGGCGTGTGAATTGGCAACTCGCCTCGCTAACCAACCCGGAAGTTTTAGACGCAATCGGCTTGCAGCGAACAGGCAGTCGCCATTGGCACACGCGCCGTGCCGTTGAGGCCCTTTCGTTGTCTGTGTCGCGTCTACCAGTTGTGTGATTCCGGAAGGATTGGCCTCGTTCCTTCCGTTGCGTCCAATGCATCACGACAGAACCCTATCAAAGCGCTCCGAAAAAGAACCAAGCAATGCTCGGGCCCCTGTCGATCACTATACCCATGAAGTTTAAGACCCCGAGTTTCTTCCACCTAGAAAAAATATCGATCTGCTTTAAATTAGAGCCTGGGGCCGCGTAGAATGGAGGGTGGCAGTAAGGTGCCACCCTCTCGGTATCAATCACATTGGACAAAAATTTCGGCTTTGTGAGGGCCAGAGTCATCAAAGGTATGTTCAATCCCCTGAATCACACCGCTGAACGTCTCACTAGGTCCTTTCCTGAAGATTAGATGCTCGCCAACACGAGGCAACACTTCAAACCTGAGAGTTATTTTTCGCGTGCTTTCAGGTCTTAGAAAATTAACGCTACAATCCATTTAGACATTCTCCTGTGCTGTAGTAAGTTCCAATTTGAGATCGGGGAGACCGGTATTTTGCAGCTTGATGCTAAAAAAAGACACGCAATTTTGTCGCGAGAGTGTGAGGAATTGCAGGACAAAATATACGAACTTCAAAAAGAACTTCGAGAATTGCAGCGTCGCCGAGAGATCGCCGCATTGAATTACCTCGGTGTCGAGGTCGGTGATGAAGTAAGATTAACTTCCAAACGTTACAAGCATGAAACGTTTGGAGTTGTTCGAGACGCGAATATCTGGGCTGCTGGGACATGCGGTGTTTCGCTCGGCAAGCGACCGACTATTTTCATCGCGCAGAAAGATGGGAGCCTGATGCGTGTGTCAGGACGCATGTGGGAACCCGCCACCTCCGATTAGCCGGTTTTTCGCCGGCCGCGCACTATTTCTAGCCCCCAAGATGGATGCGTCTGCGTGCTATCCTTGTCGAATTTAACCCATGCGTTTGAGGCTCAACTCCTCCTCAGTCGGTCAGGTGATGCGTGTTATACCCCCGGCGCCTGAGGTATCTCTTCTGCACCTGAGACAAAGAAATGATGCTGTTGACTCTCATTCAAATAATTAGCGAATGCGATTCGGGAATCCGCGAGAGATTTATAGTAAGTTCGAAATGCCGATGAGATTTGATTTGCCCGGGCTCTGGTTGGCGGCACCGGGATCTCGATTTCCAGATAGCGAGCGCCAACATCCTCACGGTTTGTTTGCATGAAGATTATCCGACGCCATTGGTTACGCACAACTTTCAAAGAAAGTGCCCAAAGAAGATAGAATGGATCGAAATCTGCCTCTGGCCCTGGCCGAAGGACAATGACCTCTTTCGTCATCACCACTCTCTCCTGTCCCGGCAAGAGAATGCAAAAATCGCCGATGTTCTTGGACGTCCGCTCTGGGCAAACTAAATCAAATGCCTCCAAACCAGAGTGACTGCCTTTCCAAAACTTCTGAGCAACTGAAAGAGGTATCCGGTTGGTTGGGTTAATGTTCACCAGTCCGGCACGCAGGTCAGATACCTTGATATATGGCACATCGCCAATCCGTTCGTCCGCTGAAGGGGAACCATGCCCATTCCGGACGGTAAGCATTCCACGCTCAATGAGTGACCCAATCGTATCGGTCTTAAAACCGTCAAACTGAGGGTCCTTCATGGCCTCGCGAAACTGCTCCTGATAGCGCTGATCGTAATAGACTGGAACGGCACAATGGAGATCTATTTTCGAATTAGGAATAAAGTTCAGCGTCTCGGTCTTTTCGCCACCTGCCAACGCAAGCGCATCGCGCTTTAGTTTGTCATCTATCGCGTCAACAGCAGCGCCGGTTTCAGGATCGACCTCTTGGACACGCTTCCCAGTGTGGGGATCGATGATCGGCAGAAGGCGTCCGCCTTTGGTTAGCCCGCATGTCGATGCAGTCGAAACCATGATCGCTTCATCTGAGAACCAGCTTGGCTTGTGGATGCTCACTTGATTTTTCCTTTCCCGACCAAAGCTTTGCTGCTCTTCTTTGGAATTGAAGAGGAATCGAAGTCCGCTTCTACGTGTCCGATTTTCTCGAAAATATAGAAATTCGTTTTCGCGCGACAGAATTCTTCGAATGCCTCCATAGGAATGTTTAGCATTCCTCTTAACGCCAGCCGATCTTTGAGCCAGAATGGCAGCCATCGATAAGAGTGACTAAAGAAGTAGGTTTCTGGAAGAACTATTCCGATTCTACCCCCAACACGCAATAGTCTATAGCATTGTTCAAGATATACTAATCCTATCTCTAAGTCAGCGAAGTCTTTGGGGCCCTTCATTGCAGCATATGTAGAGATAGAGTATCCAGCAGCGCGGCAGTCAGCAGCTTTAACCTTGAGGCTGGATCCAAAAGGTGGGTTAGTGATAGCAACCGTGAATTGCTCGAGCCCATGTTTCTCTGAGGTCGAACCTAATTCTTGGCTCAACTTAGGGTATTTCGTTGGCCATTGATTGGTTCGAACGGCATCGCCGAGAAGAACGTGCGTGGAGCCATCTCTCATCGCCACCATCGTAGCTTTTGTTAGTTTGACACCAATGTCGTCCTTATCCACGCCATAGAGGTTGTCGTTAGCCCATTTAACAAGGTGATAGGCTTCGTCCTCGTTGGGGAACTCCCGCTGAGCAACCTGCCTTAGAGCCTCGACTACAAAGGCACCAGAACCGCACGCTGGATCAATGACCTTGTCTGAGGAGGTCACTTCCATCGCCATAACCGCCGGCCGAACGACTCTGAGCGGCGTTAGATATTGCCCCTCACCGCTCTTCAGAGCCGACGTTCGGAAGATTTGGAATGCCTTGGCGAGCAAATCAACGTCATCGCCAAGAATACGATACGGGCTTAATTCGGCTACAACGGCAAAGATGGTCTCATCGCTCAGGAATAGCTCTTCTCTATCCGAGGCATTAAAGATTCGCGTCCTCTGCTTGTGATAATACTCCCTGTAATCTTCCCTTACTCTAGCCGCAGTGAGTGCAACTTTGGTCATTGCGTCGCCAAGGATCCTGAAGCGCACAGCCTTGTCTCGGTTTGCTGAGCGGCTCGCCACAGCATCGCTGTCTAGCTTAACCAGTAGTATATGCAGCAATTCACGGAGCTGATCTTCACGCCTAACTACGTGTGGATCTGAAACCACCACAGTTGCGACCAGTCGCTTAAGAGCTCCTGAGAGCTCGGCTTCGGTAGGTAAACGCATCGTATCCCACGAGGGCGGGACATCTGGCGGCTGCGTCATGTCATCGCTAGGATGAGGAAGTGCCGCGTTCTCAACAAATACCCAGTCCGACTGATGACGCTTGTAGACCGCTAAAGTCTGGCTGCCGTTAGTCCAAAAACCCATCTTGGCCATCGGCTCGTTGCTTAGGTAGCGGATCAACTGAGACCGTCCCGCATCGATGTCAGGAGCTTTGAATTCAAAGACTACCTGTAGGGCAAACCATTCCCCACTCTCGTCGGCAAACGCGACTAAATCGGCGGACCCGCAGGTGGCGTATTTCTGTCCACGCTCGCGCTTCGTCAGGTCATGTGGCGTGTCAGGCACTTGCCACTCAGGCTTCCAGCGGAGCTGCGCCTCTTTCCATCCGAGCTCTTGCAAATCTTTGATAACTCGCTGTCTGACAGCTTCTTCAGGTTTAACAGGTTTTAGGATGGTCATTTTGTCTCTCGATGCTTGAGATCAGTGGATACCTCAAATTTTCTAAAAAACCGACGATGAGGGGATCTGGTGGAGACAAAATTTCTGATCTTTCCACAAATTTGAGAGCATGCATTCCCTGCCACATTGTTCGACCATAGATTTGTTCATCTTCATTGAGCGAGCGCGGCTCAGTTGGGTAACCAACAAGGCTCTTCGTCCGATACGGAAATGCCGACTGACCGAATTTGATGTGCGCCGTCAATGAGCGAGGCGACCACGGTATTCGCATGATGGATAACGGGTTATTCTGAGCGCCACAAATTACGATGATATTCCAAGTGCTTCTGGTTCAATTGGTGCCTAGGGATCGTGCGAAGTTTACCGTCGATTCCGTCGATTCCGTCGATCAGATAGGCCTCGTCAATCGTGAAGCCGCCAGCGTCAAAAAGCACATGATGATTGGGGCATAGGCAAAGCAGATTGTCTTCAGTATCCGGTCCATTGTGTGGCTTGCCAAGCGGGCGGATATGGGCACCTTCCGCGTATAAACCACCGATGCATTCCAGGGTAATACCGCATACCTGGCAACAATAGCCGTGCCATCCTTTGACACGACGGCTCATGGCTGTGTCACGAACGATCCGCTGAACCGTCACTGCCGAACGGGTGACAACCTTGGATGAGGTTATCCTGTCAGGCAACTCATCTGGAGCTAGAGCTTCCAATCTGAAGCGGCAGATCTGAAAACCGTCTCGGCCTTCTTCACGCCAATAACGGCCAACTCGGTATGTTCCATCGTAGCGGAAGCCAGAATGGGGAGCGAACTCATTATGCCTTCCACCGCGGATGACGCGAACGGGCAGTCCACGCAGGTGGCTGGTTACAAGCGCTTTGTTTTGTTTAACGAAATGCTGATCCGCAACCTGCCGACCGGTGTTCGGATCCCGGCCGCCGGAACCCGTATAAATAACGAACTCGCCAAAATCTTCGTCATCTGGATACCCGCCAGATAGAACGATTGATTCTGCGCCTTCGGCCGCCCTGCCTACGATGCCTGCCTGGAGAGCGCGATGGACACCAGCATCATACAGTGAACGTCGACTCTCAAATTCAGTGCCTACCGCGACTTGGTCCAAATGCCCTATCAAGACTTGCTCCTCGTGGCTTTCGCGCGCTTCCGGATCCGTTTGGCGATAGGGATGTCGGCGGGCGCCAGATTCAACTCCATAAGCTCTTCTGGGGCTTTCCAAGCGAACTGGTCATGCACTGTGAGGATGAAGTTGGTGCCGTGAATTGCGACCTCAATTCCAATTAGTGAGACTGCTCCGCCAGGGTAATTGTATTCTGAGACGGTTAAGACCTCTCCGGCGGTCGAAGTTACGCCCAATTCTTCTTGAAGCTCGCGCTCAATGCACGTTTTGACGTCTTCCCCTGGTTCAAGTTTGCCGCCAGGAAACTCCCAATATCCGGCCAATTTCTGTCCAGGCGCCCGCCGTGTGACAAGGACTTTTCCTTCTCTAAACGCGATAGCTGCTGCGACGCTTTTCAACTACTTCCCCCGAACGCACCTGCCAGTTCAGTGAGCCGAGAACTCGAACTCAGGCGAGTATCGTATAGGTGCCATCGCAAGGAAGCCACCACTTGTTCTGGCGCTCGTCTCATCTGGCGCCGAGCGCCTTCGGATTGTTAAGGCAATTTGCCTAATTGCCGCGAAGATGCCTGACAGAGGCAATCTTCTGTCGGTTTTGTCAGCGGCGCTATGATACGCTCCGTGTAAAATCAGTCGAGCGAGAGAAAGCAGATCAGGGCGCATCAGGCTCTTGATTTTTCCGCTGTCACAAATTTCCGGCGGAACTGGGCCAATCTATACGCAGTCGCAATCGTTTGGCTAATCATGGACGACTCATGAGGTGCGACCTTAGGCAGTCATCCTCTCCTCAATTCGCCATCGATCGCTGACAATCGGGCCACTTTGTGGGAACGACCGTGGGAACGCCGCAAATGAGGATCGCACTTTTATAGTATTTTCAGGGACTTGCCTGGGCGGGCTGGCGGAGACGGAGGGATTCGAACCCTCGATACAGGGATTACCCGTATGACGCTTTAGCAAAGCGTTGGTTTCAGCCACTCACCCACGTCTCCGCACGCCCAGCAAGCCGGGGGCTGAAGGCAGGCCTCTAGCGAGCTTCGCGGCCGAGTTCAACCGCCCTTTGCCCCCGCGCCGCGATGGGGGGAGCCTTTTTTGCGAGCGAACCGTTGGCGCCCTGACGAGACGGGCCACGAGGCCCCCGACCACGACCAAGAGGACGAGATGGCCGACGACGCCCCCGCCCGCGACCGCGACCGCGCGGTCGATGCACCGACCGGCAATGCGCTGCTCGACATGATGCCGCGCCGGTGGCGCACGCTGTTCCACGAGCGCGGCGAGACCGTCGACCTGTCCAGCGGGGCGCTGCTGTTCGTTAGCGGTCGCGACATCGATCGTTCCTACTTCCCGCTGCAACCGATGATGGTCTCGCTGCTCGTCGAGGTCGACGACCGGCGCCGTGTCGAGGTGGCGACCATCGGGCGCGAGGGCGCGATCGGGGGCATCGTCAGCTGCGGCGACCTGCCCGCCTATACCCGCGCCGAGGTGCAGGTCGCGGGGCGCCTTCTCGCGGTGCCGATGACCACGGTCGAGGAGGCCAAGCGCGACGATCTGGTGGTGCGCGACCTGTTCTGCCGCTACGCCGACGCGCTGCTCGCGCAGATCATGCAGTCGGTCGCCTGCAACACCTTCCACCCAATCGAGGCGCGCGCGGCGCGCTGGCTGCTGACCGCGCAGGATCGCGCCGGCGACCAGCTCGCGCTCACGCAGGGCGCGCTCGCCGCGCTGCTCGGGGTCCAGCGCACCAGCGTCAACGCGGTCGCGCGCCAGCTGCAGGACGAAGGGCTGATCCATTACCGCCGCGGCATCGTCACCGTCACCGACCGCGCCGAACTCGAGCACCGCGCGTGCGAATGCTATGCCGCGGTGCGTCGCCATTTCGACCGCGTGCTCGGCGATGAGCAGGCGTCGTGGATCGAGGCCTGCCGCGACTAACTAGCTCAGGCGAGCCGCCAGCGCATGCGCCCGCCCGCGCGATAGGGCACGATCGGCTCGCCGCCGCCCTCGAGGCTTGCGGGCACTGCCGTCTCGACCCGCTCGAGCGTGATCCGCTCCTCGTTGGCCGGCAGGCGGTAGAACCGCGGGCCGTCGAGGCTGGCAAAGGCCTCGAGGCGATCGAGCGCGCCTTCCTCCTCGAACACCTCGGCATAGGCCTCGAGCGCGAACGGCGCGTTGAAGATCCCCGCGCAGCCGCAGGCGCTTTCCTTGGCGCTTTTGGCGTGCGGCGCGCTGTCGGTGCCGAGGAAGAACTTGCCCGAGCCTCCCGTCGCCGCCTTGCGCACCGCGAGCCGATGCTCCTCGCGCTTGGCCACGGGCAGGCAATAGGCGTGCGGGTTGATCCCGCCCTTGAAGATGGCGTTGCGGTTGATCTGGAGGTGCTGCGGGGTGATCGTCGCGGCGATCCGCTCGCTGCCCCCGGCCACGAACTCGGCGGCATCCTTCGTCGTGATATGTTCGAACACGAAGCGGAGCGCTCGGTGGCGCTTAAGCAGCGGGATCGCCACCTCGTCGATGAAGCGCGCCTCGCGGTCGAAGATGTCGACCTCGTCGTGGGTCACCTCGCCATGCGCGAGCAGCGGCATGCCGATCTCTTCCATCCGCGCCACCACCGCGTCGATCTTGCGGATGTCGGTAACCCCGCTCGAGCTGTTGGTCGTCGCCCCCGCGGGGTAGAGCTTTGCCGCGACCCAGGTCCCGTCGGCAAAGCCCGCGGCGATCTCGTCGGGATCGGTGTCGTCGGTGAGATAGGCGGTCATCAGCGGGGTGAAGTCCATGCCTTCGGGCAGCGCGGCGAGGATCCGCTCGCGATAGGCCGCCGCCGCCTTGGCGGTGGTCACCGGGGGGCTGAGGTTGGGCATCACGATGGCGCGCGCGAACTGGCGCGCGGTGTAGGGCAGCACGGCGGCCATCATCGCGCCGTCGCGCAGGTGCAGGTGCCAGTCGTCGGGGCGGCGGATGGTGAGGCGCGTCGTCATGGCGCTTGCCTTAGGGGCCGGGGCTTCCTAGCTCAAGCGCCATGCCCGCCACCCAGCTTGCCGATCGCACCCTCCTGCGCCTCTCGGGCGACGACCCGCGCGGCTTCCTCGACAGCCTCGTCACCAACCGCATCGCCGACCCGGGCCCGACCTGGGCCGGGCTCCTCACCCCGCAGGGCAAGGCGCTGTTCGACTTCTTCCTGTGGGTCGACGGCGACGACATGCTGGTCGATGTCGAGGCCGAGGCGGCCGCGGACCTTGCCAAGCGGCTCACCATGTACCGCCTGCGCCGCAAGATCGACATCGCCCCCGACGACCGCCTTGCGGTCCACTGGTCGCCCGCGGGCGAGGAGGGCCACCCCGACCCGCGCCAGCCCGCCATGGGCCGCCGCTGGCTCGGCCCCGCGAGCGAACCCGCACGCGGCTATGACGCGCACCGGCTGCGTCTCAACATCTGCGAAGGCCGCGCCGAACTCGGCGACCTCCTCTGGCTCGAGGCCAATGCCGCCGAGTTGAACGGTGTCGCCTTCGACAAGGGCTGCTTCGTCGGGCAGGAGAATACCGCACGGATGAACTGGCGCGCCAAGATCAACCGCCGCCTGTTCGTGGTCGAGGGCGAGCATGAAAAGGCGCGCGCCCATTATCCCGACCTCGGGCTCTCGGTCGTCCATGCGCGCAAGGACGATGTGCCCGACCGCGCGCTGATGCCCGACTGGCTCGCCGAGGCGCTCGCCCGGTGATCGCCGCGCTGCTCGCCCTCCAGCCCGCCATCGTCGTCACCGGCGAGCCGCTCGCCCCCGACGCCCCCGTCGCCGCGATCGTCCTCGACCAAGACGATGCCGCCACCCTCGCCAGCGGGCGCAGCGAGGAGCTGCTCACCCGCGCCCCCAACCTCTCGACCTTCCGCCGCGCCGATGCGCGCTCGGTCCACCCCACCAGCCAGGGGCTGATCCTGCGCGGGCTCGGCGGCAATGCGGCGAGCCGGGTGGCGCTGACCATCGACGGGGTGCCGCAGGCCGATCCCTTCGGCGGCTGGACCAACTTCGCCGCGATCGACCCCGTCGCGCTGCGCCGCCTCGCCATCCGCTACGGCGCCGACAGCGAGCCCGGCGCGGTCGCGGGCAGCATCGCCATCGACACCCTCGCGCAAAGCCCGCGCACCCTCCGCGCCGCCTGGGGCGGGGGCGACAGCTGGGACCTGTCTAATGCCGGCCATCTGAAGATCGGCGAGGGCTTCCTCCAGACCATGTCGAGCTTTCGCGAGGACGATCGGCTGATCCCCATCCTCCCCGCCGACCGCGGCGCCGCCGACCGCCGCGCGCAGGCCGAGCAGCGCGCCGGCCGCTGGCGCTTCGTCCACCCCCTCGTCGGGATCGAGGCGCAGGCGGGCCTCGCCTTTTTCGCCGACGAGCGCGACCGCGGGTTCGATGGCAGCGACAGCAAGGCGACCGGGCGCGACCTGTCGCTGCGGCTGGTCGAACGCGACGGGCCGCTTCCCTTCGAACTGACCGGCTGGTGGCAGGACCGCGACTTTCGCACCCGCTTCGCCGCATTGGACGACGCGCGCGCCACCACCCGCGTCGTGCTCGACCAATATGACGTCCCCGCGACCGGGCTCGGGGTCGAGGGCCAGGTCGCGCTGGGCGCGCTCTCGCTCGGCGCCGGATGGCGGCGCAGCGAGGCGAGCGTGGCCGAACGCTTCTTTTTCGTCGACGCCTCCCCGACGCGCGAACGCCGCGCCGGCGGCGCCGCGCGCATCGTCGGCCTGCATGCCGGCTATGCCGACACCGCTGGTGACGTCGATCTCGACCTGTCGGGGCGGCTCGACTGGTGGCGGCTAGGCGAGGGGTTCCGCACCGTCTTCGCGCTCGCCGACGAGACGCGCCTCGAGGACAGCCTCTTCGCCCCGCGCGACGGCGCAGCCTGGTCGGCGCGCGCCAGCCTCGCGCATGAAATCGGCAACACCACCCTCTTCGCCACCGCGCATCGCGGCTGGCGGCTCCCCACCTTGAACGAGCTCTACCGCCCCTTCCGCGTCGGTGCCGATGCGACCGCGGCCAACGAAGCGCTCGATCCCGAGACCAGCCACGGGCTCGACCTCGGTGCACGCTGGGCCAGCGGCGCGTTCGACCTCGGCGCCACGCTCTTCTGGCAGCGGCTCGACGAGGCGGTCACCAACGTCCCGCTCGCCACCGGTCCCGGGCAATTCCCCGGCGTCGGTTTCGTCTCGGGCGCGGGCGTGTATGCGCAGCGCCGCAACGTCGACGCGATCACCAGCCGTGGCATCGAAATCGACGCGGGCTGGTCGAGTGGCGAGGTTGACATGCGGCTGCTCTACGGCTTCGCCGACGCGCGGCTCGACGCTTCGGGCGATGCCGCCGCCTTCGACGGCAACCGCCCGGTTCAAGCGCCGCGCCATTCGGGCAGCCTGACGGGCGGCTGGGGCCGCGACGGGCACCGCCTCCAGCTCACCGCCCGCCTCGACGGCGCGCGCTTCGACGATCTCGCCAACGAAGAAAGGCTGGATGCCGCGCTCAGCCTCGATGCCCATGCACGCATCGCCGCGCACGCCAAGCTCGCCTTCGAGCTACGCGCCGAAAATCTCACCGATGCGGAAGTGCTGACCGGCTTCGCCAGCGACGGCGCCCGCGAACGGGCGCGCGGTCGAAGCTTTTGGTTGGGAGTCGTCTTCACCCCCTAGGGGTTGGCGACCGGCAGCCCGGCATCCTTCCAGGCATTGAAGCCGCCGTCCATGTGGGCGACCGTTTCGCCGCGATGCTCGGCCAGCATGGTCGCCGCCTCGAGCGAGCGGCGGCCCGAACGGCAGTAGAGCACCACCAGCTCTCCATCCAAGGCGGCGGGATCGAACTGGCCAAGCGGCATCAATCGCGCCCCCGGCACATGCCCCTCGGCCCATTCCTCGGGCGTACGCACGTCGATGAAGGTCGGCGCTTCGGGCGCCGCGCGCATCGCCGCCGCTTCGGCTGCCGACAGCGCCACCACCGACGCCGCGGCCTGCGCCTCGGCCGGCGACGGCGACGCCTCGCGCGTCCCCTGCCCCTCCCCGCACGCGGCGAGGATGAGGCAGGGAAGGGCGAGGCGCCAGTTCGCCATGCTAGGCGGCCAGCTTGCGCAGCACATAGTGCAGGATGCCCGAATTCTTGAAATATTCGAGCTCGTTATAGGTGTCGATCCGGCACCGGGCGGCAAATTCGACGGTCTCGCCATTGGCGCGGGTCGCGGTGACCTTGACATCCTGCCGCGGCTCGAGCCCGGCCAGCCCGAGGATCGAGAAGGTCTCGCTCCCGTCGAAGCCGAAATGCGCGGGGCCCTCGCCGTCCATGAACTGCAGGGGCAGCACGCCCATGCCGACGAGGTTCGAACGGTGGATGCGCTCGAAGCTCTCGGCGATGACCGCGCGCACGCCCTGGAGGACGGTCCCCTTGGCGGCCCAGTCGCGGCTCGAGCCGGTGCCATATTCCTTCCCCGCGAGCACGATCAGCGGGGTGCCTTCCTGCATGTAGGCCATCGCCGCATCGTACATCGGCTTGACCTCGCCCGAGGGGCCCTTGGTGTAGCCGCCTTCGACATCGTCGAGCATCTGGTTCTTGATGCGGATGTTGGCGAAGGTGCCGCGCATCATCACCTCGTGGTTGCCGCGGCGTGCGCCATAGCTGTTGAATTCGGCGCGTTCGACACCGTGCTTGCGCAGATATTCGCCCGCCGGGCTGTCGAGCTTGATCGCGCCCGCGGGTGAGATGTGGTCGGTGGTGATCGAGTCGCCGAAGATGGCGAGCGGACGCGCGCCCACGATGTCATCGAGCGCGCCCGGCTGCATCCCCATGCCCTGGAAGTAGGGCGGGTTCTGGATGTAGGTCGATTCGACCGGCCAGTCGTAGGTGTCGCCGCCCGACACCTCGATCGCCTGCCAGCGCTCGTCGCCCTTGAAGACGTCGGCATAGCGCTCGCGGAACATCGCGGCGTTGACATGCGCATCGACCAGCGCGCGCACTTCCTCGTTCGAGGGCCAGATGTCCTTCAAGTAGACGTCGTTCCCGTCCTTGTCGGTGCCGATCACGCAGGTGGTGATGTCCTCGCGCGTGTTGCCGAGGAGGGCATAGGCGACGACCAGCGGCGGGCTGGCGAGATAGTTGGCGCGCACGTCGGGCGACACGCGCCCCTCGAAGTTGCGGTTGCCCGAAAGCACCGAGCAGGCGACGAGGTCGTTCTCGTTGATCGCCTTCGACACCGGCGCGGGCAGCGGCCCCGAATTGCCGATGCAGGTGGTGCAGCCATAGCCGACGAGGTCGAAACCGATGGCGTCGAGATCGTCCTGCAGCCCCGCCTTCTCGAGATAGTCGGTGACGACCTGGCTGCCCGGCGCGAGGCTGGTCTTGACCCACGGCTTGCGGGTCAGGCCGAGCGCGCGCGCCTTCTGCGCGACGAGGCCCGCGGCGATCATCACGTCGGGGTTGGAGGTGTTGGTGCAGCTGGTGATCGCGGCGATCACGACGTCGCCGTCGGTGATACCATAATCCTCGCCCTCGACCGGGACGTCGGCGCCCTTGCCGCCATCATATTGGGTGTCGAGCAGCTTCTTGAATTCGCTCGCCATGTCGCTGAGCAGGACACGGTCCTGCGGGCGCTTGGGGCCGGCGAGGCTGGGTTCGACGGTCGCCATGTCGAGCTCGAGCGTGTCGGTGAAGACGGGGTCGGGCGAATCGGCATCGCGCCACATGCCCTGCGCCTGCGCATAGGCCTTGATCAGCCCGATCTGGTCGCCGCGGCCCGACAGCTCCATATAGTCCATCGTGCGCTGGTCGATCGGGAAGAAGCCGCAGGTGGCGCCATATTCGGGTGCCATGTTGGCGATCGTCGCGCGGTCGGCGAGCGACAGATTGTCGAGCCCGGGGCCGTAGAATTCGACGAAGCGCCCGACCACGCCCTTGTCGCGCAGCATCTGGACGATGACGAGCACGAGGTCGGTTGCGGTGACTCCCTCGGCGAGCTGGCCGTCGAGGCGGAAGCCGACGACTTCGGGGACCAGCATCGAGATCGGCTGGCCGAGCATCGCCGCCTCGGCCTCGATCCCGCCGACGCCCCAGCCGAGCACGCCGAGGCCGTTGACCATCGTGGTGTGGCTGTCGGTGCCGACCAGCGTGTCGGGATAGGCGACCGTCTCGCCGTTGGCGTCCTGCGACGACCACACGGTGCGGGCGATATATTCGAGGTTGACCTGGTGGCAGATGCCGGTGCCCGGGGGCACCACCTTGAAATTGTCGAACGCCTGGCTGCCCCATTTGAGGAACTCGTAGCGCTCCTTGTTGCGCTCATATTCGCGCGCGACATTCTGCTCGAACGCCATCGGCGTGCCGAACTCGTCGACCATCACCGAATGGTCGATGACGAGGTGGACGGGGACCTGCGGGTTGATCTTCTGCGGGTCGCCGCCCAGCGCCTTGATGCCGTCGCGCATCGCGGCGAGGTCGACCACCGCGGGCACGCCGGTGAAGTCCTGCATCAGCACGCGCGCGGGGCGATACTGGATCTCGCGGTTGATGCGGCGTTCCTTCTGCCAGTCGGCGATCGCCTGCACGTCCTCGACCGTGACCGTCGTGCCGTCCTCGAAGCGCAGCATGTTCTCGAGCAGGACCTTCATCGAGAAGGGCAGGCGCGAGACGTCGCCGACACGCGCGGCCGCTTTCTCGAGGCTGTAATAATGGAAGGTCTGCCCATCGACGGTGAGGGTCGAGCGGGTGTTCAGGCTGTCCTGGCCGATGGCGGTCATGGAGGCTCCTCTTGGGGTTCGAATCCGGTGCGCGCGCGTGGGCGTGCGCGAAATGCTCGCGCGCCCTAGCACCATGCATCGCAAGAGGCAAAGCGCCGCGGCCGCCTCGCCCCCCGGCGCGCGCCGGCGCGAGGCGGGGGTTCGACCAACGGTCCCCGGCGCGCGACAAGGATCGAGTCGCGCCCTGTCGGCGCCCGCGCCGCTGTTGTATAAGCGCCCCATGGTTCCAAAGGACGGCGACTATTTCGCGGTGCAAGCCGCGCTCGCGCGGCAGCGCGCCAGTGCCAAGGCGGGCGGCCGCGACAGCCGCGTCGCCGGGCATCTCGCGCTCGCCTATGCCGCGCTGGCCCGCGCCAAGAGCGAACGGGCGAGCGCGCCGCGCGGCGACGAGGCCGGCCCTATGGGCTAGTCGATCCGCTCGAGCAGGGCTTCCTGCTCGGCCAGCTTCTCGGCCGAAAAGCGCGCCACCGGGCGCAGCGTCGCCGACCCCCCGCGCACCGCATAATCCTCGTGGAAACGGCGCATCAGCGGCACCATCTGCTGCTGCTGCTCGAGATAGGCGGCGTCGAAATCGCGCGCGCTCTTCAGCGCCGCGAGCAGCGCGCGGTGCTGCGCAGTCATCTCATTGTCGGGCAGCGCGTTGACCCGCCGCCCGGCATAAGAAAGCTGCCCGCCGATCCCCTCGCCATTGGCGACCTGCAGCGCCGCGAGCGCGCGGACCTCGGGATCGCGGCTGCGTGCCTGCGCCAGCCGCCCCGCCTCGATCGCATAGAGCGCGGCCGAGGCGGCGACGTCCACGAACCGCGTCGCGGTCAGCACCGCCGCGCCCGCGCCGGCGGCACCGGCGGGCACCGCCGGCGCGGCCCCGCGACCCGAGGCGCAACCCGCCACCAGCAGCGCGCCCACGCCCACCATCAGCCATCTGTTCATCGCCCTCGCCTCCTCGCCGCGGCGCGGACCGCTCGGCCCGCGCCTGGTTCACGCGCCCGCATCCTACCGCGAGCGGCGGCGACGACAAGGGACGAGGCGCTAGTCGAGCCGCGCGAGCGCCAGCTGCTGCGCCGCCATCTTGCGCGCGCTGAACTGGGCGACCGGGCGCAGCGTCGCCGAGCCGCCGCGCACCGCATAATCCTCGTGGAAGGCGCGCATCGTCGGCACCAGCTGCTGCTGCTGGGCGAGGTACAGCGCATCGAAATTGCGCGCGCGCTTGAGCGCGTCGAGCATGCGCTGGTGTTCGGGCGTCAGCACGTTGTCGGGCAACGCGTTGACCCGGCGCCCCGCCCACGACAGCTGCCCGCCGATCCCGAACCCGCCGTCCTTCTGGAGCTTCGCGAGCGAGCGCAGCCGGGGGTTGCGGGCGCGGCGCTCGGCCAGCTTGGCCGCCTCGACCGCGTAGAGCGCCGCCGAGGCGGCGACGTCGACGAAGCGGTGCGGCGAGGGTGCCGCGCGCTTGGCCGCCGCGCTGGCGGCGGCGGCGGGCGCCACCGGACCGGCCCCGACCATGGCGCCGAGCGACGCGACGAGCAACAGGCTCCCGGAGAGCCCGAGAAACTTTCGATTAACCACGATTTCCCCACCCCGATGTTAACCGCGGCGGTTCGTTCCGCCCCGGCGTGCGTTCCATTCTGACACAGTGGCGGAGCGGGGAGCGGGGCTCAACGGGGGCGTGCGCGGCTCGTCGCAGCCACGGTTCGGCCGGGCGTTAAACGCCCCGGGCGCGCCGGGTTAAGCGCGCCCTAACGCGCCCTAACGCGGACGGGCGCGGGTGGGCGACGGGGGTCGGGACGGGCGACGGGCGCCGCCCGCCAAGGGCTCCTAGCGCCCGATCATCGTCTCGGGACGCACCACCTTGTCGAAGGTCTCGGCATCGACCAGCCCGAGCTCGAGCCCCGCCTCCTTGAGCGTCTGCCCGGTCTTGTGCGCATGCTTGGCGATCGCGGCGGCATCGTCATAGCCGATCACCGGCGCCAGCGCGGTGACGAGCATGAGTGAACGGTCGACCAGCTCCTTGATCCGCTCTTCATTGGCCTCGATCCCGTCGACGCAGCGTTCGGCGAAGCTCACCATCCCGGTCGCGAGCAGGTCGATCGACCGCAGCACGTTGGCGCCGATCAGCGGCATGAAGACGTTGAGTTCGAAATGCCCCTGCGCGCCGCCGATGGTGACCGCGGTCTGGTTGCCCATGACCTGCGCGGCGACCATCGTGAGCATCTCGTTCTGGGTCGGGTTGACCTTGCCCGGCATGATCGAGGAGCCCGGCTCGTTGGCGGGCAGCGAGAGTTCGCCCAGCCCCGAGCGCGGCCCCGAGCCGAGGAAGCGGATGTCGTTGGCGATCTTGTTGAGCGCCACCGCGAGGCTGTTGAGCGCGCCGTGGAAGAAGACCAGCCCGTCCTTGGCGGCGAGCTCGGCGAACTTGTTGGGCGCGCTCTCGAAGCGGGTGCCCGCGATGTCGCTGATCGCGCTCGCCATGTCCTCGGCCCAGTTGGCGGGCGCGTTGAGCCCGGTGCCGACCGCGGTGCCGCCGATCGCCAGCTTCCTGAGGTTGCCGTCCATCGCCCCCGCGATCCGCGCCTTGGCGGCGACGAGCTGCGCGACATAGCCCGAGAATTCCTGCCCCAGCGTGAGCGGGGTGGCGTCCTGCGTATGCGTGCGCCCGATCTTGACGATATGGTCGAAGTCGCGCGCCTTGCGCTCGAGCGCCGCGGTGAGACGGTCGAGCGCGGGCAGCAGCTCCTGCTCGGTCGCCAGCACCGCCGAGACGTGCAGCGCGGTGGGGAAGCTGTCGTTCGAGCTTTGCGACTTGTTGACATGGTCGTTGGGATGCACCGGCGCCTTGCCCCCGCGCTGGCCCGACAACGCCTCGTTGGCGATCCCCGCGATCACCTCGTTGACGTTCATGTTGGTCTGGGTACCCGACCCCGTCTGCCAGATGGTCAGCGGGAATTCGCTGTCCCGCTCGCCCTTGATGATCGACTGCGCGGCCGCCTCCATCGCGTCGGCGAGTTTCTCGTCGAGCCCGTGCCGGCGATTGACCCGCGCCGCCGCCTGTTTGACGATCGCCTGCGCCTTGACGATGCCGATCGGCATGCGCTCGCGCTCGGCGAAGGGGAAGTTCTGCAGGCTGCGCTGCGTCTGCGCGCCCCAATAGGCCTCGGCCGGGACGTCGATCTCGCCGATGCTGTCGCTTTCGATACGGGTGTTGCTCATGCTGCTCTCCGATTGACTTTTGCGCGCCCGCTACCCCAAGGCGGGCCATGGAGTCGAGACCGCAACCTCAGCCCGCGGGGCTCGTCGGCTGGCGCGAATGGGTTGCGCTGCCGGGGCTCGGCGTGCCCGCGATCAAGGCCAAGATCGACACCGGGGCGAAAACCAGCGCGATCCACGCCTGGGACGTGCGCCATTTCACCCGCGACGGGGTCGAGCATGTCCGCTTCAAGCTGCACCCCGAACAGAAGAACGACGCCCACGAGATCGCCTGCGAATGCCCGCTGCTCGATACCCGCGTCGTCACCTCGTCCAACGGGATGAGGCAGCGGCGGTTCGTCATCGTCACCGACCTGGCCATGGGCGAGCAGACCTACCCGATCGAACTGACGCTCACCAACCGCGATACGATGGGGTTTCGGCTGCTGATCGGGCGGCAGGCACTCAACGGGCGCTGGGTCGTTGACCCGGCAAGGTCGTATCTGACCCGTGACAAACCGAAGAAGAAGGTGACCCGATGAAGATCGCGCTGATGTGCCGCAACGCCAAGCTCTATTCGCACCAGCGGCTCGTCGAGGCGGCGAGGGAACGGGGGCACGAGATCGACATCATCGATCACCTGCGCTGCTACATCAACATCACCTCCAACCGCCCCACCATCCGCTACAAGGGCGAGGACCTGCCCAAATATGACGCGGTCATCCCGCGCATCGGCGCGAGCGTGACTTTCTACGGCACCGCGGTGCTGCGCCAGTTCGAGATGATGGGGGTGTTCCCCTTGAACGAGAGCGTGGCGATCAGCCGCTCGCGCGACAAGCTGCGCTCGATGCAACTGCTCGCGCGCAAGGGGGTCGGGCTGCCCGTCACCGTCTTCGCGCACCAGACCAGCCGCGCCGAGGAAATCATCGAGATGGCGGGGGGCGCCCCCGTCGTCGTCAAGCTGCTCGAGGGGACGCAGGGGATCGGCGTCGTGCTCGGCGAGACGCAGAAGGCGGCCGAATCGATCATCCAGGCCTTCGCCGGGGTCGGCACCAACATCCTCACCCAGCAGTTCATCAAGGAAGCGGGCGGCTCGGACATCCGCTGCTTCGTCATCGGCGAGAAGGTCGTGGCGGCGATGAAGCGCACCGGCAAGGAAGGCGATTTTCGCTCCAACCTCCACCGCGGCGGCACCGCCGAGCCGGTCAAGATCACCGCGATCGAGCGCAAGACGGCGACGCTGGCGGCCAAGACGATGGGGCTGCGCGTGTGCGGGGTCGACCTGCTGCGCGGCAGCCAGGGCCCGGTGGTGATGGAGGTCAATTCGTCGCCCGGGCTCGAGGGGCTCGAGAAATCGACCGAGATCGACGTCGCGGGCAAGATCATCGAATATCTGGAGAAGACCTACAAGGAAGGTCGGACCGGCACGCGCGGCCGCGGCTAGGCCGCGCCTAGCGCTCGCCGAACAGCTCGCGCTCGATGCCGCGCGTGCTGCGCTGCTGGACGACGATGGCGGCGAGCAGGAAGGGCAGCGCCGCGACCAGCGCCTCCGGCTCCGACATTTCGAACCGGCGCCGCAGGCCGATCATGACGAAGATGCCGATGGTCGTGAGCGGGAAGGACACCCATGCCCGCTGAAGATAGGCCCGGTGGCTTGCGCGCGCGGGGTCGAGCCCCGCGGCCTCGGCGCGTTCGCGCATCCGGTGCAGCTTGCGCGCGTCCCAGCGCAGCGCGATCAGCGGCGGGATCGCGAGCGCGAACATGAACGCCGCCAGCACGCTCATGCGCTATTTCTTCTTGGTGAAGTCCACCGCGACGACGTTGGAACCGTCCTCGACCGGAGCGCCCTTGGGGCCGCCGTCGCCATTGTCGCCGTCGTCGCCCGTGTCGATCTCGCTCTCTTCGCTCGCCTGGAACTTGAGGCTGAATTCGACCGCCGGATCGACGAAGTCGGTGACCGCGGCGAAGGGGATGCGCAGCGTCGAGGGCACCCCGCCGAAGCTCAGCCCCACCGAGAAGCCGTCGTCGGTGACCTCGAGGTCCCAGAAGCGATGCTGGATGACGATCGTCATTTCCTCGGGGAAGCGCTCGGTCAGGTGCGCGGGGATGTCGACCCCGGGATGGCGCGTGCGGAAGGTGATGTAGAAATGGTGACCGCCGGGCAGCCCGCCCTGCGCGGCCACGCTCGACAGCACCCGACCGACCACCGCGCGCAACGCGTCCTGGACGATCTCGTCATAGGGAATCAGGCTTTCGGGCGTCTCGTCGCTCATGGCTTGCCTCGTGAACCCGCTTGCGCGATGGGTCAAGGGATACGCTAGCCAGGGAGAGCCCCGCACCCATGCCGATCGATGCCACCAAGCCCTATGACGACGACAATGTCTTCGCCAAGATCCTGCGCGGCGAACTGCCCTGCCACAAGGAAGCCGAGACCCAGCACAGCTTCGCCTTCCACGACATCAACCCGCTGGCGGCGCACCACATCCTCGTCATCCCCAAGGGACGCTATGTCAGCTGGGACGACTTCACCGCCAAGGCATCGGACGCCGAAATCCTCGATTTCACCCGCCTCGTCGGCAAGATCGCGCGCGACCGCGGGATGGAACAGCAGGGCTATCGCCTGCTCGCCAACGTGGGGCAGCGCGCGGGGCAGGAAGTCGGGCACCTGCACGTCCACCTGTTCGCGGGCGAGCCGCTGGGGCCGATGCTCTGCAAGTAGCGTGCGGGGGCGCCCTCGTGCCTTTTCCCTAGGCGAAGGCGGCCAGAGGCGTTACCCCATCGGCACGCAGTGATTTTTCCGGGGAGGGTTTGATGGTTTCCAAGGGAGCCGCGATGGGCAGCGCATCGGCCAAGGAAGGCTGGTCGAGCCGCGGTGCGTTCATTCTCGCCGCCGTCGGCGCGGCGGTCGGGCTGGGCAACATCTGGCGCTTCCCCGCGCTCGCGGGCGAGAGCGGGGGCGGTGCCTTCGTCCTCGTCTACATCGCCTTCGTCGCGCTGCTCGGGCTGCCGCTGGTGCTCGCCGAGATCACCATCGGCCGGATCGGCCAGACCGACGCGGTCGGCTCGATCAAGGAGGTCGCCAAGCGCAGCCAGGCCAGCGGCGGCTGGTCGGCCTTCGGCGGGATCGGCGCGATCGCCGCCTTCCTCATCCTCTCCTTCTACTCGGTCGTCGCCGGCTGGGTGCTGTATTACGCCAGCGTGATGGGCGGCGAACTGGTCGCCGCGATCGGCCGCGGCGACCCGCTCGGGGGCGCCTTCGCGGGCGAAAGCGTCGACCAGATCCAGAGCCGGATGGGCGACCTGTTCGGCAATCCCTGGCTGCTGCTGGGCATGCACGCCGGCTTCATGGGGGTGACCTGGTTCATCGTCAGCCGCGGCGTCCATGCCGGGATCGAGAAGGCGGCGACCTACCTCATGCCCGCCTTCTTCGTGCTGCTGATCGGCATCACCATCTACGGCGCCTTCGAGGGCAATTTCTCGGAGGCCACCGCCTTCCTCTTCACCGCCGACTTCTCCAAGCTCACCCCGCAGGTGATCAATGCCGCGCTGGGGCAGGCGCTCTTCTCGCTCTCGCTCGGGGTCGCGGGGCTGATCACCTACGGCAGTTACATCCGCCGCTCTGGCGGGCTCGGGGGCACCTCGGCCACGATCGCGCTGGCCGACACCATGGTGGCGATGGTCGCGGGCCTGATGATCTTCCCGATCGTGTTCGCCGCAGGGCTCGACCCGGCGGGCGGCCCCACGCTGGTGTTCCAGGCGCTGCCCGTCGCCTTCCAGGCGATGCCCGGGGGGGCGCTCATCGGCTTCCTCTTCTTCCTCCTCATCTTCGTGGCCGCGCTAACCAGCTCGATCTCGCTGCTCGAGGTGCCGACGGCCTACGGCAAGGGCGAGATGCGCTGGACCCGCTTCGTCTCGGCGAGCATCTTCGCGCTGGGCGCCTTCATTCTCGGGATCGCGAGCCTGCTCGGCTACAACGTCTGGGCCGGGGTGAGCCCGCTCGGCTTCTGGTCGATCTTCGAGGGGCTCGATATCCTCGACACGATCGACGGGTTCACCGGGCGCGTGATGCTGCCGCTCGGGGTCATGCTGCTTTCGATCTTCATCGGCTGGAAGGCCGATGCCAAGATGCTGCAGGCCTCGACCGGGCTGTCCAACACCACCTTCCGGCTGTGGCGTTTCCTCGTCGCCTGGGTGTGCCCGATCGCGGTCGGGCTGGTGCTCCTGTTCGGGCTGTTCCCGGGGCTGCTCGGCTGAACGATTTCATTTTGCGCTCGGGGCGAGTGCGGATAAGTTGTTCCCGCTCCCGGTGACCGCTTGGGGTCACCGGGGGTGGAGACCACCCGTCAATGATTCTCGGTCGTGTCAAACCGCTCGACGCCATCCTGGCGACGGCGGAAAAGAAGGCGCTGCACCGCTCGCTCGGCGCGCTCCAGCTCACCCTGTTCGGGGTCGGGTGCATCATCGGCACCGGCATCTTCGTCCTCACCTCGGCGGGGGCGCAGAAGGCCGGCCCCGGGCTCATGCTCGCCTTCGTCATCGCGGGCCTCGTCTGCCTCGTCGCGGCGCTGTGCTACGCCGAGATCGCCTCGACCATCCCGGTCGCGGGTTCGGCCTATACCTATAGCTATGCGACGATGGGCGAATTCCTCGCCTGGACGGTGGGCTGGGCGCTGGTGCTCGAATATGCGATCGCCGCCGCCGCCGTGTCGGTCGGCTGGTCGGGCTATTTCGCGGGCACCATACTCAACGAGTTCTTCGGCGTCACCTTGCCACCCTTCCTCGCCGCGGGGCCGCTCGCGCTCGGCGGCCAGCCGGGCGGGCTCGTCAACCTGCCTGCCGCGCTGATCGCGCTGCTCGTGACCTGGCTGCTGATGCTCGGCACCAACGAGAGCGCCAAGGTCAACGCCGCGCTGGTGGCGATCAAGGTCAGCGCGCTGACCGCCTTCATCGTGCTGACCGTGCCCGAGGTCGAGCTCGCCAGGTTCAACCCGTTCCTGCCCGCCGGGCTGTTCGGCGGCATCGGTGCCGGCGTCGGCGCGGTCGGCGCAGCGGCGACGATCTTCTTCGCCTATGTCGGCTTCGACGCGGTCTCGACCGCCGCCGAAGAGACCAGGAACCCCCAGCGCAACGTGCCGATCGGGTTGGTCGGCAGCCTGCTCATCTGCACGATCTTCTATGTCCTCGTCGCCGCCGGGGCGATCGGCACCATCGGCGGCCAGCCGATCATGGGCCCGGGCGGCGTGCCCTTCCCCGCCGGGTCGGAGGAGCTCGCGCGCCAGTGCGCCAGCGCGGCGCACGCCGCCAAGCTCGTATGCTCGGACGAGGCGCTCGCCCACGTGCTGCGCGAGATAGGCTATTCGCGGATCGGCAACATCCTCGGGGTCGCGGCCTTCCTCGCGCTGCCCTCGGTGATCCTTGTCCTGCTGTTCGCGCAAACCCGGATCTTCTTCGTCATGAGCCGCGACGGGCTGCTGCCCGAGGTGCTGTCGCGGGTGCACCCGAAGTGGAAGACCCCGCACGTGGTGACCGCGATCACCGGCCTGGTGGTGGCGATCGGCGCCGCCTTCTTCCCGGTAGGGCAGCTCGCCGACATCGCCAACGCCGGCACGCTCTATGCCTTCCTGATGGTAGCGGTGGCGGTGATGGTCCTGCGGCGCACCGACCCCCATCGCCCGCGCAGTTTCCGCACCCCGATGCTATGGCTGGTCGGGCCCGCGACGATCTTCGGCTGCGGTTTCCTGTTCCTCAACCTGCCGCGCGAGGCGATGCTGGTGCTGCCGGCATGGACCGCCATCGGCATCCTCGTCTACGCGCTCTACGGCTATCGCAAGAGCCATCTCGGGCGCGGGCTGGTCGAGGTCCACGAGCCCGAGATCCACGATCTCGAGCCCGCGATCCCGGGGGTGGACGAGCGCGATCCGCTCGATCCGCCGCGCGCACCGATCGTCTGACGTGGAGCCGGGCTAGCCGAGCTTCTTGGCGACCAGCGTACGCAAATCCTCCTCGGGGCGCGCGCCATAATGCTGGATCACCTCGCCCGCCGCGATCGCGCCCATCTTGAGGCACGCCTCGAGGTCGCGCTCCTGCGCCATCCCGGCGAGGAACCCGGCCGCGAACAGGTCGCCCGCCCCGGTGGTGTCGACGAGCTCGCGAATCGGCTGCGCACCGACCCGAGCGCGGTGCCCGTCCTCGACCGCGATCGCGCCCTTCTCCGAGCGGGTGACGACCAGCAGCGGCACCTTGGGGGCGATCCACTCGACCGCCTCGTCGAAGTCGCTCTTGCGCGACAGCGCCTTGGCCTCCGCCTCGTTGGCGAAGAGGATGTCGATCCGCCCCTCGTCGAGCAGCCGCACGAAATCCTCGCGGTGGCGATCGATGCAGAAGGTGTCGGACAGGGTGAAGGCGACCTTGCGCCCGGCGCCGCGCGCCGCGTCGATCGCCTTCTCCATCGCCGCGCGCGGCCCCGGCGGGTCCCACAGATAGCCCTCGAGATAGAGGATGCCCGCGTCGGCGATCGCCGTGTCGGGGATCGCGCTGGCGGGCAATTCCTGCGCGGCGCCGAGGAAGGTGTTCATGGTGCGCTGCGCGTCGGGGGTGACGAGGATCAGGCAGCGCGCGGTGGCGGCCTGCGTGTCGGCCGAGGGCGGGACGAGGAACTCGACCCCGGCGGCCTCGATGTCATGCTTGTAGATGGCGCCGAGCTGGTCGTCGGCGACCTGCCCGATGAAGCCCGCCTTGACCCCGAGCGCGGCGATCCCCGCGGCGGTGTTGCCCGCCGACCCGCCCGAGACCTCGCGCCCCGCGCCCATCAGCGCGTAGAGCCGCTCGGCCTCCGCCTCGTCGATGAGCCGCATCGCGCCCTTGTCGAGCTCCTGACTCTTGAGGAAATCGTCGCTCGCGTCGGCGATGACGTCGACGATCGCATTGCCGATCGCGAGGACGTCGAGGCGGGGCTTGGTCATGGGTCTGCCTTGTTCCAAAGTGGGTTGGCAGCGCCCCTATGCGCTGGCCCGCCAAACCGCAAGGGGAAGGCGGCTGGTCGGAGCACGCTTGCCTTTGCGCGAAAGCCGTGGATAGCCTCGCGCCATGACGCCTCACGCCCCTGCCCCGCTGCTTGCCCTTGCCCTCGCCGCGCTGGCGTTGGCGGGCTGCGGGTCGCGCGCCACCTCGGCGGCGCCGCCCACCCCCTCGGCCAACTATTCGCTGGTCGCCGCCACCACCCCCGCCAGCGCGGGGCTGCTCCTCGGCGCGGGCGCCGCGGTGCTGCTCGGGCGGTTCGGCGCCCCCGCGCTGCAAGTGGCCGAGGGCGACAGCCTGATGCTGCAATGGCGCACGCCGGGCTGCACGCTCGACGCCTACCTCTATCCCGACCGGCGCGGCGGCGCGGAGACCGCGCATGTCGAGGCGCGCGGCCCCGACGGCAAGGCCGTAGACCGCGAGGCCTGCATCCGCGCGATCGAGCGCGCGCGCTAGCGCAGGCGTTCGCGCGCCCAGCGCGCCGCGTCGGCCACCACCGGGTCGGGGTCGCGGGTCAGCCGCTCGACCTGCGGGGCCAGCGCGCGATCCCCCGAATTGCCCGCCGCGATCAGGCAGTTGCGGACCAGCCGCCCGCGGCCGATCCGCTTGATCGGCGAGCCCGCGAACAGCTCGCGAAAGCCGGCATCGTCGAGCTGGAGGAGGTCGGCGAGCTGCGGGGCGACCAGCTCGGGGCGGGGGCGGAATTTCTCATGCCCCTGCTCGGCCCCGGCGAAGCGGTTCCAAGGGCACGCCGCGAGACAGTCGTCGCAGCCGTAGATACGGTTGCCCATCGCCGTGCGATAGGCCTCGGGGATCGGCCCCGGATGTTCGATCGTCAGGTAGGAGATGCACTTGCGCGCATCGATCCGGTGGGGCGCGGTGATCGCCCCCGTCGGGCAGGCGGCGATGCAGGCGGTGCAGCTGCCGCAATGCGCACTGGCGGGCGCCGAGGGCTCGAGCTCGAGCGTGGTGTAGATGATGCCGAGGAACAGCCAGTTGCCGTGGCTGCGGCTGAGCAGGTTGGTGTGCTTGCCCTGCCAGCCCAGTCCGGCGGCGGCGGCGAGCGGCTTTTCCATCACCGGCGCGGTGTCGACGAACACCTTCACCTCGCACGGCGCTTCGGCGACCAGCCAGCGCGCCAGCGCCTTCAACTTCTGCTTGACCAGCTTGTGGTAGTCGGCGCCCTGCGCATAGACGCTGATCCGCCCGCGGGTCGGCTCGGCCTCGAGCCAGCGCGGGTCGCGCGCCGGCGCATAGCTGAGCCCTAGCGCGATCACGCTCCGCGCCTCGGGCCACAGCGCCTTGACCCCGACGCGGTGGTGGAGCCGTTCCTCCATCCACCCCATCTCGCCGTGCCGCCCCTCGGCGATGAAGCCGCGCAGCTCCTCGCCGGCGGCATCGGCGGCATCGGCGCGCGCGAACCCGCAGGCGGCAAAGCCGAGCGCGGCGGCCTCATCGTGGATGCGGGATTCGAGACTTGCCATCAGGGCCACAGCCTCTACCAAATCAGGCCATGAACGCCACCGTCCTTGCCGCCGAAGCGAACGACCTCGTCAAGACCTTCGATGGCAAGACCGCAGTCGATGGCGCCAGCCTGTCGGTCCCCGCCGGGGCGATCTACGGCTTCCTCGGCCCCAACGGCGCGGGCAAGACCACTACCTTGCGGATGATGCTCGGCATCATCGACCCCGACGAGGGGCGGCGCACCCTGCTCGGCAACCCGCACCCGCTCAAGGTTGCTCACGATGTCGGCTACCTCCCCGAAGAACGCGGCCTCTACCCCGCGATGACCGCGCGCGAGGCGATCGCCTTCATGGGGGCGCTGCGCGGGCTGCCGCTGCCCACGGGGCGCGAGCGCGCGACGCAGCTGCTCGAGGGACATGGGCTGGCCGACTGGACGCACCAGCCGATCCGCTCGCTCTCGAAGGGGATGGCGCAGACCGTCCAGCTGCTGGGCACCATCGTCCACCGCCCCCGCCTCGTCGTGCTCGACGAGCCCTTCTCGGGGCTCGACGCCATCAACCAGGGCAAGCTGGAGGAACTCATCCGTCGCCTCGCCTCGGAGGGCACCACCGTCATCTTCTCGACCCATGTCATCGCCCACGCCGAGCGATTGTGCGAGAAGGTCGCGATCATCGCGCATGGCCGGATCGCCTTCGAGGGCGGGGTCGACGAGGCGCGCAACCGGCTGCGCCCGATCGTCCACCTGCGCACGCGCGAGCCCGACGGGCCGTGGCGCGCCGACCTGCCCGCCGCCGCGCACCGGTCGGGGTGCGAGTTCCGCTTCGAACTGCCCGACAGCGGCCCCGAGCGCATGCTCAGGAGCCTGATCGACCATGGCGCCGGGATCGACACGCTGTCGATCGAGCGCCCCGGGCTGCACGACGCCTTCGTGGCGATCGCGGGCGAGGCGGTGGCGGCGCAGATGAAGACCGGCGGGGCGCCCGGGCAATGAGGGAACTGCTCCGCGCCGCCTGGGTGATCGGCCGTCGCGACTATATCGCCACGGTGCTGTCGAAGACCTTCCTCTTCTTCCTCATCGGCCCGCTGTTCCCCGTCGCGATCGGCGTCCTCTTCGCGGGGGTGGGATCGAACATCGCCGATCGCGAGGTCGACCGCATCGTCGCGGTGGTGGCCAGCGAGGAGGACATGGCCGCGCTCGAGGCGGCGCGCGAACGGCTCGCGCCGCTGGCCCCCGGGGGCGGGTTCGTGATGCTCGAGCGGGTCGCCCCCGCGCCCGACGCGGCGGCCCAGCGCGAGGCGCTGCTCGGCCGCACCGAGCGGCCCATCCTCGGCGTGCTCGAGGGGGGGCTCGAGGCGCCCCGCTTCACCGGCACGCTCGACGAGCGCAGCGCCAGCGTGCGCCAGCTGGTCGCCTTCATCGACGATGCGCGCCGCGCCGAGGCGGTCGGCGGGCTGCCCGACGCCACCGGCCCCGCGCTCGCGGTCGAGACGCGCCGGCGGTCGGCCTCGAGCGTGAGCTTCGCGCGCCAGATCACCGCGCGGATGGGGCAGCTGCTCCTCTTCTTCATCACCATCCTGCTCGCCGGCATGCTGCTCAGCCAGATGCTCGAGGAGAAATCGAACAAGGCGATCGAGGTGCTCGCCTCGGCGGTCCCGGTCGACAGCATCTTCATCGGCAAGCTGTTCGCGATGCTCGCCATCTCGCTTACCGGGATCATCGTCTGGATCGCGACCATTCTCGCCGCGCTCTACATCTGGGGCGGGGGCGATTTCTCGCTGGTCCCGCCACCCCCCGCGGTGGGGTGGCCCGTCTTCCTCCTGCTCGGGCTCGTCTATTTCGCCACCAGTTACCTCTTGCTCGGCGCGGCCTTCCTCGGCATCGGCGCGCAGGCCTCGACGGTACGGCAAGTGCAGACGCTGTCGATGCCCATCACCATGGTCCAGGTGGTGATCTTCCTCGGCGCCCAGCTCGGGGTCGGCGAGCCCGAGGGGGCCAAGGCGATCGCCGCCGCAATCTTCCCCTTCACCAGCCCGTTCGCGATGATCGCGCGCGCCGCCGAGGTCGAGGCGCTGTGGCCGCACCTCCTCGCCGTCCTGTGGCAGGCGCTGTGGGTCGCGCTCATCCTCAAGTTCGCGGCGAGCATCTTTCGCAAGAGCGTCCTCAAGTCGGGCAAGCCGTTCCGCTGGCCCTGGCGCCGCCGCGCCGCGCGCTAGTCGATCAGCCCGGCGGCGCCGGGCCGAGCTGCTCCCACAGCTCGATCTTGATGCCGTCGGGATCGAGCAGCCAGGCGAACTTGCCATAGACCTCGTCCTGGCGGCCGAGGATCTCCACCCCCTTGCCCTCGAGCTCGGCCTGGAAGGCATCGAGGTCGTCGACCCGCAGGTTGATCATGAAGGGCATCGTGCCCGGGTCGAGATAGTCGCTGTCCTCGGGAAAACTCGACAGCAGGCTGAAGGGATCGTCGTGCGGCTCGTCGCCCCAGCGCAGGACCGGGCCATATTCGCCGCTGATGCCGAGCACCTCCTTGTACCATCTGGTGCTGGCCGCGACGTCCTTGCGCTTGACGAAGACGCCGCCCAGTCCCGTGATTCGTGCCATTTCGCTTCCCCTGCCGTGTCATGACGGGCATAGCATGGCGGCATGGCGGGGGGGAGCATCGACAGCCGGGTCATCTGGGCCATCGCGATCCCCGCGATGATCACCAACGTGGCGACCGCGCTGATCGGGGTCGCCGACCTGTGGATCGTCGGGCGGCTCGGCAGCGCCCCCCCGCAGGGCGCGGTCGACATCGGCGCGCGGCTGTTCGCGCTGCTCTTCACCGTCATGAATTTCCTCAAGACCGGGACCACCGGGATGGTCGCGCAGGCGGGCGCGCGCTCGGGCCCGCGCGAGCAGGCGGCGACCCTGCTGCGCGGCATCGCGGTCGCGCTGGTCATCGCCTTCACGCTGCTCGCGCTCAAGCCCATCCTCCTGCCGCTCCTCCTTGCCGCCCTCGGCGCCGAGGGCGCGGTGCTGGAGGCGGCGAACATCTATGCGGGCATCCGCTACTGGTCGGCCCCCGGCGTGCTCGTGAATCTCGCGCTCATCGGCTATCTCGTCGGCCAGCGCCGGATGAAGGCCGTGCTCGTCATCGAGGTCGGCTACAATCTGCTCAACGTCGCGCTCGGGCTGTTCTTCGTGCTCCGGCTCGACATGGGCATCGCCGGGATCGGCTGGTCGAGCCTGATCGCCGAATATGCCAAGCTCGCGGTCACCGCGGCGATCGTCCTGTCGGGCGGCGGCGCCGCGCTGCTGCGCGCCGCGACGCGCGACCGCGTGCTGGTTCGCGACAAGCTCCAGCCCTTCCTGTCGGTCAATCGCGACCTCTTCCTGCGCACCGTCATCCTCTCGATCGCGCTCGCCGCGCTGACCCGGATCGGCGCCGAGCGCGGCCCGGTGATCCTCGCCGCCAACGCGATCCTGTTCCAGTTCTTCCTCTTCTCGGCGCTCTTCCTCGACGGGTTCGAAAATGCCGCGCAGGTGCTCAATGGCGAGGCCAAGGGCGCCGCCGACCGGGTCCGCTTCGAGCGGCTGACCCGCGCGATCCTGCTGCGCGGGATCGCCGCCGCCGCGCTGGTCAGCCTGTTCTTCGGCGCCTTCGCGGTGCCGCTGATCAAGAGTTTCGCCGCCACCCCCGAAGTCGCCGCCGCCGCGATGTTCGTTTCGCCCTGGCTCGTACTGATGCCCTTCGCGGGGGTGGCGAGCTTCATCTACGACGGGGTCTATGTCGGGGCCTCGTGGACCCGCGCGTTGCTGCTCACGATGGTCGGCGGCACGCTGGTCTACGCGCTCAGCCTGTGGGCGACCTGGAGCCTCGGCAACCATGGGCTGTGGCTCAGCTTCACCCTGTTCCTCGCCGCCCGCGCGCTGTTCCAGCGGCTCGCGCTGCCGCGGCTGACCCGCCGGATCGACCACGACCCCACCTTGGAGAAACAATCATGATCATTGCCGTTGCCCAAGCCGACCTTCGCCGCGCCTTCGTCGGCGGCGGGCCGGGGCTCATCGTCTCGGGGCTCTGCTGGCTCGCCGCCGGCCTCGTCGCGCAGGCGAAGGGGGTGCCGACCGGCTATGCGGTGCTGTTCGTCACCGGCATGTTCATCTTCCCGAGCGCGCTGTTGCTCTGCCGCTTCCTGTTCGGCCGCGCGCCCGCCGCCAAGGACAACCCGCTGGGCCGCGTCGCGCTCGAAAGCACGTTCGCGATGATCGCGGGGATCGTCATCGCCCACCTCTTCCTCGGCAGTCGCCCCGACTATGTTTTCCCGCTGGTCGCCATCGCGGTCGGCACCCATTTCCTTGCCTTCCGCACCGCTTATGGCGACGCGCGCTTCTGGGGGCTGGCGGGGATCGTCACCGCCATCGGCGGCTATGCCATCTGGGGCAACGGGCTGTCCGCGCTGACGGTGGCGCTGCTGGTCGCCGCGAGCGAGATCCTTTTCGGCCTGTGGCTGCTCGCCAGCCCGCGCGGGGAGCGCGCGCCCTCGCGCTAGCGCCGCGGCGCTAGTGGACGAAGCGCGCGACCACGTCGCGATAGCTGCGCGAGACCTTCACCTCGGTATCCGAACCGAGGACGAGGAAGCATTCGCCATTGGTGTGCGGTTTGACCTGCTTGACCTTCTCGAGGTTGACGATGGTCGAGCGGTGGACGCGCTGGAACTTGCGCGGGTCGAGCCGCTTCTCGAGGTCCTTCATCGTCTCGCGCAGGATCAGCGTGTTGTCGCCGGTCTGGATGCACATATAGTCGCCCGCCGCGTCGATCCGCTCGATATCCTCGACATCGACGCGGAAGATCTGCCCCTGGTCGCGGATGTTGATGACGCTCTCGAAGCGGCTCGCCGCGGGGGCCGCGCTGTCCTGCGTCGACAGTTCGCTGGCCGCCTCGGGAGCATGTTCGTGGAGCGCCTCTTCGAGCTGCTTGGCCTTGCGCGCCGCGTTCTTCTCGGCGAGCCGGTTGCGCACCCGGTCGAGCGTCTCGGCGAGGCGGTCCTCCTCGACCGGCTTGACCAGATAGTCGACCGCCTTGGCCTCGAACGCCTTCACCGCATGGTCCGAATAAGCGGTGACGAAGACGAACAGCGGGGGTTCGACCTCCATCAGCCCCGAGATCACCGAGAAGCCGTCGAACCCGGGCATCTGGATGTCGAGAAAGACGAGGTCGGGCTTGAGGGTCTTGGTCTGGCGGATCGCCTCGCGCCCGTTGCTGGCGGTGCCGACGACCTCGACGTCGTCATGCGCCTCAAGCCGCAGTTGCAGCCCCTGCGTGGCCAGCGGTTCGTCATCGACCAAAAGCGTACGGATCGTCATGCTTCATCTTTCTTCACGAAGGGTATGTGGAGGATAACGCTAAAGCCCCCCTTTTCGTTCGTTCTGGTCTCGAAACTACCCGCGTCGCCATAGGCCTGCGCGAGCCGTTCGCTGGTGTTGGCGAGCCCCACCCCGGTCGACTGGCTGTCGCTGACCACCGCGCCGCCGGCCCCCGAATCGGCCACCTCGATCCGCACCCGGTCGCCCTCGCGCCGCGCGGTGATCCAGATATCGGCGCCATGCTCGGCGGGGGTGACCGCATATTTGATCGCATTCTCGATCAGCGGCTGGAGGATGAGGCTCGGTACCGGCACCCCGGCGGCCTCGGCCTCGATCCGGAAATGCGGCTTGAGCCGTTCCTCGAAGCGCATCTTCTCGATCTCGAGATAGAGCTTGAGCGTGTCGATCTCCTTGGCCAGCGGGACCTGCGCGGTGGGCTCGTTGGCCAGCGTGTAGCGCAGGAAGCTCGACAAGCGCGCGAGCATCGCGTTGGCGCGCTCGCGCTCGGCGAGCAGCACCAGCGTGGAAATGCTGTTGAGCGTGTTGAACAGGAAATGCGGGTTGAGCTGGTAGCGCAGCATCGCCAGCTGCGCCGAGGAGGCCTGGCTCTCGAGCGCGCGGCGCTGGTCGATCTGCTCCTCGAGCAGCAGGTAGTAGTTGATCCCGTAATAGAGCGCGGTCCACGCCGCCAGCAGCGAGAAATCGAGCACCAGCGCGCCGAGGAACTGCGTCCCGCGCGGCTCGAAGCTGGCGTTGACGAAGGTCGAGATGCTCCACGTCTCGAGGAAGCTGAATAGCACCGAGGTCAGCACCACCGTAACGATGCTCAGCAGCATGGTGATCGCCGCCTGCAGCTTGATCAGCCGCTTGTAGAGCGCCGCCATCAGCAGCGTGAGCGAATAGCCCGTGGCGGTGATGATCAGGCAGTGGAAGAGGAAGACGATCGGCTCGAAGCCGTTCACCACGCCGGTCAGGTAGCGCAGCATCAGGTAGCCCGACCAGCCGAAGCTCTGGAGCAGCCAGAAGGCGCGGTTCTTGTCCTGGAAGAAGGGCCGGTCGAGCCCGACCGCGCCGATCACCGGCCCCTCGGAGCGGCCCGCCGCGGCATGGTCGCCCGCCGTGCGCGCGATGCGCTCGACCGACGCCCCGCCGCCGAGACGTTCCCGCCGCGCGGGGCGACCCGCCGGCTGCTCCTTCAGCCCCGATACAGGCTCGCTCGCCAAATTCATGCTCCGTGGTTGCGCCCGCGCAACATAAGGCGCAATGCAGCGTCTTCATAGAGGCGCGGCGCGTGAGGTGGTCGCACGGTTCGAACGGTCTGGCAGGAGTTTCGCATGTTTCGTCTCGCGTTTGTCGCTATGGGCCTGGTCATGCTCACCGGTTGCTCGACCAAGGACAATGGCGCTGCCACGACCAGCGAACCCGCCGCGATCGCGCCGATCCTCGACCGCGCCGACGCGCGCGACCAGCACAGCTACGCCCGCCCGCTCGAGGCCCGCGTCTACCATGTCGCGCTCGACCTCGATGTCGATTTCGCCGCCGAGCGCGTGGCCGGCAGCGCCACGCTCGACATCGAGGCGGCGGAGGATGCCCGCGAGATCGTGCTCGACAGCCGCAACCTCACCATCCGCTCGATCACCGCCCCCGACGGCAGCGCGCTCGACTATTCGGTCGGCGAGGGCAGCGAGGAGCTGGGGCAGCCGATCACCGTCGAGCTGGCGGGCCACGAGCGGATCGTGATCGACTATGTCAGCGCCCCCGACAGCGACGCGCTGCAGTTCCTCAGCCCCGCGCAGACCGCGGGCAAGGTGCATCCCTATCTGTTCAGCCAGGGCCAATCGATCCTCAACCGGTCGTGGATCCCAACGCAGGACAGCCCCGGCATCCGCCAGACCTGGGAAGCGCGCATCCGCGTGCCCAACCCGCTCACCGCGGTGATGAGCGCGCCGAGCGCGGGCGATCCCGTGCCCGACGGTCCCGACCACCGCATCTTCTCCTTTGCGATGGACAAGTCGGTCCCGCCCTATCTCATCGCCATCGCGGTCGGCGATATCGTATTCCGGCCGCTCGGCCTGCGCACCGGGGTGTGGACCGAACCGGCGATGCTCGACGCGGCGGCGGCCGAACTGGCCGATACCGAGCGCATGATCACCGCCTCCGAACAGCTGTTCGGTCCCTATCGCTGGGGGCGGTACGACATGATCGTCCTGCCCCCCTCCTTCCCCTTCGGCGGGATGGAGAACCCGACGCTGACCTTCCTTACCCCGACCTTCATCGCCGGCGACAAGTCGCTGACCGCGCTGATCGCGCACGAGCTCGCGCACAGCTGGTCGGGCAATCTGGCGACCAACGCGACCTGGGCCGATTTCTGGCTCAACGAGGGGATGACCGTCTATGCCGAGCAGCGGATCGTCGAGGCGGTCTATGGCGAGGAGGCCTATGACCAGGCGGTGAGCCTGTCGCTCGATGCCACCGACGGCGCCCTCGCCGAGCTCGAGAGGCGCGACCAGGTGCTCGCGGTCGACCTTGCCGGGCGCCACCCCGACGACGGCTTCACCGACATTCCCTACGACAAGGGCGCCGCCTTCCTGCGCACGCTCGAGGCCGAGGTCGGGCGCGAGCGCTTCGACGCCTTCCTGCGCCGCTGGTTCGACGACCATGCCTTCGAACCGGTCACCAGCTCGATGTTCTTCGAGGCGGTCGCCGAACAGCTGTTCGACGGCGACGAGGCCAAGATCGCCAGCTTCGGGCTGCGCGAATGGATCTACGAGCCCGGGCTCCCCGAGAATGTCGCGCGCGGCAACCCCGAGGCCTTCGCCGAGGTCGATGCGGCGGTGGTCGAGTTCGACGGCGGCGGCGATCCCGCGGCGCTCGGCTGGGCCGACTGGAACACCGCCGAGCGGCTGCGCTTCCTCGGCAAGATCGACACCGACTTGTCGGACGAACGCCTCGCCGCGCTCGACCGCGCCTTCGGGCTGTCGGCCACGGGCAACAACGAGATCCTCTTCCTCTGGCTCAAGCTGGCGATCGCCAACCGCTACGATCCGGCGGTCGATCGGCTGACCCGCTTCCTGACCAGCCAGGGGCGCCGCAAGTTCGTGCGCCCGCTTTTCGTCGCGCTCGCCGCCGACGAGGAGTGGGGCCTGACGATCGCGCGCCGCATCTACCCGCGCGCGCGCCCGCTCTACCATCCGGTGACCTTCCAGGACCTCGACCAGATGGGGCTCGACGCCGCGCGAACCGGATCGGAATCAACGCAAAGTTAACCACGCCCTTAACCCGGTCGTAACCAGCCCCGGTCTAGGTCTGGCGCTCATTCAGAGGAGCGCGCGAGTCGAATGTACCAGGCCCCCGACCGTTACAAGCGGATGATCTCGGCCAAGCTGCCTGACGGCGCCTCGCTCGGCGTCGCGCAGGGCGTGCGCGACGACCAGGCGTCCACCCCCTTGCGCGACGTGCAGCTGATCAGCCGTGCCCAGCTCGCGCCCTTCTTCGCCGCCGCCAATATCCTCGCCGCGCTCCTGTTCGCCGCCTCGATGCATTCGAGCATCGACCTCTTGCTGATGATCGGCTGGATCCTCGCCGTGGGGGCGGTCAACGTCGCCATGACGATGCTCGCGCGGCGGCAGGCGATCACCCATATCGGGCGCTCGGGACGCCGAGTGCCGCACTGGCTGATGCTGTCCGACGTCGCGTTGCGCGCGGCCGTCTGGCTGGCGCTGCCGATGATGGTGTTCGCCGGCCTCTCGCCCTCCGACCAGATCATCGCCGCCTCGGTCATCGCCGGGCTCGGGGTCGCCGCGCTGGGCCTCGTCGCGGTCCCGACCGCGGCGATGACGTGGATGACCGTCTTCGTCACCGCGCTGTGCGTCAACCTCTTCATCGGGCGCCAGACCGTGCCGTTCGAGCATATGGTCGCGATCATCTTCGTGATCGGCGTGGCGATGGCCGGGGTGATGACGGTGGCGCGCTGGGCCTTCCACCAGCTCAAGACCAACGCCGATGTCGGCTCGCAGTCGGAAAGCGCCTCGCTTCTCCTCCAGGAATATGAAAAGCGCGGGGTCGGCTGGCTGTGGCAAGTCGACGAGGAAAACCGCGTCACCTACCTGTCGAGCCGGATGGTCGCGCTGATCGGGCGCCCGTCGTCGGCGATCATCGGCCATTCGCTGCCCGCGCTGCTCGGCGGGCAGAAGGAGTTCGGCGACGTCCTGTTCGAACACAAGCCCTTCCAGAACCTCGAGATGCAGCTCGAGACGTCGCACGGCACGCGCTGGATCAGCCTCGCGGGCGATCCGATCATCGACCATGCCGGGCGCTTCGCGGGCTTTCGCGGGGTCGGCAGCGACATCACCGAGGTGCGCCGCCAGCAGGAACGGCTCACTCACCTAGCCAATGTCGACGTGCTCTCGGGGCTGCCCAATCGCGGCCGCGTGCGCCAGCTCGCGGGCGAGGCGTTGCGGCAGGCGACCAGCTCGAACGTGCCCTGCGCGGTGATGTTCCTCGACCTCGACGGGTTCAAGCCGGTCAACGACACCTTCGGCCATCCCAAGGGCGATGCGGTGCTGCAGGCGGTCGCCAAGCGGCTGGTCGACGAGGTCGGCGACATGGGCCATGTCGGTCGCATGGGGGGCGATGAATTCGCCGTCATCGTCACCGACGCGCAGAGCCGCAAGGGCGTGCAGGCGCTCGCCGAGCGCATCATCGCCTCGGTCGCCGAACCCTATATGATCGACCAGATCGAGATCCGCATCGGCGTCTCGATCGGCTGCGCCTTCGGCCCCATTGACGGCGCTACCGTCGACGACCTCATCCTCAAGGCCGACCTTGCGCTCTACGAGGCCAAGAACGCGGGCCGCGGGGTCGCCAAATATTTCTCCTCCGAACTGATGAGCGAGCAGGAAGACCGCGTCCGGCTCGAGAGCGACCTGCGCGCCGCGATCGCCTCGAAACAGTTCCACCTCCTCTACCAGCCGCTCGTCTCGGCCAAGGACCAGAAGCTGATCGGCTTCGAGGCGCTGATCCGCTGGAACCACCCGCAGCGCGGGCTCGTGCCGCCCCCGGTCTTCATCCCGATCGCCGAGGAATGCGGGCTGATGATGGAAATCGGCCAGTGGGTCATCGAGGAAGCGTGCAAGACGCTGGCGCAATGGCCCGAACCGATCACCGTCGCGGTCAACGTCAGCCCCAAGCAGATCCAGATGCCCTCCCTGCCCCAGCTCGTCAGCCAGGCGCTGGCGCGGCACAAGGTCCCCGGCAACCGCCTCGAGCTCGAGGTCACCGAGGGCATCTTCCTCGGCAACAATTCGGCCACCCTCGAGATCCTCCAGCGCCTGCGCCAATTGGGCGTCGGCATCGCGCTCGACGACTTCGGCACCGGCTACTCCTCGATCGGCTATTTGAACAAGGCGGTGTTCCACAAGCTGAAGATCGACGGCAGCTTCGTGCGCGAGGCGGGCACCCGCGAGGAAAATGTCGCGATCATCAAGTCGATCGTCCAGCTCGCCAAGTCGTTCCGCATGAACGTCACCGCCGAGGGGGTCGAGACCGCCGAGGACTTCGAGCGCATGCGCAACCTCGGGGTCGATACCATCCAGGGCTATCTGTTCGGCCGCCCGCTCACCTACGAACGCGCCAACCAGATGGTCGTCGGCCTCTCGCGCAAGGTCGGTTGAGCGTTCACGGTCGGCCGGGCGCGCGCTAGCGCACCAGCTGGCAGAGCGCGTCCTCGAGCGCATCGGGCGAGAAGGGCTTGACCAGGATCGGCGCCGCGGGCGCGACCGCGCGGATCGTCTCGGTCTCGCTGTAGCCCGAGATGAACAGGATCGGCTGGTCGGGGGCCCGCGCGAGGATTCGCGCCGCCACCTCCGCGCCCGACAGTCCGGGCATCGCGAAATCGATCAGCGCGACGTCGAACCGCCCGGGCTCGAACGCGTCGCACCCCGACGGGCCGTCGCCCGCCACCACGACGCGCGCGCCGCAATCCTCGAGCGTCTGCTCGATGAACCCGCGCACGTCGCGGTCATCGTCGATCACCAGGATCGAGCGCCCTGCGATCGAGTGCGCGCTGGGCCCACTCACGGCGGGATCGCGGGCGGTATCGGCGGGCGCGTCGGCGAAGCGGAAGTAGAGCTTGACGGTCGTGCCCTCGCCGAGGGCGCTGTCGATCCGCGCGGCGCCGCCCGACTGGCGCACCATCCCGTAGACCATCGACAGCCCGAGCCCGGTGCCCTTGCCGACCTCCTTGGTGGTGAAGAAGGGCTCGAACGCCTTCTGCACGGTGCGCGGCGCCATCCCGGTGCCGGTATCGCTCACCCCCAGCTCGAGATAGTCGCCGGGCACCGCCTCGCCGTCGTCGTCGATGCGGGCAGTGCGCGTCGCCAGCGTGAGCCGCCCGCCGGTCGCCATCGCGTCGCGCGCGTTGATCGCCAGGTTGAGCAGCGCCACCTCGAGCTGGGTCGGGTCGGCGAGGATCTGCGCATCGCTGTCCTCGATCTCCCAATGCACCTCGTACCGCCCCCCCATCGCGTTGGCGATCAGCGGCCCGACCTCGCGCAGCACGTCGCCGATCCGCACCGGGCGGACCTCGAGCTTCTGGACCCGGCTGAAGGTCAGCAGCTGGCCGGTCAGCCGCGCGCCGCGCTGCGCGGCCGCGAGCGCATTGTCGGCATAGCGCTTGAGCTTCTCGTCCTCGACCCGCTTGGCGATGAGGTCGAGCCCGCCGAGCACCACCGTCAGGAGGTTGTTGAAGTCGTGCGCGATGCCGCCGGTCAGCTGCCCGAGCGCCTCCATCTTCTGCGACTGGCGCAGCTGGCTCTCGGCCGCCTTGAGCGCGGTCACGTCGCGCGCCTCGCCGACCAGATACTGGGGGCGCCCCTCGGCGTCGCGGACCGGGCGGACGGTCAGCAGGTGGGTCGCGTGCGCGGTCGTCAGGTCGAGGTCGATCTCGGCGCGCGCCTCCTCGCCGCGCGCGGCCGCCTCGATCAGCCGGCGCATGACCCCTGCATTGCCCGGATGATCGGCGACCGGGGGCAGCTCCCACGCCGGCCGGTCGCTCTGCAACGCGGCCTCGCCCAGCGCCTTGCGCGCGGCGCGGTTCATGTCGATGTAGCGCCCGTCGAGCCCGATCAGCGCGACCATGTCGAGCGTGTCGAACACCGCCTGGAAGCGCAATTCCTTCGACGCCAGCTCGCCCCGCTGGTCGGCCACCTCGCGGCGCAGCCGGCTCTCCGCCTCCTTGCTCGCGCTGATATCGGTCGCGGTCCCGATATAGCCGTCGTTGTTACCGGCGGCATCGACCCGAGGCTGGATCTGCGCGGCGAGCCAGCGATACGCGCCGTCGTGGCGCCGGATGCGCGCGCAGAAGGAGAAGGCGCCCCCCGCCTTGAGCCCCTCGACCAGCGCCGCGCGCAGCGTCTCCTCGTCGTCGGGATGCACGAGGTCGGTCCAGTCGAGCGCCGCGGCGGCCTCGCGGTCGCAGCCGACGAAATCGGCATAGGCCTGGTTGATGAAGTCGCGGCGCCCTTCGCGATCGGTGACCCAGATCGGCACCGGCGCGCTGTCGGCGATGCGCCGGAACCGGTGTTCGCTCTCGCGCAGCGCCCGCTCGGCGCCGCGCTGTCCGGTCACGTCGTTGATGATGAGGATGATGCCGCGCACCTCCCCGTCGCTGCCGACATGGGGGATATATTCGGCCTGCGTCGTCAGCCGGCCGCGGCGCGGATGCTCATATTCGGCGGCGAAATATTGCGCCTCGCCCGCCAGCGCGCGCTCGAGCATCGGGCGCCGCGCGGCATAGCTTCGCGGTCCCATCATCGCCGCGACCTGCTGCCCGATGATGGCCTCGCGCGGGCGCCCGAGCCAGCGCGCCAGCGGCGCGTTGAGGAAGCGGTAGCGCAGCTTGGTGTCGCAATAGGCGATCATCACCGGCAGCGCATCGGCGATCGCGACGATGCCGTCGAAGTCGATCGTGTCGGGCAAGTTGGCGACGAGCGACCTGAGTTCGTGCCCGACGTCTTGCGCGCGGCTCGGCCCGTCCCGCTTGGCGCGGCGAGCGGCATCCGACTCCCCCGTGGGCGAGGCGGGCGACTCGTGTTCCCCCATTCGCTCCATCGTCCGAGCCTAGCCGAATCCCCGCGCGAATCGATAGCGGTTTTTGGAACGCAACCGTTACGATTTTGCAAAGGTGGCCCGCGGGGCTGCAACAATAGGGTCAAACGCCGATGCTAAGGCGGTGCCGGATCATCAGACTTCACCCTTGGATCGAGCATCACCGGCGACGCAGGAGGGAAGGATGAACATCGCGACGCGTTGGATCGGCGGCGGCCTGTTGCTGGCGGCCGCGAGCACGGCGGGCGGGCAGCAGCCCGCGCGGCTGGCGGGGCAGGCCGCCGAACTCGAGGCGCCGGCGGTCAACCGCGCCGCCATCCCGCCGCAGGCGGTGGTCCTGCGCGCCGACAACCCGGCGGCGCTGCTGCGACGCCTGCCCGTGCAACGGCGGCTCGACCTCGACGCGGTGCGCGCGCAGCCGGTGATCGCGCTCGAACAGGGCGAGGCCGACCTGTCCCCGGTGCTCGCCAACCCGGCCTCGCCGGTCAATATCGCCGCGCGCCTGCGGCAGCAGCCGCAACTCGCCACGGTGAAGGCCGACGTGCTCGAGGTCGCGGAAATCCCGCAGGGGCTCGTCGTCCGCCAGTTCCTCGCCTACGAGGTCGGGCTCGGTAGCTGCACCGACCCGGCGCGGCGCCGCGCGCTCGAGGCGCTCGAGATCGCCTGTTTCGATGCCACCACCCCGGCGGCGCGCGCCGACGCGCTGGCCGACCCCGACAGCCCCCGCTACCTCGCCGATCCGCGGCGGCGCGCCCGTGCGCAGGCACAGGCCGACGCGACACGCGCGCGCCAGCAGGCGGCGATCGACCGCGACCTTGCGCAGCTGCGCGCGATGCTCGCCGACCCCGGCCAGCGCGCCGCGATCGAGGCGGAGATCGGCAGCGCGCAGGCGGCGCGGCTCGCCGCGCTCGACGACGCGGCGCTCGAAGCCGAGCTGGTCAACGCCGCCGAGGTGGCGATCGAGGAGGTGATGTTCGTGCCGCAGGTCGAGCCGCGGCGGCTCGATTTTCGCCATCGCGCCGACTTCGGGCGCACCGGCTCGCCGCAGGCGGCCGAGGCCGAGCTGCGCGCGCGCGACCTCGCGCCGCCACCGGGAGCGCGCGGGCCGGACGCGCTGCGCGCGCCGCCGTCGCGGCCCGGATCGGTCGGCGATATCGCCGCCGGGCCGCAACTCGATATCAGCGAGGATATCGCGCTGCCGCCCAAGGCCTATCTCACGGGCTTCACGCTGGGCCGGCAACATGAATGGAGCCGGCGCGTGTCGATCACCATCAAATGGTGCCTGATCGGCTGCAAGCGCACCTACTATCTCGAGCCCTATGCGGGATTCGGCTATGGCATCGGGCTGCGCCTGCCGCTGCGGGTCGAGGGCACCTACCGCTATCGGCACCAGGACGGGCAGGAACGCGCCTGGCTGGTGCCCGCCTTCGCGCCGTTCGACGGCTCGGCCGCGCAATATGGCGAGGTCGGCCTGCCGCAGGCCAAGCGCTACGGCGGGCAGGAACTGGTGGCCGAGGCGGACGGCTATGCCGGGTTCCTCTACAAATTGCCCGCGGGCATCGACGGCAACGTCGGCGCCGAGGTCGCCCTCGACCTCACCGACCGCCTGCCCCAGCCCTTTCGCGACGGCCAGTTCACCCCGCCCGCGCCCGGCAGTTCGACGCCCGAGGTGGGGCGCACCATGAGCGATGTCGACCTGATCGCGGGCCGCGCCAATTTTCACGTGGTCGGGGCGCGGATCCATCCCGCGGTCAAGTTCGCGCTGGCCAGCAACGGCATCGCCTTCAAGCTGCGCGATCACCTGACCGGGACCGACCAGTGGATGACGACCCCGGGGCAGCCCTATCCGCTCAGCCTCGACAGCGGCCATCGCAGCCGCTTCTCGATCGGCGATCCGGTCTATGACCTCGCCTTCGTCATGACCCCGGGGATCGAGGGGCGGGTGTTCGTCGATGTCGCGCGCTGGTCGCACGTCTGGAAATGGCCCGTCTGGTTCCCGCAACTGTCGGTCAAGCTCCCGCCCACCGGGGTGCAGTTCGGGTGCCACGCGCAGACCGTGTGCAGCAACGCGCACGAGGTCCGAGCCGCTTATTGGGAGCCGCCCGCGCGCATGCCGACGGCGCAGGACGATCCGCCCGCGGCCCCGACCCGCGCCACCGTGCCCACGCGCGCCGAGCCGCGGCCCGAACGCGCCGAGCCGCGGCGGACGATCATGCAGGCGCCCCCGCCGCCGCCCGAGGGCCGCGACGAGGACGACTAGCGCACGATCGCTCTAGCGCGCGGTCGGTCTAGCGCGCGGGCTGGCGCGGGCGACCGGCGCCGCCGCGCGCGCGCTTGGGGGCGCCGCCGGGCGCGCGCTGGCCGCGATGCCCGCCGGGCTTGCCGCCATGGCGCTGCTGCCCCTCGCCGCGCGCGCCGCCGTCGCCGCCGCCATGCGCCTTCTTGCGGAAGGGCTTGCGTTCGCCCTCGCCCTCGGCGCGCTGGCGCTGCGGGTGGCGCGGCTTGACCGCATGCTTGGGGCCGCGCTGGCGACGCTGCGGGGGACGGCTGTTGACCCCGTCGCCCTGCTCCTCGCCCATCGGCGTCCAGCGCCCCTGCGTCGCGCCGCGCGCGGCGGGCTTGGGCAGGTCGGCGGCCTGCTGGTTGAAATTGTCGGGCAGCCGTGCGGGCGCGAGCTTGACCCCGGTCAGCCGCTCGATGTCGCGCAGATAGGCCTTCTCGTCGGGGGCGCAGAAGCTGATCGCCTCGCCCTCGCGTCCCGCCCGCGCGGTGCGCCCGATGCGGTGGACATATTGCTCGGGCACGTTGGGCAGCTCGAAGTTGAAGACGTGGCTCACCCCCGGCACGTCGATCCCGCGCGCGGCGATGTCGGTCGCCACGAGGATGCGCAGCTTGCCCTCACGGAAGCCGTTGAGCGCGGCGGTGCGCTGCCCCTGGCTCTTGTTGCCGTGGATCGCGGCCGCCTCGACCCCCGCACCGACGAGATGCCGGACGACGCGGTCGGCGCCATGCTTGGTGCGGGTGAAGACGAGCGCGCGGTCGATGCTGTTGTCACGCAGCCCGTCGCGCAGCCGCAGCGTGAGCAGCGCCTGCTTCTCGCGCTGGTCGATGAAGGTCACCGACTGGTCGATCCGCTCGGCGGTGGTCGACGGCGGGGTCACCTCGACCTTGACCGGGTTGCTGATGAACTGCCGACCCAGATCGGCGATCGCCTTGGGCATGGTCGCCGAGAAGAACAGCGACTGGCGCTCCTTGGGCAGCATGCGCGCGATCTGCTGCAGCGGCTTGATGAACCCGAGATCCATCATCTGGTCGGCCTCGTCGAGCACGAAGATCTCGACGTTGCGCAGCGTCAGCGCGCGCCGGTCGATGAGGTCGAGCAGGCGCCCCGGGGTGGCGACGAGGACGTCGGTGCCGCCGACCAGCCCGCGCGCCTGCGCGGTGATCGGCTTGCCCCCGAAGACGACATGGGTCTTCAGGCCCGTCCCCTTGGAATAGCCCTTGATCGAGGTGGCGATCTGCGCCGCCAGCTCGCGCGTCGGCGACAGCACCAGCATGCGACACGAGGCCGGCTGGCGCATCACGAACCCGCGCTCGAGCAGGCGATGGATCGAGGGCAGCGAGAAGGCTGCCGTCTTGCCCGTGCCGGTCTGCGCGATCCCCATCAGGTCGCGCCCCTCGAGGAGCGGCGGGATGGCCTGCTGCTGGATCGGGGTCGGGGTGGTGTAATTCTGGTCCTGCAAGGCGCGCAGGATCGGCTTGGCGAGGCCAAGCTTGGCAAAAAAGGACATGGTTGGTCTTTCAATATGGGTGCGGCGCGTGCGGCCCATCGGTCTGGGGCGCGCCGCGCGGCAGGGTTATCGTCGAATGCGACCCTGCGTGAAAAAGGAAGCTGTCAGAGTGTCTGGACGGTGCGGATCCCCGCAAGGGGCCTCACGCTGCACCGAATGTCTGGTGGCGCCCCTATAGGGTTCCGTTCCTGAACGCAACCGAAACCGCTTGGCAACGCCCTGCGCACCAGTCCGCCAACTGCGATCGATAATCTCAGGCGCCAAGGCGAAGATCGGCCAGCGAAAAACCTGCAATCACGCCGATCCCGGCCTGATCTCCCGCCAAGAGGAGGATGAGAAGCGGGGTCAGGGCGGCCTGACCCCGTCGGTCCTGTCGCGCTCTTGCGCGCAGGCCGTCCGGCTGTCGCGCTCTCTACGACGTAAGCCTGCGGCTTACGCTCGGGCGCTCTAGCTCTCATCCCCCATCTTGAGCGCGGCGATAAAGGCCTCCTGCGGGATGCTCACGTTCCCATATTCGCGCATCTTCGCCTTGCCCTTCTTCTGCTTCTCGAGGAGCTTGCGTTTGCGCGTGGCGTCGCCGCCATAGCATTTGGCGGTCACGTCCTTGCGCATCGCGCTGATCGTCTCGCGGGCGATGATCTTGCCGCCGATCGCGGCCTGCACCGGGATCTTGAACAGGTGCCTCGGGATGAGGTCCTTTAAGCGCTCGCACATGCCGCGCCCGCGCGCCTCGGCGGTCGAGCGGTGGACGATCATGCTGAGCGCGTCGACCGGCTCCTCGTTGACGAGGATGCTCATCTTCACGAGGTCGCCCTCGCGATTGCCGATCTGCTCGTAATCGAAGCTCGCATAGCCCTGGCTGATCGACTTCAGCCGGTCGTAGAAATCGAACACCACTTCGTTCAAGGGCAGTTCGTAGACCACCTGCGCGCGCCCGCCCACGTAAGTCAGGTCCTTCTGGATCCCGCGCCGGTCCTGGCACAGCTTGAGGATGCCGCCGAGATATTCGTCGGGGGTATAGATGGTCGCCTTGATCCACGGCTCCTCGATGCTCTCGATCCGGTTCACGTCGGGATAGTCCGCCGGATTGTGCAGCTCGATCGTCTGCGCATCCTCGGTCTTCGAGTGCGACAGGTGCATCGTGTAGACGACGCTCGGCGCGGTGGTGATGAGGTCGAGGTCATACTCGCGCGTCAGCCGCTCCTGGATGATCTCGAGGTGGAGGAGCCCGAGGAACCCGCAGCGGAAGCCGAACCCCAGCGCCGCCGAGGTTTCCATCTCGAAGCTGAAGCTCGCATCGTTGAGCCGCAGCTTGTGCAGGCTCTCGCGCAATTTCTCGAAGTCCGCCGCATCGACGGGGAAGAGCCCGCAGAACACCACCGGCTGCACTTCCTTGAACCCCGGCAGCGGCTTGTCGGTCGGGTTCTTGACCGTGGTGATCGTGTCGCCGACCGCGGTCTGGCTGACTTCCTTGATCTGCGCGGTGATGAAGCCGATCTCGCCCGCGCTCAATTCCTCGAGCTCGACCCGCTTGGGGGTGAAGCAGCCGACGCGGTCGATCAGGTGCTCGGTCCCCGCCTGCATGAACTTGATCTTCTGCCCGCGCTTCAAGCTGCCTTCCATCACGCGCACGAGGATGACGACCCCGAGATAGGGGTCGTACCAGCTGTCGACGAGCATCGCCTTCAAGGGCGCGTCGCGGTCGCCCTTGGGGTGCGGGATCTTGTCGACGATCGCCTGCAGGATGGCCTCGATGCCGATCCCCGACTTGGCGCTCGCCTCGACCGCGTCCGCGCTGTCGAGCCCGATCACTTCCTCGATCTCGAGCTTGACCTTCTCGGGGTCGGCGGCGGGCAGGTCGATCTTGTTGATCACCGGCACGATCTCATGGTCATGCTCGATCGACTGGTAAACGTTGGCGAGCGTCTGCGCCTCGACGCCCTGCGCGGCGTCGACCACCAGCAGCGCGCCTTCGCAGGCGGCGAGACTGCGCGAGACTTCATAGGCGAAGTCGACGTGCCCGGGCGTGTCCATGAGGTTGAGCTCATAGGTCTCGCCGTCGGCGGCCTGCCAGTTGAGGCGCACCGTCTGGCTCTTGATGGTGATCCCGCGCTCCTGCTCGATCTCCATATTGTCGAGCACCTGCTGCTTCATCTCGCGCTCGGAGAGGCCCCCCGTCACCTGGATGAGCCGGTCGGCAAGCGTCGACTTGCCATGGTCGATATGCGCGATGATGCTGAAATTGCGGATTTTTTCGAGGTCGGTCATGGGTTTCTTCAAGAAGGTTCGGGGCCGGGGGATGATCCACCGCCATCGTTGCAGGCCAGCTAGCAGCGATTGACGCGGCTGTCAGCACTTTCGGAACCGTCACGGCCCGCCGCTCGTCTGCCTTGGGACAACAGGGAGTTTGATGCGCATGGTTACGACGTCCGGATTGGAATCCACCGCCTCCAGCCTCGAGAACTGGACCCGCGCAGGCTATGTCGCGCGCGGGCTCATCTACATCCTGCTCGGCTATGTCGCGCTGAGCGCCGAGGCGCCGCGCAGCACCACCGACCTGTTCCAGACGGTCGAGGACCTGCCCGCCGGGCAGGTGCTGCTCGCGATCATCATGGTGGGCGCCTTCGGTTACGGGCTGTGGAAACTCTTCGATGCGGCCAAGAACCTCGAGGGGTTCGACGATGATGCCACCGGCAAGACCAAGCGCGTCTTCTACGTCATCGGCGGGCTCGGCTACTGGATCCTCGCGCTGCTCGCCGCGCGCACGCTGTTCAGCAGCACCCCGAGCGCCGGCGGCGGCACCGAAAAGGCCGCCGCGATGGCCCCCGACTGGCTGCTCTATGTCGCCGGGGCGGGGATCATCGTCGCCGGCCTCTACCAGTTCAAGAAGGGGCTGACGCGCGAGTTCCTCGAGGGGCTGTCCGCCAACGCCCCATCGTTCGTCGGCTGGTTCGGGCTGCTCGGCCATGTCGCGCGCGCCATCGTCTTCGTCACCTCGGGCTGGTTCGTCCTGCAGGCGGTCGGCGACAGCGACGAGGCCAAGGGGCTCGCCGCGGCGCTGACCAGCCTCAAGGACACGGGCACGCTGTTCACGCTGCTGTGCATCGGGCTCATCCTGTTCGGCATCTTCAGCCTCGTCGAGGCCCGCTACCGGATCATCCCCAACGAGGACCTGCGCCCCAACCGCTGAGGCGGAGCGGCTTACCGCCCCCCGTCCAAGCACCTCGCCCCCCTGCCGAAAGACAGGTTGCCGTGCCCACGCGTGCCGGGCATGACCATCGCGCATGCGTACAAATTTATTTTCCCGGAGACATTGATGGCCCGCCTTCCCAAGACCGCGCTGCTGCTCGCGAGCAGCTCGCTCCTCGCCGCCTGCACCGCGACCGCCCAGCCGCTGGCGAGCGCCGCCCCCGCCCCGGCGGCGAGTGCCGAGGCCGACCCGATCGCCGAGCTCGTCGAACAGGTCGCGATCCCGCACCAGAGCTTCCAGCTCGACAACGGCCTCACCGTCCTCGTCCACGAGGATCGCAAGGCCCCGATCGTGGCGGTGAGCGTGTGGTACAACGTCGGCTCGAAGGACGAGCCCGAAGGCAAGACCGGCTTTGCCCACCTGTTCGAGCACCTCATGTTCAACGGCTCGGAAAACCTGCCCGGTGACTATTTCGAATGGACCGAGCAGATCGGCGCCACTGCCTTGAACGGCACCACCTGGTTCGACCGCACCAACTATTTCCAGAACGTGCCGACGGGCGCGCTCGAACGCGCGCTGTTCATGGAAAGCGACCGCATGGGCTACCTGCTCGGCGCGGTGACGCAGGAAAAGCTCACCAACCAGATCGGGGTCGTCCAGAACGAGAAGCGGCAGGGCGACAACCAGCCCGGCGGGCTGGTCTATTACGAGGTCCTGAAAGCGCTCTTCCCCGAGGGCCATCCCTATCGCCACTCGACGATCGGCTCGATGGCCGACCTGTCCTCGGCGACGATGGGCGACGTGCAACAGTGGTTCATCGACAAATATGGCCCCAACAATGCCGTGCTCGTGCTGGCCGGCGACATCGACGCCGAGACCGCGCGCCCGCTGGTCGAGAAATATTTCGGGCAGATCGAACGCGGCCCGGTCAACACCCCCGCCGAGGCCGAGGTGCCCACGCTCGAGACGCCCAAGCGCATCGTCATGCGCGACCGCGTCCCCAACACGCGCATCACCAAATATTGGGCGGTGCCGGGGATCGCCAGCGAGGACCGCGAGGCGCTGACCATCGCCGCGCAGATCCTCGGCGGGCTCGCCTCGAGCCGGGTCGACGAGCAGATCGTCCGCGGCGAGGAAATCGCCAATTTCGCCTTCGCGGGCTATTCGCCCTTCCACCGTGTCGGCACCTTCCAACTGGGCGGCGAGGTGAAGAGCGGGATCGAGGCCAATGTCCTCGAAAGCCGGCTCCAGACCATCCTCACCGAGTTCGTGCTCGAGGGGCCGAGCGAGGAAGAGGTCGACCGCGCGGTCACCAACCTGCTCGCCGGGCAGGTTAAGGGGCTCGAACAGGTCGGCGGCTTCGGCGGCAAGGCCAATGCGCTGGCCGAGGGGCTGCTCTACAACGGCGACAGCAACGAATATGCCGAGGAACTCGCCAATTATGCCGCGCTGACCCCCGAGGACGTGCGCGCCGCCGCGGCGCGCTGGCTCGCGCGCCCCTCGGTCACCATCACGCTCGCACCGGGCGAGCGCGCCCCCTATGAGGAAGCCACCGCGCCCGCCGAAAGCGGCGGTCTCGAGGCGCGCGATTACACCCCGACGAAGCGCGAACTGCCCCCGATCGGGCAGACCGCGGCGCTCGACTTCCCCGACGTCAGCACCACCACGCTGTCGAACGGCGCGACCGTCTATTATGCGCAGCGCGACACCGTGCCGGTGACCAGCATCGTCGTCGAATTCGACGCCGGTCGCGCCGCCGATGCGAGCGACCAGCGGGGCCTGTCGTCGATGGTCGTGAGCCTGCTCGAGGAAGGCGCCGGCGGCATGGACGCGCAGTCGCTGGCCGAAGCGCAGGAATCGCTCGGCGCGTCGATCGCCTTCGGCAACGGGCTCGACGAGACCACCGCCAACATGAGCACCCTGTCGGCCAACCTAGCGCCCAGCCTCGACCTGTTCGGGACCATGCTGCGCGCTCCCGACTTCGAGGCCGGCGCGATCGAGCGCGTGCGCAGCCAGACGCTCGCCGCGCGCGCGCGCTCGCTGTCGAGCCCCAACGGGCTGATCGCCGACACGCTGCCGCTCATCATCTACGGGGAGGACGACCCCTATGGTGGCAGCCCGTTCGGGAGCGTCGCCGCGATCGAGGCGATCGACCGCGACGACCTCGTGGCCTTCCACGCCGCCTATCTGCGCCCCGACAACATGGAGATCTATGTCGTTTCGGACCTCGCGCTCGACGAGGTGACCGCGGCGCTCGAGGCCGAACTGGGCGATTGGCAGCCCCCCGCCACCCCGCGCGGCGAGAAGGCGTTCCCCGATCGGCCGACGCGTCCCGACCAGCCGAGCTACATCCTCGTCGATCGCCCGGACTCGCCGCAGTCGATCATCGCCGCGGCGCAGCTCCTGCCGGTCGACCCGACCGCCGACCTCGTCGACGTCAACGCCGCCAACGAGGCGCTCGGCGGCAGCTTCCTGAGCCGCATCAACATGGACCTGCGCGAGACCAAGGGCTGGTCCTACGGCGTGCGCGGCCGGGTGCAGCGCAACGATGCCGACGTGAGCTACCTGTTCACCGCGCCGGTCCAGGCCGATCGCACCGCCGATAGCATCCTCGCGCTGCAGCAACAGACGCGGGCCTTCCTCGGCGAGGACGGCGTGCGCGAGGAGGAACTGGTGCGCATCGTCAACTCGAACATCGCCTCGCTGCCAGGGCAGTTCGAAACCTCGGCGGCGGTCCTCCAGGGGATCCGCGCCAACGTCGACCTCGGCCGTCCGATGGACTATTACGAGACGCTCTCCGAGCGCTATCGCGGGCAGACCCGGACCAGCCTCGACAGTGCCATCCGCGGCATCCTCGACCCCGAGGACTTCCTGTGGGTGATCGTCGGCGACGCCGCGGTCGTCGGGCCGCAGCTCGATGCCGCCGGGATCGACTATGAGGTGCGCAAGGTCGACGCGGGGCAATAGCCCCGCGCGGTTCGCGCGCGACCGACGCCAGCGTGGGGCACGTCACCCGAGGCGGGTGACGTGCCCCATCTTGCGTCCGGGTCGGGCTTCCTTCTTGCCATAGACGTGGAGGTGCGCGCCGGGCTCGGCGAGCAGTTCCTCCCAGCGCTCGACGTCGCTGCCGATGAGATTGTCCATCGTCACGCGCGGGGCGACCAGCGCGGGATCGCCCAGCGGCAGCCCGGCGATGCAGCGCAGGTGCTGTTCGAACTGGCTGGTCTGCGAGCCCTCGATCGTCCAATGCCCCGAATTGTGGACGCGCGGCGCGATCTCATTGACGATCGGCCCCTCGGCGGTGGCGAAGAACTCGACCGCCATGACCCCGACATGGCCGAGCGCGCCGGCCAGCGCGCAGGCGATCTCGACGGCGCGCTCGACATGCTCGTCGACGCCCTCACCCGCGGGCACTTCGGAGCGGCGCAGGATGCCGCCGTCGTGGATATTGCGCGGCGCGTTCCAGACCGCGAGGGCATCATCGGCGCGGCGCGCCACGAGGATCGAGAATTCGGCCGTGAAATCGACCGCCGCCTCGGCGACCGCGGGCTCGCGCCCGATCGCTTCCCACGCGTCCGGCAGCTGGCTTTCCTCGCGCACCCACGCCTGCCCCTTGCCGTCATAGCCCAGCCGCCGCGACTTGAGGACCAGCGGGAAGCCGATTTCCTCGCCGAGCCCTTCGAGGTCGCCCGGCTCGCTGACCGGGCGCCAGTTGGCGACGGTGCCGCCATGTTCCTCGATGAAGCGTTTCTCGGCGGCCCGGTCCTGCGCGATGGCGAGGCTGCGGGTGCCCGGGTGCAGCTTGTCCCCCATCGCCTCGAGCGCGGCGACGGGAAGGTTCTCGAACTCGTAGGTGATGACGTCGCACTCGGCGGCGAAGGCAGCGAGCGCGTCGCGATTGGCATAGTCGGCGCAGACGTAGAGCGAGGCGGGCCCGCTCGCCGGGGGCGCCGGGTCGGGGGCATAGACGTGGGTCCGATAGCCCATCCGATGCGCGGCGAGGCAGAGCATGCGACCGAGCTGGCCGCCGCCGACGATGCCGATGGTTGACCCGGGCGGCAGGCTCATTGCGGCGCCTCCGCGACCTGGTCGGTCTGCGCCTGTCGCCAGTCGTCGAGGCGGCGGGCGAGCGCGGCATCGCTAGTCGCCAGCTGCGCGGCGGCGAACAAGGCGGCGTTTGCCGCCCCCGCCTCGCCGATGGCGAAGGTGGCGACGGGAACGCCCGCGGGCATCTGCACGATCGAATAGAGGCTGTCCTGCCCCGACAGCGCCTTCGAGCGCACCGGCACCCCGAGCACCGGGACCGGTGTCAGCGCCGCGACCATCCCGGGTAGGTGCGCCGCCCCGCCGGCGCCCGCGATGATCGCCTTGAGCCCGCGCGAGCGCGCCGCCTTCGCATAGTCGTAGAGCCGGTCGGGCGTGCGATGCGCCGAGACGATCCTGACTTCGTGGGCGATGTCGAGCGCCTCGAGGATCGCGGCGGCGCGCGCCATCGTCTCCCAGTCGGACTGGCTGCCCATGATGATACCGACGTCCACGCTCGTCCCCCCCGTGTTCGCGCCCCGATGGGGCCGGTTCGCCTCACTTAGGGCAGGTCGGCGGCCCGTGGCAACGGCTCACGCCTCGTCGAGGTACCGCCGGTCGCCCGCGACCATCGCACCGTCGAATTCGTAGAGGATCGGGCGCCCGGTCGGGATCTCGAGCCCGGTGATGTCCGCGTCCGAAATGCCCGACAGATGCTTGACCAGCGCGCGCAGGCTGTTGCCGTGCGCCGAGACGATCACCGTCTCGCCCTGTTCGAGGTGCGGGCGGATGGTGCTCTCGTAATAGGGCAGGACCCGCGCGATCGTGTCCTTGAGGCTCTCGGTCTCGGGCACATCGATCCCGGCATAGCGCGGATCGCCTTCCAGCCGATAGTCGTCGTCGGCGTCCTGCGGCGGCGGCGGCACGTCGAAGCTGCGGCGCCAGATATGCACCTGCTCGTCGCCCACCTTCTCGCGCATCTCCTGCTTGTTGCGCCCGGTCAGCGCGCCATAGTGGCGCTCGTTGAGGTGCCAGTCCTTGGTCACCGGGACCCACAGCCGCCCGAGCGCGTGGAGCGCGAGGTGGAGCGTGCGGATCGCGCGCGTCTGGACCGAGGTGAAGGCGTGGGTCGGCGCGATCCCCTTCTCGCGCATGACCCGCCCCGCGGCGCGCGCTTCCTCGATCCCCTTGTCGGTGAGGTCGACGTCCCACCAGCCGGTGAAGCGGTTCTCGAGGTTCCACTGCGACTGGCCGTGGCGGACGAGGATCAGCTTGGCGCCCATCTACTTGCCCTTCCGATAGGCGATCAGCTCGGGGAGCAGCTGGTTGAGGGTCGAAAGGCAGGCGTCGGCGAGATACTTGCACCGCTCGGTCGACCAGCCGTGGACCGGGTCGGGCAGGTCGTCATTGTCCTTGAACGGCATCTCGAGCGTCATCGACACCGCGCCGTAGCGCTCGGCCAGCTGGGTGGTCGACATCGACAGGTTCGCCTCGCCCGGCTTGGACACCTCATAGCCCTTCTCTTCCTGGAAGTCGGGCGAATTGGCGACCAGCGTCGCGCCGAACTTCTTGAACAGCCCGTATTGCGTCTCGTCGATGCTCGGGATGCCCTCGAACCCGGCGAGGAAGTTGGCGGGGATCGCCTCGTCGCCGTGGACGTCCATCGCGAAATCGACCCCGGTCTCGTCCATCCGGTTGCGCACGTAGAGCACTTCGGGGCTCTTCTCGGCGGTCGGGTTGTCCCATTCGCGGTTGAGGTTGGTGCCGACCGCATTGGTCCGGAGGTGCCCGCGCCGCGACCCGTCGGGGTTCATGTTGGGCACGATGTGGAAGGTGCAGTGCCGGCGCAGGTTGCGGCTGACCGGGTCGTCGGGGTCGGTGAGCTTCTCGAGCGCGCCTTCCATCCACCATTCGGCCTGGCTCTCGCCCGGGTGCTGGCGCGCGTACAGCCACACGGTCAGCTCGCCCTCGCCCAGCACCAGATAGTCGAGGTCCTGCCCGTCGATGGTCTTGCCGAGGCTGCGATATTCGACGTCGGGCAGCGAGGCGACGGTGGCGACGAGGTCGAGGTGCCGTTCCATCGAATAGGGCACGAAATAGGCGAGATAGACGCAGTCGGTGTCGGGCACGAGCCGGATCGTCAGCGTGCCGTCCTCGTAGCTGGTCGACTTGACCCGCGTCCATTCCTCGCGGTCGATGCTCATCAGCGCCTCGTAACCGGGCCAGCCGTCGACATAGGCGGCGCCCCCCGCGTTGGTGATCGCCAGTTCGACCTCGCGCCCGGCACCGCCGACCAGCTTGAAGTGGAACCACTGGTAGAAGTCCGACTGGTGGTCCTTGACGATCTCGAGTTCGAGGCGATCGCCGTGCTGGGCGACGAGGCGGATGTTGCCGCTGTCGAACGCGCTGGTGACGGATAGGGTCATGAGGATCTTTCGCTGAGGATTCGCTTGGGTTGGCGCCATCTCTAGAAGGGAGCGGGGCGAAGGAAAACCCCGTCTGTTGGGCCGCGCCGCCCGGCCGCTTATCGAAAAGCGTTCCGCTTTGACGGGCGAGCCCCTAGGCTGCCACGCCACAGTCTTCTCGGATGGAACGGACCTGCTCGTGACCGCTTACCGCTATCTTCTCGCCGCCGGCATGCTCGGCCTTGCCGCCCCGCTCGCCGCCCAGGCCCCCGCCGACCCGCCGCGCGCGCAGAGCGACGAGGTCCGCGCGCATGTCGAATTCCTCGCCGACGACCTGCTCGAGGGCCGGCGCTCGGGCACCCGCGGCTACGACCTCGCCGCCCTCTATGTCGCCAGCCGCTACCGCGCGATGGGGCTCGAGCCCGGCGCCCCCGACGGTCGCTGGTTCCAGGATGTCCCGTTCGTGCGCGCCGCCCCCGGCGAGACCGTGCTGACGGGCTATCGCGGCGATGAACCCGTCGCGCTCGGCCCCGACCGCGCCGCGCTGCGCCCGAGCCCGGCGGGCGAGGCGATCGCGCTCGATGCGCCGCTGGTGCTGGCCGGGCGCGGCATCTCCGAGCCGCTGCTCGGAGTCGACGACTATGCCGGGCTCGACGTGGCGGGCAAGATCGTGGTCGTCCTGCCCGGCACGGTGCCCGGCCAGGCCGGCGACATCAACGCGCATGTCGGCAGCATCAAGGCCGAGGTCGCCGCCGCCAAGGGCGCGCGCGGGATCCTCTACGTGCTCGCCGCCCCCGCGCCCCGCGCCAGCCGTTTCCTCGACTATATGCGGGGCAACGAGGTGGTCGACTTCATCGGCCCCGACGGACGCCCCAGCGGGTTGCCCGGCGCGCTCGAGTTCGAGGGCTATGTCACGCTCGAGGCCGCGAGCGCCTTGTTCGGGCTCGACCTCGCGCCGGTCGCCCGCGCCGCGGCGGCGGGCGGCGAGATTGCAATCCCGCACGCCCCCGAGGCACGGCTCACGGTCGACCATCGCTCGGTGCACGAGCATTTCACCAGCCCCAATGTCATCGCCCGGCTGCCGGGCAGCGACCCTCAGCTGGCGGGCGAAACGGTCATGATGACCGCGCACCTCGACCATGTCGGGATCAACCCCGAGGCGCGCGGCGAGGACAAGATCTTCAACGGCGCGCTCGACAATGCGGCGGGGATCGCCACCATGCTCGAGGCCGCGCGGCTGTTCACGCTGGGCGAGGCGGCGCCGCGGCGCAGCGTCACCTTCATCGCGCTCGCGGCCGAGGAAATGGGGCTGCTCGGCGCGGGCTATTATGCGGCGCAGCCGACGGTGCCGCTCGACGACATCGCCGCGGTGGTCAACCTCGACATGCCGGTGCCGCTCTACGACTTCACCGACGTCGTCGCCTTTGGCGCCGCCTATAACAGCGTCGCCGAGAAGGTGGCCGACGCCGGGGCCAGCCTCGGCATCAGCGTCTCGCCCGACCCGATGCCCGAGCAGAACATTTTCGTGCGCTCGGACCATTATGAATTCGCCAAGAAGGGGGTGCCCGCGATCCTCCTGTTCACCGGCTACGCCAACGGCGGCGAGGACGAGTGGAACGCCTTCTTCGCCGAGCGCTACCACAAGCCGGGGGACGACCTCAGCCAGCCGCTCGATTGGCGCGCGCTGGCGCGCTATGCCGACCTCAACTATCGTATCGCGCGGACGATCGCCGACGAGCCCGACGCGCCGCGCTGGTACGAGGGCACCTATTTCGGCGACCGATTCGACCCGGGCGGCGAGCGCGCGGCGCGTCCGGCCGCGCTTGACTCTGCCCCGGCGAGTCACTAGGTGGCCTCCAGACTTTTCGGCTCCCGAAAAACCCGTAACTTTCATTCAGGCAAGGTTTTGCGCCATGAAGATCCGTAACTCGTTGAAATCGCTCAAGTCGCGCCACCGCGATTGCCGGGTCATCCGCCGTCGCGGCCGGACCTATGTGATCAACAAGACCAACCGTCGCTTCAAGGCGCGCCAGGGCTAAGCCCGCCGGCGCCTGCCTCGGCAGGGTTGACCAGCATCAGACGCCTCCGAGCTTTCGGGGGCGTTTTTTGCTGTCCGTATGGGTCTTGGCTAGAGCGGACGCGCGAGGTGCGCCGCGAGCGCGCGCGCGTGGGTCAGCGCTTCGCCCAGCGCGCGCGGCCGAGAAAAGCGGAAGGTCGCACAGTCGCGCGCCAGCCGCATCGCCTGGCCGAAGCGGCGGTCGTCGTCGGCCAGTTCCTCGCCGATGGCGGGGCGGAACAGGTTGTCGAGCATGGTCATCGCCGCTTCCTGGCCGCGGATCGGCGCGACCGCGAAGTCGCCGACATCGATGCGGTAGAGCCGGGTCAGCCGGAACCGCTCCTCCCACGGCGCGCTGCGGTCGAGCGGCAGCTGGTACTTATCGATCGCCGGCGCGACGCGGGGCAGCCCGTCGAGCGAAATGCCGAGCGCGGCGGCGCCGTCGGGCCCCAGCTTGATGCGCGGGATCCCCGGCCTCACCCAGGCGCCCTGGTCGTAGAATTCGATCGCCAGCAGGTCATCGCACAGCGGCCGCAGCCCGACCTCGCGCAGGCTCGCCGCGAGCGTCGACTTGCCGACCCCGCTGTCGCCGAGGAGCGCCGCGGCTTCGCCGTTGCCGATCGCCACCGCATTGGCATGGAGCGTGAGAAACCACCGAGCCAAGCAGCCAGACCCGGATCATCGCCTCGGGGGTCTCGCGCGGGGCGACGATCTCGACCGCGCGCCCCTCACGCACGCGATAGCGGATCCCGTGCAGCTCGAAGGCGACCGTGCCGTCGGGCTCGAGCCGCCAGTCGGTCAGCGTGTCAGGGGCAAGCGCGGCATCGCGCCGCAGCGTGATGGTGACGTCGGGCGCGCCGTCGGCGGCGAACAGCTCGGGCAGCGCGAGCGTGCTGGCAAGGCGCAGCCCTAACGCGCCATCCGCGGCTGGGCGCGGCGATTGCCGTGGAAGACCGAATGTTTCGTGCAGGCGATCGCCGCATGCGCATGCTCGAGCGGCGCGAGCGCGACGTCGTGCTGCACTACGGGACCCGTCGCGGCGCCGACGGGCTCGAGGCGCATGTCTGGGTGAGTTCGGGCGAGCTGCCGGTGGTCGGGCATCGCAACGCCGACGAGTTCGTCGAGATCGCGCGCTTTCCGCCCGCCGCGCGCGCCTAGGGCTCGTTCGACCCCGGCTCGACCTCGCCCAGTTGGGGGGTGTTCTGGCCCTCGCTGTCGGCCCGGCTGATCTCGCACGCGGGCAACCCTTGCTCGGCGACATCGACGCAATTGCGCACCTGCGCCGAATCGTCGGCGCCGATGAAGATCGCCCAGTCGCGCCCGTCGTCGCAGCTCGCGGTCCACATCATCAAATTCTCATAGTCGGCGACATAGCCCGAGCGCGTGACCCGCTCGCACCGCAGCCCCGAGGCCCGGATCGCGCGCTTGAGCGCGATGTCGCGATTGACCGGCGACAGCTCGAACATCCGGGTCTGCGCCTCGCTGCGCACCGTGATCTCGCTGTCCTCGACCGTGCTGGTCTCGCCGCAACCGACGAGGAGCGCGGCGGCGCCGAGCAGCGGCGCCAGCTGGCGGGCGATCAAGACCATTCCTCCGCCTCCGGCGGATGCTCGCTTTCCTGCTCATAGTCCTCGGCCAGCGTGTTGAGCGCGCGGCGGATGACCGGGTCGGCGCTGGTCTGGGCCATGGTCCGAAGCTCGGACGGGGAAAGGCGGGGCTTTTCGTCCATCTCCATGCTCGGGGCAATGCGCCACCGCGGGAAAAGTTTCGCGGCCCGCGCCCGGCGGTGCGATCACGCCCTTGCGCTTTTGCGCGCCGCTGCCAAGGTGACGGTCCTCGCAGCCGACCCGGAGTAGCCCCATGTTCGTAGCCGCCTTCAGCCTCCTCGCCCTGCTGGGCGCGCAGCAAGCCGACCCGAGCGTCGCCGGGCTCACCCCCGGCGAGGTGGTCGACGCCGCCCCCGCCGCGGCCTGGCGCCCGGTCGACCCCGATCACCTGCTGCTGGTCGACCTCGCCGACGCGCGGCGGGTGGCGATCGAACTCAACCGCGGCTTCGCGCCCGTGCATGTTGCCAATATCCAGGCGATGGCGCGCGCGGGCTACTGGACCGGGGGAGCGAGCGTCTATCGCGTACAGGACAATTACGTCGTGCAGTGGGGCCACCGCGACGACCAGCCCGCCTTGCCCGCGGGGGTCACCGCCACCCCGCCGGCCGAATATGTCCGCCCGGTCGAGGGGCTGGCGGTGCGCGGCTTCGGGCTGCGCGACAGCTATGCCACCGCGGTCGGCTTCGTCGACAGCTGGCCGGTCGCGCTCTATGCCGATGGCAGCGCCAGCCTCACCCATTGCTACGGCACCGTGGGGGTCGGGCGGAACATGAGCCCCGATACCGGCACCGGCGAGGAGCTCTACGCGGTGATCGGCCACGCCCCGCGCCACCTCGACCGCAACATCGCGATCGTCGGGCGGGTGATCGACGGCATGGCGCATTTCAGCGCGCTGCCGCGCGGCAGCGAAGTGCTCGGCATGTATCCCAAAGGCGAGGTGGCGGCGCCGATCGCGAGCGTTCGCCTCGCGAGCATGTTGCCGCCCGACGCGCGCCCGGCCTACGAGGTGCTGCGCTCGGACAGCGAGACCTTCGCGCGCTATGTCGCGGTGCGCGCCAACCGCGACGACGCCTTCTACGACGTCTCCGCGGGCGGGGTCGATGTGTGCAACGTGCAGGTCCCCGTCCGCCCCGCGGTGGCGCGGCCCGACCTCAAGGCGGGGGATGGCTCGCCGGGCGGGCGCGGCGCCTAGGCCGGCGGCGCGCGGGTCAGGGTCGCGCGGCGCGCGCGGTCGCGGTCGCGGCGCTCAGGCGGCCCAGACGTCGCTGTGGGTCGAGGGCTTCGGGCGATGGGTCTGGACGATCGCCGCCGGGCCATGATCGAGGATCGAACCCTCGAGCGGCAGCGCGGTCGCGCAAAAGGCACATTCGGCCGAGGTCCGACCGACCAGCCAATGGGTGCGGCCGCAGCCCGGGCAATGGTTGATCTCGGCCTCGCGATAGACGGCATAATAGCCGCGTCCCTGCGATCGCGACGGACTACCGTAAACCAATTCCTGGCGCATCTGGGGTTGGCTCATCAGGTCTTCCTTTCAACCCGCTTCAACGCCCGCCTCCCCCAAGTGGTTGCCCCCGTCTTGAATTAGGACGGATGCGCGGTCGGCTCAGTGCGCGCGCAGCGCGGCGCTGGGGCTGCGCGTCAGCGCGGGCCGCACCGCCGCCATCGCGCTGCCGATTGCCACCGCCACCGTGGCCAGCGCCAGCCCCGCGATCGCGGTCGCATCGGGCCGGAAGGCGATTTCGAAGCGGTCGGTAGCGACGAACCACGCGACCCCCAGCCCGGCGCCGATCGCGAGCAGGACGGCGGCGGCCACGAGGATCGCGAATTCGACCAGCTGGGTCCCGAGGAGCTGGCGGCGACGCGCCCCGACGAGGCGGAGCAGCACGAGATCGCGCGCCCGCGCCGCGCGCGTGGCGAGCACCGAGCCGGTCAGCACCACCACCCCGATCAGGATCGCGAGCAGGGTGGCGATGCGCACCGCCGCGTCGAGCGCGGTCAGCACCGAGCGGACGTCCTCGAGCACGCCCGAGACCGAGATCGTGCTCGCGGTCGGGAAGACCGCCGCGAGCCGCGCCTCGAAGCCGGGGGGGATCGCCGCCCCCTGCGGCTCGATCGTCGCCATCAGCACGTGCGGCGCGCGTTCGAGCGTGCCGGGCGCGAAGACGATGCCGAAGTTGAACCCGAAGCTGCGCCAGTCGACCTCGCGCAGCGAGGCGATGGCCGCGGTGACCTCGCGCCCCGCGATCGACAGGGTCAGCGTGTCGCCGACCTCGAGCTGGAGATCGCGCGCCGCCTCTTCCTCGAGGCTGACCAGCGGCGGGCCCGCATAATCCTCGGCCCACCACGCGCCCGCGCTGACCCGGTTGCCCTCGGGCACCTGCGCCGCATAGGTCAGCCCGCGATCGCCGCTGGTGAGCCAGCTGCGCCGCTCCTCGGGCAATTCGTCGACCGCGATGCCGTCGACCGCGCTGATCGACCCGCGCAGCGAGGGCACGACGCGCAGCCGCGCGCTCGGGATCTCGCGCGCCACCAGCGCTTCGAGTTGGGGCCCGGCATCGCGCGGCAGGTCGGTGATGAAGTGCGAGGGCGCGCGGTCGGGGATCGCCCCGTCGAGTTCGCCGAGCAGGCTCTGGCTGGTCGCCGCCAGCGCGACGAGGATCGACAGGCCGAGCCCGAGCGCGACGGTGAGCGCGCGGGTCGCGTTGCCCGGCCGGTGGAGCGCGGCCACCCCCAGCCGCGCGATCGGCCCGCCGCGCCCCTTGGCGCCGCGCGCGGCGCGCTGGACCAGCCAGCCCAGCAGCCAGAACAGGAGCGAGAGGCCGACCAGCGCGGCGATCGCCAGCGCCGCGAGCTGGAGGTTGTCCGAGCCCAGCAGCAGCAGCGCCACCGCGACCAGCGCGGCCAGCGTGGGCACGATCCAGTCGCTGCGCTTGCCGCGCAGCCCGCCGCTACCCGCATCGGCGCGCAGCAGCGCCTTGGGCGCGGTGCGCAGCGCGCCGACGAGCGGTCGCCAGGCGACCATCAGCGTGACCGCCACCGCGATCCCCCCCGCGAGCAGCAGCGCGCCCCAGTGCGGACCGGTGTCGGGCGCGACCGGGAAGCGGTCGGCGAGCAGGTCCTCGAGCAGCGGCGGGACCGCCGCGCCGATGGCGAGCGCGGGGAGCAGCGCGAGCAGCACCGCCGCCGCGATCTCGAGCCCCAGCATCGCGGCGAGGTCGCGCCGCTGCGCGCCGACCAGCTTGAGCCGCGCCACCGCCGCCTGCCGCGAGGTCGCGAAGGCGCGCATCGCCGCGCCGATGCCGAGCGCGCCGATCCCGAGCGCGGCGATCGCCACCACCAGCAGCATGTCGCCGGCGAGCCCGACGAAGCGCTGGGTGCCGCGGCTCGCCCCCTCGCGGGTGGTCGCCTCCCAGCCGATCGGCTCGAGCGCGTCGAGGAGTCGCTCCTCGGCGCCGTCGAGCGCCGCCGGGTCGTCGAGCGCGATCCGATATTGATAGTCGACGAGGCTCCCCGGCACGACCAGCCCGCTGCGCGCCAGCCCCTCGGGGGTGAGCAGCGCGGGCGGGGCGAACAGGAAGGTGCCGCCCGGCATGCGGTCGATCAGCCCGACCACCGCATAGTCGGCGTTGCCGAGCCCGGTGCGGTCGCCGAGCTCGAGCCCGAGCTGGCGCGCCACCGCGCGCCCCAGCGCGATCTCGTCCCCGCGCTCGGGGCGCCTGCCCGCCAGCGCGATCTCGCCTGCGAGCGGGAACGCCGCGTCGACCCCGCGAAGGTCGACCAGCGCGATGTCGCTGCCCTGGCGCAGCATGGCGCGCGTCGCCACCCCTTCGCTGACGGTCCCGAGCGCGGCCATCGCCTCGCGCTCGGCATCGCTCGCGGGGCGCTGCGCCTGGCTGACCAGCAGGTCGCCCCCCAGCAGCGCGCGCCCGTTGGCGTCGATCGCGCTGTTCATCGCCGCGACGAGGCTGAGCACGGCGGCCAGCCCCGCGATCGACAGCAGGAGGCAGGCAAACAGCAGCCCGAGCCCCGCGCGCCCCCCCTTGAGATCGCGCCGCGCCAGCTGCCAGCCGATCATTCGACGAGCGTCCCGTCGCGCATCTGCGCGACCCGCCCGCAGCGGTCGGCGAGCGTCGGGTCGTGGGTGATGATCACCAGCCCCGCGCCGCGGGTGGCCGCGCGCTCGAACAACAGATCGGCGATCCCCGCCCCGGTCTTGCTGTCGAGATTGCCCGTCGGCTCGTCGGCGAGGAGGAGGTCGGGGCCGGGGGCGGTGGCGCGCGCGATCGCGACGCGCTGCTGCTCGCCCCCCGACAATTCGCTCGGATAATGCGCGAGCCGGTCGGCCAGCCCGACCCGGTCGAGCTCGGCCTCGGCGCGCGCGAAGGCGTCGGCGGCGCCGGCCAGCTCGAGCGGGACCGCGACATTCTCGCGCGCGGACATCGTCGGCAGCAGCTGGAAGTCCTGCAGCACGATCCCGATGCGCTCGCCGCGTAGCCGCGCGAGCCCATCCTCGTCGAGCCCGCCGAGCGCCTCCCCGGCCACCGCGACCTCGCCCCGGTCGGGGCGCTCGAGCCCCGCCATCACGCTGAGCAGCGAGCTCTTGCCCGAGCCGGAGGGGCCGAGGATCGCAAGCGTCTCGCCGGGGGCCAGCCGCAGATCGACCCCCTTGAGGATGTCGACCCGCGCGGCGCCGTGGCCGAGCGAGAGATGGATGTCGCGAAGATCGATCAGGGACTGGGTCATGGCATCCTTGGCTAGGGGGGGGCCGGTGGCTTGGCAATCGGTGGCTTGCTAATCGATGGGTTGGCAATTGCGGTTTGCCGCGCGCCGCGCTAGCCGACCCAAAGACCATGGCCCGGATGCTGCTCTTCCTCGCGCTTCTCTTCGCCCCGCTTTCTGCGAGCGGGGCGCAGCCGCCGACGAGCGAATCGCGCGCGATCCACCTCCTCGCCTTCGGCGACAGCCTGACCGCCGGCTACGGCCTCGACGCGGGGCTCGGCTTCGCGCCCCAGCTCGAGGACGCGCTGCGGCGCGAGGGGATCGCCGCCAGCGTCACCGACGCGGGGGTCTCGGGCGACACCAGCGCTGCCGGGCGCGAACGGCTCGAATGGACGCTCGACAGCCTCGAGTCGCGGCCCGATGTCGCGATCCTCGAACTGGGGGGCAACGACATGCTGCGCGCGCTCGACCCCGCGGTGACCGAGGCCAACCTCGCGGCGATGATCGAGGCTTTCGCGGCGCGCGACATCGCGGTCGTCCTTGCCGCGGTGCCCGCCGCGCGCAACTACGATCCCGCCTATGTTGCCGCCTTCGAGGCCATCTATCCGCGGCTCGGCGAGCGCTACGGGGTGCCCGTCATTCCCTTCGTCCCCGCCGACGCCGATCGCGCGGGGTTGCTGCTCCCCGACGGGGTGCATCCCAATTTCGAGGGGGTGAAGGCGATCGTCTCGGCGATGGTGCCGCGGCTGCTCGGGCTGCCCGCGCTCGCGGCGCTCGCCGACTAGCGCTCGAGACCGACGAGGTCGGCGAGGTCGACGGGCTCGAAGAATTCGGCGCCGAGCCGGTCGCCCGCGACCCACTTGATCATCGCGCTGGCGCGGTCGCGGCCCGGGATGATCAGCCAGATGCGCGTGCCGGTGTCGAACTCGTGCCCGGGCACCTCGGCGGAAAAGCCGTGCGCCGAGACGTTGACGAGTCGGGCTTCGGTGCCCTCCGCCCCCATTTCGCGCACCTGCGCGTCGACCTCGACCGGCTGGCGCCGCGAACGACGCCGCTCGACCGCCGGATCAACTTCCGCGATTCGCGCTTCGACCATGAGGAAAAGTCCGTCCTTTCTGCCCGCCCGAGGCGGCCGACTGCGCCCCATATAGGCACGAAATGGCACGATAGGAAAATTTTCTCGCGGCCCGCGCCGCAAGCGCGCTCACGCGGGGCGGCCGCGCGCCCGCGCGAATCGCTTTGCACCGCCGTTCAGCTTCTATAAGGTCGAGCCTTGGTAAGCGGGGGAAAGAAGGCGGCATGTGGGGTGCCGCCAACCCCTTGCGAACAGCAGGATTTCCGATGCGTCACATCCTTTCCAAGCTCGCCGCGGCGAGCCTTCTCGTGCCCGCCTCGGCGCTGGCCACGCAGGCCGCGCCCCCGAGCGCGCAGGCGGTCGAACCGGTCGAATTGCCCGCCGCCGAGGTGCCGGGCGAGACCGCGCCCGCGCAGGTTGCGCCCGAGCAGCACCTCCTCCCCCCCTCGCCCGTGCGCGAGCTGGGCAGCCCGGTGATCACCCCGGTCGAGCCGGTTGCCCAGATCCCCTTGTGGCAGGTGGCCGACGCCGAGGAACTGCTCGCCTATGTCGAACAGGTCGGGGTCCTCGGGCTCGATCCGGCCGACTATGACCATAGCGCGCTCGCCGCCGCGCTGGGCGCCGACGACTATGCCGCGCTGTCGATCGCCGCGACGCAGCTGTTCGAGGCGCTCGCGCGCGACCTCGCGCTCGGCCACGTCCCCGCGGCGGGGCGCGTCGACTGGCACATCGTCGATACCGACTTTGCCGAGAAGGGCAGCCTGCGCGCCTATCTCGCGCAGGCCATCGCCTCGGGGTCGATCACCCAGTCGCTCGACCAGCTCGCGCCGACTCATCCGCAATATGCCGCGCTCGTCAACGCGCTCGCGGCCGAGCGGGCCAAGGGCGCGCAGGCCGACGCCGACAAGATCGCCGACATCCGCCTCAACCTCGATCGTTGGCGCTGGCTGCCGCGCGACCTTGGGAACCGCTACATCATCGTCAACGTGCCCGCCTATACCGCCGCGCTGGTCGAGGACGGGGTGACCAAGTCGCGCCACCGCGCGGTCGCGGGCGCCAAGGCGACCCCGACCCCGCAGCTGATGGCCGAGGCGACCGGGGTGATCTTCAACCCCTATTGGAACGTGCCCAAGTCGATCGAACCCGAGATTCGCGGCAAGGCGGGCTATGAAGCGGTCAAGGCCGACGACGGCTCGATCATCCGCTGGCGCCAGCCGCCGGGGCCGACCAACGCGCTCGGGCGGGTCAAGTTCGTGATGTACAACCCGCACCTCATCTACCTGCACGACACCAATGCGCGCGGGTTGTTCGACACCGAGGCGCGCGCCTATTCGCACGGCTGCATCCGCACCGAGAACATCCTCGGCCTCGCGACCATGCTGCTCGAGGAAGACGGCGGCGACTGGTCGGCGCAAAAGACCGTCGACGTCGTCAATTCGGGCGAGAATACGGGCGCCAAGTTCGTGCGTCCCATCCCGGTCTACATCGTCTACATGTCGGTCGCGGCCAGGGGCGACGGCTCGATCCTCGCCTACGAGGACATCTACGACCGCGACGCCCCGGTGCTGCAGGCGTTGAACGACGCGCCCGCGGTGCCCGGCGCCGAAGAGATCGAGCAGGCCGCCGACCCGCTCGCCCCGCTCGAGGGCGAGGAAGTCGCCAGCGCTGAATAGGCCCGCAGGCTCGAACACGAATAAGGCCCCGTCGGCAACGGCGGGGCCTTATCTAATCTGATCAGGTCCAACGTCAGGAGCGGGGTGGACAGCTGCCACCAGCTTCAGTTTTGAATCAGGCGGATAAGTGATCCATCGGGGTCAACCATATAGGCTATTGTGAGTCCGCTGTCCTCACGCTGTGGTGGATGAAGGCGAGGCCATCCCCAGCACTGCTCGGGCAATCCGGCCCCTTTACACGCCTTATACATTGCGTCCATATCGTCCAAACGGAGGCAGCAACTGAAATTGCTCTCGGCAGCTTTCAGATCTGGATATGGGAAGAACTCTAAGGCGATTCCGCCTCGATTGAGAATCATCCAGCCCTCGTCTCTCCAGCTTTCTTCAAACCCTAGGCTTAAGTAAAAGCGTGAAGTGGCTTCAAAACTGGTTGATGGCAGGTTTGGCGTTGCGTGGTCCATATGGCACTCCCTGACGGATTTTATGCAGCGCGCTGCGCAGGACCGCAATCGGGTCGATGACCGTCTGGTCGCTTTCGGGGTGGGAAGCGAACGTAAGCTCAACGCCCCTCAATCAACTTCCGCAGCAACCGCCGGGATTTCCCGCGGCGCGAGCTTCCTGGATAGGGGGACAAGGCACATCTGCGTAAGAGCAGAACACGCAACAATCGCCTTTTTTAGGGCGTAGGACCTCACCGCAATGCCGACAGTCATAGAAAAACTGGCAGGCATCTGTGAGCATCGTCTCAGTCGATACGCCGCCACACTTGGGGCAAGTGATTGTCGAAAGCAGATCGGTCATTGTTGGAGCAACCAAGACTGGATTGGTGCCTCGAAAAGGCTTTTCCAGGTGACGGATAGCAATACGAAAACGGTTGCCGCGCTAAGGAGTACGAAGGTGCGTCGACTTGGCTTCGTCGTGGAGCAATCGCCGTCGATGCTGCATCGCCGCTGCCTAGCGAAATAACTCGCCCAACCCACTACGACCGCCAGACCAGCGACGATAGTCAACGGCCAATGGTAGGGCACGACCAAGGCCAATCCGCCCGCACTCATTCCGGCAACCGCGAGCGCGACAGGAAGGACGCAGCAGGCGGCAGCGGAGAAAACAGCTCCCACGCTTGCTGTAAAGCCGACCGCCATGACAGACTGCTCGCGCTTGGTTGACGAGTTTGGCGGATTTGAAGTCTCGCTAATCATAATCGCCACATGCGTTAGGAAATGAATGGGGTCAACGAAACGTCCGTAATGGGGTCGTAAGCAGACCTTCCGGGATAGCCCTGATTTTGGGAAGCCTACGCCAGCTTGTCCGCGTAAAGCAGCCGCCCGTCACCCAGCAGGTTCATCGCCTGCCAGTGATCGCGCCGCGCGCAGGCGAAGCAGCCCTGGCTGCGCCCCAGCTTGCCGTGGCGGCGCACCATGTGCGGCTCGGCATAATCGGCCGCGTGCATGACGATATAGCGCGACATCGCGTTCGAATTGGTGAAGTCGAGCCCCGCGAGCTTCATCGAGAGCCCGTACTTGCCGTGATACTGGCTCGCGGTGGCATAGGCGCCCTGCGAGCTGGCATGGCTGCCGTGGCGGTTCGAGAATTGGTCGAGATAGCCGTTGTGGCTGCGGTCCGACCCGCTGCCGTGGGTGACGCGGAAATGCTGCGCCTGCCCCGAGGCGAGGTCGACGATGTGGAAGCGCTTGTCGGCGCTATGCCTGGAATAATCGACGATGCCGATGCGGTCGTGATGACGCAGGCTGCCGCGATGCTGCTCGAGCGCCGCCAGCGCCTTGGCGAAGAGGGCGGGCTCGACCCCCGCGGGGGCGCCCGAGAAATTCCAGAAGCTCACCGGGCGGCGCGGGGTGACGATCCTGAGCGCCGGCTGGGCCGCCGCCGCACCGGGCAGGCAAACGCCCGCTGCCCCTGCTGCAAGGCCCTTGAGAAGATGCCGCCGCCCCAATTCCATCACGTCGCCTGTCCCGCTCCTTGTCGTTCCCTCGCCTGACTGTCTTTGCTTATAGCTGCCAAAAGGTTAAGATGCGACGCGGCGAGACGCGCCCTGCCCCTCGGCAACCACGCTTCGTCGTCGCCGGCGAGAGGGTCGAGGCGCGGGGCAGCGCGCGTTGGCCCGCCGATCCCCGCAAGCGGGGGTGACGGCGGGCGAGACGTCCCGGGCCGATGGCGAAACCCGCGCTCGGTGGTTGAACATCGCGGGCGGGGTTGCTAAGGGCGCGACCTCGCTGCGGCCCGTGCCGGGTTTTGCGGCCCGATTCTCTATGGACATGATCCCGCCTGTCCACATCTTCGGCGGGGCAAAGGAGCTGGTGTTTTTTATGCAGATCATCGTTCGCGACAACAATGTCGACCAGGCGCTGCGGGCGCTCAAGAAGAAGCTGCAGCGTGAAGGCGTCTATCGCGAGATGAAGCTGCGCCGCCACTACGAGAAGCCGTCGGAAAAGCGCGCCCGCGAAAAGGCCGCTGCGGTCCGTCGTGCGCGCAAGCTCGAGCGCAAGCGCATTGAACGCGAAGGCGGTCGCTAGGACCCACTGACAGGGGACGGTCATGTCGGCCAGCCAGGTTCCGCTGCGCCCGATCGCCAAGGGATCGGTCGCCAAGTTCTGGATCGCGATCGTCGCGCTGGTGGTGCTCGGCGTCGCCGTCGCCTGGGCCGCGACCCGTCCGCTCCAGGCCGAGATGACCGAGAGCGGTGTCTCGATCCGTACCCTCGTCGAGGGTGAGGGCGAGACGATCGACATCGTCGACGGCGCCTTCGTCAACTACACCGGCAGCCTTGCCGACGGCCGCGTGTTCGATTCGAGCGACGGTCGCCCGGTGCCGATGCTGCCCGCCCAGACGGTCGCGGGTTTCTCCGAAGCGTTGCAGGCGATGCGCTCCGGTGGCTCCTACAAGGTGCGCATCCCCGCCGAACTGGCCTATGGCGACACCCCGCCGCCGGGCAGCATCATTCCCGCCGGCGCCGACCTCTATTTCGATATCGAGATCGTCGATGTCGTGCGCGGCGCGGCGCTGATGCTGCAGCAGCAGCAGCCTCCGCAGGCGCTGCCGCCCGAGGCGGTTGAGCCCGAAGCCCCCGCCGCCGAATAGGCAACAGCTCTTCGATCGCAAGATCAGGTGACGCCCGGTCAGCCTAGCTGGCCGGGCGTTCTTCTCGTTTGGGAGGCACGTCGGTCTTGCCGGGCGTGACCTTCGAATATTGCTCGAGCGCGGCCTTGATCGCGGCGAGCAGCGGGTCGGCGAGCAAGAGCCCGAGGATCCCGAACAGCGTGCCCATCACGATCTGCATCGCGAGCACCAGCGCCGGGGCGAGGTCGACCGTCTTCTTGGCGATCATCGGGATCACGACATAGCCGTCGAAATTCTGGACGAAGAGATAGACGAAGATGGCGTAGAAGCCGGCCTCGTTCGACTGGCTGAAGCCGACCGCGACCAGCAACACCCCCGAGACGAAGGCGCCGACATTGGGGATGAAGGCGAGCAGCCCGGTGAGCAGCGCGAGCAGCGGCGCGAGCGCGAAGGGTTCGAGCCCGATCAGCCGCGCCCCGAGCGTCAGCATCACATAGGTGAACACCCCCTCGATCAGCATGCCGAGCAGCCGCCCCGCGAGCAGCCGCCGCAGCGCATAGGCGACATGGTCCGAGATCTCGTAGAACTTGGGGCGCGTCGCGCGCGGCAGCATCCACGCCAGCCCGCGGTCGTAGAGCCGCGGTTCGGCGGCGATGAAGATGCCGATGACGATCATCAGCACGACCCCCGTCAGCGCCCCGAGCGCGGTCCCGAGGATGCTCGTGACGCGCCCCACCGAGGACAGGATCTGCCCGCCGACGCTGTCGAGCGTGAGGTCGTCGATCATGCCCGTCCGGCTGGCCCAGCCGAGCAGCCGTTCGAATTGCGCCACCACCGTGTCGCGCAGCGCCGCGAACTGTTCGACGAAGCTGGTGCCCGCGTACCAGCCGGTCCAGCCGATGAAGCCGAAGAAGAGGAGCACGACGATCAGCAGCCGCCACGCGCGCGCGATCGGCAGGACCCGCCCGAGTAGCCGCGTGCCGCCGTCGAGCAGCACCGCGAACACCAGCCCGCCGGCGATCAGCAGCAGCGGGGCGGCGAGCAGGATGACCCCGGCGGCGAGCAGCGTGAGCCCGATCCAGACGAGCGCCTTGCGAACCTCGAAGCGCAGCCGCGGGTCCTCGATTTCGGTCGGACCGACGCTCTGCTCTTCGGGGCCGGGGTTCATTCTTCGCGCACGCCTCTTGCCGTGGAGCCGCGCAGGCTGGACCATGACCGCCCCTCGCGCAAGCTCCCCCACCAGCTGGCGGGATTGAGGCTGGTCGTCCCGTCGAGCGAGAAGGTGATGAATTCGGCGCGCCCGCCGATCCGCTCGACCCGGACCGGCCCGCCCAGCCCGCCCTGCCCGAGCGGTACCCGGCTGTCGGCCGAACTGTCGCGATTGTCGCCGAGGAGGAAGACGTGGCCGGGGGGCACGGTGATCGGCCCATATTCGTCGCCCGACCGGCGATAGCCGAGGTCGACCGTGTCGTAGCTCACCCCATTGGGCAGCGTCTCGCGCACGATCGGCAGGCGGCAGTAGAGCCCGCCGTCGGCGCCCTTCACCCTGGTCCCGTCCATGACGTGGCAGGGAGCGTTGGGGTCGACCGGGATCAGCGCCGCGGGCTGGCGCTCGGCGGGGACCGCCTTGCCGTTGAGCACCAGCCGCCCGCCGGTCAGCGCCACGCTGTCGCCGGGCAGCCCGATCACGCGCTTGATATAATCGTCCGAGCGCCCGGGCGGAGTGACGATGACGATGTCGCCGCGCTCGGGATAGCTGCCGAACAGGCGCCCCTCGAGCGCGGGCAGCGTGATGCTCCACGGCTCGGCGGGGCCGCGCAGGATCAGCATCCGCGCCAGCGCGGCGGGGTTGGGGATGGTCGGGCTGACGTGGCTGTAGCCATAGGGGAACTTGGAGACGACCAGCCGGTCCCCCTCGAGCAGCACGGGCATCATCGATTCGGACGGGATGTAGAAGGGCTTGGCGATGAAGCTGTGGAAGCCGAGGACCGCGAGCATCACCCAGAACAGCCCCTTCAACTCGCGCCACAGGAAGGCGCCGACTTCGCGCAGGTTCTTCGGTTTGCGCGCGGGGGCCGGGGACGGCTCGGGCGGATCGGTCGGGGTCGCGGCGGGGTCGGTCACTCAGGCGTCTCTGATCGGGTGCGCCTCGAGGATCACGAAGGCCTGCGCCCAGGGGTGATCGTCGGTCAGCGTCAGGTGGATGTGGATGCGGTGGCCCGCGGGGGTCAGCTCGTTTAGCCGGGCCCGCGCGCCCCCGGTCAGCGCCAGCGTCGGTGCCCCCGAGGGGGCGTTCACCACCCCGATGTCCTTCATGTAGACGCCGCGCTTGAACCCGGTGCCGACCGCCTTGGAGAAGGCCTCCTTGGCGGCGAAGCGCTTGGCGTAGGTCCCCGGCCGCGTGAAGGGGCGGCGCCGCGCCTTGGCCTGCTCGATCTCGGTGAACACGCGGCGCTCGAAGCGCTTCCCGAAGCGCTCGAGCGATCGCTCGATCCGCTCGATATTGCACAGGTCACTGCCGAGCCCGATGATCATCGCGCCGCGTCCATCAGCTCGCGCATCCGCCGCACCGCCGCCTCGAGCCCGACGAAGATCGCCTCGCCGACGAGATAATGGCCGATGTTGAGTTCGGCGATCTGGGGGATGGCCGCGATCGGCTGGACATTCTCGTAGGTCAGGCCATGGCCGGCGTGCGGCTCGATGCCGTTCTTGGCGGCGAGCGCGGCCATGTCGGCGATGCGCTTCAACTCGCGCGCCAGCTTGTCGGCATCGCCGTCGAGGAAGGCATGGGCATATTCGCCCGTATGGAATTCGACCACCGGCGCCCCGAGCCGCAGCGCCGCCTCGAGCTGGCGCTCCTCGGCCTCGATGAAGAGCGAGACGCGGATGCCCGCATCGGCGAGCCGGGTGACAATCGGCTGGAGCTGGTTGTGCAGCCCGTCGGCATCCAAGCCCCCCTCGGTGGTCCGCTCCTCGCGCTTCTCGGGCACGATGCAGGCGGCATGCGGCCGGTGCCGCAGCGCGATCTCGAGCATCTCCTCGGTCGCCGCCAGCTCGAGATTGAGCGGCAGGTCGGTCGCCGCCTGGATGCGCTGGAGGTCGGCATCGCGGATGTGCCGCCGGTCCTCGCGCAGGTGCGCGGTGATACCGTCGCCGCCGACGCTCGCGACAATCTCGGCGGCCCGCACCGGATCGGGGTGATCGCCGCCGCGCGCATTCCGAACGGTCGCGACATGGTCGATGTTGACCCCGAGGCGCAGCGGACCGCTCAAGCGCGGCTACCCGGCTTCACCGCTGGGATCGCCGCCAGTTCGGGGGGCAGCGCGTCGGGGTCGTAGGCGGGGATGTCGAGCTTCACGAGCGCCCAATAGGGCACCCCGAGGCTGTCCCCGCCGCCGCGGTCGACGAGGCTGACCTCGCCGATCACCTCGCCGCCCTCGCGGCCGACCGCTTGGATCGCCTCGCGGCTCGACAGGCCGGTGGTCACGACATCCTCGACCATCAGCACCTTGGCGCCCTTCTCGAGCGCGAAACCGCGGCGCAGGTGGAAGGTGCCCTCGGGGCGTTCGAGGAACATCGCGGGCTTGCCCAGCGCGCGGCCCATCTCGTGACCGATGATCACTCCGCCCATCGCGGGCGAGACTACCGCGTCGATGGACTCGCGCAGCTCGGCGGGGATCTTGGCGGCCAGCGCCTGCGCGAGCCGCGCCGCGCGCGCCGGCTCCATCAGCACCCGCGCGCATTGCAGGTAGGCGGCGCTGCGCTTGCCCGAGGAGAGGATGAAATGTCCTTCCAGCAGCGCATCGGCGCTACGGAATTCGGCCAAAACCTCGTCTTCGGTCATCGTCGCTCCCTCGTCGGATCGCCCCCGCACATAGGTTGCGCGCGCGCGATCGTAAAGCCGCGCGCGCCGGGCCTTTTTGCGGCCTTGAGCAATTGGGAGGTGCCGACTATAGAGGCCGCAATTCGCGAAGGGGTTCGCGCATTCTCGCGCGCCCACGACAACCAAGCCTAGGATGACGATGACCGGGAAACGCTGGCTAGCCGCCCTCACCGCCTTCACCCTTCTGCCGAGTGCTGCATGGGCGACGATCGAAACGCCGATCGGCGAACAGGTCGCCGCGCAGGCGGACCTCGATTCCAACGCGCCCGAGGCCGCTGCCCCCGAATGGGTCGGCATCGATGCCAGCGAGGGCTATGTCGGCCCCGACGGTCGCATGGGGATCCAGGACCAGTTCTCCGAGGTCGGCCAGCAGGCCGCCTCGTTCCACAACGACATGCTGCTGCCGATCATCACCGCGATCAGCATTTTCGTGCTCGTCCTGCTGCTGTGGGCGATGGTGCGCTATCGCCGCAGCGCCAACCCCGAGCCCAGCCGCACCACCCACAATACCGCGATCGAGGTGATCTGGACGGTCGTGCCGGTGCTGATCCTGCTGGTCATCGCGGTGCCCTCGATCAACCTCATCAAGGCGCAGTATGACGCCCCGCCCGCCGACCTCACGGTCAAGGTGATCGGCAACCAGTGGTACTGGGAATATGAATATCCCGACCTCGGGGTGAACGTCGTGTCGAACATGCTGCTCGAGGAAGACGATCCCGACCGCGAGGAAGGCGCCCGCTTCCGCACCGACGCCGACGGCCCCGCGCTGCTCGCGGTCGACGAGCGGCTGGTCATCCCGGCGGGCAAGAACGTGAAGTTCCTGATGACCGCCAACGACGTCATCCACTCGTTCGCCGTCCCGGCGTTCTGGATGAAGATGGACACCGTGCCGGGCCGCATCAACGAGACCTGGGTCCGCGTCGACGAGCCCGGCCTGTACTTCGGCCAGTGCTCCGAACTGTGCGGCGCGCGGCACGCTTATATGCCGATCGCCGTCGAAGTGCTGCCCGAGGCCGAGTTCAACGCCTGGGTCGCCGCCAAGGGTGGCACCCTGCCCGGCGCGAGCGCCACTGACGAAACCGACGCAGCCGATGCGGCCGATGCCGCCGACGCCGCTGCCGAGCCGACTGCCTAAGGAAGACTGGACCCATGGCCACCACCCACGCCGACACGCTGCCGTTCGAGGCCCCCAAGGGCGAGACGCACGATCACGCGCATGATGCGGACCACAAGCCGGGCTTCTTCGCCCGCTGGTTCATGTCGACCAACCACAAGGACATCGGCACGCTCTACCTGATCTTCGCGATCATCGCGGGGGTGATCGGCGGTGCGATCTCGGGGATCATGCGGCTCGAACTCGCCGAGCCGGGCATCCAGTACCTGACCGGCGCCTGGCCGCTCGGGGCGGGCACCGAGGCCACCTTCAACGAGGCGCTCCACCACTGGAACGTGCTGATCACCGCGCACGGCCTGATCATGGTCTTCTTCATGGTCATGCCCGCGCTGATCGGCGGCTTTGGCAACTGGTTCGTCCCGATCATGATCGGCGCGCCCGACATGGCCTTCCCGCGGATGAACAACATCAGCTTCTGGCTGACGGTCACCGCCTTCATCCTGCTGCTCGCCTCGGCGTTCGTGCCGGGCGGCACGGGGATGGGCGCGGGGACCGGCTGGACGGTCTATGCGCCGCTCTCGACCTCGGGCTCGGCCGGGCCGGCGGTCGACTTCGCGATCTTCAGCTTGCACCTCGCGGGCGCGGCCTCGATCCTCGGCGCGATCAACTTCATCACCACCATCTTCAACATGCGCGCGCCGGGCATGACCCTGCACAAGATGCCGCTGTTCGTCTGGTCGGTGCTGGTCACCGCCTTCCTGCTGCTGCTGGCGCTGCCGGTGCTCGCGGGCGCGATCACGATGCTGCTCACCGACCGCAACTTCGGCACCGCCTTCTTCGATGCCGCGGGCGGGGGCGACCCCATCCTCTACCAGCACCTGTTCTGGTTCTTCGGCCATCCCGAAGTGTACATCATGATCCTGCCGGCCTTCGGCATCGTCAGCCAGATCGTCGCCACCTTCAGCCGCAAGCCCGTGTTCGGCTATCTCGGCATGGCCTATGCCATGGTCGCGATCGGCGTCGTCGGCTTCGTCGTTTGGGCGCACCACATGTTCACCGTCGGGCTCGACGTGAACACCAAGATGTACTTCACGGCGGCGACCATGATCATCGCGGTCCCGACGGGCGTGAAGATCTTCTCGTGGATCGCCACCATGTGGGGCGGCTCGATCAGCTTCCAGACGCCGATGCTCTGGGCGATCGGCTTCATCTTCCTGTTCACCGTCGGCGGCGTGACCGGCGTGGTGCTCGCCAACGGCGGCGTGGATAACTACATGCACGACACCTATTATGTCGTCGCGCACTTCCACTACGTGCTCAGCCTCGGCGCGGTGTTCGGGCTGTTCGCGGGCTTCTACTACTGGTTCGGGAAGATGTTCGGGAAGCGCTACAACGAGTTTCTCGGCAAGCTGCACTTCTTCATCATGTTCATCGGCGTGAACGTGATCTTCTTCCCGCAGCACTTCCTCGGGCTCGACGGCATGCCGCGTCGTTACCCCGACTATCCGGAGGCGTTCGCCTATTGGAACGAGATCAGCTCGATCGGCTACATGATCATGGCCGCCTCGATGGTGATCTTCTTCGTCAACGTCTTCTGGAGCCTCGCCAAGGGCCCCAAGGCGCCCGACAACGAATGGGGCGAAGGCGCGACCACGCTCGAATGGTCGCTGTCGAGCCCGCCGCCCTACCACCAGTTCGAAACGCTCCCGCGCGTCGACTGATCGGGGTGACCGCCTTGGCAAAGCGAAGGGCTGCCCGGAAACCGGGCAGCCCTTTGCTTTTGGCACGGGCCACGGCCGCCGCGACGGGCGTCATCAAACCGCAACCACCGCGCCATCAAGCTTTCGCTTCGATTGGCGATGGGCACCGGCATCGACCTGGCTCCCGCGGGAGGGGGCGTTTTTCTCGGAGGGAACCATGATGGCCAAGCTGATCACCACCGCGCCGCTCGCACTCGTCCTCGCGCTCGCCGCCAGCCCCGCGCAGGCGCAGGAGCTCACCCCCGAAGAGGCGCGCGCGATCCTCGAGCGGCTCGAGGCGCTCGAGGCCGAGACCGCCGCGCTGCGCGCGCGGCTCGAAGCGACCGAGACGCAGGCCGAGGCGGCGGGCACCAGCGCGACCGCCGCCGGCGCCGCCGCGATGGCCGCGCAGGACGTCGCGATGCAGGCCAAGGAGGCGGCCAGCAAGACCCCCGCCATCTCGCGCTTCGAGAAGTCGGACGGCTTCACGCTCAAGCCGCGCGGGCGGCTCCAGTTCGACATGGGCGGAGTCGACACCCCGGGCCCCGCCATCCGCGACGACCTCGGCAATGCGGTCGAGGTGCGGCGCGCGCGGTTGGGGGTCTCGGGCGACCTGCCCGGCGATTTCGACTACAAGTTCGAGCTCGATTTCACCGGCAACCATGTCGCCTTCACCGACGCCTATGTCGATTATGATGCCGGCCCCGCCACGCTCACGCTGGGCCAGCACAACGGCTTCCAGGGGCTCGAGGAGATCACCTCCTCCAACGACATCAGCTTCATGGAACGCGCCGCCTTCACCGATGCCTTCGGGTTCGAGCGGCGGGTCGGGCTGTCGGCGCAGGGCAGCCATGGCGACCTGCACCTGTGGGGCGGGGCGTTCAGCTCGAACACCGACGATCTCGGCGCCGGGGTGCAGGCCTGGGCGCTCGACGCCCGTGCGGTCTACGCCCCGGTCGTCGGCGCGGCGCAGCTGCACTTCGGCGGCTCGGTCCACTATCGCAACCTCGACGAGGACGACCCGCTGGTGCGCTATCGCCAGCGGCCGCTCATCCATGTCACCGATGTGCGCTTCATCGACACCGGCAGGATCCTCGCCGAGGAGGAGATGAGCTACGGCCTCGAGGCTGCCGCGATCCTCGGGCGCTGGCACGCCGCTGCCGAGGCGCACTGGATGCGCCCCGACGCCACCGTGCTCGACGACCCGCTCTTCTTCGGGGGCTATGCCGAGGTCGGCTACATGCTCACCCCGGGGTATCGCCGCGGCTATTCGCCGGGCGCCTTCAAGGCGGTCAAGCCGGTCGATGGTGGCCGCTGGAGCGGGCTGGGCGCGCTGCAGCTCAACCTGCGCTACGACCGCCTCGACCTGACCGACGAGGCGATCGTCGGCGGCACGCAGGACGCGATCGCCGCGGCGCTGTCGTGGCACCCCAACAGCTACCTGCGCTTCCTCGTCAACTATGCGCGGATCGATTATGACGACGTCACGCCCAGCAGCCGCATCCCCACGCTGGTGGAGAACGAGGGCGCGGTCGAGGTGGTCGGCGCCCGCGCGCAGTTCGCCTTCTAGGGACGCGGCGTAGCGATCGATTGAGCGGGCCGGGGCGGCGCGCGGCGTCAGTCCGCCGCCGTCTCGTCCTGCTTGGGGCGGTCGGGCAGGAGTTCGCCCGTTTCCATGTAATAGACGATTTCGGCGATGTTGGTGGCCTGGTCGCCCATCCGTTCGAGATGCTTGGCGATGAACAGCCCGTGCGCGGCCCAGTCGACCTCGTCGGCGTGGCCGCGCATGTACCCGACCGTGTCCTTGAAGATGCTCGCGTAGAGCGTATCGACCGCGTCATCGCCCTCGCACACCGCGGTGGCGAGATCGGGATCGCGGGTCGCATAGGCCTTCACCGCCTTGTCGATCAGGTCGCCCGACAGTGCGGCCAGCTCGGCCAGCCGCTGCTTGAGCGGATCGGCGTCGGCATCGGTCACCTTGCGCGAACGGCGCGCGATGTTCTTGGCATAGTCGGCCACGCGTTCAAGGACATTGGCGATCTTCAGCGCCGAGATAATGTCGCGCAGGTCGTCGGCCATCGGCGCGCGCAGCGCGATCGTGCGGATCGCGAACTGGTCGATTCGGGTCTCGATCGCGTCGATCTCGGCATCGCCCGCGATGACCTTCTCCGCGAGCGCGCGGTCGTTCTTGCCGAGCGCGTGGATCGCGCCGTCGAGCGCGGTCCGCGCCATGCTGCCCATCTGCGCGACGAGGTCGCGCAGCGTCTTGAGATCATCGTCGAAAGCGGCGACCGAATGTTTCATTTGCGTTGCCATAACATGACACTTGTATCACAGTTTGTTTGCAGTTGCGAGATGTTCGTGCGCCTTCAACCCCGGGCCCGCGCTCTTGTTCCGTTGCCGTTACGGAATTGCGCCGCGGGGCTGGTGCCGTACCCGCGGAATGCTACATGAGGGCGTCATGACCAGCTCGGATCCCTATCGGTTCGACCGCTTCCTGTTCGATCCCGTAGAAGCCCGGCTCGAGCGCGAGGGCGAACCGGTGGCGCTACAGCCGCGCGGGCTCGACCTCCTGCACGCATTCCTCGACCGCCCCGGGCGGCTGTGGAGCAAGGAGGAACTGTTTGAACGGGTGTGGCCCGGCGTGACCGTCGGCGACGAGGCGCTCACGCAGGCGGTCAAGGAAGTGCGCCGCGCGCTGGGCGATGCGGCCAGCGCGCCGTGCTTCATCGAAACCGTCCCCAAGCGCGGCTATCGCTTCATCGCGCCGGTCGAGCGGCTTGCGCGCCCCGGCACGCCGACGGCGGCGGCGAGCGCATCGCACGCGGCGGCCCCGGCGCCGGCGCGCCCGGTCGCGGCGGCGACGGCGGGGGGCGCGGTGGCGGGGCTGCTCGGCGGGCTCGCCTACGGGCTCGTCGCCGCGAGCGGCAACGAGGCCAAGCTGCCGATCATCATTGTCATGACCACGCTCACCGCGGGGATCGCGGCGCTTGGCGCGCTCGGGCTGGGGCTCGGGATGACGCTGGTCGGCCGCGCCAGCGGGCGGGGCTTCTTTTACTCCGCGCTGGGCGCAGCGCTCGGCGGCTTCGTCGTCGGCGACCTCTTCCACCTCTTCGCGAGCGGGAGCTTCTCGCTCTTCCTCGGGACCCGTCACGACCAGTTCACCGGCGGGCTCGAGGGCGCGGTGCTCGGCGCCGCGATCGCCATCGGCGCGCAGGCGGGGGGCGGCGTCGGCGGGCGCTGGCCCCGCCCCGCGATCGGCGCCGCGCTCGGCGGCGCTGTCGCGGGCGCCGCGCTCAGCCTCGCCGGGGGTAAGCTGATGGCCGCCAGCCTCGCCGCCCTCGCGCGCCGCTTCCATGGCTCGCTGCTCGACCTCGGGCTGTTCGGTCGCCTCGCCGGCGACGACGGGCTCGGCGCGCCGGTCCAGGCCGCCATCGCCGCAGGCGAGGGGCTGTTGCTCGGGGCGGCGATGGTCGCCTGCATCGAATGGCGGCGCGCCCGTCGCCGCCCGCGCTGAAATCACGCATTGCTCAGCGGGCGCTCATGCCTTTTTCGTGGCCGGGGGCGATCCTGCGCGCCTCGTCTCGCCACTAAAGGAGGATTTCCATGGCCCGACCCGTGACCCGCCCGATCCCGTTCCGCGCGCTCCTGTGGGGCCTGCTCGCGCTACCGCTGCTCCTCGCCGCGGTCGCGGGGCTGCGCGGCGCCGAGGGGTTCGACTGGCGCCCCGGCGACTATTTGGCCGCCCTCGTCCTGCTCGGCGGCGCGGGGCTGTTGGGCGACACGCTGCTGCGCGCCAGCGGCAGCACCGCTTATCGCCTCGGCGCGCTGGTCGGCTGCCTTTCGCTGCTCTTCCTGTGCTGGGCCAACCTCGCGGTCGGACTCGTGGGATCCGAGGACAACCCGTTCAACCAGGTCTATTTCGCGCTGGTCCCGCTGCCCGGCCTCGGCGCGCTGCTGGCGCGCGGGTCGGCGCGGGCGATGGCGCGGCTGATGGCCGCCACGGCCGCCGGCTTCGTCGCGCTGGCGATCGCCGCGCTCGCCACCGGGCAGGCCGACGCGCCGTATTCGAGCGTGGCCGAAATCCTCGGCTTGCACGCGCTGTTCACGGGGCTGTTCGCGCTCGCCGCGCTGGCGTTCGGCATCGCCGCGCGGCGCGGCTGACGGGAACCGCGCCCCGGGCCGGCGGGTTCGCCAAGGCAATTGGGGTCGCCTCCGGGCGGCCCGTCCCGCTCCAGCAGGAAGAACCCATGGCCAACCTACTCATCCTCATCGCCACCATCTTCGTGCCCCCGCTCGGGGTGGCGCTCAAGCACGGGCTCGATCGCGATTTCTGGATCAACCTCGTGCTGACCCTGATCCTGTTCGTGCCCGGGTTGATCCACGGGCTCTACGTCAACTTCCTGCGCTGAGGCGCGCGCTCAGTCGTCGCCGAGCCGTTCGGCCCCGGTGATCGCCACCGGCTCGACCAGCATCTGCCCCTTCATCGGCCCCTCGCCCGCCTCGGGATCGACCGGCGCGGCGAAGATCGCCTCGACCACCTCCATCCCCTCGACCACCCGGCCGAAGGGGGTGAAGCCGTGGAAGTCGGCGCTCGCGTCGAAAGCGGGGATGGCGTTGAGCGTGATGAACCAGTCGTTGCGTCCCTGCCCCGGCTGCGGCGCGATCAGCGAGATCACCCCGCGCTCGTGGAGGATGCCCGTGTCGGCAGTCGATTCATGCGCGATCGGGTCGAACAGCTTGTCGGTGCGCCGCACCCCGAATTGCGCGATCCCGCCATCGGCATAGGGCATGGCGCGATAGAAGGTCGCATGCTCGAGGAAACCGGCGTCGACATAGCCGAGGAAGGCCGCGGTGGTGATCGGCGTCCGAGCGCGGTCGAGGTCGAGCACGATGCGCCCCTTGTCGGTGTCGATCGCGACCCGCACCAGGTCCTCGGCGGGCTCGACCGCCTCGGCCGGATCGGGCGCATCGACCGCCTCGGGCGCAGCGACCGCCATCGGCTCGGCGGGCGGCGGCGCGGCCTCCTGCGCGGGGCGGGCGAGCAGGGCGGCGAGGAGGAGGAGGGGCAGGTTCGTCATGACCGCCATCCTAGCCGCACCGCCCCCTTCCCCCAAGTCCCTCTTTGATTCATGCAATCAACGCCTTATAGGCACGCCCGACCATGCAGAATGCCGCCACCGATATGCCGCGCTATCCCGCCAGCGCCGCCGACCTGTTCGCGCTGACCAAGCCGCGGGTGATGAGCCTCGTCGTCTTCACCGCCCTGTGCGGGCTGCTCGCGGCGCCCGAGACCATTCCCACGGTGCTCGGCTTCACCGCCATCTTGTGCATCGCGGTCGCGGCGGGCGCCTCGGGCGCGCTCAACCAGTGGTACGAGGCCGATGTCGATGCCAAGATGAAGCGCACCAGGGGGCGCCCGTTGCCCGCGGGCCGGATGGAAAAGCGCACGGCGCTCCATTTCGGGGTAGGGCTGGGGGCTTTCTCGGTGCTGCTGATGGGGTTGGCGACCAATTACCTGGCCGCCGCCATCCTCGCATTCTCGATCTTCTTCTACGCGGTCGTCTACACCGTCTGGCTCAAGCCGCGCACCCCGCAGAACATCGTCATCGGCGGTGCCGCGGGCGCCTTCCCGCCACTGATCGGCTGGGCCGCGGTAACGGGTGACGTCACCCTCCTGCCAGTGCTGATGTTCCTCATCATCTTCCTGTGGACGCCGCCGCATTTCTGGGCGCTCTCGCTGTTCGTGAAGACCGATTACGACGCGGCGGGCATCCCGATGCTCCCGGTGGTCGCGGGCAATGCGGCGACCCGCCGCCAGGTCGTCATCTACACGCTGCCGATGGTCGCGGCCGCGATCGCCCCCTGGCCGCTCGGCCTCACCGGCCCGGTCTATGGGGCGGCCTCGCTGGTCCTTAATGCCGTCTTCCTATGGCTCGCGATCCGCGTTGGAATGAACAAGGCGGAGGATCCCGCCGCCATGGGCCCCGAGAAGAAGCTCTTCGGCTATTCGATCCTCTACCTGTTCGCGCTGTTCGCGATCCTCACCCTCGACCGGATGTTCTTCGCATGACCGACCCCCAGCCGCCCTTCGACCAGGACGAATATCGCCGCCGCCAGCGCGAGCGCGCACGGATCATGGCGATCCTGCTGCTCGCCTTCGTCGCGCTCGTCTTCGGCATCACCATCGCCAAGATGGGGCTTTACGAATGAGCGACGCCGTCATCGCCAGCCGCAACAACCGGATCGCGATTCGCGCCGCGCTGTTCGCGCTGGCGATGCTCGCGCTCGCCTTCGCCAGCGTGCCGCTCTACCGGATCTTCTGCCAGGTGACCGGCTTTGGCGGCACGACCCAGCAGGCCGCTGCCGCCCCGGGCGCGGTGGCGGGCGAGATCGGGGTGCGCTTCGATGCCAATATCAACGGCGCGCTGCCCTGGGCGTTCGAGGCCGCCGAGACGGTGCGGATCCAGCCCGGGGCGCGGACCATCGTCCATTATACCGCGCGCAACCTGACCGCGCGCACGACTACCGGCACCGCGACCTTCAACGTCTCGCCCGTGCAGGCGGGGCAATATTTCTCCAAGATCGAATGTTTCTGCTTCACCGAGCAGACGCTGGCCCCGGGCGAGGAGGTCGAGATGCCGATCATCTTCTTCGTCGACCCGGCGATCCTCGAGGACCCCAACACCGACCATATCGACGAGATCACGCTCTCCTACACGTTTTTCCCGGTGGAAAAATGAGCAGAGGCGGGCTAGGACCCGCGCAAAGCTGAACTAGAGGACCTGTTTCATGGCTGGCACCGTCAACCACGACTATCATATTCTTCCCCCCAGCATCTGGCCGCTGGTCGGCGCCGTCTCGGCGATGACCATGCTCGGCGGCGCGGTGCTGTGGATGCACGACTATGCCTATGGCGGCCTCGTGTTCGGCGCCGGGCTGATCGGCGTCCTGTTCACCATGTTCAGCTGGTGGTCGGACGTCATCAAGGAAGCCAATGGCGGCGACCATACCCCCGTCGTGCAGCTGCACCACCGCTACGGGATGATCCTCTTCATCGCCTCCGAGGTGATGTTCTTCGTGGCCTGGTTCTGGGCTTATTTCGATGCCTCGCTCTTCCCCAGCGCGGTCGATGCGGTGGGCGGCGAATGGCCCCCCGCCGGGCAGGAAGTGCTCAACCCCTTCGGCTACCCGCTGCTCAACACGCTGATCCTGCTGTGTTCGGGCACCACCGTGACCTGGGCGCACCACGCGCTGATCCACGGCGATCGCGAGGGGCTCAAGCGCGGGCTGCTCGCCACCATCGCGCTCGGCCTCATCTTCTCGGCGATCCAGGCGTTCGAATATGCGGTCGCGCCCTTCGCCTTCTCGACCGAGGATGGCGGCAACATCTATGGCTCGACCTTCTACATGGCGACCGGTTTCCACGGCTTCCACGTCATCGTCGGCACGATCTTCCTGATCATCTGCTACCTGCGCGCGGTGAAGGGCGACTTCACCCCCAAGCAGCATTTCGGGTTCGAGGCCGCCGCCTGGTACTGGCACTTCGTCGACGTCGTCTGGCTGTTCCTCTTCGCCACCATCTATGTCTGGGGCGGCTGGGGCGCGACCTATCACTAGGCACGAGGCGCCGGGGCTGGCCCGTGCCAGCCTCGGCGGCCGCTGCCCGCGCTGCGGCGCCAAGACCCTGTTCGAGGGGCTCCTGACCTTCGCGAAACGCTGCCCCGCCTGCGGGCTCGGCATCGGCGAATACAATGTCGGCGACGGTCCCGCCGCCTTCCTCATCCTCATCCTCGGCACCGTGATCGGGGCGGCCGCGATCGGGCTCGAGCTCGCGCTCGCGCCCGCCTGGTACGTCCACCTCGTCTGGGTCCCGCTCGTCATCGGGCTAGCCATCCTCGGGCTGCGCCTCGGCAAGGCGGCGATGCTGTTCCAGGAAGTCCGCAACGAGGCGCGCGAAGGACGGCTGTCGCGATGACCCGCACCCGGATCGTCCTCGGCGCCATCGTCACCGCGATCGCGGTCGCGATCATGATCGGGCTCGGCTTCTGGCAGCTCGACCGGCTCGAGGAGAAGCGCGCGCTGATCGCGGGCTATGCGCAGGCGGTCGACCAGCCGCCGATCGCCTATCCCCCGGTGCCGACCGCCGACCCCCCGCTCTATCGCCGCAGCGCGCTGACCTGTCTCGAGGTCACCGGCTGGCGCCACCAGGCGGGGGCCAATGCGGCGGGGCAGCCGGGCTATGTCCATGTCGCCGACTGCCGCCTCGGGGCCGAGGGGCCCGGTGCCGCCGTCGAGATCGGCTGGAGCCGCGAGCCGACCGCGGGCACCGACTGGCAAGGCGGCCCGGTCGAGGGCGTGATCGGTCCCGACGAACGCTATCGCTATCGCCTCGTCGCCGACGAGGGGCTCGCGGGGCTCGAGCGCTCGGCACCGCCCTCGCTCGCGGCGATCCGCAACAATCATCTCGCTTATGCGGTGCAATGGTTCGCCTTTGCCGCGATCGCGCTAGTGATCTTCGCGCTCGCGACCCGCAAGCGGCGGCGGGAGGGCGCGTGACCGACCTCCTCACCCTCGTGACCGAGCCGTGGGACGACTATGCGCTGATCGACAGCGGCAACGGGCGCAAGCTCGAACGGTTCGGCCCGATCCGCACCATCCGTCCCGAACCGCAGGCGATGTGGGCGCCGGCGGACAGCGACTGGGACGCGCACGCCGAGTTCGTCCCCGCCAGCGACGCCGAGGGCAAGGGCCGCTGGCAGCACTATCGCGACGTCCCCGACCAGTGGCCGCTCAAGCGCGGCAACGTCGCCTTCAACGCGCAGCTCACCCCCTTCCGCCACCTCGCCTTCTTCCCCGACATGGCGCCGCAATGGGACTTCGCGCGGGAGCGACTGGGCGCGGGCACGAGCGCGCTCAACCTGTTCGGCTACACCGGGGTCGGCACGCTGCAGATGAGCGACACCGGCGCCGAGCTGGTCCATGTCGACGCGAGCAAGAAATCGGTCGAGGGCGCGCGCGACAATGCGGCGCTCAGCGACATGGCCGACCGCCCGATCCGCTGGCTGGTCGAGGATGCCGGCAAGTTCGCCGCGCGCGAGGTGCGGCGCGGACGCCGCTACGACGGCATCATGCTCGACCCGCCCAAGTTCGGGCGCGGCCCCAAGGGCGAGCGCTGGGAGATCGAGACCGGGCTCGCGCCGCTGCTCGAGGACTGCGTCAGCCTGCTCGACGATCGCAGCCGCTTTTGCATCCTCACCGTCTACGCCGTGCGCCTGAGCGCGCTGGCGATCGGCGAGCTGCTGCGCCAACAGGCCGCGCACCTGCCCGGCCGCGTCGAGGTGGGCGAGATGGGGGTGCGCGAGGAACGGCGCGGGCTCGTCCTGCCGACCGCCATCTTCGCGCGTTACGTGCGCGACTAGCCCGCGCGGCGCCTAGGCCTCGCGCAGCGCCACACCCGCGACGAACGGGCTCGCCGCCGACAGCAGCAGCGACACCGCGCCTAGCAGCGCCATCGCCCCCGCCTCGCCCTGCGCCGCGCCGGTGCCGAAGATGAGGACCGGCACGCCGAGCGGCAGGACGAGCAGCCCGGCCAGCGCCCCGGCGCGCGCCAGCCCCGCGGTCAGCGCCGCCGCCATCAGCCCCAGCCCGGCCAGCGCCGGGGTCCCGACCAGCAGGCTGGCCGCGAGCCGTGGCATCACCGCCTCGCCGAGCCCGAGCAGCGCGGCGGCGGGGAGCAGCGCGACGAGCAGCGGCGGGGCGAAGGCGAGCCAGTGCCCGGCCAGCTTGGTGAGCGCGATCCATTCGCACGAGACCCCGCGCAGCCGCAGTTGGTCGATCGTCCCGTCGGCCAGGTCGGGGGCGACCAGCCGGTCAACCGGCAGCAGCGCCGCGAGCAGCGCCGCGATCCACAGCATGCCCGGACCCACCGCGCCGAGCAGCCCGGCATCGGGGCCGGTGGCGAAAGGCACGAGCGTGGCCACGAGGAGGAAGAAGACGATCGGCAGCCCGATCCCGCGCCCCAGCGCGCGGCGCCATTCGCGGGCGACCAGCGGCCCCGTCACGGCTGCATCTCGTGGCCGCGCCAGTCGGGCCCGAGCGACTGGTGCGAGGCCGCCAGCACCGCGCCGCCGCGCGCGCGATGGTCGGCGATCAGGCTGGCCAGCCGGTCGCGCGAGGCGCGGTCGAGCCCGTCGGCGGGCTCGTCGAGCAGCCACAGGCTCGCCCCGCTCGCCGCCACCCGGGCCAACCCCGCGCGGCGTTTCTGCCCGGTCGACAGATAGCCCACCGGCACCTCGGCCAGCCCCTCCAGCCCGAGCGCCTCGAGCGCGGCGTCGAGCCGCGTTTCGGCCGCGTCGAGCGCCGCCCAGAACGCCAGCGCGGCGCGCAGCGGGCGCTCGGGTTCGAGCGCGAGCCGGTCGTCGGCGAGCGCGAGCGGACGGCTCACGACCCGCCCTTGCGCGGGCGCGAGCAGCCCCGCGGCCACGCGCAGGAGCGAGGACTTGCCGACCCCGTTGGGGCCGCTCAGCAGCATCGCCTCGCCGGGCGCGAGTTCGAACGACAGGTCGGCGAACAGCTCGCGGCCGGCGCGGCGGCAGGTCACCCGTTCGAACCGCAGGTGCGGGATCATGCCAGCTCCTCGAGCGCGTGCATGTCCTCGTCGGAAAAGCCGAAATGGTGCCCGATCTCGTGGATCAGCACATGCGCGATGAGATGCTCGAGCGTCTCGTCGCCGCGCTCGATCCATTCGAGCAGGATCGGCAGGCGGAACAGTCGCACCTTGTCGGGCAGCGTGCCCGAATGCTCGATGCTCCGCTCGGTCAGCGGCAGCCCCTCGTAGAGCCCGGTCAGCTCATAGGCGTCCTCGATCCCCATCTCGGCGAGCGTCTGCGCGTCGGCGAAATCCTCGACCAACATGACCACGTCGCCCAGGTGGCGGGTGAAGTCGGCGGGCAGCCGCGCATAGGCCGCGCGCGCGATCGCTTCCATCTCGGCCGCCGAGGGCGCTGGTCCAAAGGCTCGCTCCATCGCCTCGAGCATTGGCGAAGCGCGCGCGCCCCCGCAACCCTTGCTTGAACGCGCCTCGCGCTTGGGCTAGGCGCTCCCCACAGGTGCGGAGCGGTGGCCGAGTGGTCGAAGGCGCACGCCTGGAAAGTGTGTATACGGCAACCCCGTATCGTGGGTTCGAATCCCACCCGCTCCGCCATTTCCCTTTCACCTGCCCGCGCGCGGGCGATCCCGCTGGCACCCGCCGGCATGCGGGTGGTTCCCCCCGATCCCGCCGCTTTCCCCCCGTCGGCGGCTGCGCTAGAAGCGTCGCATCGAGATGAACCGTCCTATCACCCATCCCCTGACCGGCTGGCGTCCCGACCGCTGGCGCGACTTTCCCGCCGAGCAGTTGCCGACCTATGGCGATGCCGACGCGCTCGCGGCGGTCGAACGACGGCTCGCGGCGGCAGCGCCGGTCGTCCCCATCGCCGAGATCGGCGCGCTCGAGCAGCGCCTCGCCGCGGTCGCGGCGGGGCGCGCCTTCCTCCTCCAGGGAGGCGACTGCGCCGAAAATTTCGACGACGCCATCGCCCAGCGGGTGGCCCGGCTGGCGCGCCTGTTCGATGCGATGGCCGCGCCGATCGAGGCCCGCACCGGGCGCGCGGTGGTCCGGGTCGCGCGCCTCGCCGGGCAGTTCGCCAAGCCCCGCTCGGCCTCGAGCGAACAGCGCGGGCGGATCGAACTGCCCGCCTATCGCGGCGACATCATCAACGGGCAGGGCTTTTCGGGGCCCGAACGCGCGCCCGACCCCGAACGGATGATCCAGGCGCATATCCAGTCGGTCGGCACCGCGGCCACGCTGGCCGCCGCGCGCCACGGCTGCGCGCCCATCTACACCAGCCACGAAGCGCTGCTGCTGCCCTACGAGGAGGCGCTGGCGCGGCGCGACGCCGACGGGCGCTGGTGGGCCACCTCGGGCCATTTCCTGTGGCTCGGAGATCGCACGCGCCAGCTCGAGGGCGCGCATGTCGCTTTCCTTGAGGGGGTGGCCAACCCGATCGGGGTCAAGTGCGGCCCGGGGCTCGCGCCCGACGCGCTGGCCGCGCTGGTCGACCGGCTCGACCCCGCCGAGCGCCCGGGGCGGCTCACCCTCATCGTCCGGCTCGGCGCCGACCGGGTCGAGGCACAGCTGCCCGCGCTATTCGCCGCCGCGCGCGGGCGGGCGGTGAGCTGGATCGTCGATCCGATGCACGGCAACACCGAGAAGGTCGAGGGGCGCAAGCTGCGCCGCTACGACCGGATCCTGCACGAGGTCCGCAGCTTCTTCCGGCTCGCGCGCGCGGGGGGGGTCGTGCCCGGCGGGATCCACCTCGAGATGAGCCCCGATGCGGTCACCGAATGCCTCGGCGGCGGCGGCCCGGCCGCGGTCGCCGACCTCGACCGCGCCTACCGCACCGCCTGCGATCCTCGCCTCAACGGCGATCAGGCGCTTCGATTGATAACCGATCTGGAACAGACGCTTTGACCCCGCTGACCGCTCACCCCTCGCCCCGCTTCGGGGGCGACACCGCGCTGCCCGGCGACAAGTCGATCAGCCATCGCGCGCTGATCCTCGCCGCGCTCGCCTCGGGCACCAGCCGGATCAGCGGGCTGCTCGCCAGCGACGACGTCGCGGCGACCGAGGCCGCGGTCGCGGCGCTGGGCGCGCGCGTCGAGCGCGATACCGACGGGGTGGTCCACGTCACCGGGGCCGAATGGCGATCGCCCTCGGGCCCGATCGACTGCGGCAACAGCGGCACCTCGGCGCGGCTGCTGATCGGCGCCGCGGCGGGGTTCGAGGGGCTCGCCGCCACCTTCATCGGCGATGCCAGCCTGTCGCGCCGCCCGATGAACCGCATTGTCGACCCGTTGCGGCGGATGGGGGCGAGGATCGAGGGCGGCGAGACGCTGCCGCTCGAGCTCGTCGGCGCGCGGCTCGGGGGGATCGAGCACGAGAGCCCGGTCGCTTCGGCGCAGGTCAAGTCGGCGATCCTGCTCGCCGGGCTGCGCACCGAGGCCCCGGTGCGCGTCATCGAGCCCCGCCCGAGCCGCGATCACAGCGAGATCATGCTGGCGCAGTTCGGAGTCGAGGGCGCGGTCGAGGAGGTCGAGGGGGGAATCGCCATCGCGCTCGGCGCGCGGCGCGACCTCGTCGCCACCGACATCGCGGTGCCCGGCGACCCGTCGTCGGCGGCCTTCGTGTGGGCCGCCGCGGCGATGATCCCGGATGCCAGCGTCACCACCCGCGGGGTGCTGGTCAACGGCACGCGCACCGGGTTCCTCGAAAAGCTCGAGGCGATGGGCGCGCGGGTCCGGCTGGACCATCACTATCTGTGCTCGGGCGAACCCGTCGCCGACGTCACCGTCGCGCACGAGCGGCTCGAGCCCGTGCAGGTCGGCCCCGACGAGGTGCCCGCGGTGATCGACGAGCTGCCGATGCTCGCCTGCGTCGCGGCGATGGCCGAGGGCGAATCCTGCCTCGAGGGGATCGGCGAGTTGCGGGTCAAGGAAAGCGACCGGGTCGGCGCGGTCGCGGCCGGGCTGACCGCCAACGGCGTGACCACCTTCGCGACCGAGGACAGCCTCAGGATCCTCGGGCGCGGCGAGGTGCCGGGGGGGCGGATGGTCTCGACCCGCCACGACCATCGCATCGCCATGGCCTTCCTCACTCTCGGGCTGGCGGCGCGGCGCGCGATCACCGTCGACGATGCCGACCCGATCGCGACCAGCTTTCCCGAGTTCGCCGAGGTCATGCGCGGGCTCGGCGGGGGGATCGCGGCGCCATGAGCCTCAACCATTTCGGCCATCTGCTGCGGCTGTCCACTTGGGGCGAAAGCCACGGCCCCGCGATCGGCGGGATGCTCGACGGCTGCCCCCCGGGGGTCGCGCTCGACGAGGCGCATGTCCAGACCTTCCTCGACCGGCGCCGCCCCGGGACCGGGCGCAACGTCACCCCGCGTCAGGAGCCCGACCGCGTGCGGCTGCTGTCGGGCCTCTACGAAGGCCGTACCACCGGTACCCCGATCGCCTTCATGATCGACAATGTCGACGCGCGTTCGAAGGACTATCCCGCCGACGCGCCCTATCGCCCCGGCCATGCCGACTACAGCTACGACGCCAAATATGGCTTCCGCGACCCGCGCGGCGGCGGGCGGGCCTCGGCGCGCGAGACCGCGATCCGCGTCGCCGCCGGCGCGATCGCCCGCCTCGTCATCCCCGATGTCCGCATCGCGGCGCGCGTCACCGCCATCGGCGGCGAGGACGATAGTGCCAAATGGGAATCAATGCTTGATCAGGCGCGAACCGATGGGGATAGCCTCGGCGCCTTGGTCGAGGTCGTCGCCGCGGGTGTCCCGATGGGCTGGGGCGCGCCCGTCTATGCCAAGCTCGATGCCGCGCTCGCCGGGGCGATGATGTCGATCCCGGCGGTCAAGGGCGTCGAAATCGGCGCAGGCATGGCCGCCGCCGCCGCGCGGGGTTCGCAGAACGCCGACCCGATGCGCGCGGGGGCCGAGGGGCCCGCCTTCACCGCCAACCATTCGGGCGGGGTCGCGGGCGGCATCTCGACCGGGCAGGACGTGATCGTGCGCATGGCCTACAAGCCGACCAGCTCGATCCGCACCCCGGTGCCGAGCGTCAATGCGGCAGGCGAGGAGGTCGAGGCCTCGACCCGCGGCCGCCACGACCCCTGCGTCGGCATTCGCGGCGCCCCCGTCGCCGAGGCGATGATGGCGCTCGTCCTCGCCGACCATTTCCTGCTGCACCGCGCGCAATGCGGCGGCGGCTGAGCGCGCTGTCCTACAGCGCGCGAACGGGCTAGGCTGGCCCCGCTCCTTCTCCCGCGCCGGCCCCCGAGAGTTCCCGAAGTGGACGAAGTGGACACATTGGACATGCCGTCCCGCTGCGGTCAGCCGGCGCGCGCCCGCAACGCCCGCTGCGCCATCGGCATCGCCAGCATCGTCGACAAGACCGCCATCAGCAGCAGCGCGGTGAAGGCGGTCGAGCTGATTACCCCGCGGTCGAGCAGGATGTTGGCGAAAATGATCATGATCAGAGCCTTGGTCTGCAACAGCCAGCCGACCAGCCGCGCCTCGCCGCTCGCCCAGCCGAGCAGCCGCCCCGCGAGCCACACCCCGAGCCGCTTGCCCGCCACCGCGGCGACGAGCAGCGCCAGCGCCACCGCGATGACGTCCAAGCCGCCCATCTCCCAGCGGGTGCGCAGCCCGGTGGAGAGGAAGAAGACCGGCATCAGCAGCGTGAGGATGCGGTCGCGCCATTCATCGATCACCGGCACCCCGAACCATTCGGCCTCGAGCACCGCCCCGGCGAGGAAGGCGCCGACCATGTAATGCAGCCCCGCCCAGTCGGCGCCGAGCGCGACGAGCAGCAGCCAGGCCAGCGCCAGCGGGATGCGGTCGCGCTCTGCGGCCCTTGCGAACAGCCGCCGCGCCGCCACCGTGGCGAGCGCGAACAGCAGCGCGAACACCGCCTGCCGTCCCAGCATCTCGGTGTCGACGAGGATCAGCGCGAGCAGCGCCCAGACGACGAGGTCGTCGAGGCTGGCATAGCGCAGGATGCGCTGGCCGAGCGGGCTGCGCAGGATCTGCAATCTCTCGAGGAACAGGAGCAGGATCGGCAGCGCGGTGACGCTGCAGGCGAGCCCGATGCCAAGCAGGAACTGCCAGCGCGCCGCCTCTCCCATCCACAAGGCATCGCGCATCACCAGCGCCGCCACCCCTGCGCCCATCAGGAAGGGCACGAGCAGCGCGAGCCCCGCCGTCGTGCCCGTATCGCGCCGCTTGGCCCAGGCGTCGGGCAGGTCGAGTTCGAGCCCGGCGACGAACACGAACAGCATCACCGCCCATGACGCGATCCCGCCCAGCGCGCCGAGCACCGCGGGGGTGAAGACCGCCTCGTGCACCACCGGCAGCGCCGCGCCGAGCAGCGCCGGCCCGGCCAGCACCCCGCCGACGATCTGCACGACGACCAGCGGCGCCCAGCTGCGCTGCCCCAAGGCCCGCCACGCGAGCCACGGCAGCGTGTAGATCGCCAGCATGGCGACGAGGAAGGCGGTCGCCTCGCTCACCTCAGCGCGCCCGGCTCAATGGCACTTGAACCGGTCGAAGGGTTCGAGACAGTCCTTGCACTGCCATTGCGCCTTGCACGGCGTCGAACCGAAACGGCTAATTTCCTTGGTGTTATGCGAACCGCATTGCGGGCATTCGACCGTCTCCGAGCGGCTCGGCGGGGCGATGCCATAGGCCTTGAGCTTGTCGTGCCCCGCCGCGCTGATCATGTCGGTCGACCAGGGCGGGACCAGCCGGTGCTCGATCCGCACCTCGCGAAAGCCGTGGGCATCGAGCGCTTCGCGCACCGATTCCTCGATTGCGACCGTCGCGGGGCAGCCCGAATAGGTCGGGGTGATGATCACCTTCACCCCCTCGGCATCCTCCTCGATGCCGCGCACGATGCCGAGATCGACAACCGAGACGACCGGGATCTCGGGGTCGGGGACCCCGGCCAGCACCGCCTCGATCGCCGCCCGGTCCATCGCGCTACACCCGCTCGAGCGCCAGCGCGATGCCCTGTCCGACCCCGATGCACATGGTCGCCAGCGCCCGTTGCGCCCCGCCGCGCTGCAATTCCTCGGTCGCGGTCAGCGCGAGCCGCGCCCCGCTCATCCCCAGCGGGTGGCCGAGCGCGATCGCGCCGCCATTGGGGTTCACATGTTCGGCATCGTCGGCGAGCCCGAGTTCGCGCATCACCGCCAGCCCCTGCGCGGCGAAGGCCTCGTTGAGTTCGATCACCCCGAAATCGTCGATATGCAGCCCCAGCCGCTCCATCAGCTTGGCGCTCGCGGGCGCGGGGCCGATCCCCATGATCCGCGGCGGCACCCCGGCGACCGCGCCGCCGAGCACCCGCGCGCGCGGCGTCAGCCCGTGGCGCTTCACCGCCGCTTCGGACGCGACGATCAGCGCGGCGGCGCCGTCATTGACCCCGCTCGCATTGCCCGCCGTCACCGTCCCATCGGGCTTGACGATGGGGCGCAGCCCCGCGAGCACCTCGAGGCTCGAAAGCCGCGGATGCTCGTCCGCCTCGACGAGGATCGGGTCGCCCTTGCGCTGCGGGATCGCGACCCCGACGATCTCGGCCGCCAGCCGCCCGTTCTCCTGCGCCCGCGCGGCGCGGAGCTGGCTTTCGTGCGCGAACCTGTCCTGGTCCTCGCGGCTGATGCCATAGTCCTCGGCGACATTCTCGGCGGTCTCGGGCATCGAGTCGATGCCATATTCGGCCTGCAGCCGCTTGTTGACGAAGCGCCAGCCGATGGTGGTGTCGTAGATCGCATTGTCGCGGCTGAAGGCGCGCTCGGCCTTGGGCATGACGAAGGGCGCGCGGCTCATCGATTCGACCCCGCCGGCGATGACGAGGTCCGCCTCGCCCGCCTTGATCGCCCGCGCCGCCATGCTGACGCAATCGAGCCCCGACCCGCACAGCCGGTTGACCGTGGTCCCCGGCGCGGTGTCGCCGAGCCCGGCGAGCAGCGCGGCCATGCGCGCCACGTTGCGATTGTCCTCGCCCGCCTGGTTGGCGCAGCCCATGATGACATCGTCGAGCATCGCCCAGTCGACGCCGCCGTTGCGCTCCTTGAGGGCCTTCAGCGGCACGGCGGCGAGGTCGTCGGCGCGCACGCTCGACAGCGCCCCGCCGAAGCGCCCGATCGGGGTGCGGATGGCATCGCAGATGAACGCGTCTTTCATAAACTCTCCTTTGCCCGGTCGGCATTGGCGCAAATCACGCCGCCTATGCAAGCCGCGCGCGCGGGGCTAGCCTGCCCCGCATGACCGACAACGAATGGCACGAGCGCGGCGATGCACTCGAACGCGTCTTCACCTTCGCCGATTTCAGCGCGGCCTTCGCCTTCCTGTCGCGGGTGGCGATGCTCGCCGAGAAGATGGATCACCACCCCGAGATCCACAATGTCTGGAACAAGGTGACGCTGCGGCTGACCACGCATGACGCGGGCAACACGGTGACCGAGCGCGACCGCCGCCTCGCCGCCGCGATCGACCGGCTGGTCGCATGAGGTCGCGGCTGCCCCCGCTCCCCGGCGCCGCGATCGATGCGGCGATCGCCGCGGGGCTCGTGTGGTTCTTCGCCGCGATCGTGTTCGAGCGCCCCGACAGCGCCCCCGAGATGGCGGGCGTGGCGGCGGTCGCGGTCTTCCTCGTCGAGTTCGCCCGCCGCTCGATCCCGGCGCGCAAGTGACCGGCGGGGGGCCGCGTTCGCGCGGTCGCCATTTTGACGCTTGCAACATGGATCAAGCTTCGACACACTGGCCCGCATGATGACCAGGCCCATCGTCCTTGCGCACAAATCGCCCGCCGCCCTCGCGGTGACGGCGATCTATGCCTATGGGCGCGCGGTGGACACGGTTTGATCATCTAGACGACATCATCCCGGAACCACCGCCCGCCAGGCTCCCAGCCTCGGCGGGTTTTTTGTTTTCGGCACAACAGGAAGAAAGGCACGAGATCATGTTCCAGTCCCGTATCGCCCCCCCGGCCAAGACCGACTGGCGCGCCTATCTCGTGACCGAGCGATGGGCGCGCTACACGCTGCAGGACCATGCGACCTGGGATCGGCTGTTCGAGCGCCAGCTGCGCGCCTATCGGCACGACTTCGTCGCCCCCTTCCTGCGCGGGATCGTCCGGCTCGACCTGCAGCGTCCGGGCATTCCGCGGCTCGACACGCTGAGCGACCGCCTGGAAGCGCAGACCGGCTGGCGGCTCGTGCCCGTCGCGGGGATCGTCCCCGACGCGGCCTTCTTTTCGATGCTCGCCGACCGCCGCTTCCCGATCGGCAATTTCATCCGCGACGGGCGCCAGCTCGACTATCTCGAGGAGCCCGACTGCTTCCACGACATCTTCGGCCATGTGCCGCTGCTCAGCCACGCGCCGATGGCGCAGGCGATGCAGGCGATGGGGCACCTCGGGCTCGCCGCCTGTGCCGCCGGGCGGGGCGAGGAAATGAGCCGCCTCTACTGGCATACGGTCGAGTTCGGGCTGGCGCGCGAGGACGGGGCGCTCAAGCTGTGGGGGGCGGGGCTCGCCTCCTCCTTCGCCGAGGCGCGCCACGCGCTCGAGGCGGCGCTGCCGCGGCCGCGCTTCGCGCTCGGTGCGGCGCTGGCCACCCCCTATCGCTCGGACCGCTTCCAGCCGCTCTATTTCGTCTCCGACAGCGTGGAGGACAGCTGCGCGCGGATCGCCGAGCTGACGCTCGAGGCGCTGGCAAGCCTTGGCGAGGGCGAGGCGCCCGGCTATGCGCGGGAGGATGAGCGGATGGCGCAAATTTGAGGAGGGGGGCGATCCGCGCAGCCTGCGCGACGCCTTCGGCAGTTTCGCGACCGGGGTCACGGTGGTCACCTGCCGCGATGCCGACGGCACCCCGCACGGGCTCACCGCCAACAGCTTCACCAGCCTCAGCCTCGATCCCCCGCTGCTGATCGTCTGCCTCGCCAAGGTGACGACCAGCGCGGGGCCGCTCACCGAGAGCGAGCGGTTCGCGGTCAACGTGCTGCGCACCGAACAGCGCCCCGCCTCGATCACCTTCTCGACCCCCGCGGGCGACCGCTTCGGCAAGACGCGGTGGGAGGAGGGGCTCGGCGGCGCGCCGCTGCTGACCGGCAGCCTCGCGATGTTCGAATGCGCGCGCCACGCGGTGCACGACGGGGGCGACCACTGGATCCTCGTCGGGCGGGTCGAGCGCGCGCGCTTCGAGGAAGGCCCCGACCCGCTGCTCTATTTCCGCGGCCGCTACCGCCGGCTCCACTTCGACGACTAGCGCGCGAGCAGGAAGCCCAGGAGGCAGGCCCCGAGCGACAGGACGAGCGTGCCCGCGACATAGGCGAGCGCCAGCCCCGCCTGCCCGCGTTCCCACAGGGTGAGCGTATCGAGGCTGAACGCCGAGAAGGTGGTGAACCCGCCGAGCAGCCCGGTGACGAAGAACAGCTTGGCGGGCTGCCCCACCCCTTCGAGCGCGCCGACCGCGATCCCGATCGCGAGGCTGCCGACCACGTTGACCGCCAGCGTGCCGACGGGAAAGCCGTAGCCGAACCAGGCCAGCGCCCACTTGCCCACGCCCCAGCGGGCCAGCGCGCCGAGCCCGCCGCCGAGGAAGACCGCGAGCGCGTGGCCCATCAGTGCGCGGCCTCGCCCTTCCGGACCGGCGCGCCCCCGCCATGGAGCGGATGGTGGCCGAAGATCCGGGTGACGACCTGGACGATGATGAAGCCGAAGACGAGCCCGGTCAGCGCCGCGCCCAGCGTCTCCATGATCCACACGCCGACCCCATTGTCGCCCGCCACCGCGACCGCGAGGTCGTGGTTCCATTCGTAGAGGAAGCCGAGCACGTGCAGCTCGTGGAAACCGTGCAAGAGGATCGAGCCGCCGACCCACAGCATCGCGGCGGTGCCGATGATGCTCAGCGCCTTGAGGAGCTTGGGCACGAAGGCGATCATCCCGCGGCCGAATTTCTTCGCGATCCCGTTCTCGCGCTGCGCGAGGTGCAGCCCGATATCGTCGAGCTTCACGATGATCGCGACCGAGCCGTAGACGATGACCGTGACCGCCACCGCGACCACCGCCAGCGCCCCCGCGCGCATCCAGAGATTGTCGACCATCCCGCCCGCGGTCAGTTCGTTCAGGGTGATCGCCATGATCTCGGCCGACAGGATGAAATCGGTGCGCACCGCCCCCGCGACCTGCCGCTTCTCGAGCTCCTCGGGGCTGTCGCAGGCGGCGAGCGTCGCCTCGCCATGATGGTCGCCGGTCAGCGCCTCGAGGATCTTCTCGGTCGCCTCGAAGGCGAGGAAGCCACCCCCGAGCATCAGGATCGGGATGATCAGGAAGGGCGCGAACTCGGAAAGCAGCAGCGCGGCGGGGAGCAGGAAGACGAGCTTGTTCTTGAGGCTGCCCAGCGTGATCTTGCCGATGATCGGCAGTTCGCGGCTCGGGTCCAGCCCGGTGACGTAACGCGGGGTCACCGCGGCATCATCGATGATCACCCCCGCGGTCTTCGACCCGGCCTTGCCCGCGGCGGCGGCCACGTCATCGACGCTGGCGGCGGCAGTGCGCGCGATGAGTGCGACGTCGTCGAGCAGTGCGACCAGTCCCGATGGCATTGGCGAGGCCCCTTGTTCAGCTAGCAAGGCCCACGGGGTGCCAGCCGCGATGCCGCGCGTAAAGCCCCTTGGGCTCAGCGGCGCTCGACCGCGATCCGCGCGCTCGAGCCGAGCCGGTCGAGCAGCGCCCCGGCCGCCGCGTCGCCCGCGCCATGCGCGGCGAGGAACAGCCGCGTGAAGGCCGCGAGGCTGGGCGCGACCGGCTGGTCCATCCGCGCGAGGTCGTGCCCGCCCGCCTCGACGACCAGCAGCAGCTTGTCGCCGGCGCGCGAGGTGTCGAAGGCGAGCCGGTGATCGGTCCAGCGCGGGGCATAGGCCGGATCGGCATCGGCGGTCCCGGTGATGAGCAGCAGCGGCACGTCGAGCCCGGCATAGGCCTGCGGGTCGATCACCTGCTCCATCGCCCCCGCGGTCGAGAAGGCGATGACCCCCGCGACCGGCGGCCCCTCGAGCGGCGGGCCGAAGCGGGTCCGTGCGCCCGCGCCGAGCAGCGCCATGAAGCTCCCGAAACTGTGCCCCGCGAGCAGCATCGGGCGGTCGGGATACTCGGTCGCGAGCATCGCGCGCAGTGCCTGCATCGTCTCGACCCGCGCCCTGAAGCCCCCTTGCAGGTCATAGTCGGCGCGCGCGGGATGCTCGATGCTGTCGACGGGCATCGCGGCAACCACCGCCCAGCCCGCATCGCGCCAGCCGTCGAGCAGCGCGGCATAGCGCGCCGGGTGCGCCCCATGACCGTGGCCGAACAGGATCGTGCCCGTCGGCTCGCCCGCGGGCGTCCAATGGTAGAGCGCGACCGTGCGCTCGCCGATCGCGATCGCGCCCTGCCGATCCTGCGCGAGCGCGGGGGATGCGGCGACCATGGCCGCAAGGATAAGGAGGAAACGCATCACGAAGGCTCCGGCAAGCAGGACGATGCGCCCGCACATACAATGTGCTTCGCCCTTGCCAACCCCCCCTCCGACACGGCACAGGCTGCGCCATGCTTTCGATCGATTTCATCAAGAACAACCGCCCCGCCGTGCGCGACGCCATCGCCGCCAAGAATGTCGACCTCGACCTCGACGCGCTGCTCGCGCTCGACGCCGAGATCCGCAGCGCTAAGACCGAGATCGACCAGCTGCGCGCCGAGCGCAATCGCATCTCGGGCATGTTCAAGGACGCCGCGCCCGAGGAGAAGGCCGCGCTCGGCAAGAAGGCGAAAGATGCGGGCAAGCGCGCGGGCGAACTCGAAAGCGGGCTGGGCGAGAAGGTCGAGGCCTTCAACGCCATGATGCTGCAGATGCCCAACATCCCGTGGGAAGGCGCCCCCGTCGGCCCTGGCGAGGAGGACAATGTGGTCGTCCGCACCGAGGGCACCCCGCGCGACTTCCCCTTCGAGCCGCTCGACCATGTCGCGCTGCTCGAGAAGAACGACTGGGCCGACCTGTCGCGCATCACGCAGGTCTCGGGCAGCCGCACCTACTGCCTCAAGGGCCGCCTCGCGCTCTTGGAACAGAAGCTCATGGCGTGGGCGCTCGAGGAAATCATGGGCAACGGCTTCGAGCCGATCACCCTGCCCGCGATCGCGCGCGAGGAAGCCTTCGTCCGGCAGGGCCAGTTCCCCGGCCACCGCGAGGAAACCTACGAGCTCGAGAAGGACGACCTGTTCCTCGCGGGCACCGCCGAGGTGGCGCTGACCGGCCTCCATTCGGGCGAGATCCTCGAGGAAAGCCAGCTGCCCGTCCTTTATGCGGGCTATTCGCCCTGCTTCCGCCGCGAGGCGGGCAGCGCGGGGCGCGACGTGCGCGGGCTGCTGCGCGTCCACCAGTTCGTCAAGGTCGAGCAGTTCGTCATCTGCCAGGCCGACGAGGACGTCTCCGCCGAATGGCACGAGAAGCTGCTGAGCGCCGCCGAGAAGCTGCTGCAGGCGATGGAGATCCCCTACCAGGTCATCGAGACCTCGACCGGCGACATGGGGCTCGGCAAGTATCGCATGAACGATCTCGAAAGCTGGGTGCCGAGCTTGAACAAGTATCGCGAGACGCACAGCTGCTCGACGCTGCACGACTGGCAGGCGCGCCGCGCCAAGCTTCGCTATCGCAACAGCGAGGGCAAGGTCGTGTTCGCGCACACCTTGAACAATACCGCGCTCGCCTCCCCGCGCATCCTCGTGCCGCTGCTCGAGAACCACCAGACCGAGGACGGGCGCGTGCGGCTGCCGCAAGGCATTCGCCACCTCATGGGCGGCGATGAGTATCTCTGACGATCGCCGCTCGGCGCTCAAGGAAGGCGAGGGCGAGGAGGTCCCCAGCCTGTTCGCGCGCGTCATCGACGTCGCCAACCACCTGGGGCGCATGGGCCGCCACATCGGCCATCTCGGCCCGCGCGGCCCCGAGAACGGCCCACCCGCCTTGGTCATCCCGGGCTTCATGTCGAGCGATCGCACCACGCTCGAGCTCAGGCGCTTCCTCGCCCGCGACGGCTGGCGCGTCCACGGCTGGAAGAACGGCCAGAACCTCGGCGCCTACGAGGGCCTGCTCGACGATCTCCAACGCCGCCTCGACGAGGTGGCGGGCGAGGACAAGGCGTTGCTCGTCGGCTGGAGCCTCGGCGGCGTCATGGCGCGCGAACTGGCGCGCTCCCGCCCCGACAGGGTGCGCGCGGTGGTTACCCTCGCCTCGCCCTTTTCGGGCCACCGCAAGCTCAACAATGTGTGGAAGCAATATGAGCTGGTCGCGGGCCATCCGGTCGACGACCCGCCCGTGCCCCAGTCGCCCGACAAGCCGCCGGTGCCGACCATGAGCATCGTCGCCGAGAAGGACGGGCTCGTCGCCCAGCGCGCGCAGATCGGGCTGCGCGAGGAAACCGACCGCGTCGTCACCCTGCCGTGCGGGCACATGCGGATCGGCAAGTCGCGCCCGATGCTGCGCCGGGTGATCAAGGAGATCCACGACTTCGTCCCCCACTGATCCTCGCGCGCGGTCGCCCGGTCGTGTGGGAACTTCCCTTGTTACGGGGGTTTATCGATCCCACATGGGAAAGATGATCTGGCAGCGCGACCAGCAGGCGGCCGAGCCTTCGGACCGCATCCATCCCGACGACATCGCCCCGTCGGCGTGGGAGCGGACGCGCGAAGTCCTGTGGCAGTTTCCCCGCTACATGTCCTCGTGGGGCCCGATCGAGCCCGTCGGCCCCGAGTCCGGCCCCCCCGCGCTCGTCCTGCCGGGCTTTCTCTCGTCCGATCGCTCGACCAGCCAGATCCGCGGCGCGCTCGGCCGCTACGGCTGGCGCGCGCATCCGTGGGAACTGGGCACCAACAAGGGCGCCTATGCCGGTCTCCTCGAGACGCTCGAGGAACGGCTCGACCAGGTCGGCGAGGGGCGCAAGGTGCTCGTCCTCGGCTGGAGCCTGGGCGGGCTCTATGCGCGCGAACTCGCCCGCCACGCCCCGCACAAGGTACGCGCGGTGGTCACCCTCGCCTCGCCCTTCTGCGGCGACCTCAAGAGCAACAACAATGTCCGCTGGCTCTACGAATGGGTCGCCGGGCACGACGTCAACGAACCGCCCTTCCCGCGGCTCGAGGACAAGCCCCCGGTGCCGACGATGGCCTTCTGGAGCCGCCGCGACGGGATCGTCGCGCCGCGCGCCGCGCGCGGCGACGAATGCCACTCCGACCGCGCCATCGAGATCGACACCCACCATATGGGCTTTGCCGTCTGGCGCCCCGCGCTCAGCCGCATCATGGCGCACGTCAACGACTTTATCCACGAGGTCGAGGGCGCGGTCCCGGCGCGGACCCGCCGCCAGCAGCGCGCGTTCGATCGCGCCGCCCGCCGCGCCGCCGCCGAGTCGGCGCGCCGCCCCTGAGCCCGGGCCCCCAAGAGCCCCCGTTCGCCCCCCGATTTTCCGCCAGATTTGACTCGCGGGCCCGCCCTGGGCGACATAGAACATAACAAGAACAAGGTGACGGCGAGTCGTGTGGCAGATGGCCCTTCCATCGGCGCCGACGAGCTTCTCGCACTGCTCCCTCCGGGCGCGGCGCGCGGGCTCGTGCGGCCAGCATCCGACCTTTCCCCCGGGGAAGGCGCGGCGCGCGCGGGCGCGCATATCCCGCTGCCCCGCACGCCCACGCTCAGCGAGATCTTCCCGACCCATGCGCGCGATGCGGGCTGGACCCGCCTGCTGCTGGCCAGCGCCACCCCCGATCGTCCGCTCCTGTGGGTACAGGAGCGGATGGCCATCCTCGAGGCCGGACGCTTGCATCCCCCCGGCCTCGGGGACCTGGGCCGCCCCGACCGGCTCATCCACGTGTGCGCGCGCGATACCCGCGCGCTCCTGTGGACGATGGAGGAGGGATTGCGATGCACGGGCCTAGCGGGCGTGGTCGGCGAGGCATGGGGGGAGCCGCCCGCGCTCGACTTTACCGCCACCCGCCGGCTGGCCCTCGCCGCCGAGGCGCACGGGCAGCCCTGCTGGCTCGTCCGGCTGGGGGCGAGGCAGGCCGACCTGTCGGGGGCGCGCTGGCGCTGGCGGGTCGAGAGCCGCCCGTCCGAGCCCAACCGTTACGATGCGAAGGCCCCGGGACGCTCGCGCCTGGCGCTCGAGCTGTTCCGCGCGCGCGGGGTGCCCCCGGGCCGGTGGGAGTGGGTCGATGCTGAAGGTTCGCAAGCGCACGCTGGCCATCTGGCTCCCGCGCCTGTCGATCGAGCGCTGGCGCAAGATCGCGCACGCGCATGGCGAGACGCCTCCTGAGGACGCGCGCATCCTCCTCACCCGCGAGGGGCCGCACGGGCGCCTCGTCCATGCGGTCTGCGACAATGCCGCGCTGGTGGGGCTGCGCGCGGGCATGCGGCTCACCGACGCCCGCGCGCTCGACCCGCAGGCGACCGTCATCGCCTGCGACCTCATCGGCGACGACAAGCTCATGGCGCGGCTCGCGCGCTGGGCGCGGCGCTGGTCGCCGCTCGTCGAACGCGATGGCGAGGACGGGCTGCGGCTCGATGCCAGCGGGGTCGCGCACCTGTTCGGCGGCGAGCGCGCGCTGCTCGACGACATCGAGGCGCGCTTCGCCGCGCTCGGGCTGAGCGCGCGCACCGCGATCGCCGATACCCCGCTCGCGGCATGGGCGCTTTGCCATTATGCCGGCGCGGGATCGGGGAGGGGCGAGCTTTCGGGCTCGGCACAGGCCCCTCCCCGTACCGCCCTCGAACGCAAGCTGGCGAGCGGCCAGCTGGCCGCCCTGCTCGCCCCGCTCCCGGTCGCCGCGCTGCGGCTCCCCCCCGCGGTCGTGCGCACGCTGCACCGGCTCGGGCTCAAGACCATCGCCGGCCTCTCGGGGATCGAGCGGCGCAGCCTCGCGCGGCGCTTCCGCAGCGCCGACAATCCGCTCGATGCGCTCGACCGCGCGCTGGGGCGGATCGCCGAACCGCTCAGCGCCGAAGCCGACGCCCCGCCGCCGAGCGCGCGGCTCCGGCTCAAGGAACCGGTCGACGACCCCGCCGCCGCCCGGCAGGCGCTCGACCTGCTGGTCCCCGAGCTCGCGCGCCAGCTCGAGGCGCGCCGGCTCGGCGCGCGGACCGTCGAACTGGCGGGCTATCGCGTCGACGGTTCGGTCGCCAGCATCGCCGCCTCGACCGCGCTCGCCACCCGCGAGGCGGACCATCTGTCGCGGCTGCTGGCCGAGCGCACCGAGCGGCTCGACCCCGAGTTCGGCTTCGACGCCTTCGCGCTGACCGCGAGCTGGGCCGAGCCGCTCGATCCCGCGCAGGATGCCCTCGACGGCGACGAGGCCTCGGGGGTCGCCGTCGGGCGCCTCGTCGACCGCATCGCCACGCGGCTCGGGGCGCAGGCGGTTGCCCGCCCGCGCCGCCAGCCGAGCCACATGCCCGAGCGCGCGGCGGCCTGGGCCCCCGCGCTCGCCACCGTCGCCGAGGACCCGGACCCGCCGCCGCAGGCGCCGCGCCCCGAGCGCCTCCTCGACAGCCCCGAGGCGATCGGCGTGCTCTACGCCACCCCCGAGGGGCTGCCGCGCCGTTTCGTCTGGCGCCGCGCGGTCCACGACATCGTCAAGGTCGAGGGCCCCGAGCGGATCGCCCCCGAATGGTGGCGCGAATACCGGCCCGCGCGGCTGCGCGACTATTATCGCGTCGAGGACCAGGCCGGGCGCGGCTACTGGATCTTCCGCGAGGGGCTGTTCGGCGATGGGCGCGGCGGCGACCCCGTCTGGTACATCCACGGGCTGTTCGGTTGAGCCATGCCCGACGCCAGCCACACCCCCGCCCGGCGCAAGCTCGTGCGCGACGACGCCGACCCCCCGCCGCGGCTGCCGCGCGCGCGCTTCGTCGAGCTGGGCGTCACCACCCCCTTCTCCTTCCTGCGCGGCGCGTCGGACGCAATCGAGCTGGTGCTGGCCGCGCTCGAGAAGGGCATGGATGCGATCGGGGTCGCCGACCGCGACACGCTCGCGGGGGTGGTGCGCGTGCACAGCGCCGCCAGGGCCGCGGGGGTGCGCCCGCTGATCGGGTGCCGGCTGTGCCCGGTCGATGCCCCCGAGCTGCTCGCCTATCCGCGCAACCGCGAAGGCTATGCCAACCTCTCGAGCCTGCTCAGCATGGGCAAGATGCGCTGCGAGAAGGGCGCGTGCGACCTCCTCCTCAGCGAGATCGCGGCGCGCGGCGCCGATATCGCCCTCATCGCGGTGCCGGGCGAGGACCTCGACCATTTCGCCGCCGCGCTCCCCGCGCTCGCCGCCGCGCTGCCCGGCATGCGCCATGTCGCGGCCAGCCACCTCTATCGCGGCGATGACGCGGCGCGGATCGAACGGCTCGACCGCCTCGCGCGGGCGCACGGCCTGTCGATCCTCGCCACCAACGATGTCCATTACCACGCCCCCGAGAAGCGCCCGCTGCAGGACGTGATGACCTGCATCCGCGAGAAGGTGACGCTCGAGACCGCGGGCTGGCGGCTCCACGCCAATGCCGAGCGGCACCTCAAGGGGCCGGGCGAGATGGCGGCGCTGTTCGAGCGCTGGCCCCATGCCATCCGCGCGACCCGCGACTTCGCCGACGCCATCGACTTTTCCCTCGACGAGTTGCGCTACGAATATCCCGAAGAAACCTGCCCCGGCGGGCGCACCCCGCAGCAGCAGCTCGAGCACCTGACCTGGGCCGGGGCCAGCCGCCGCTGGCCCGAGGGGGTGCCGAGCGCCATCATCGCCCAGCTCAAGAAGGAGCTCGCGCTCATCGAGAAGCTCGATTTCGCGCGCTACTTCCTCACCGTTCACGACATCGTCGCCTACGCGCGCAGCCTCTCGCCCCCGATCCTGTGCCAGGGACGCGGCTCGGCCGCCAATAGCGCGGTCTGCTATTGCCTCGGCATCACCGCGGTCGATCCCTCGACCACCGACCTGTTGTTCGAGCGCTTCATCTCCGAGGAGCGCAAGGAGCCGCCCGATATCGACGTCGATTTCGAGCATGAGCGGCGCGAGGAGGTGATCCAGCACATCTACGCCAAATATGGGCGCGAGCGCGCGGGGATCGCCGCGACCGTGATCCATTATCGCCCGCGCATGGCGATCCGCGAGGTCGGCAAGGTGATGGGCTGGTCGGAGGATGTGTGCGCGGCGATCGCGAGCACCTTCTGGGGGTCGATGGAAAGCGAGATGCGCGAGGAGCGGGTCGCCGAGGCAGGGCTCGACCTGTCGGACCCGCATCTGAAGCGCACCGTCATGCTCGCCGAGCAATTGATCGGCATGCCGCGCCACCTCAGCCAGCATGTCGGCGGCTTCATCCTCACCCAGCGCCCGCTGACCGAGACGGTGCCGATCGGCAATGGCGCGATGCAGGGTCGCACCTTCATCGAATGGGACAAGGACGACATCGAGGAGCTCGGCATCCTCAAGATCGACGTGCTCGCACTCGGCATGCTGACCTGCTGCCGCAAGGCGTTCGACCTCATCGAGGCGCACCATGGCGAGAAATGGGACCTCGCCACGCTCCCCAAGGAGGAGCCCGGGGTCTACGACATGTTGTGCGAGGGCGACAGCCTCGGCGTCTTCCAGGTCGAGAGCCGCGCGCAGATGAACATGCTCCCGCGGCTTCGCCCGCGCGAATTCTACGACCTCGTCATCGAGGTGGCGATCGTGCGCCCCGGCCCGATCCAGGGCGACATGGTCCACCCTTTCTTGAAGCGGCGGCAGGGCAAGGAGCCGGTGGTCTACCCCTGCCCCGATCCCGACCACGGCCCGCCCGACGAGCTCGAGCGCATCCTGCGGCGCACGCTGGGCGTGCCGGTGTTCCAGGAGCAGGCGATGAAGATCGCGCTCGACGCCGCCAAATTCTCTTCCGCCGAGGCCAACCAGCTCCGCAAGGCAATGGCCACCTTCCGGTCGAGGGGCACCATCGACCTGTTGCAGGACAAGATGGTCGGGCGGATGGTGGAGCGCGGCTACGACCCCGAATTCGCGGAGCGCTGCTTCCACCAGATCCGCGGCTTCGGGGAATATGGCTTTCCCGAGAGCCACGCCGCGAGCTTCGCGCTGCTCGTCTACGTGTCGAGCTGGCTCAAGTGGCGCTACCCCGCCGCCTTCGCCGCCGCGCTGCTCAATAGCCAGCCGATGGGGTTCTACGCCCCCGCGCAGATCGTCCGCGACGCGCGCGAACATGGGGTCGAGGTGCGCCCCGTCGACGTCAACCACAGCCATTGGGACTGCACCCTCGAGCCCACCGATCACGCGCCGACCGCGCAGCGCCGCTCATGGGGCTCGACCGCGCTCCCGACCGGCGACTGGACCCCCGACAGCCTGCCCCCGCCCAGCCCCCGCATGGCGCTCCGGCTCGGCTTGCGGCAGGTCGACGGGCTGCGACTGGACGATGCCACCCGCATCGTCGCGGCGCGCGCGGGCACGCCGTACCGCAGCGTCGAGGACATGAAGAAGCGCGCGGGGATCTCGGTCGCGGGGGTCGAGAAACTGGCCGAGGCCGATGCCTTCCGCTCGATCAAGCTCGACCGCCGCGCCGCGCTGTGGGACGCCAAGGCCTTGAAGGGGGCGCCCGCGCTACCGCTGTTCGAGGCGGCGCAAGCGCGCGACGAAGGCTGGGAGGTCGAACAGGTGCGGCTGCCCGCCATGGCGCTGTCCGAACAGGTGGTGACCGACTACCAGACCATGCGGCTGAGCCTCAAGGCGCATCCGATGCAGTTCCTGCGCCAGCATTATGCGGCGATGGGCTGCGTCACCGCGGGCGAGTTGCGCGACATGCGCTACGGGCGGCGGGTCAGCCTTGCCGGGCTCGTCCTCATCCGCCAGCGCCCGGGCAGCGCCAAGGGGGTGTGCTTCACCACCATCGAGGACGAAACCGGTGTCGCCAACCTCGTCGTCTGGCCCGATGCCTTCGAGGCCTATCGCCCGATCGTCATGGGCGCGCGGTTGTTGAAGGTGACCGGCATCGTCCAGCATGACGATGCCGTCGTCCACGTCATCGCCGCGCATCTCGAGGACGACACCGCGCTGCTGCAGCACCTGTCCGACGACATGCTGGTCGCCGCGCCGGGGCGCGGCGATGGCGGCGGGGCGATGCGCCCGCGCACCACCGGGATCCACCCGCGCAATGTCGACTGCATCCCCAAGGGACGCAATTTCCGCTGATCAGTCGGTGCGGCTCGGCGTCCCTGCGCTGACCGATCACCCGCCCTCGAACAACGCCCCCGCGAGCACCGCGGCCTGCAGCGCCGCCATCTCGTCGGCCCAGTAGCGATCGCTCTCGAGATAGGCCGAATGCTCGCGCACCTTGGCGTGGAGCGCCTGCAGCCTGGGGCTGGTCCTGAGCGGGGCATGATAGTCGACCCCCTGCGCGCCCGCGATCAGCTCGACCGCGACGACGCCCGCGACATTGTCGGCGATCTGCCCCGCCTTGCGCGCGGCGATCGGCGCCATCGAGACATGGTCCTCCTGCCCCGCCGAGGTGGGGATCGAATCCACGCTCGCGGGATGCGCGAGCGCCTTGTTCTCGCTGACCAGCGCGGCCGCCGTGACCTGCGGGATCATCAGCCCCGAATTGACCCCGCCGTCGTCGATCAGGAAGGCGGGCAGCCCGCTCATCTTGGGGTCGACCAGCACGCTGGTGCGGCGTTCGGACAGGCTGCCCACCTCGCATAGCGCCATCGCCAGCATGTCGGCGGCGAAGGCGACCGGCTGCGCGTGGAAGTTGCCCCCCGAGATCGCCTCGTCGGCCTCTTCGTCTTCGGCGCCGAACAATACCGGGTTGTCGGTCACCGCATTGGCCTCGATCTCGAGCATCGCCGCCACCTTGCCGATGAGGTCGAGGCTGGCGCCCATCACCTGCGGCTGGCAGCGGAAGCTGTAGGGATCCTGCACCTTGCCGCAGCGATGGTGGCTGTCGACGATCTCGCTGCCCGCGAGCCAGTCGCGCAGGCGACGCGCCACCTCGACCTGGCTGGCGTGCCCGCGCAATTCGCTGATCCGCGCATCGAAGGGCTTCACGCTGCCCTTCAGCGCGTCGACCGACAGCGCGCCCGCCGCGATCGCCGCATCGAACACCCGCTCGGCCTTGAACAAGGCGTCGAGCGCGATCGCGGTCGAGGCCTGCGTGCCGTTGATCATCGCCAGCCCCTCCTTCGGCCCGAGCGTGACCGGCTCCATGCCGATCCTCGCCAGTGCCTCGCGCGCGGGCAGGCGCTCGCCCCCGAGGTCGATCCACCCCTCGCCGAGCATGGCCGCGGTCATGTGCGCGAGCGGGGCGAGGTCGCCGCTCGCGCCCACGCTGCCCTGGCTCGGCACTTCGGGAATGGCATCGGCATCGACCAGCGCCTGCAGCGCCTCGACCAGCTCGACCCGCACCCCGGAGGCGCCGCGTCCGAGCCCGACCAGCTTGAGGAGCATCATCAGCCGGGTGACGTGACGCGGCAGCGGGGCGCCGAGACCGCAGCTGTGCGACAGGATCAGGTTGCGCTGCAGTTCGGCCAGCCGCGCCTGCGGGATCTTCTCGCTCGCGAGCAGCCCGAAGCCGGTGTTCACGCCATAGACGGTCTCGCCGCCGGCGACGATGCGGCTGACCACCGCGTGGCTGTCGGCGATCGCGGCGCGCGCGTCATCGGACAATCGCGCCGCCTCGCCGCGCCACAGGTCGCGCAGCTGGTCGAGGCTCACCTTGCCGGGGTCGAGGATCATTTCCCGTCCTCCAGCATCGGCAGGTCGAGCCCCTGCTCGCGGGCACAGTCGATGGCGATGTCGTAGCCTGCGTCAGCATGGCGCATGACGCCGGTGCCGGGGTCGTTCCACAGCACGCGTTCGAGCCGCCGCGCCGCATCCTCGGTCCCGTCGGCGACGATCACCACGCCCGAATGCTGCGAATAGCCCATCCCGACCCCGCCGCCATGGTGCAGGCTGACCCAGGTCGCACCGCCCGCGGTGTTGAGGAGCGCGTTGAGCAGCGGCCAGTCGGACACCGCGTCCGACCCGTCGCGCATGCTTTCGGTTTCGCGGTTGGGGCTGGCGACCGAGCCCGAATCGAGATGGTCGCGGCCAATCACGATCGGCGCATTCAGCTCGCCGCTCTTCACCATCTCGTTGAAGGCGAGCCCGAGCCGGTGGCGCTGGCCGAGCCCGACCCAGCAGATCCGCGCGGGCAGCCCCTGGAAGGCGATCCGCTCGGCCGCCATGTCGAGCCAGCGATGCAGGTGCGGATCGTCGGGGATCAGCTCCTTCACCTTGGCATCGGTCCTCGCGATGTCCTCGGGGTCGCCCGACAGCGCGGCCCAGCGGAACGGCCCGACGCCGCGGCAGAACAGCGGGCGGACATAGGCTGGGACGAAGCCGGGGAAGTCGAAGGCACTCTCGACCCCCTCGTCGAAGGCCTCCTGGCGGATGTTGTTGCCATAGTCGAAGGTGGGGATGCCTTGTTCGTGGAAGGCGAGCATGGCGCGGACATGCACCGCCATCGACCGTCGTGCCTCGGCGGCGACGCGCGCGGGGTCGCTCTCGCGCATCTTCATCCACTGGTCGACGCTCCAGCCGGCGGGGCAATAGCCGTTGGCGGGATCGTGCGCGCTGGTCTGGTCGGTCACCGCGTCGGGGCGGATGCCCTTGGCCACCATCTGCGGCAGGATCTCGGCGGCGTTGCCGAGCACGCCGACGCTGGTGGGCCGGTCGGCTTTGCCGATGATCTCGAGCGCTTCCTCGATCGAGTGCGCCTTGTGATCGAGGTAGCGCGTCTCGAGCCGCTTCTCGATCCGGCTTTCCTGGCACTCGATGGCGATGCAATGTGCCCCCGCCATGACCGCCGCGAGCGGCTGCGCCCCGCCCATCCCGCCGAGGCCCGCGGTGAGGATCCACTTGCCCGCAAGGTCGCCGCCGAAATGCTGGCGGCCCATCTCGGCGAAGGTCTCGTAGGTGCCCTGCACGATCCCCTGGCTGCCGATGTAGATCCAGCTGCCCGCGGTCATCTGGCCGTACATCATGAGCCCCTTGGCATCGAGCGCGTTGAAATGCTCCCAGGTCGCCCATTTGGGCACGAGGTTGGAATTGGCGATGAGGACGCGCGGGGCATCCTTGTGGGTGGGGAAGACGCCGACCGGCTTGCCCGACTGGACGAGCAGCGTCTGGTCCTCCTCGAGCCGCTCGAGCGTCTCGACGATCTTGTCGTAACAGTCCCAGTTGCGCGCGGCGCGGCCGATGCCGCCATAGACGACCAGCGCCTCGGGTGCCTCGGCGACCGCGGGGTCGAGGTTGTTCTGGAGCATCCGCACCGCCGCCTCGGTGGTCCAGTGCTTGGCCACCCTCTCGGGGCCGGTACGGGCGTGGATGACGCGAGCATTGTCGCGGCGCGGGTCGGTCATGCTAGTTCCTCATCGTTGTTCGCCCGCCACGAAGCGGCGGGACGGACCGGGCAGGCCGATCCAATAGGCAAGTTCGTCGATCTCGTTGATGTCCCACGCGCACAGGTCGGCGCGCTGCCCGGGAGCGATCCGCCCCCGGTCGTCGAGGCCGAGCGCGGCCGCGGCGTGGACCGTCATCCCCGCCAGCGCTTCCCCCGGGCTTAGCCCGAACAGCGTGGCGGCCATGTTCATGACGAGCGGCAGCGACAGCGTGGGCGAGGTGCCGGGGTTGCAGTCGGTGGCGATCGCGATGCGCACCCCCGCCTCGCGCAGCAGCGCGACGGGCGGCAGGTGCGTCTCGCGCAGGCAGTAGAAGGCGGCGGGCAGCAGCACCGCCACCGTCCCCGCCGCGGCCATCGCGCGTGCGCCGTCGGCGTCGAGATGCTCGAGATGGTCGGCCGACAGCGCCTTGAAGCGCGAGGCCATGGCGGCGCCGTTCGAATTGGACAGCTGTTCGGCGTGCAGCCGCACGGGCAGCCCCGCGCGCGCGGCGGCGGCGAACACCTGCTCGACCTCCTCGGCGGTGAAGGCGATGCGCTCGCAAAAGGCATCGACGCTGCGCGCGAGGCCCGCCTCAGCGATGCGCGGGGTGGTCTCGCGCGCGACCTGCTCGACATAGGCGGCGCGGTCGGCGCCGGGCGGCAGTGCATGCAGCGCGAGGAAGGTCGGGACCACGCTGACTCCGGCGTGCCCGTCGAGCGCGCGCGCGACGCGCAGCATCTTCACCTCGGTGTCGGCATCGAGCCCGTAGCCCGACTTCACCTCCACCGTGGTGGCGCCGCTGGCGGCGAGCGCGTCGAGGCGGCGGCGCGCCGCGGCCAGCAGCTGCTCCTCGCTCGCCGCGCGCGTCGCGCGCACGGTGGAGACGATCCCGCCCCCCGCCGCCGCGATCTCCTCGTAGCTGGCGCCCGCGCGGCGCATGGCATGTTCGTGCGCGCGGGTGCCGCCGAAGACGAGATGGGTGTGGCAGTCGATCAGCCCCGGGGTCAGCCAGCCGCCGCCAAGGTCGATGATCTCGGCGCCCGCGGCGTCGATCTCGCCGCGCCGGCCGACCGCGACGATGCAGCCATCGGACAGCCGCACGGCGCCGTCGTCGATCCGCCCCAGCGGGTCGTCCCCGCGCGGCTGCATGGTGGCGATTCCACCGCCTTGGACAATCACTTCCCCCATGGGGCTGGCGATGCGCGCTCGGGCTGCTATTCGTCAAGCCATGAGCTGGCCCAATCTGTCCGACCTGGTCGTCGCCGCCGATGCCGAGGCGCCCGTCGGGCTGGTCGGGGTGCCGCTCGGGATCGGCTCGGTCACGCCGGGCCGCTGCGATCTCGCGCCGCAGGCGCTGCGCAAGGTGCTGCGGCGGATCGGGCGGTATGACATCGACACCCGCAGCGAGCTTGGCACGACCATCGCCGATCATGGCGACGTCGCGCTCGAGGGCGAGACGATCGAGGAGGTCAGCGGCGCGATGGTCGAGGCGATCGCCACCAGCGTCGATGCGCACGCGCTGAGCCTCGTCGTCGGCGGCAACAATGCGGTGACGCGCCCCGCCGTCCACGCGCTCGGGCTGCCGCTCGAGAAGGTCGGGCTGGTCACGCTCGATGCCCATTTCGACATGCGCGGCACGGAGGACGGACTGCGCAACGGCAACCCCGTGCGCGCGCTGCTCGAGGACGGGTTGCCCGGCGCCAACGTGGCGCAGGTCGGGCTCATGCCCTTCGCCAATTCCAAGGTCATGCACGAGGATGCGCTGGCCGCCGGCAACCGGGTCATCACGCTGGCGGAAACGCAGGAGATGGGCGTGCTCGCGGCCGTGTCGGCGGCGCTGGCGCATGTGTCGCATTGCGCGGCGATCGTGGTCGACTGCGACATCGACGTGATCGACCGCGCGCAATTCCCAGGCGCCCCGGGTGCCCGGCCCGGGGGCATGCCGGCGCGCGATTTCTTCGCCGCCGTGCGCCGCCTCGCTGCCGAGCCCCGCGTGCGAATCATCGACCTCGTCGAATGGGACCCGCTGCTCGATGCCAGCGACCTGTCGAGCCTCGTCGCGGGGCGCTGGATGGCCGAGGCGCTCGCGGGCTTCGAGGCGCGCTAGTCGCGCCGCCCTGCGGGTGGCGGGGCCGCCGGCCAGCCGCAAAAAAAGGCCGGGGCGATCGACCCCGGCCTTCCTTTTGCAGGCGGTGGAGCGTCGGCGTTAGTGGCCGACACCCGGCGGGGGTTCGTGCGCGACCGCGCCCTCTTCCTCGCCGATCTTCTTGATCTTCTTGAGCTCGTGCGTGGGCCCGGCGTCCTTCTCGCCCTTGGCGAGCTTGAAGACCACGCCCGAGAGCAGCGCCAGCGCGAGCAGGTTGGGCAGCGCCATCGTCGCGTTGGAGATGTCGCCCATGCGCCAGACGAGCTCGAGGTCCTGGCTCGCACCGACGTAGATGACGACGCACCACAGCAGTCGCCAGACGAGGTGCAGCGCCTTCTCGCCCTTCACGCTCGCGCCGGGGACGCGGTCGTAGATGAAGGTGATCGCGCGCTCGCCATAATAGCTCCACGTCAGCAGCGTGGTGAAGACGAACAGGATCAGCGCGAGGCTGACGATGAAGGTCCCGATCGGGATGCCGAGCACCGGCAGCGGGAAGGCGGCGCCATAGGCGGCCGAGGTCATCTCGAAACCGTTGAGCCCCGACTGCCACGCATGCGCCACCGCTTCGCCCTCGTAGGTGAAGTCGCCGCGCACGGTGAGGATCACCAGCGCGGTCATGGTGCAGATGACGATCGTGTCGATGAAGGTGCCGAGCATCGCCATGCGGCCCTGCTGCTGCGGATCGTTGGTCTGCGCGACCGCGTGCGCGATCGGGGTCGACCCCTGCCCCGCCTCGTTCGAGAAGAGGCCGCGCGCGGCGCCCGCCCGGATGGCGATGATGATCATCGCCCCGAGGAAGCCGCCCGAGGCCGCCTGCGGGTTGAAGGCGCCGTGGAAGATCAGCCCGAAGGTCGCCGGCAGGTCCTCGATGTTGAGGATCAGCGCGAGGATCGCGAGCAGGATGTAGGCGACCGCCATCACCGGCACAATCTTCTCGGCCACCGAACCGATCGACTTGATGCCGCCGATGATGACGAGGAACACCGCGATCGCGACGAGCAGCCCCGAGACCCACTCCTCGAAGCCGAACAGTTCACCGAAGCTGTCGGCGATCGAGTTGGCCTGGATCGAGTTGCCCGTGACCACCGCGCTGAACAGCGTGCCGATGCAGAAGAGGATGGCGAGCCAGGTCCATTTCTTGCCCAGCCCCATCATGATGTAGGTCATCGGGCCGCCGCGATAGACGCCGATCGCGGCCTTTTCGCGATAGCGGATGGCGAGGCTGCCCTCGGCGAAGGCGAGCGCCATGCCGATGATCGCGGTGATCCACATCCAGAAGATCGCCCCCGGGCCGCCCAGCGTGATCGCGGTGGCAACGCCGGCAAGGTTGCCCGTGCCGACCTGCCCCGACAGGGCGGTGGAGAGCGCCGCGAAGGGGGAGATTTCCCCGTCGCCCGCGCTCTTGCGCCCCGCGAACAGCCCCTTGAAGGCGCTGCCGAGCTTGCGGATCGGATAGAATTTGAGCCCGATCATGATGTAGAGCCCGATGCCGAACAGCACGAGCACCATCGGCGGCAGCGGGATGACCTGCTCGCCATTCCAGGCGCCGCCCCAGATGAAATCGGAAATATTGGTCACGCGATCGATCAGCGAGACCTCTTGTGTTGCAGCCATGAAGACGCCCTCCCCGAGCGCGATGATGTTGGTCGTTCGGTGGCAGACGATAGCGGCGCGAAAGGCACTGGCAAGCGGCATGTCGGCCACAGTGCCGCTGGTCGATGGCGTTCGCCGCCTCATCGAAGACCCGCGATGATGACCTCAGCCTGTCACATTTCGCGCCGAACCGGTGACCAGGGACATAACGGAAGATGGAGGCTGAAATGCAGTTCCAACGCTTGTTTGCCCTCGTCGTCGCGAGCGGCGCCACCCTGACCCTCGTGGCCGCCGCGACCGGCATGGCCTGAGGCCCAATGCAGCAGCGCCCCCGACCAGGGCGGTCGGGGGCGCTGCCGTGCGGGTGGGAAAAGGCCCCGCGCCGGGGCACGGGCTCAGCCGTGATATTGCCGGTAGCGAAGGTCGAAGCGGTCGGCGTCCATGACCTTGGTCCACGCAGCCACGAAGTCCCTCACGAACTTTTCCTCATTGCCCGTCTCGGCATAGACCTCGGCGACCGCGCGAAGCTGCGAGTTGGAGCCGAACACGAGGTCGGTGCGCGTGGCGCGCCACTTTTCCTCGCCCGACTGGCGGCACTTGCCGACGAATTCCTCGTCGCCGCTCTCGTCGACCACCTCCCAGACGGTCCCCATCTCGAGGAGGTTGACGAACCAGTCGTTCGACAGCGTGCCGGGACGGTCGGTGAAGACCCCGATCTTGTCGCCATGCCTGGCATGGTGGCTGACCGCGCCGAGCACGCGCAGGCCGCCGACCAGCACGGTCATCTCGGGGATCGACAGCCCGAGATTCTCGGCGCGATCGATCAGCATGTCCTCGGTCTTCACCTGCGCCTTGGTCTTGAGATAGTTGCGAAAACCGTCGGCGAAGGGTTCGAGGGGCTCGAAGCTCTCGACGTCGGTCTGCTCCTGGCTGGCATCGCCGCGCCCGGTGGTGACGTCGACACTGACGTCGAAGCCGCCGTCCTTGGCCGCCTTCTCGATCGCCGCCGCGCCCGCGAGCACGATTGCATCGGCCATCGACAGGCTGCCGCGATGCTGGTCGATGGTCGATAGCACCTTCGACAGTTCCTCGGGGTCGTTGACCGCCCAGTCCTTCTGCGGTTCGAGCCGCAGCCGCGCCCCATTGGCGCCGCCGCGATGATCCGACTTGCGATAGGTCGAGGCCGAGGCCCAGGCCGCCTTGACCAATTCGCTCACCGACAGGCCGGCATCGAGAATCTTGTCCTTGAACGCCGACACGTCGCCCTCCGAGGGGGTCGAACCGGGGGGCACCGGATCCTGCCAGATGAGGTCCTGGTCGGGCACCTCGGGGCCGAGGTAGCGGACCTTGGGTCCCATGTCGCGGTGGGTCAGCTTGAACCACGCGCGCGCGAAGGCATCGTCGAGCGCCGCCTGGTCGTCGCGGAAGCGCTCCGAAATCTTGCGATAATCGGGGTCGCGCTTCAGCGCCATGTCCGCCGTCGTCATCATCGTCGGCACCTTCTTCGAGGGATCGCGCGCGTCGGGCGCCATGTCCTCGGGGTCGGGGTCGATCGGCTGCCACTGGTTGGCGCCCGCGGGGGACTGGACCAGCTCATAGTCATATTTGAACAGCAGCCGGAAATAGTCGTTGCCCCACTCAGTCGGGTTGGGCGTCCACGCGCCCTCGATCCCGCTGGTGGTGATATGCCCCTTGCCGATCTCCTCGGGATCGGTGAGCCAACCGAAGCCCATGCGATGGAGATGTTCGCCCTCGGGCGCGCCCGAGAAGGTGTCGATCGGCTTGGCGCCATGCGCCTTGCCGAAGGCGTGCCCGCCCGCGGTGAGCGCGACCGTCTCCTCGTCGTTCATCGCCATCCGGCTGAAGGTCTCGCGCATGTCGCGCGCCATCCCCTCGGCGTCGTGCGGATTGCCGCCCGGGCCTTCGGGATTGACGTAGATGAGCCCCATCTGGATCGCCGCGAGCGGGTTCTCGAGCGCCTTGCCCTCGTCGGGGATGATACGCGTCTCGGCGCCTTCATCGACCCATTTCTCTTCCGAACCCCAATAGACCATCTCGGGTTCGAACACGTCGGCACGCCCGCCGCCGAAGCCGAAGACGGGGCCGCCCATGCTCTCGATCGCGACGTTGCCGGTGAGCACGAACAGGTCGGCCCAGCTGATGCGATTGCCGTATTTCTGCTTGATCGGCCACAACAGCCGCCGCGCCTTGTCGAGGTTGCCGTTGTCGGGCCACGAGTTCAACGGCGCGAAGCGCTGCTGGCCGCTCGAGGCGCCGCCGCGCCCGTCACCCGTGCGATAGGTCCCCGCCGCGTGCCACGCCATGCGGATGAAGAAGGGGCCGTAATGCCCATAGTCGGCCGGCCACCACTCCTGGCTGTCGGTCATCAGCGCGGTAAGGTCGTCCTTGAGCGCCTGGTAGTCGAGCTCGAGGAAGGCCTTCTGATAGTCGAAATCCTCGCCCAGCGGGTTGGCGCTCTTGCCCCCGGTGGTGAGGATCTCGAGGTCGAGCTGGTCGGGCCACCAGTCCTTGTTCTGGCGGCCGAGGAGCGAGCGGATCCCGCCGTCTCCATGGAAGGGGCAGCCGCCCCCCGTCGTTCCGGTCTTGGCGTCCATCGATGATTCCCCTTCTGGCTGTTTCGACTCGGTATACGTTGCCGCCATAGGGTGCGCCTCGCGGCAGCTTCCGTCCAATCAACAACATTGGTCAGTTCAATCGAGGATTTCGATGGAACCTGCCGAGTTAATCGGCTGGGTCAGTCGGTGGCGAAGATGCGATCGCGGCTGGCGAAGGCCTTGAACTCGAGCGCGTTGCCCGCCGGATCGCGCACGAACATCGTCCGCTGCTCGCCCGGCTGGCCGGCAAACCGCGTGCGCGGTTCGATGATGAAGTCGGCGCCGCCCTCGCGCAGCCGCCGCGCCAGCGCCTCGAAGCCGTCGAAGTCGAGCACCACCCCGAAATGGAAGATCGGCACCGCGTCGCCATCGACCGCGTTGGTGCTCGCCGCCCGCTCGTGCGCCGGATCGAGATGCGCCACGACCTGGTGCCCGAACAGGTCGAAATCGACCCAGTCCTCGCTCGACCGCCCCTCGCGGCACCCGAGCAGCCCGCCGTAGAAGCCGCGCGTGGCCTCGAGATCGTCGACGGGGAAGGCGAGGTGGAAGGGCGGCATCTCGGTCATCGCCCCTGCCTAGCGCGCAAACGCGGCGTTTGACAGCGCGCGCTTGCTTTCCCACCGTCGCCGCCATGACGGGGGACAGCCAGATCCGGCGCGGCATCGCGCCCAGCCGCACGCAGTTGGTCGGTCGCTATGGCGGCATCGTCGCCGCGCTGCTCATCGCGCTGTTCTTCGATCCCCCCGGCCTCAGTGAGGAAGCGCGGCTGACCGCCGCCGCCGCGGTGCTGATGGGCAGCTGGTGGATGACCGAGGCGATCCCGCCCGCCGCGACCGCCTTCCTCCCGCTCATCCTGTTTCCGCTCATCGGCGCGATGGACATGACCGCGACCGCCGCGCGCTATGCGCATCCGATCATCTACCTCTTCTTCGGCGGGTTCGTCGTCGCGCTCGCGATCGAACGCTGCGGGCTGCACCAGCGCATCGCCTTGAAGATGGTGCGCCGCATCGGCAGCGACGGGCGCGCGCTGGTCGCGGGGTTCATGCTCGCCGCCGCGCTCCTCTCGATGTGGATCTCCAATACCTCGACCACGCTGATGCTGGTGCCGATCGCGCTGTCGATCACGCTCGCCATGCGCGCCAGCCTGCCCGACCTCGACGGCACCGCGCGCGTCCAGTTCGAGGCGGCGCTGCTGCTCGGGGTCGCCTATGGCGCGACCATCGGCGGGGTCGCGACGCTGGTCGGCACCCCGCCCAACGCGCTGATGGCGGGGTTCCTCGACGAGACCTACGGCCGCGCCATTCCCTTCGCGCAATGGATGCTGGTCGGGCTGCCCGCCACCCTCCTGCTGCTCCCGATCGGCTGGTGGGTGCTGACCCGCCTCGCCTTCCGCGTCGACTTTCACGCCACCCCGGGTGCGCGCGCCGAGATCGAGCGGCTCCACGACGCGCTCGGGCCTGCGGCGACAGCCGAAAAGCGGGTCGCGCTGCTATTCCTCGCGCTCGTCCTCGCCTGGGTGCTGCGCGCGCCCTTCGCCAGCCTCACCGGCATCACCGCGGTGACCGATTCCACCATCGCCATGACCGCGGCGCTCCTCGCCTTCCTCATCCCTGCCGGCTCGCGCCCGGGCGCGCTGATGGACTGGGAGGAGATGACGCGCATGCCGTGGGGCGTGCTGGTGCTGTTCGGCGGCGGGCTCGCGCTCGCCGGCGCGATGGGCGAGAGCGGGCTGTCGGGCTGGATCGGCGGCCAGCTCGCCCCGCTCGCGGGCTGGCATGTCGCGCTGCTCGTGGTCGCCGCCTGCGCGCTGGTGATCAGCCTCACCGAATTCACCTCGAACCTCGCCACCACCGCGACCTTCCTGCCGGTGATGGCGGCGATCGCGACCGAGACGGGCCATGACCCGCTGCTGCTGATCGTGCCGGTGACGCTGGCGGCGAGCTGCGCCTTCATGCTGCCGGTCGCCACCGCGCCCAACGCGATCGTCTATTCGTCGGGCAAGGTGGCGACCGCGCAGATGATCCGCGCCGGGCTGCTGCTCAACCTGTTGTCGGTCGCCGTGATCAGCGCGATCGCGCTGCTGCTCGTGCCCGTGGTGCTGGCCTAGGCGTGCGCGCTTGCGCGCGTTCGCCCGACTGATTTCTTAGGCGGGTTCGTCTTCGGTCTTGAGCACGCCGCGCTTGATCTGGTCGCGCTCCATGCTCTCGAACAGCGCCTTAAAGTTGCCCTCGCCAAAGCCCTCGTCACCCTTGCGCTGGATGAATTCGAAGAACACCGGCCCGATCTTGGCCTCGGCGAAGATCTGCAGCAGCAGCCGCGGCGCCCCGTCCTCGATCGTGCCGTCGAGCAGGATCCCGCGCGCCTTCAACTCGCCGACCGGCTCGCCATGGCCGGGCAGCCGCTCGTCGAGCATCTCGTAATAGGTCTCGGGGGGCGCGGTCATGAAGGGCACGCCGCTCTGCTTGAGCTTGTCCCAGGCGGCGTAGAGATCATCGCAGATCAGCGCGATATGCTGGATCCCCTCGCCGTTGAATTCGCGCAGATATTCCTCGATCTGCCCCTTGCCGCCTTCGCCTTCTTCGTTGAGCGGGATACGGATCTTGCCGTCGGGAGCGGTCAGCGCCTTCGAGGTCAGCCCGGTATATTCGCCCTTGATGTCGAAATAGCGGATTTCCTGGAAGTTGAAGAGCTTCTCGTAATAGTCGGCCCAATAGGCCATGCGCCCGTTGTAGACGTTGTGCGTGAGGTGATCGATCACCTTGAAGCCCGCCCCCTCGGGGTGGCGCTCGACACCCTCGAGATAGTCGAAGTCGATATCGTAGATGCTCAGCCCCTCGCCCTGTTCGTCGGGATAGCGGTCGACGAGGTACAGATAGCTGCCCCCGATCCCCTTGATCGCGGGGATCGCCAGTTCCATCGGCCCGGTCTCGACCGGGACCGGCTGCGCGCCCTGTTCGATCACATAGTCCCAGGCGGTCTCGATGTCGCGCACCCGGAACGCCATCGCGCAGGCACCCGGCCCGTGCTCGGCGGCGAAATAGGCGGCGTGGCTGCCCGGTTCGTAATTGGTGATGAGGTTGATCCCGCCCTGCCGCCAGAGCTGGACATCCTTCGAGCGGTGGTTGGCGACATGGGTGAAGCCCATCGCCTCGAACACCGGCTCGAGCAGCCCCTTTTCGGGCGCCGAGAACTCGACGAATTCGAAGCCGTCGAGGCCGGCGGGGTTGTCGAACAGGTCAGCCATGCGTTTCCTCCCTCTCGCGCGCAAACTGCGGTCGGGCGCGCGCCTAGCACGGATCGCGCGGCATCGACAATCGCGGCGCGCTTGTCCATCAGGACCGAAACGAACGAGGCAGGGAGAAGGATCGATGGCCGAGGCCTATATCGTCGCCGCGCGGCGCACCGCGGGGGGCCGGCGCAAGGGCGCGCTTCGCGACTGGCACCCCGCCGACCTGGGCGCGGCGATCCTCGATGCGCTGGTCGCCGATAGCGGCATCGACCCCGCGGCGATCGACGATGTCATCATCGGCTGCGTCAGCCAGGCGGGCGAGCAGGCGTTCCACGTCGCGCGCAATTGCGTGCTCGCCTCCTCGCTGCCGCAGAGCGTCCCCGCCGTCACCATCGACCGCCAGTGCGGCTCCTCGCAGCAGGCGCTCCATTTCGCCGCGCAGGCGGTGATGAGCGGGACGCAGGACGTGGTGATCGCGGGCGGGGTGGAAAGCATGACCCGCGTGCCGATGGGCACCCCGATCATGGCGGTCGCCAAGGCGGGCCTCCCGGCCGATCCCTTCCCCCCCTCGATCAAGCAGCGCTTCGGCGTCGCGACCTTCTCGCAATTCACCGGCGCGCAGATGATCGCCGAGCGCTACGGCATGACCCGCGACCAGCTCGACGCTTTTGCGCTGCAAAGCCACCGGCGCGCCGCCGCCGCGACGCAGGACGGCTCGTTCGACGCGGAAATCCTCGTCCTCGACGGGCTCGACAAGGACGGCAATCCCATCCGCCACGCGCGCGACGAGGGCATCCGCGCCAACGCCTCGATGGAGGGCCTCGCCGGGCTCGACCCGATCGCCGAGGGCGGCGTCATCACCGCGGGCAATGCCAGCCAGATTTGCGACGGCGCCTCGGGCGTGCTGGTCGTGTCCGAAGCCGCGCTAAAAGCGCACGGCCTCACCCCGCTCGCCCGCATCGACGCGCTCGCGGTCACCGCAGGCGACCCCGTCGTCATGCTGATGGAGCCTGCGCCCGCGACCGCCAAGGTGCTCGACCGCGCCGGCCGCTCCCATGCCGACATCGACCATTACGAGGTCAACGAGGCCTTCGCCCCCGTGCCGCTGTCGTGGCTCGAGGAGACGGGCGCCGACCCGCAAAAGCTCAACCCGCGCGGCGGGGCGATCGCGCTCGGCCATCCGCTCGGTGCCTCGGGCACCAAGCTCATGACCACCATGATCCAAGCGCTGCGCCAGCAGGGCCAGCGCTTCGGGCTCCAGACGATGTGCGAGGGCGGGGGCATTGCCAACGCCACCATCGTCGAGGCGCTTTAGCGCAGCAGGTCGTTGGCGGCGGGGCGCCAGCCCGCCGCACGCGCGATTGAGGCCCGGGCCTCGTCGCGCCCGGCGAAGCGCTGCGCGCGGCGCGCGATGGTCGCCGCGCGATAGGCGGGCGCGCTGCGGTCGAGCCCGCCGATGTGCCGGTCGGCGGCGTGCGCCGCGCGGTAGAAATTGTGCTCCGCCAGCACCCGCGCGCGCCCGTGTCCCTGCGCGCCGATCGCGATGGCGTCATCGCGCACGCGGCGCCCGGCGAAGACATTATATTCGGCGAACAGCCGGGTCGGTCCGCGCACGTCGATCGCGGCCTGGTACCAATCCTCGTAGAGGTTGTTGAACACATGCGCGTCCGCCGCCGCGATCAGCGGCAGCCGCTGGTTGGCGCGCACGAAATGGTTGAGCCACAACGAGACGCGCAGCCGGTTGTTGAACTCGGGATGGCGCTCGAAATCGAGATTGCCGAGCAGCAGCGTCTTGTCGGTATCGACGAAGCGGTTGCGCGAGATGCTGACGTCGGCGACGTGGCGGTCGGACGGATGGGTGATGTCGATGCAGCCGTCCATGCAGCCGCGAAAGTCCAAACGATTGATCCACAGCCGGTCGAACCCGATCGCCCCCGCCTGCTCGGACGCGAGGTTGAAGACGTTGATGATATCGCCCAGGCAGTCGCGCCGCTCGACCCCGGCGGGGACCCGCCCCCGCGCGCGTTGCTCGAGGACGAGGTGGGTGATCACGATGTTGCGCGCCCCGCGCAGCTTGAACAGGCCGTCGACGCTGGTGCCGTCGCGGCGCTGGCACTCGCCCGGACGGGTCGGGTGGGCGCGATAGTCGGCCCAGTCGTAAGCCCGCCGCACGACCACCCGCCGCGGCACCTCGCCGGCCCAGCCGGCGCGCCCGTCGATGGTGATGTTGGATCCCGAGAACTGGATGAAATCGCGCAGCTCGATGACCGCGTCGAGGGTGTTGGTGCGCGGGTTGCGCTCGGTGAACAGCGCGGGGTCGAAGACGATCCAGCGATCGCCCCCGCGCAGCGCGTGGCGCAGCGTCCCGGGCGACCCGTCGTCGTCCCTCTTGGTGACGACATAGAGCGGCTTGCCCAGCCCGCCCCGCGCATCGGCGGCATAGCCGCCCGCCTCGTCGAACAGCGCGCTCGCCGCGACCGGGCGCGCCTCGCTCGCCGGCGCGAGGAGGAGCAGGCAACCGGCCAGGCTGGCAAGACAGGCAAGGAGAATGGGTCGCATGGTGCCCAGCATAGACCCGCGGCGTGTCGGCGCGATGAACGGGCCGGCGAGCCGCCGGCCCCTAGTCCTCACTGGCGCTCGAACGCCGCGCTGATCTCGAGGTCGACCTCGTCGGACACGGCCTGCACCGCAAAATCGATCCCGAACTGCGAGCGCACGATCCGCGCCCGCCCGGTGAAGCCGAGCGTCTCGGCCTTGCTCATCGGATTGGCGCCCGCGCCGGTGAAGGTCGCGGCGATCGCGACCGGCCGGGTCACCCCGTTGAGCGTGAGCTCGCCATGGATCAGCGCGCTCGTCGGCCCGGTGCGGCGGATCTTCGACGATACGAAGCGCGCGGGGGCGGCCTCGGGTCCGAAGAAGTCGGGGTCGCCCCCGTCGCTGCCCGGGCGCAGCAGGTGCTCGCGCAGCCCTTCGCTCACCACCGCGAGCGAATCGATCGGGATGGTCACGTCGAGCCGGCTGTTCGCCAGCTCCTGCGTATCGAGGTGGAGGTGCCCCTCGACATCGCCGAAGCTGCCCCAATAGGGGTTGAAGCCGAAGTGGCTGACCGACCAGCGCACGAGCGTATGCGCGGGGTCGGTGACATAGTACCCGCTTTGGGCGGCGGCGACCTCGGCCGGGGTGGCGGGCGCCCCGGCGGGCTGCGCGGCGAGGTGGCCGGCGGCCGCGACGAGCGCGAGCGGGCCGAGCAGGGTGGTGGCGATCTTCATGAAGCAGCTTTCCTTATGGGGCCGGGTCGCATCGTCAAAGCCCCAGCCACGAGGCCGGTTCCCGCTGGGCTTTCGCGCGATCCGCGCTAGGATGGCACCCCATCAGGAGACCCGCATGGACCCGACCATCCCGCCCCCCGCGCGCGCGGCCAGCCACGCCGACGCCGCGACCTACGACCGGCTCTACCGCCAGTCGATCGAGGATCCGGACCGCTTCTGGCTCGACCAGGCCGGGCAGCTCGACTGGACCACGCCCCCGACCCGGGCGGGCGACTGGACGTTCGACCCGGTCGAGATCAAGTGGTTCGAGGACGGCGTGCTCAACCTGTGCCACAATGCGGTCGATCGCCACCTCGCCGACCATGGCGACGCGCTCGCGATCATCTTCGAGCCCGACGATCCCGCCGGCGAGGTGCGGCGCTTCACCTATGCCCAGCTGCACCGCGAGGTGGTGCGGATGGCCAATGCCCTCAAGGCGCTCGGGGTGGGTAAGGGCGACCGCGTGACGCTCTACATGCCGATGGTCCCAGAAGGCGCCTTCGCCATGCTCGCCTGCGCGCGGCTCGGCGCGATCCACTCGGTGGTGTTCGGCGGCTTTTCCCCCGACGCGCTGGCCGGGCGGCTGGTCGATTGCGACAGCCGGTTCGTGATCACCGCCGACGCCGGGCGCCGCGGGGGGCGGCCCGTCGCGCTCAAGGCCAATGTCGATGCCGCGCTCGAACGCGACGGGGTCGAGGTCGACGGCGTCCTCGTCCTGCGCCACACTGGCGATGCCGTCGACTGGACCGAGGGGCGCGACCACTGGCTCCACGAGGTCGTCTCCGACGCCGACTGCCCGTGCGAGCCGATGGCCGCCGAGGATCCGCTGTTCATCCTCTACACCTCGGGCTCGACCGGCAAGCCCAAGGGGGTGCTGCATACCACCGGGGGCTATGGCGTCTGGGCGGCGACCACCTTCCGCTACGTCTTCGACTACCACCCGGGCGAGGTCTACTGGTGCACCGCCGATATCGGCTGGGTCACCGGGCACAGCTACATCGTCTACGGCCCGCTCCTCAACCGCGCCACCACGCTGATGTTCGAGGGCGTCCCCAACTGGCCCGACCACGGCCGCTTCTGGGACGTGGTCGACAAGCACGGGGTCGAGATCCTCTACACCGCCCCGACCGCGATCCGCGCGCTGATGCGCGAGGGCGATGCCCCCGTGACGAGCCGCAGCCGCCGGTCGCTCCGCCTCCTCGGCACCGTCGGCGAACCGATCAACCCCGAGGCGTGGCGCTGGTACCATTCGGTCGTCGGCAACGGGCGCTGCCCGATTGTCGATACCTGGTGGCAGACCGAGACGGGAGGGATCATGATCACCACCCTGCCGCACGCGCATGCGATGAGGCCCGGCGCCGCGGGCAAGCCCTTCTTCGGCGTCGTCCCCGAGCTCGTCGATGCCGACGGGAAGCGGCTCGAGGGCCCCGCCGCGGGCAACCTGTGCATCGCGCGCAGCTGGCCCGGGCAGGCGCGCACCGTCTATCGCGACCACCAGCGTTTCACCGACACCTATTTCTCGACCTATCGCGGGCGCTATTTCACCGGCGACGGCTGCGAGCGCGATGCCGAGGGCTACTATCGCATCACCGGGCGGGTCGACGACGTCATCAACGTCTCGGGGCACCGGCTGGGCACCGCCGAGGTCGAGAGCGCGCTCGTCCTGCACGACCAGGTCGCCGAGGCGGCGGTGGTCGGCACTCCTCACGACATCAAGGGGCAGGGTATCTACTGCTACGTCACGCTAATCGCCGGGGTGGAACCGAGTGAGGCGCTCGCCGCCGCCTTGCGCGCCCATGTGCGCAAGGAAATCGGCCCGATCGCCACCCCCGACCATCTCCACTTCGCCCCGTCGCTACCCAAGACACGCTCGGGCAAGATCATGCGCCGGATCCTGCGCAAGATCGCCGAGGGGGACACGGGGTCGCTCGGCGACACCTCGACGCTCGCCGACCCCGGGGTGGTCGAGGCGCTGATCGCGGGACACCCCGCGATCTAGAGCGCGGCCACCCCCGCCGCGAGCACGCGCACGCTCATCGCCACCAGGATCAGCGACCCGATGGTCCAGAAGGTGGCGCGGATGTCGTGGACCTGCGCGCTGGCGTAGCTGAGGAAATGCAGCAGGCGCGAGACGACATAGCCCGCGAACAGCCAGCGCGCCAACGCGACGCTCGGCCCGGTCAGGACGAACAGCAGCCCGATCACGAGGAAGAAGGGCAGGTTCTCGAGATGGTTCTGCATGATCCGGCGGTAGCGGTCGACCGCCTCGAGCGGCGCGGTCTGGTCGGGCCGCGGCTGGGGGTTGAGCGGGGTGCGGCGCAGGTCCTCGGGCGCGCGGAACCCGCCCTTATGGCGCATCATCTGGATCACCGTGGCCCAGGCGGTGACGACGCCGAGCAGCACCATCGTCGCGGCGCTGGCGGCATAGGCCGCGAAGATCGGGTTCGAAAATTGGAGTTCCGGCATGACGTCCCCCTGGGTTGGCACGCGCCGACCGTGCAGCAGGAGCGTAAGCGGGGCAAGTGCTCCCTCGCGGGGTCGCGTCGTAGGGCAGCGGCGCATGCCGGTAGCGTCAAAAGGAAAGCCCCGCGGGGGGCGGGGCTTATGGTGATGGTTGCGGGGGTAGGATTTGAACCTACGACCTTCAGGTTATGAGCCTGACGAGCTACCGGACTGCTCCACCCCGCGCCAATCATGCGGCCGTTGCCGGCCTATAAACACGAAAGCCGCCGCTCGAGGGACGCTCGGCAGCGGCTATGTGATGACTTGTGAATGGGTTTCTTCATACGGCGATCGCAAAGCCTGGCGACGACCTACTCTTCCGCAGCTTAAGCTGAAGTACCATCGGCGCTGTCCGGTTTCACGGCCGAGTTCGGGATGGGATCGGGTGGGTCACGGACGCTATGGTCACCAAGCTATGGGATCGTCGTATGAAGGTCTAGAAATCTGGGGCGTTATCTTGCTGAGCGATACCGCCACATCGGCGCCCAAAGGGCTGTCGATGATGGTGGGACTCTCAAGCGCGAAAAGAGTAATTAGGACCGGTTAGCTCCACGCATTACTGCGCTTCCACACCCGGCCTATCAACGTGGTGGTCTTCCACGACTCGATGATACCTTATCTCAAGGGAGGCTTCCCGCTTAGATGCTTTCAGCGGTTATCCCGTCCATACATAGCTACCCTGCTGCACCGTTGGCACGATGACAGGTCCACCAGAGGTATGTTCACCCCGGTCCTCTCGTACTAGGGGCAACTCCTTTCAAGTATCGACGCCCACGGCAGATAGGGACCAAACTGTCTCGCGACGTTCTGAACCCAGCTCACGTACCACTTTAATTGGCGAACAGCCAAACCCTTGGGACCTGCTCCAGCCCCAGGATGTGATGAGCCGACATCGAGGTGCCAAACAACCCCGTCGATATGAGCTCTTGGGGGTTATCAGCCTGTTATCCCCGGCGTACCTTTTATCCGTTGAGCGATGGCCCTTCCACGAGGGACCACCGGATCACTATGACCGACTTTCGTCTCTGCTCGACCTGTCAGTCTCGCAGTCAGGCAGGCTTATGCCATTGCACTCTTGCAGACGGTTTCCAACCGTCCTGAGCCTACCATCGCGCGCCTCCGTTACTCTTTAGGAGGCGACCGCCCCAGTCAAACTACCCGCCACAGAGGGTCCCTGAACCGGATAACGGTTCGAGGTTAGACTATAGAAAACATCAGGGTGGTATTTCACCAATGGCTCCCTTCCGACTGGCGCCGGAAGTTCAAAGCCTCCCACCTATCCTACACAAATGTTTCCCACAGCCACTCTGAAGCTGCAGTAAAGGTGCACGGGGTCTTTCCGTCTAACCGCGGGTACTCCGCATCTTCACGGAGAATTCAATTTCGCTGAGCAGGTGTTGGAGACAGTGGGGAAGTCGTTACGCCATTCGTGCAGGTCGGAACTTACCCGACAAGGAATTTCGCTACCTTAGGACCGTTATAGTTACGGCCGCCGTTTACTTGGGCTTCAATTCGGAGCTTGCACTCCTCCTTTTAACCTTCAAGCACCGGGCAGGCGTCAGACCCTATACGTCGTCTTGAAGCCGACTTAGCAGAGCCCTGTGTTTTTGATAAACAGTCGCTACCCCCTGGCCTGTGCCCCCCGCCAAAAGTTGCCTTCTGACGGGGCCTCCTTCTTCCGAAGGTACGGAGGCAATTTGCCGAGTTCCTTCAACACCCTTCTCTCAAGCGCCTTGGTATACTCTACCTGCCCACCTGTGTCGGTTTCGGGTACGGTCTATAATGGAGAGGCTATTTCCCGGGACAACTTGGCAGCCCGACCAATCCGATAAGGTCGAACTACATCCGCCATCCGTCACACATCTCCAGGTACAGGAATATTAACCTGTTTCCCATCGACTACCCCCTTCGGGCTCGTCTTAGGGGCCGACTTACCCTGCGCGGATTAGCCTTGCGCAGGAACCCTTGGGCTTTCGGCGAGAGGGCATCTCACCCTCTTTATCGCTACTCATGTCAGCATTCGCACTTCTGATATCTCCACCGTCGGTTACCCTTCGGCTTCACAGACTTACAGAACGCTCCGCTACCGCTCGTGATAAATCACGAACCCTAAGCTTCGGTGCATCACTTTAGCCCCGATACATCTTCGCCGCAGGAACCCTTATTTAGACCAGTGAGCTGTTACGCTTTCTTTAAAGGATGGCTGCTTCTAAGCCAACCTCCTGGTTGTTTTGGGATTCCCACATGCTTTCCCACTTAGTGATGACTTGGGGACCTTAGCTGTAGGTTAGGGCTGTTTCCCTTTTGACGACGGACCTTAGCACCCGCCGTCTGTCTCCCGGACAAGACTCGTTGGTATTCGGAGTTTGGTTAGGTTTGGTACCGCTCGCGCAGCCCTAGCCCATCCAGTGCTCTACCCCCAACGGCATACATCCGAGGCACTACCTCAATAGTTTTCGCGGAGAACCAGCTATTTCCCGGCTTGATTGGCCTTTCACCCCTAGACACAGCTCATCCGAGCATTTTTCAACATACAACGGTTCGGTCCTCCAGTGCGTGTTACCGCACCTTCAACCTGGCCATGTCTAGATCGCCGGGGTTCGGGTCTACTGCATCGAACTCATTCGCCCTATTCAGACTCGCTTTCGCTTCGCCTCCACCTATCGGCTTAAGCTTGCTCGATACAGTAAGTCACTGACCCATTATGCAAGAGGTACGCGGTCAGATCTCGAGGATCCTCCCACTGCTTGTAGGCAA
>NZ_JAKNYM010000002.1:150000-155000 GCF_022865105.1 Sphingomicrobium astaxanthinifaciens
ACGCGGGCACATCCCAGGGCGATAAATCTTTGGACCGAAGTCATTATGCGGTATTAGCTCAAATTTCTCTGAGTTATTCCGCACCCCAGGGCAGTTTCCCACGCGTTACGCACCCGTCCGCCACTCACCCCGAAGGGTTCGTTCGACTTGCATGTGTTAGGCATGCCGCCAGCGTTCGTTCTGAGCCAGAATCAAACTCTCAAGTTGATGACCGATCACGGTGCCCGGAGGAATAGTCCAGGCAGGTATGACCGGCTGACTAGGAGCCGTTCCTGCACAAAATCACAATCTGGTGTGTTGCGTTTTGGACATGCGAACTCCCGTCCGATCCGAAGATCGTCAGAGAAGCTCCATTTGGAACGGCTTATTGTTTACCGACAGACCCGAACCTAGTGTTCCGGATGCCGGGCCGCCGCCCGCATGTCCCTTCATTCTAACCGACAATGTCAAAGAGCCGACGCCACCTCATCCCCGTCCTGATCGTTCGGGGCGTCGTGTTACCGACAGCTGAAGAAGCGTCGCAAGCAAGCGGAACCGGTGGGCGCCGCCGCTGCTGTGAGGAGGCATATATGGACGCCTCGGCCTTGGGTCAATGGCTTTTTTCAAATCCGTGACCCAAAAGTGCCAGCGCCCGCATGCCGACGAAGATTTCCCTAGCAATTCAGCGATTTACGCTTCCTGAATATAGTCGCGCATCAACGCCGCCTCGGCCGCCAGCTGGTCGATCTGATACTTCACCAGGTCGCCGATCGAGACGATTCCCACCATCGCCCCCGATTCCACCACCGGCAAATGCCGAATCCGCCGCCGCGTCATCACCCCAACACCACCTCCACGCGTTCCGGACAACCCGACGGCCGAATCGTCCCTCGACCCCGCGGCGCGCTCGCGCTGTTCGGATTGCTTTGCGGCAACGAGAAAGCAGGCGGGGCCGCCGACCGGTTCGAGATGCAGCGGCGGCTCGAGCAGCCGCTCCTCGCCGTCGATGACGATCGCCACCGGGCGCTCGGCCGTGATCGTCAGCCGGCGCCGCTCCTCGCGCACCAACGCGCCGCCCTCGAGCAGCAGCCCGCCGAGCCATGACCAGGCGAGCCGAAGCGCGTGCAGCGGGCCGCCCTTGGCGACCCGGTCGAGCGCCAGCGCCTCGTCCGCGGTGGCATGAACGATCAGCGCGCTATACCGCCCCCGTTCCCCGCTGATCCCGATCGCGCGCGCCGCCATCAGCTGCCACGCAAAGCGCAGCGCCCTCCACGCGTGCCCCCATCGCTGGTCGCGCAGCCTTTCGCGCACGCTGACGAGGCGAGCCGCCGGCCCGGCAATGATCCGCGCATAGGATCGATACTCCCCGACCTCGATCAGCGGCAGCGAACGCAGCGCCGGTGCGCCGAGGACCGCGTCGAGGATCTCGAGCGGCTCGCGCCGCTGATGCAATTTCTTCGTGACGAGGTTCATCGTCCCGCCGGGCAGGGCGAGGATCGCCCCGTCCCAGTCGCGCAAGGCGCAAGTCGCGCCCGTGATGGTGCCATCGCCACCATAGGCGACCAGCACGTCGGCCCCGACCGCGTCGAGCTCGCCGGGTGCGGGTAACGCGTTGCGGGGGAAGTCGGTTTCGCCGACGATCTTCCCGCCATGATCGGCCAGCCTCGCGCGGATCGCTGCGATCAGCTCGGCACTGGCCGAGTGCGCGGCCGCATTGGCCACCAGCCAGAAACGATGCGGGCGATCGAGGGGAGCGAGAGGTGGCATGTGGGCCGATCTTGCAGTGAGGGAACGAACGTCCAACGACTGTCGGGCCGGAGGGATGCGTGGCGGTGCCCTGACCGCGTTTGCGCCGCGCGAGCGACGGCCCGCGGACAGCGGGGCGGCCGCGGCAAGCTCCGGCGTCGCGGGCGCGGCGAGCGGGGGACACGCTGCCTCGCGGGCGCCGTGGGGGACGGGGTAGGGCCCCAAAAGGAAAGCCCCGCGGGGGGCGGGGCTTATGGTGATGGTTGCGGGGGTAGGATTTGAACCTACGACCTTCAGGTTATGAGCCTGACGAGCTACCGGACTGCTCCACCCCGCGCCAATCATGCGGCCGTTGCCGGCCTATAAACACGAAAGCCGCCGCTCGAGGGACGCTCGGCAGCGGCTATGTGATGACTTGTGAATGGGTTTCTTCATACGGCGATCGCAAAGCCTGGCGACGACCTACTCTTCCGCAGCTTAAGCTGAAGTACCATCGGCGCTGTCCGGTTTCACGGCCGAGTTCGGGATGGGATCGGGTGGGTCACGGACGCTATGGTCACCAAGCTATGGGATCGTCGTATGAAGGTCTAGAAATCTGGGGCGTTATCTTGCTGAGCGATACCGCCACATCGGCGCCCAAAGGGCTGTCGATGATGGTGGGACTCTCAAGCGCGAAAAGAGTAATTAGGACCGGTTAGCTCCACGCATTACTGCGCTTCCACACCCGGCCTATCAACGTGGTGGTCTTCCACGACTCGATGATACCTTATCTCAAGGGAGGCTTCCCGCTTAGATGCTTTCAGCGGTTATCCCGTCCATACATAGCTACCCTGCTGCACCGTTGGCACGATGACAGGTCCACCAGAGGTATGTTCACCCCGGTCCTCTCGTACTAGGGGCAACTCCTTTCAAGTATCGACGCCCACGGCAGATAGGGACCAAACTGTCTCGCGACGTTCTGAACCCAGCTCACGTACCACTTTAATTGGCGAACAGCCAAACCCTTGGGACCTGCTCCAGCCCCAGGATGTGATGAGCCGACATCGAGGTGCCAAACAACCCCGTCGATATGAGCTCTTGGGGGTTATCAGCCTGTTATCCCCGGCGTACCTTTTATCCGTTGAGCGATGGCCCTTCCACGAGGGACCACCGGATCACTATGACCGACTTTCGTCTCTGCTCGACCTGTCAGTCTCGCAGTCAGGCAGGCTTATGCCATTGCACTCTTGCAGACGGTTTCCAACCGTCCTGAGCCTACCATCGCGCGCCTCCGTTACTCTTTAGGAGGCGACCGCCCCAGTCAAACTACCCGCCACAGAGGGTCCCTGAACCGGATAACGGTTCGAGGTTAGACTATAGAAAACATCAGGGTGGTATTTCACCAATGGCTCCCTTCCGACTGGCGCCGGAAGTTCAAAGCCTCCCACCTATCCTACACAAATGTTTCCCACAGCCACTCTGAAGCTGCAGTAAAGGTGCACGGGGTCTTTCCGTCTAACCGCGGGTACTCCGCATCTTCACGGAGAATTCAATTTCGCTGAGCAGGTGTTGGAGACAGTGGGGAAGTCGTTACGCCATTCGTGCAGGTCGGAACTTACCCGACAAGGAATTTCGCTACCTTAGGACCGTTATAGTTACGGCCGCCGTTTACTTGGGCTTCAATTCGGAGCTTGCACTCCTCCTTTTAACCTTCAAGCACCGGGCAGGCGTCAGACCCTATACGTCGTCTTGAAGCCGACTTAGCAGAGCCCTGTGTTTTTGATAAACAGTCGCTACCCCCTGGCCTGTGCCCCCCGCCAAAAGTTGCCTTCTGACGGGGCCTCCTTCTTCCGAAGGTACGGAGGCAATTTGCCGAGTTCCTTCAACACCCTTCTCTCAAGCGCCTTGGTATACTCTACCTGCCCACCTGTGTCGGTTTCGGGTACGGTCTATAATGGAGAGGCTATTTCCCGGGACAACTTGGCAGCCCGACCAATCCGATAAGGTCGAACTACATCCGCCATCCGTCACACATCTCCAGGTACAGGAATATTAACCTGTTTCCCATCGACTACCCCCTTCGGGCTCGTCTTAGGGGCCGACTTACCCTGCGCGGATTAGCCTTGCGCAGGAACCCTTGGGCTTTCGGCGAGAGGGCATCTCACCCTCTTTATCGCTACTCATGTCAGCATTCGCACTTCTGATATCTCCACCGTCGGTTACCCTTCGGCTTCACAGACTTACAGAACGCTCCGCTACCGCTCGTGATAAATCACGAACCCTAAGCTTCGGTGCATCACTTTAGCCCCGATACATCTTCGCCGCAGGAACCCTTATTTAGACCAGTGAGCTGTTACGCTTTCTTTAAAGGATGGCTGCTTCTAAGCCAACCTCCTGGTTGTTTTGGGATTCCCACATGCTTTCCCACTTAGTGATGACTTGGGGACCTTAGCTGTAGGTTAGGGCTGTTTCCCTTTTGACGACGGACCTTAGCACCCGCCGTCTGTCTCCCGGACAAGACTCGTTGGTATTCGGAGTTTGGTTAGGTTTGGTACCGCTCGCGCAGCCCTAGCCCATCCAGTGCTCTACCCCCAACGGCATACATCCGAGGCACTACCTCAATAGTTTTCGCGGAGAACCAGCTATTTCCCGGCTTGATTGGCCTTTCACCCCTAGACACAGCTCATCCGAGCATTTTTCAACATACAACGGTTCGGTCCTCCAGTGCGTGTTACCGCACCTTCAACCTGGCCATGTCTAGATCGCCGGGGTTCGGGTCTACTGCATCGAACTCATTCGCCCTATTCAGACTCGCTTTCGCTTCGCCTCCACCTATCGGCTTAAGCTTGCTCGATACAGTAAGTCACTGACCCATTATGCAAGAGGTACGCGGTCAGATCTCGAGGATCCTCCCACTGCTTGTAGGCAACCGGTTTCAGGTACTGTTTCACTCCCCTCGTCGGGGTGCTTTTCACCTTTCCCTCACGGTACTGGTTCGCTATCGGTCATGTACGAGTATTTAGGCTTGGAGGGTGGTCCCCCCATGTTCAGACAGGATTTCACGTGTCCCGCCCTACTCAAGTCCGTCTAGATCATTTTCGCATACGGGGCTGTCACCCACTCTGGCGGATCTTTCCAAATCCTTCTGCTAATTCACTAGACGGCACTGGCCTGGTCCGCGTTCGCTCGCCACTACTAACGGAATCTCGGTTGATGTCTTTTCCTCCGGGTACTTAGATGTTTCAGTTCTCCGGGTTTGCTTCACCAAAGCTATATATTCACTAAGGTGATAACTT